>JBEHZB010000006.1:0-336909 GCA_048497855.1 Bacteroidota bacterium | reverse complement strand
ATCACCACCCACATAGGTCCAGGCAAGACCAACGGCCACACCCGGCATATTGGCTATTTTATAAAGATCGTTGCTGTAACGTGGTTTGCCTAATATTTTCTCCACGTCAGCACCGGTTAAGGAGGGTTTTATCTTTCCTTTCAATACAAGTTCCTTTGCCTGGAAGCGCATGATGCTGGCCAGTTGACGGTCAAGCTCACGTACACCACTTTCACGGGTATAATCTTCAATGATCTTCTCCAGTATGGGATCGTTCAGCTTAAAACTTTTTTCTGCCAGGCCATGCATTTCCATTTGCTTAGGTATCAAATGACGCTTGGCTATCTCTATCTTTTCTTCCACGGCATAGCCGTTCAGGTCAATGATCTCCAGTCGGTCACGCAATGCCGGCTGAATGTTGCTGATATTATTGGCTGTGGCAATGAACAGCACTTTACTCAGGTCGTACTCCAACTCTAAATAGTTATCGTAAAATGTATTGTTCTGTTCAGGATCCAGCACTTCCAGTAATGCCGAAGAAGGGTCAGTACGGTTATCGCTGCCTACTTTATCTATTTCATCCAGTATCATTACCGGGTTGCTGCTTTTTATTTTGCGTATAGATTGCAGTATCCTTCCGGGCATAGCGCCGATATAGGTTTTGCGGTGACCACGTATCTCACTTTCATCATGCAAACCACCCAAACTTACCCTGACATATTTTCTGTTGATAGCAGCCGCAATACTTTTACCCAGGCTTGTTTTACCAATGCCCGGAGGGCCAAGAAAACAAAGTATCGGCGATTTCATATCACCTTTTAATTTCAGTACCGCTAAATATTCAAGAATGCGGTCCTTCACTTTCTCCATACCGTAATGATCGTGGTCCAGTACTTTTTTTGCTTTTTTAAGATCATAGGAATCGGCAGAATAATCTTCCCATGGAAGATCAAGCAGTAAATCAACATGATTGTACACTACTGAATAATCAGGAGTAGAAGGATGCATACGTTCCAGCTTTTCAATGCTTTTGGTAAACATTTCCTTTGCAGCTTGTGGCCATTTTTTTGCTTCGGCTTTTTTCTGCATCTCCTTTATCTCCGCCATATTATCGCCACCCAATTCTTCCTTTATGGCTTTCATTTGCTGCTGCAGAAAATATTCCCGTTGCTGTTTATCCAGTTCCGCCCTTGTTTTGTTGGTTACTTTATTCTTCAGTTCAGCATATTGTAGTTCTGTCTGCATCAGGTTCATCAGTAATTCTGCCCTTGCCTTGATATTGCTGATCTCCAATAAGCGTTGCTTCTCTTTGATATCACTGTTAAGGTTGCTGCTTACAAAATGTATCAAAAAAGAAGGGTTCTCTATATTCTTTAAAATGATAGCCGCTTCGCTGGGCAGGTTGGGAGAAAGGTTCATGATCTGGCCCGCAAGATCTTTGATACTGCCCACCATGGCAGTGAAATCGGCATCATCCTTCAGGCTTTCTTCTTCCAGTATCTTCACTTTCGCCTTAAAATAAGGATCTTCAATAGTGATCTCTTCTATTTTAAAACGCTTGCGTCCCTGAATAATGATCGTGGTGCCGCCATCCGGCATTTTTATCAGCTTTACAATTTTTGCAACAGTACCAATATCTTCCAGGTCAGCAACAACAGGTTCTTCCACGTTACTGTCTTTTTGCGCCACTACGCCTATCAATTTGTCAGCCTTATAGGCATCATTTACGGCTTTTATGCTTTTATCCCTGCCCACAGTAATGGGTATTACCACACCGGGGAAAAGTACAGTATTACGTAAGGGTAAGATGGGTAATTCGGCTGGAATCGGCTGGTCATCGACAGTTCCGTCATCATCTTCGTTCAGGGGAATGATCGGCATAAACTCCATTTCGTCTTCCGGTCCCTGCAAATAAAATTTCTTATCCATATAAATTTAAATATAAAGTCAAAATGACAAAACAACCTCTAAAATAACTGTTTTTTGTGTGGAAGGGTATATGGTCAATATTAATGCCGAAAAGGAAATTAGGGATTAGGAATCAGGTATTGGGATTGAATTTGAAACCTAATTCCTAATTACGAATTCCCAATTACTAAGATACTTCAATACTTTTGCACCCTCATGTACGTCAACTGTTCCGATAAAGAGCTACTTGTTTTTAAAAAGATCAGCGAAGCTGCTGCTGAGCTTGGCGTGCCTTGTTATATTATCGGCGGGTTTGTACGGGATAAGATACTGGGAAGGCCAACAAAAGATATTGATATCGTTTGTGTAGGCGATGGTATTGCATTGGCAGATAAAACAGCAAAAAAATTCAGCCCTAAGCCGGTGGTTAATTTTTTTAAAACCTTCGGCACGGCGCAGATCATTGTTGATGGGATTGACATAGAATTTGTAGGCGCAAGAAAAGAAAGTTACAGTTACGACAGCCGCAAGCCTGCCGTTGAAACAGGTACGCTGGAAGATGACCAGGACAGGCGTGACTTTACCATCAATGCATTGGCGATAAGTCTTAATAAAAATGATTACGGCGAACTGATCGATCCGTTTAATGGCATACAGGATATTGAGCGGAAGATCATTCAAACGCCGCTGGAGCCGGGTATTACATTCAGCGACGATCCTTTGCGCATGATGAGGGCCATACGCTTTGCTTCGCAATTGAATTTTACCATTGAAGAAAAAACATTTACGGCTGTTATCGAAAATGCGGACCGCATCAAAATAGTAAGCGGAGAGCGTATTGCAGATGAGCTGAATAAAATATTGCTGAGTAAAAAGCCATCCATTGGTTTTGAGTTGCTGTATAAAAGCGGGCTGCTTAAAATAATATTTCCTCAAATGGTTGATCTTGCCGGTGCAGAATATATTGATGGTAAAGGGCACAAGGATAATTTTTATCACACGCTGCAGGTAGTAGATAATATTTCGGAAAATACAGATGACCTCTGGTTGCGCTGGGCCGCTGTATTGCATGATATAGCTAAGCCTGTTACAAAGAAATTTGAAGAAGGCCATGGCTGGACCTTTCACGGGCATGAGGTAATAGGGGGAAGGATGGTGCCGAAAATATTTGCAAAGCTTAAGCTGCCGCAAAATGAAAAAATGAAATTCGTACGTAAGCTGGTGGAACTTCACTTAAGGCCGATCAGTCTTACCAAAGAAAATATAACAGACAGTGCTATACGAAGATTGCTGTTTGATGCAGGTGAAGACTTCGATGCGTTGATGATCTTGTGTGCAGCCGATATCACATCAAAAAATAAACAAAAGGTACAGCGTTATCTGGATAATTTTGAAATGGTAAAAAAGCGCTGTGCCGAGGTAGAAGAAAAAGACCACCTGCGCAACTGGCAGCCACCGATCACCGGCGAACTGATCATGGAAACATTTAAGCTGCCGCCAAGCCGTGCAGTAGGCGATATTAAAAATGCCATACGGGAAGCCATACTGGATGGGATAATACCAAATGAGTATGAAGCAGCGTATGCATTTATGTTAAAGAAAGCAAGGGAGTTAGGGATTGGTAATTAGGAATTAATAATTGGGATTTTAGAATTGGTTGTTTAAATCCTAAAGTTATTTGGCAATTACCAATTCCTAACTCCCAATTCCAAATTACCTTAAATTACGTATTTTTACAACATGGCAATTCTACGTTTCAGGATATATTGGGAAGATGACGACAGTATCTACAGGGATATATTGATCAGGCACACGCAGAACTTTTTTGATCTGCATACGGTCATTTTAAAAAGCTTCGAATTTGATTCGAAACATAAAGCTACTTTTTACCGCAGTAATGATAACTGGCAGCGAGGCAGGGAAATATCCCTGGAAAAATATGACAAGAATTATAAGGTTGATCCTTTAATAATGTCGGAAACCGCTATCAGCACAGAGGTTAGTAACCCTAACCAAAAATTCATTTACGAATACGATTTTAATAAGAACTGGCATTTTATGGTAGAGCTGATCACCATAGATAAAGACGAAAACGACAAAGAAAAAGATAATGATAAGGACAAAGAGAAGGAAAAGGAGAAAGAAAAAAAATTGACCTACCCGGTATGTATACGCAGCGAAGGCATTGCCCCATCTCAATATGGTACCAAAGGATTAGTAGATAGCCGCCTTGCCGAAATGGAAGAGAAATACGATCTTCAACCCGATGCATTGAATGATGGTTATGGCGAGAAAGATGAAGACGGCGAATCGATGGAAAGCGAAGAAGACAGTAGCTCGGAAGATGCGAATGATGGTTTTTAGTCCATGGTCTATGGTCCGTTGTCCATGGTTAATAAAAATCACTTTATGGAAAAAACCTGCATCGTAATCGTTGGCCCCACAGCAGTTGGTAAAACAACTATAGCAATACAACTGGCCCAACATTTCAATACACAGATCATCTCTGCCGACAGCCGCCAATGCTTTAAAGAACTGAATATTGGCGTAGCCAAACCTTCACCCGAAGAATTGCAACTGGTAAAACATTATTTTATTAACTCTCATTCTATTCACGAAGAAGTGAATACCGGCGTATTTGAAAAATATGCGCTGGAAAAAGCAGCGCTTATTTTTGAGAAACATGATATTGCTGTAGTTGTTGGCGGTACAGGTTTATACATAAAAACATTTTGCAGCGGCATTGATGAAGTGCCGGTGATAGATCCGGCTATCCGAAAAAAGATCAATGAAGACTACGAGTGGGAAGGCCTGGAATGGCTGCAGCAACAGGTAGAAAAGAATGACCCTGTTTATTTTGCCCAAGGCGAAATAAAAAATCCCCACCGGTTGATAAGGGCGCTGGAAGTAAAACTTTCCACAGGAAGATCGATCATTGATTTTCATACGCAACCAAAAAAACACCGCGACTTTAATATTATTAAGATAGGACTGGAATTGCCTAAAGAGCAATTGCATAAGAATATCAACAGCAGGGTAGAGGAAATGATGAAAGAGGGCTTGCTGGAAGAAGTAAAACAACTGCTGCCGTTCAGAAAGCTGAATGCCTTGCAAACAGTGGGTTACAGGGAACTGTTCGGTTACCTTGATGAAGATATTTCGTTAGAAGATGCCGTAGAGATCATTAAAATAAATACACGGCAATACGCCAAGCGGCAAATGACCTGGTTCAGGAAAGATGAGGAAGTTGTGTGGACGGCTCCGGAGTTTAACGGAGTGTTGGAGAAGCTGCAGGCTACAAGCTTCAAGGGAGAAGCATGAGAAAGCCGCAAGCTACAAGCTGCAAGAGAGAAACATAATAAAACTAATAACTGTTCAATTCGAATGCACAGCTTGTAGCTCAGCGCTTGCAACTTGCGGCTCAAAGAAAATGCCCCGGCATAACCAGGGCAGATCTAAACGATTAGTGTTGGCTTTAGAATTTAAATCCTATTGTGGCTACAATATTGCCGCGTTGCTCTTTTGTTGTGGCAAACGTGTTGGCTTTATCTTCTAAACGATAGGGAAAGTTGACATCTTTTGAAATAGCATATACATAAGTAAGATCTACAAAAATGCCTTTGTTGCGGTAACCCAGGCCACCACTCAGTAATACACGATTTGCCTTTAATTCTTTATCCTTGTAAGGATTGCTGTAATAGGCAAAACCCAGCCTGCCCATGATGGTATTGAATTTCAATTCGCCGCCCACACGAAAGTTAAAGGCTCCCTTATACAATTCTTTTACAACACCGTTCAGTTGTTTGTAATAGGCTTTCTCCTCCGGCGATACTTCTTCCTCATCATCCTTCACTGCGCTGAACCTGCTTCCTTTGTGGTGCACATATTCTATATCGGCAGTAATAAAGGCACGTTGCTTTTTTACATTTTCCACTTCACGAAATACATACGATGCACTCAATATGGCTTTGAAAGGAGTTGTTTGCCCGTATTTATTTTTGCCCGGCTGGCCATTGGTAAACGTATTGGAATTTACGGAAAAAGATTCCGGCTGGCCGGATGGTGTTTCCAGTTGTGTAGTAAGTGCTGTAGAGCGTGTATCGGTCAGTTGTGCAAAGGTTGGTGTATGAACAGCGAGCCCGATCCTGATATAATCTTTGGGCCGGTAGATAACACCAAACTTTCCGTTGATACCAACACCGATAGTTTTAAAATCATCAACGTACTCAAATTGTTTAAAGCCATTGAGTACGTTGGATGAAGTATCAGTTTCCCTGAACGTAGTATTGCTTTTATAATAATAGAACGGTATGCCTATCGTTCCGCCGAAGAACCATTTATCTTCATGATTATGTGCAAAGCCAATAGCCAGTTCTGTAATACCGCCTTTTGCAGTATGGTCCATTTCCTGCCATAAGGATTGTCCGCCGGCCAAAACAGCTTCGGGTGCTGCTTTCACTTTTACCTGGCCGCCAACAGTAGCCGTATCTATCAGGTAGGTATATAAGGCCGGTGCAGAAGTATAAGGCAAAGCAGAATTAGTGTTCAATGCCTCATCAATGGTTAACCCGCTGTGGGCAAACTCTTCGGCAAACTGTTCGCCAAACGAACTGTAGTTATTGTAACCGCTATACTTTATATGTTTATTGAAGTTGGCTGTTTGTGTTATAGCAACGCTTACAGCATTGCTGCTTTTTGATTTATACCTGGTGCCAAAACCCAGCACTACACCGGTAGTACCTATACTGAAATTATTGTTGCTGTTGGATGAAGAAGTGCCCCTGTACGTGGCTTTATTGGTATTTAAAAAGATAGAAGGCGTTAAAACAAATTCACCCGTTTTATAAAACCCAAGCCCGGCGGGGTTTACAAACGTAGCATTGATATCGCCGCCCAGCGAGCCCATGGCGCCACCGATGGCCAGGTTACGAGCGGTACCGTTTTGCGGATAATAAGAATAGCGTACCGCATCTTCAGGAACCTGTGCGAAAACTGCTGTGCCGGTAATAAGATTTAGTAAGAGTAAATATTTTTTCATGGCAATAGTGTTTTATATCCATTGTTTTTGAAGAGTAAATGATATGGGTTATCAAATACACAGTTAATTATGCATGCGCTTAACAAATTAAGCTGAAGGCGTTTTAATTTAATTACCTCTCGGCGGCCTTGAAACACTTCCTGAATTAGTAGAAGAAGAACTGCTGCTACTGCTGGAATTGTTGTTGCTTGAGTTATTACTGGTGTTGTTGTTGGACGGAGTGTAACTCCTGCTGTCGTTATTGGATGAAGTTGTTGTGGTATTATTATTCTTTGGTTCTACCAACCTGCGAATGCTGTTGCCCAAACCTCTGCCGTTGTTGCTATTGCTGTTATTATATCGTGTTGGATTGATCCAGTACGTGCCGCTTGTTTTTTGATTGGCAACTACAGGATTGTAGTTGTGGTATGCATTAAGGTTAACCATCCGCGGCGTATTATTCAGCTTTACCGTATTTATCTTAACATTGTAAATAGGAACAGGGTAAAAGTAAGGGTTGTAGTAATAACCGGTGTAATGGTTGCAATTGCAGTAGCAATAGTTGTAAGGACTATTGTTATAACTGTAATCGTCAAGATCACGCCAGCGGCGGTCACGAATAGCCATACGCACCTGCCAGTCTTCAGCAGGCTGGTAAGTAGTTTGGTCACGTTTATCGTCGCGGTCATTATTCGTATTCTCTTCTTCCACTCTCACGGGGGAGTAATATACATCGTCTGGTGTCTGACCACTTTTGTAGGCGGTGCTGCAACTGCAAAAGGCGGTTACAGATAAGGCTAAAAGTAAAGTTTTTGTGTACATAGCGGTTGTTTAAACGATTTAAAAATGAAGTTACTATTTTTGCGCTGTTCAGGTATGTACAAAATGCCGCAAATCTTTTGCCATAGAATTGTAAAGTTTAGTAGAGTGCTGTTAAATATGTGCTAAAAGGTGGTGCTTAACCGCAAAGGCAGGAAGACGCAAAGAGCACAAAGAATTCCTTGCGTTTCCTTCCGTCTTAGCGACTTAGCGGTAAATAAACAAAATATAATCTCCTCCATCTCCCCCTTTAGGGGGCTAGGGGGCAAAAAAATAAAAAATGGCTAAAGAATTAACTACAAGACAGGAAGATTATTCGCAATGGTACAACGACCTTGTAATAAAAGGCGGACTGGCTGATTATTCGGCTGTGCGGGGGTGTATGGTGATCAAACCTTACGGCTTTGCGTTATGGGAAAATATGCGTGACCAGCTGGATAAAATGTTTAAAGACACTGGGCACGTAAATGCTTACTTTCCTTTATTCGTGCCTAAAAGTTTATTTGAAGCGGAAGAAAAAAATGCAGAAGGTTTTGCCAAAGAATGTGCCGTGGTAACACACTACCGCTTAAAAGCTGATCCGGATAATAAAGGCAAATTGATCGTTGATCCCGAAGCAAAGCTGGAAGAAGAACTGGTGGTAAGGCCAACCAGTGAGGCGATCATCTGGAATACCTACAAAGGATGGATACAGTCGTACCGTGATCTGCCGATACTTATTAATCAATGGGCCAATGTAGTGCGTTGGGAAATGCGTACCCGCCTGTTTTTACGTACTGCCGAATTTCTTTGGCAGGAAGGCCATACAGCGCATGCTACCAAACAGGAAGCAGTAGAAGAAACCGAAAAGATGCTGGATGTATATGCGGCATTTGTAGAAAATTATATGGCGGTGCCTGTTATTAAAGGAGTGAAGACACCGAATGAACGTTTTGCAGGTGCAGAAGATACCTATTGCATTGAAGCATTGATGCAGGATGGTAAAGCGTTGCAGGCAGGCACATCGCATTTTCTCGGGCAAAATTTTGCCAAAGCCTTTGATGTAAAATTCAGTGATAAGAATAATACACTGGATTATGTATGGGCAACATCGTGGGGTGTTTCTACACGATTGATCGGTGCGCTGATCATGGCGCACAGCGATGACCAGGGATTGATCATGCCGCCAAGGATCGCACCTATGCAGGTGGTTATCGTTCCTATTTATAAAGGCGAAGAAAGCAAACCAGTTGTTGATGCAAAAGCAACAGCATTGGTAAATGAATTGAAAGCATTAGGTGTAAGGGTGAAATATGACGATAATGATAATAACCGCCCGGGCTGGAAGTTTGCGGAATATGAATTGAAAGGCGTGCCGGTACGTATCGCCATGGGATTGCGTGATATAGAAAATAATGTAGCCGAAGTGGCAAGAAGGGATGAGAAGACAAAAACTACGATGAGCATTGATGGCCTTGCTGAAAATGTTGTAAAGCTGTTGGATGAAATTCAGCAGAACATTTACAACAAAGCGCTGGCCTTTAGAGATGAACGTATCACTATTGCCGACAGCTGGGATGATTTTGTAAAACTGCTGGATGAAAAAGGTGGCTTTATTTCAGCGCACTGGGATGGTACTGCTGAAACGGAAGATGCGATCAAGGAAAAAACGAAAGCTACGATACGCTGCATTCCTTTAAATAATAAACAGGAAGCAGGTAATTGTGTACTCACCGGTAAGCCAAGTACGCAACGGGTATTATTTGCAAGAGCATATTGATACAACTAATTATATTAAAACTCTACTTATGGAACAGGAACAAAGTTTTTTATCCAACGATCTTCAGATAGATGCTGTTTCGCAAAGTCATCTTACTGAAGCTGCAAAATGGGCTAAATTCATTGCTGTAGCCGGCTTTATTTTCAGTGGTCTCGTCCTCATTGTAACGGGTTATTATATCAGCATGGTAACGGAAGCAAGAACTGTGTACGGCTTCAGGCGTGATAATACGGCAGCTATTTTAGGCGGCGTATTTTATGTTGTTGTTGCAATAATCTGGATCATAACGTCTGTTTACCAGTATCGCTTTGCTACAAAACTGCAAGCAGCATTGCAAGGTTACAACCAGGATGAACTGCAGCAGTCTTTTTTAAACTTTAAGATATACTACCGTATTTCAGGCATCGTAACGATCATAAGCCTTTTCCTGGGTGTGCTTGGTTTACTCGGTATCATGGCCAATTCAAATAACGGGTTTTAAGATATTCTTTCGATATTGCAGCTAAACTAACTACTATGGACCTTTTGGACGAGGGCATCATTGCAGAGGAACAGGAATTAAAAATAGATGGGGAAATATCCGGCTATCTTTTAGAAGCCGGGAGATGGAGCAAATTCATTGCTATAACTTTCTACATTTTACTGGGTATTATTATTGCAGCTGCCTTGTTCTCAAAAGGAGATATCATAGGCGGCGACTATGGTGATCAGCATTTTATAAGGTTATTGATAATACTGGGTGTTTCTGCTGTTATCGTTATATCAACATTTTATTTCCTGGTCAATTTTGCCAATAAGGTCAAAGCTGGTATAGCGGCTGAAAATATCGACACCGTAAACAAAGGGCTGCATTCGCTGAAAACTTATTTTATAATCATAGGTATCATTATGATGCTTCAACTGGCATACGACTTTTATAAAATGATCTATAAATAATACTTAGCCTAATTTTCTTTATATGGAAGATAAGCAGGAATCAATTTTCAAATTTGCTTTTGATGAGATCAGCAAGGATCATATCAAAGGCATTTCGCAGTGGGCCATTATCAATGCTGTTATTTCTTTTATAGGGCTGGGTATTACCACAGTAGAATTTGTAAAAGCCTATTCTTCTCCTTTTACAACCACCTTCCAGTTTGGAATGGGATCGGGCAATGAACTGGGTTATTTTATAACCATGTTGGTGACTATTTTGCTGAATGTTTTTTTATACATCGCCGGTATGCAAATGAAAAGAGGGATCGATCAAATGAGTTCTGCACAGCTTACCCGTGGATGGGCCAACCTGCGTACTTACTATAAAATCTACGGCATCATTCTCATAATAGCCATAGTATTGATGGGGTTGTTCTTACTGTTCTTAAGTACGTTCAGGCGGTATTAACAGCAGTTACTCTCTTGTGGCTAAATAATTATAATCTTCCAGTAATTTTTCCAGGAACTGGTCGGAGTGCATATCGGTTGATATTTTCAATACTTCTTTTATCTTCATAGCTACCCGGTTGCACATTTCATAATTATTTCTTTTGGTAGCCTGGGTCAATACATTTTTAATGGTGTTGATATCCCTGTCGCTAAGCCGCATCACATCCGGGAAAGCAACTTTATAATCTACTTTATTTACTTCCATGAATACGGTGTCTTCTACCGTAAGCTTTGTTTTGGTATTTACCACTACAGTGCCGGCCAGCATATCGCCAAGCCGCTGGCTTTTTCCATTAACAGCGATGATAATAACTACTACAATGCCCAGGAAGCCGGTAACCATGGTGTAGCCATAAATATTATCTGCAGAAAAAGCGATATAGCCGAATAAAAAGGGCCATTCAAAGAATTTGGTTATCCATCTCAATAGAAATTGTCCCAACGTAGGGTCGCCACCTTCAAGGCTTATTACCCGTATGGCCATGATCTTCTTGCCCAGTGTCTGCCCGTTCATCCATAGCTCGGTAAGCAGCGAATACAGCAGCATTGGTAAGGAAATAACAAGGATATCGATGCCCATGCTTTCTTCCAGCTCCATAGAAAAGCCGCTGTACAAAAGCCTTTTCATGCTGAAAAGATAGATCACCAGTAAGGTAAAATCTATCAGGTAGGCCAAAAGCCGCTTGTGAAACTCTGCTATTTCGAATTCCAGGTCGATGTTAAAGGCTGTTCCTATCTGAATAATACCCATGAAACGCAAATTAAGGATTGCAGCGTAGACATACTACGAAAGAGTAATTTTTTTATTTATCAAAAATTCATGAATTTGTAGGCTTAAACGTTATACCAGCCGATGAGGGAAGCCATGTTTATTAAGAAGAATGCAGAAAAGTGGAAAGAATACCAGCATTCTCATACCGACGACCCTGATGAAACGGCAGAGCGTTTTGTTACACTCATTGATGATCTTTCCTACGCCAAAACTTTTTACCCTAAAAGCAAAGTTACCCGTTGGATAAACGGTATCGCTGCCGGTATCTATCAAAGCATCTATCAAAATAAAAAAGAAAAATACAGCCGCATCTTCCGGTTCTGGAAACTGGAACTGCCGCTTTTATTCAAGCGCTATCACCGCATCTTCTTATTTACTACCATCGTCTTTTTGATTTTTGTGGCTATCGGTGTATTCTCTACCATGAACAATGAAGATTTTACAAGAGGGATATTGGGAGATGAATACGTGAACATGACCGAAGATAATATCGCCAAAGGCGATCCGTTTGGTGTGTATAAAGATGATAACCCTTTTTCGATGTTCGTGCGCATAGGGTTCAATAATATCAGGGTGGCGTTTCTTTCCTTTGTTGGCGGGTTTACCTTAGGCATTGCAACCATCTGGCTGATGTGGAAGAACGGGCTGATGCTCGGCACGTTTCAATACATGTTCTTTTCAAAAGGGTTGGGGCTGAAATCGATATTGGTGATATGGGTGCATGGTACACTGGAAATATCTGCCATCGTGATCGCTTCTACTGCGGGGTTTGTGCTGGCAAGCGGAATCTTGTTCCCGGGTACATATTCCCGTATGGATTCGTTTAAAAGAGGAGGTAAGGATGCCGCGAAGATCCTCGTATGCCTGGTGCCCGTATTTATTGTAGCAGCATTTTTTGAAAGCTATGTAACACACCTGATGAGCCAAACCTTTGATTCAGAAAATAATACCGGCATGCCGGTTTGGGCAAGCGTATTGATCCTTGCTGTATCGGCTGGTTTTATTGTGTGGTATTTTATTATTCTTCCCATACGCTTACACAAAAAAGGATATTACATTCAACCGGATGGCATCATCAACCGCCTGAACCAAGACAATGCGTAAAGTATTTTTTCTCATACCATTTTTATGTTTGTTTTTTTTCTGCGGATCGAAAGCATATTGCCAAACGTATGAAGATACTGTGGTAACAACTGTTGAAGCCCCTGTAGAAGAAGTTTACCAGGAAAAAAATATCGACACATTCTTATATTTTCATCCGCATACTGTGCCTGGTGATTCCCTGGAGGCATGGCGAAACAGTAAAGCATTTGCGTACATAAAATACCTCGACAGTTTATTAAAGAGCCAGGAAACGGTTATAAACTCAAGTTCCAGCTCTTCTTCAAAAAGCAGGAACTCTTCATCATCTTCTTCTCCTCCCATTACACAAAGCAGTTCAGATTCTTCAGATAGTTTTTTAGCATCACCGATACTTTCTGTTTTTTTATGGATACTTGCCGGGGCATTTATATTGTTCATACTGTATAAACTCTTTTTGACAGAAGGTATATTTAAAAAGAAAAGCCGTTCTATAAATAACCAGCAACTGGCACCCGAAGTAACAGAAGAAGTAGTTACTTCAGAAAGCGATTTCGACCGGCTGATCAGGCTTGCACTAACAGCAGGCAATTTCAGGCTGGCTGTTCGTTATCAATATTTAAGAACGCTGCATCACCTTGCGGGCAGGAATTATATTGAGATGGCGGCAGATAAAACCAATTACCAGTATGTGCAGGAAATAAGCAATCACCAGCTGCGAAATGATTTTGCATCGCTGACGCTTAATTATGAGTATGTGTGGTACGGCGAATTTCAAATTGAGCAGGTTATTTATCACAAACTGGAAACAGCATTTTCAGGTTTCAATCAAAAGATATAATTCCATTGAATAGATCTCTTTCATATTGTTTTTCTTTTATCGTTGCAGTATTACTAGTGGCAGGCTGTCAATCTTCTTCGCCTGATAGTGACCGCAAAATGGTATCGTTGAAGGAAACTTATTCTAAAACAGATAAGAAACCTTTCGGTGGTTATATTGCCCGCCAGCAGCTGGAAGCAATGTACATGACCAATATCATCAGGGATAAAAAACAATCTTTCGATAAGACCTGGGATGATATTTCTGTTTACGACAGCTCATCGCTGTACGTTTGTCTTACACCGGCTTTATTATTAAATGAAGATGAGGTAACGGCAATGCTGGATTATGTGAATGCCGGTAACGACCTGTTCATTGCATCAAGTTATATTGATGAGCTGCTGATGCAGAAGATAAAGTGTAAAATGCAATACAGCATAGCAGGGGTGATCGATCTTTTTGGCGACATGCACACTACAAACACTACCAGCCTTATAAGAGACAGCAGTTCTTTTTCCTATTACTACCTGCCTTTTGGCAATTCTTTTTCGGAGATAGATAAAAACGATACAAAAGTATTGGGCGTTAACGAAAATAAGGACCCCAACTTTGTTGTTCATTTTTACGGAAAAGGAAAACTCTTTTTGCATTGCGATCCCCGTGCATTCAGTAATTATTTTTTACTGAAGAATGATAACTATAAATACATGCAAATGGCATTGGGGTATGCCCCGGCGCAGCCATACCATTTATATTGGGATGATTATTACAATAAGCGGCAAACCCGCACCAGAACCTACCACAGCAGGTCGAAAGGCGGTAGCGGCAGCAGCAGGAGTGGCAGCAACAGCAGCAGTGATGATGAAGATAATTTTTCGAGTTTTGATGAAATAAATAAATACCCTGCACTGGCGCTGGCATTTTGGTTAGCATTAGCATTACTGGTATTGTATATTTTATTTGGTGGAAAAAGAAGGCAGCGCATCATTGAGAAGCAAAAGCCCAATGAGAATACTACCGTTACTTTTACTGAAACAGTAGGTCGCCTTTACCTGCAGAAAAAGGACAACAAGAATATTGCGGAAAAAATGGCCACCTATTTTAATGAATACATCCGTAATAATTATTTTTTAAACACCAGTCTTGTAAATGAAGAATTCATTACTACATTGAGCCGTAAAAGTGGTGTGCAGCGGGACAGGATAGAAGCATTGTACAGAACGATCAATCATGCACAGCAAAATGAAAAGGTTGATGATTACCAGTTGTTATCACTCAACGAGCAGATGCAGCATTTTTATAAAACAATAAGTAATAAGTAGTGATGATTTGTGATCTATGATTTTGGATTTATGATTTACCAATAACCAATAACCAATAACCAATAACGAATAACGAATAACGAATAACAAATACCCCAACACATGGAAGAAAATCTTTTTCAGCAACGCATCGATCTCAGCGGCCTCAACAGGTCGGTATATGAGATACGCAACGAGATAGGACGTGTAATTGTTGGCCAGCATAAAATGGTTGACCTGTTAATGATAGGTTTGCTTTGCGACGGGCATATATTGATAGAAGGTGTGCCTGGCGTGGCTAAAACACTTACTGCCAAACTGGTCGCCAAGATCATCGACGTGAATTTTTCACGCCTGCAGTTTACGCCCGACCTGATGCCGAGCGATGTTGTAGGTACATCAGTATTTAACCCAAAAGAAGGCGATTTTCGTTTTAAGGCCGGCCCTATTTTCAGCAATATCATTTTGATAGATGAGATCAACAGGGCCCCGGCAAAAACACAGGCGGCTTTGTTTGAAGTAATGGAAGAGCGCCAGGTAACTGTTGATGGCATTACGCATTTACTGGATGTTCCGTTTATTGTACTGGCAACGCAAAACCCGATAGAGCAGGAAGGTACCTATCGTTTACCGGAAGCACAACTTGACAGGTTTTTATTTAAGGTAGATGTAAAATATCCATCGCTGCAGGAAGAAGTAAATATCTTAACCAGCCAGCAGGCAAAAACACAGGGCCAGATGCTGGAAGATGTACGCAAGATCTTATCGCCTGCAGACATACAAACGTACCGCAACCTGGTACAGCAGGTGATAATAGAACAGAAATTAATTGAGTTCATTGCACGTATCGTAAATGAAACAAGAAATAATCCTGCGCTCTATTTAGGCGCATCACCAAGAGCGTCGCTGGCAATATTGCGTGCCGCCAAAGCCAATGCAGCTGTTAAAGGAAGAGATTTTGTAACGCCGGAAGACATCGTGGAAATGGCGCCGCATGTATTGCGTCATCGCATTATCCTGACTCCTGAAAAAGAAATGGAAGGGTTAACAACAGATGATCTTATTGATAATATTTTAAAGGCCATTGAGGTACCAAGGTAATTTCAGATTTACGATTTACGATTTGGGATTTGCGAATTATATGTTGTGCCAGGTCTAAAATCGTCAATCGTAAATCTCAAATCGTAAATCGTCATGAGTGCTGTAAAAAAATATATAGGCAGTTTATTTCTACCGCTCCGGTTTTACCTGGGGTTGGGGCTGATTATTGTTTTATTGATACTGGCTTTTTTTTATCCGCCGCTTTTTCAAATAACCAAGACCTTGCTGTTTGTTTTTATTGCATTGGTCGTTATTGATTATCTCTTTCTGTTTATCATCAGTAAAAGCCCGGGGGCAAAAAGAATAACTGCCGACAGGCTGAGTAATGGCGATGACAACAAAATAGAGGTACAGGTAAAGAACAACATGCCGTTTACAGTAGATATGGAGATCATTGATGAATTGCCGGTGCAATTTCAAAAAAGGGATTGGGTATTGCGCTATCGCTTTAAAGCCAGTGAGCAAAGAAATATCATTTACAATCTTCGCCCGGTAGAAAGAGGGGAATATAAATTCGGCAGGATCATTTTGTATGTCCGATCCATGATGGGATTGATAATGCGCCGCCACAATATTGAAGCAGAAGAAATGGTGCCTGTATATCCATCTTTTATGCAGATGCGCAAGTATGAATTGCTGTCGCAAACTACCATTCAAACGGAGCATGGCAATAAGCGCATGCGTAAGATCGGCCACAGTATGGAGTTTGAACAGATAAAAGAATATGTGCGGGGAGATGACCGGCGTACCATCAACTGGAAAGCCACGGCCCGGCGAGGTTCACTGATGGTGAATAATTATACAGATGAAAAAAGCCAGCAGGTATATTGTATAATAGATAAAGGCCGGTTGATGAAAATGCCTTTTAACGGGTTAACACTGCTTGACTATGCGATAAACAGTACACTGGTACTGGGCAATGTTTGCCTGCAAAAACAAGACAGGGTAGGTGTACTTACATTCGCCAATAAAATGGGCTCGCTGCTGGCCGCAGACAGGAAGCCGATTCAGCGGGAAAATATTTTGCAGTTATTATATAACCAGGAAACTGCTTTTTTAGAAAGTGATTATGAAATGCTGTACATGCAGATCCGTAACCGGATAAAGCACCGCAGTCTGCTGGTATTGTACACTAATTTTGAATCGCTTTCGGGGCTTAACCGCCAGTTGAATTATTTACGTGCCATTGCAAAACATCATTTATTGCTGGTAGTATTTTTTGAAAACACCGAACTGCATAAATTATCTCATCTTACTACTCATAACATAGAAGATATCTACATTAAAACAGTAGCAGAAAAATTTGAGTTTGAAAAACGCCTTATTGTAAAAGAATTACAAAAGCACGGGATACTTTCTGTATTGACAGCGCCGGATAAACTTACCGTAAATGCAGTGAACAAATATTTGGAGTTGAAGGCAAGACAGGCTATTTAGTCGATGGTTGATGGTCGATGGTCCATAGCCGGGTATATGGCCTTGAAGTGTTTTTTATTTCTTTCGGTAGAATGCTTTATTCATTAAGAATTGTATTGAATTTAATGCCTCTTCCATGGACCATGGACTATCAACTATGGACCATCTCTAATACTGCCTCGAAACTAATGTCTCTGCTATCAACCATCAACTATCAACTACCTCCCTTACTTTTGCAAAAACAACAGCATTGGCACGTAAACAAACTTACCGGCAGCGGTTCACCAATAAATTGATAGAAACAGGAGAGACGCCTGTTAAACCGGAGCGTAAAGAAAGGATACCCATTGATCCGGCTGTTCAATTGCCTTATGCAGAAGGGAAAGTTATTTTAATAGATAAGCCTCTTCACTGGACATCCTTTGATGTGATACGTAAATTGAGAAGCATGTTGCAGATCAAGAAGATCGGCCATGCAGGAACGCTTGATCCTTTGGCAACAGGTTTACTGATCGTATGCACCGGTAAATTCACCAAGAAGATCAATGAATACATGGCACAGGAAAAAGAATATACCGGCAGCTTTACTCTGGGTGCTGTTACACCTACCTACGACCTGGAAAGCCAGCCCGAACAAGAGAAAGATTTTTCTTTTGTAACAGAACAACTACTTAAAACAACCACGCAACAATTTATTGGAGAGATAGAACAATTGCCCCCCATTTATTCTGCTATAAAAAAAGATGGCGTTGCGTTATATGAACTGGCAAGGAGAGGAGTAGATGTAAAGCTGGAACCAAGAAAAGTAACCATCACATCTTTTGAAATAACAAACTTACAATTACCTGTTGTTGAGTTTAAAGTTGTTTGTTCAACCGGTACTTATATCAGGAGTTTGGCGAATGATTTTGGGGCGGCTATTGGTTGTGGTGCTTATTTAAGCAAACTATGCAGGACGAGGATAGGAGAATTTATGTTGGATAGCGCTGTTTCTATGGAAGATTTTGAAACGTTAATCCGTTAATTGGTTAATTCGTTAATTGGTTAATCCGTTTAAACGTATGTCTTTGTAGATTTGATTTTTAATAGTAAAAGAAGAATGGAGTATACATTAGAAAAACTTGAAGTTTATCAGCTTGCGGAAATGTTTTCAGATAAAATATGGCAAATAGTAGAAGGCTGGGATTATTTTAAAAAGGATACTATTGGTAAACAGATTACACGATCAGCAGATTCAATATCAGCAAATATTGCAGAAGGTTACGGCCGATATTATTATAAGGAAAGCAAACAATTCTTTTTTTATTCAAGAGGATCGATCCAGGAAACAAAAGCCTGGCTATCTAAATGTAAAAGGAGAAATATTATTGATGTAAATAAAGCAGAGGATTTACTTCAACAAGCAGAGAAAATATTAGCAAAATTAAATGCCTATATAAAATTTATTGCCGGCTCTCAACGACATAATAAGAAGCCGGAAATAAATTAACGTTTAAACTAATTAACGTTTATACGGATTAACGGATTAACAATTAGAATGGATAACTTATCCCAATGGTAAAATTAAAATTCTCATACCTCCATTTCCTGTATTCATCATCTTTACCACGGGTAAATAATTTTTTGAAAACATCATTAAAACTCAATGCAGGAATTTTCCAGCCATCGTTGATATAGCTTGTTTCGGGGCGCTTAAAGCGGAAGCCAAGATCGAAGCGTACAACGAAATAATTGAAATCGAGGCGGAAGCCAACGCCTGCATCAAGACCTAATTCTTTATACAGGTTCTTGAATTTGAATTGAGCGCTGTCGGTACTGCGGTCAGGTTTAGAGTTGCGTAGGTTCCATATATTGCCGGCATCAGCAAACAAAGCGCCTTTTAATATTAAAGAGTTGGGTATCAGTTGGGCAATATCAAAACGATATTCTGCATTGGCTTCCAGTTGAAGGTCGCCGGTTCTGTCGTTGAAATGATTGCTGGTATTGGAGAAAGGTGCAAGTGGTTGAGAGCCCCGGCCAATGCCACGTATGGGCCAGCCCCGCATACTGTTGGACCCCCCGCCGTAATATTGCTTGAAGAAAGGTAGTGTGGTATCCTGTTTGGAAGCAACACCAATACCGCCAAATACACGAAATACAAAAGCCGATTTGGAATAGCTGACAGAGTGAACAAACTCTATATCTGCTTTTGCAAACTGGCGAAGGTATTTGTCAAACACACCTAATGTGCGCAATGGAATTACTACCAGCGGAAACCCTGATTCTTCTACATTTATTTTAAGTGTATTCTGACGGTTTGGGTGCCTGGCATTGGTGTAGGTGTTGGCATAGCTCAGGCTGGAACCGGCCACCAGCGCCGTATTGAACGAATACCGCAGGAAAGGGTTGTCGGCAAGCGTTTTTTTGAAACTGTCGGTTTCATTATAAAGCTTTGCAAACTCTACATTAAGCGGTTTAAATACCCATTTGTTGGCGGCCCTGGTGCTCCATCCATATCCTACAGCAAAATTTACCGATTGCAGATCGAACAGGTCGATACGGTTGATATACGACAGGTTGGTATTGATAAATGATTCTGATGTTACGAAACGTTTGCTGGTATCCAATCTTCGGAAAGGAAAAATAAATCTTGGGAAGATGATACTGTTAGAATAGGTGAGCTCATTAGAGTTAATGATATTCTTTCTTCCGCTGCTGTCTGGTTTTAAATTCAGTTCCACACCGGCCCTTAAGGAGTTGGTCATTTTAATGGCCTCTTTTCGTACGTTCCTGTTCTGTATAGAAACATTACCCGACAGGCCGAGCAGGTTACCCGCATTAGCCGCTGTTACACTGTTGGTATTGCTTGTAGCAGAATAACTGGCTTCTATGGCCGCTTCAAAACCAAACTGCTTGCCGGGTATCAACTGAATAACAAGATCGATCTTATAAGCGCTGTCCTTTCGTTCATTCACCTGTATATTGGCGCTTTGCCATACGCCCGCTTTAGAAAAACTATTCAGCGTTTTATAAAAATTAGATTGATTATACAGGTCGCCTTTTTTAATGAACATATTGCGTATCAAAAAACCTGTACGGAACAGGCGCTTATGATAGCGGATGATGGTACCGTTCCGTGATATGCGTTGTATATGCGTAGGGTCGGTAATGCTGTCGCCGGGATGATAATCGGGCAGCACATAAATATTGCCGATAACATACTGCTTTAGTTTGGAACTGTCTTTTGGCGTATTTAAAACCACTGCCAGCTTTATCTTTGGCGAATCCCTTTTTTGTTGTGCCTCGGCCAGTAATTGCAGTTGCTCAAAAGGATCATCGGTAATATTGGTCAATGCTTCAATAGTAGTATCGCCCCTTACTTTCAATTCTTCAGAAGTAAATTTATAATAACCATTATTGCGGTACAGATCAACAAGCCTTGCCATTTCGCCAAGCACAGCAGCTTTAGTAATTGGTTTACCTTTTATAAAAAGAGATTTATCCATGGTTTGCAACGCCAATGCCTGCAGATCGGGGCGACGCAGCACATAACTCACCGTATCGATCAGTGTTGGCCTTCCGGCAAGAACGGTATATTGTACATGCACTCTTTGTTGATCGCCATGCTGTATGGTGTCTGCCTTAAACATAGCTTTTGAACGGTAGTAACCAATATGCAGCATAGAGGCCTGCATATTTTGTGCAGATAAGGCGGCGGAAGCGCTGTCATAAACAGGCGGCTTATCTATATAATGTAAAACGAACAGCGCATCTTTGGTAGTGATCTTGGAGCTGTCGTCCAGCTGCGCATTCAGGCGGCTTTTTACAGCGCTGCGTTCATCATTGTTAAAATTTCCTTCCTTAACTTCGATACTGTTCTTGGCAACAAAAGGTTTGCCTTTTTGATATTTACGCGGAATAGTGCAGGAGCCTAAAAAAAGTAAAAAGATAAGGGTGCCCTTCAATAGTTCAGTAAGCCGTATTGTATGCCAGGTTTTAAAGGCCATAAATTTTATAAGCGATGATATTTAGCAAAACACATACCAAATATATCCAAAGTTTGCACCACAAAAAATTCAGGGACGAATTTGGAGTGTTTATTGCCGAAGGGCCAAAGGTAGTAATGGAATTGCTGGATAGCAGGGAATTTATTTGCAAAGAAATTTTTGCGTTACCGGAATGGATAACGGCCAATGCGACCATTACCACGAAATACAGCATCGGCGCTGTAATAGCAATAAAAGATTTTGAACTGGAAAAGATAACGGCATTAAGTACCCCCAATAAAGTACTGGCTGTTTTTGAAAAAAAACAACCGGCAGCAGCCCCTGATCTTACCAACAAAATAACCTTAGCGCTGGATACAATCCAAGACCCCGGTAATTTAGGCACCATCATCCGTATTGCAGACTGGTTTGGCGTGGATAATATCATTTGCTCCGTGGGTTGTGCAGATATGTATAGCCCTAAAGTAGTACAGAGTACTATGGGCAGCCTTGCCAGGATAAATATGGTGTACACTGATATTGCAGCCTTGATAAAGGATAACAGCAATATCCCGGTTTATGCAGCAACAATGCAGGGTAAAGATGTAAGGACTTTATCGAAGATCAAACAAGGTATCCTTATCATTGGCAATGAAGGCAGGGGGATAAATGAAGAGCTTTTAGCGCTGGCAAAAGAAAATATTACGATACCAAAAATGGGAGAGGCAGAATCATTGAATGCTGCAGTGGCAACGGGAATAATTTTATCCCACATTAGTTAATCGTGATTAGTTAATTGTTATTGGTGATTTGTTATTTGGGGAGATTTTAGGTTTATTGGTATCAAAATTAGATTAGCAGTACGTATTCATTTAAAAAACTGTCATCTTCATTTAATGTAATGCCGATTTCATTTAAAATATGGCCGATGCATTATAATAAGCCACAGGTTTCATTTAATTATAAGCCAATCTCATTTAAAATATTGCCATCTTCATTAATGAAATGATCGGATAATTTAATTCAGAGTCAAATTAATTTAATTATGCGCCGAATTATTATAATAAGCCATAGGTTTCATTTAATTAAGCGACTTTTTCATTTAAAAAATTGCCGTCTGCATTAATGCAATGCTCATATAATTTAATCACACAGTCGATTTCATTTAAAAAATAGCCATCTTCAATTAATATAATGCGCATGTCATTTAAAACATCGCCGATATACCAATAACAAATAACGATTAACCAATAACAATTACCGAAACTGTATCGCTTTCACCGGCTTGATATTTTTCACCAGTAAAGTAGGAATGATCAGGGTTACAAAACAGACCGCTAAAGTAACGCCGCAGATCAATAGAACCTGCCACCATACTACATCGGCATGTGCCGAACTCATATAATAGGCTTCTTCATCCAGTTTAATAAAACCGGTTCGTTCCTGCAGCCAGCAGATACCCAGCCCCAGTATTGCTCCAATTAAAATACCCGTTCCGGCAATAACAGAAGTGTTGTATAAGAAAACCTGTTGCACATCCCAATCCGAAGCGCCGACAGCTTTTAAAATACCTGTCATTCTTGTTCGTTCCAGTACCAATATAATAAGACAGGTGATAAGATTGATCACTGCTATTACGATCATGATGATGAGGAGGAAATCTTTGATCTGCCCCTGCAGGTTGAGCCAGTCGAATATATTGGGATATATTTCTTTGATAGAGCGGCTGTACCAGCTTTGCGGCAGCCCGTTATAGATCATGCTGGTTACGGTATCTGTCTGTTTATAATCCTTTAAAAATATCTCGTAGCCGCCAATCTGGTCTTTCTCCCAATTGTTCATCCGGCGGATAAGGTTGATATCGCAAATACCAAAAGCCTTATCATATTCTTCGATAGAAGTTTTGTAAATGCCCGTTACTGCCAGCCGCCGCCGGCGTGCATTGGCAATACCGTTATCGTCAATAAAGATTACATCAATACTATCGTTAACAGATAATTGTAATTGATTGGCAGTATAGGCAGAAAGCACTACTTCTTTACTGTAAGTACTGTCTTTGGTATTCATCCAGCGGCCCTGCTGTAAAAAGCTGTTCATGCGGCCATAATCAAAAGAACTGTCGATACCTTTTAACAATACACTTTCAATATCCGACTGGTATTTTATTATAGCAGATTTGGTAGCAAAGCGCTCAACGCTCTTAATTTCGGGAATATGGGCAAGATATCGTTCAACGGTATCATTGCGGTAGATAGGATATTCTTCTGCAATGCTTACTTTATTTTCAACATCCTGCTGCACCCGTATATGCCCCCAAAAACTAAACACCTTATTGCTGATGACCTGCTGAAAACCATTTACAAAACTTACAGCCACGATCATTATTGCCACGCTGATGGCAGTAGCAGCAATAGCCAGGCGTATGATGAACCTGGAAAAAGATCGTTGCCTGTTAAAGGCGATGCGTTTTGCTATAAAGACCGATACATTCAAACGGCATATTTTTTGGTATCTTACAAATGTATTTTATTTAACGTAATCAGCAGCATAACATGATAAAAGCCCCGGCAACCAAAATATTTCTTTTCCTGGTATTGATACTTTCTGTTGTTTCTTCTCAAAAAGCAGTTGCGCAGCTGCCCGATAAAATATACATGCCCAATATAAGAACGGCACGCTTTCATGTATATGGTAACCAGCAGTCGTTGCCCATTTATAATCTTAACAGCAACGACCAGATGGAACTGAATTTTGATGATATGGATGCTGATGTAAAAAGCTACTATTATTCTTTTGTATTGTGCGATTACAACTGGGTGCCGGTTGATATCAGCTCTTTTACCTACACCAAAGGTTTTACGCAAACCAGGATATCGAATTACCGCTACTCGAGCCTTGCGCTTACACGATATACGCATTACCAGGCTTTGCTGCCCGATCGCAATTCAGTGCCTACGCTGTCGGGAAATTATTTGCTGAAGGTTTTTATTAATGGTGATACTTCAAGGCTGGCATTCACCAAACGTTTTTTAGTGGTAGATCAAAAGGCGCTGGTAAAAGCACAGGTGGTACAGCCTTATACACCGCAGCTTTTTCGTACCAGCCAAAAGCTAACTTTCACAGCATTGCTTACCGGCCTTAATACTTTCAGCGCTGCACAACAGGTGAAAGTAGTGATACTGCAAAACAACCGCTGGGACAATGCGCAAAAAGATATAGCGCCAACTTTTGTTCGGGGCAACTCGCTGGAATATAATACGGAGAGCAGCGGCATCTTTCCTGGTGGTAAAGAGTGGCGCTGGCTTGATCTGCGGAGCTTTCGACTGCAGAGCGACAGGGTAGACAGTGCGCATTATAACAGGAATTCTACCGACTTATTTTTAAAACCCGATGCAGACCGGAGCGGTCAGCGATATGTTTATTTCCGCGACCTGAATGGAATGTATTCCGTAGAAACTTATGAAACGATCAATCCATACTGGCAGGGCGACTATGGTAAAACCTATTTCTCTTTGATGACACCCGATGGGCAACCTTATGCCGGAAAAGATATTTACCTGGCCGGGCAGCTTACCAATTATGAATTTAACGACGAAACAAAAATGGTTTTCAATGCAGATAAGGGCCGTTATGAAAACAGTTTGTATCTGAAACAGGGCTATTATAATTATACCTATATCGCTGTTGATAAAAATGATCCTTCTTCAAGGGTAGAGCTGGAAGGTGATTATTGGGAAACAGAAAATTCTTACACCATATTGGTTTATTATAAAGGATTCAACGACCGCTCCGATCAGTTGCTGGGTGTTGGTATAATCAATTCAAGAACAGACAGACCGGGGATCAGCTTTTAGGAAAGCTTCAAGCCACAAGCTGCAAGTAGCAAATAGCAGCATGCTTCTCCCTTGAAGCTTGCAACTTGTAGCTGGTGTTTCATCTCAATCCCTTATCTTTGCGCCGGCAAGTCTTATACGACCAGCTCCTGCTGAACTCCCCCAGGACCGGAAGGTAGCAAGGGTAGGTGGTTGAGCGGTGCGATGTAAGTAACTTGCCATTTTTTATTTAATATGGTCGAGGTAATATTGAATATTGGATGAACGCTAAAGAATTGGAAAGTCGTTTAAGATCTTTCGCTTACCGCATCGTTAATGTTTGTGATGCTCTTCCGAAAAAGAAAATATCAAAAGTAATAGAAGATCAGTTGTTAAGGTCGTCATTCTCTGCTGCTGCCAATTATAGAGCAGCCTGTAAGGCGATCAGCAAAAGGGCTTTTGTCTCAAAACTTAGTATAGCTTTTGAAGAATCTGATGAGACCTTGTTTTGGTCTGAAGTAATATTGGAGCTAAAATTAATACCTGTTGAGAAATTGTCCGGAATTATTAAGGAGGCTACAGAATTAGCAAGTATCTTAGCGGCTGCCAGGAAAACGGCTCAATCAAGTCTAAAATAAATATTAAATATTACATCTTAAATATTACCTACTATGAAGTTTTTTATCGATACAGCTAATCTTGCACAAATAAAAGAAGCGAATGACCTTGGTATTTTGGATGGTGTAACTACCAATCCATCATTAATGGCAAAAGAAGGTATTAAAGGAGAAGAAGCTGTGATAGGGCATTATAAAACTATTTGCGAAATAGTGGATGGCGATATCAGTGCAGAAGTAGTGTCAACAGATTTTGACGGCATAATTGCAGAAGGTAAAAAACTGGCAGCGATACATCCGAATATTGTGGTAAAAGTGCCCATGATAAAAGAAGGTATCAAAGCTATCAAATGGTTTACCGAAAACGGCATACGTACCAATTGTACACTGGTGTTTTCTGCGGGTCAGGCTATATTGGCTGCAAAAGCAGGAGCAACCTATGTTTCACCATTCATCGGGCGTATTGATGACAGCGGTTGGGATGGTATGGAGCTTATCCATCAAATGCGCCAGATATTTGATGTACAGGGTTACAAAACGGAAATACTGGCGGCATCTATTCGCAATCCAAATCATATCATCAGTTGTGCAGCCGCCGGTGCAGATGTATGTACCTGTCCGCTGGATTCCATCTTAGGATTATTAAAACATCCGTTAACAGATATCGGCCTGGCTAAATTTTTAGAAGATGCGAAGAAATTCGCTTAAGCAATAATTTTCAATAAAATAAAGATCCCGGTTCTTAGAACCGGGATCTTTATTATGTAATGCTGTGTAGTTAATTCTTTTTCTTCTTTCCTTTTTGCGGCGGCTCATGCATGATATCTTCTAAACTGCGCAATTGCTCATCTTCTTTCTTTTTAATGAACACCGTAAATTCTTTATACAATGCAGGGTTGGAGCGAAGTACCGCTTTGATACTTACTTTTTCTTCTTTACAATCTTTATCCAGCCATAACGTATTGCCATAAAATTTACCTGCAGAACTGGAAAAAATAATATGCGAAGAATCCAGTGGCATATACCTTCCGTTAGACAGTAAGCCATCGATATTGATATAATTATAGGTTCCTTTTTTCAGGCTGTCGGTATAAAGATGTACGTATATACTGTCTATCTTTTGGGCATTAACAATACAAGACGCAAACAGCAGAATGGGAAGTAAAATTTTATGCACCGAAATTATTTTTCATAAAGATGAAAAAATTATGCCGAAGGCTGTTCATCCTCCGGCATAAAATGTTAAAAGAGGTACAAACAAAAAGTGCTGTTTCAAAAGCCGGGTTTAGGGTCCGGCTTTCAAAACAGGCACTTAACGGGTTTTTATGAGGAATTTATAATTTAACCAGCCGCTGCGCTATCTTATTTCCGTCTTGTACAACTTCCAGAAGATAACTGCCTTTGCTGAGATTTTCAAGATCATTCAATACCACAATATTGGCGCCTTTGCCCAATGTCACTGTTCTGGCCAAAGCCTGTTTGCCATCCGGCATCAGTAATCGTAGTGTGGCATCCTGTTCTTTATCACTGTAAATACTCACTTTTATATTATTGCTGAATGGGTTTGGATATACCGCAAAATTGTCGATCTGTGTACCATCCAGGCGAATAGGAATAATATTGCTGTAATTGTATTTACCATCGATATCTACTACACGTAAGCGGTAATACACTATTTTGGCCGATGTGTTCAATGGATCGGTGAATTGGTAATCATGCTTTATATCGGAAGACCCGCTTCCGGTAACACTTCCTCTTTGCGAAAAATGAATACCATCTTCACTGCGTTCTATTTCAAAACGGTCATTTTTAATTTCGATATAGGTTGTCCATTTTAATAAAGCATTGTTGCCGGTACGTATCCCTGTAAAGGAAGTCATCTTTACTGCCAATGGTCCGCCGGTGATAGTGCTGATGATCGCTGTGCCATCATCTACAAAAGGTTCCAGGGCCTGCGATGTAGCCATTATCCTTGCCGTATTAGTAATACTGCCTGGTACAGCGCCTACTTTTACTTTAAATTTCAGTGTGTAAGTATCTCCCTGTGCAAGTACGCCACCGGCTGCATCTGTAGCACCCAAACCAATATTGAATTTTACATATTGCTTGCTACCAACAGTTCCCATCATTACACCGTCACCTGTTGTAGCATCCAATTTTACCCCGGCCATAAGCCCGGGGCAGCTAACCACTTCCATTGAATTAGCCACGTACGTAACCATAGAAGGTAAGGTGTCTACAACAGTACAGCTGTAAGCGGAACCGGGGCCATTATTAATGCCAGTTAAGGTATAGGTCAATACTTCATTTGGTTCTACAAAGCCGTTATTGCTGGCATCGGAGACTGCTTTATCAATAATAATACTTGGGTCTTTCATAGCAATAGCAAAGCCCAGTACACTCGGAAAATATTGATCGGCCTCTGTACCAAACGTGATCGTAACGCTTGTTGCATTGGGTAATATGCCAAAGCCGGTGCCTATCTGCGCTTCATCAATATCAATACCCATCTGGTTGCTGTAAGCCGGGTTTCGGTTGGTTAAAAAGGCGCCGTTCTTACTGATGGTGCCGTTCCACATATTGGTAGCAGGGTTAACCGCATTGGAAAATGTATTGCCGTTTATTTTAAGAAAATCGCCATCAGGATTAGATGCAGAAGAACTTAAGTTGGCATCGCCTTCCCATGCCATGGTATTAAATACGGCATCGCTTACCGACAAGGTGTTGTTAGGTACATTCAACCCGCTTAAGGTAATACTTTGTGTAACGGAAGAACCACCGCTGTACACCTGCAGGTAACCATCGTACACCCTTACACTCTTGTAGGGAAGTGTACTGTTCTCGTATGCTACAACAATACACCATCCACCGTATTGGCCACCCCCCGTAATTGATCCCGTAGTTACAGGGATATCTGCAACGGTATAAGTAGTAGTGCCCGATGTGTTGAGCAATGTTTTTATATCTACATAAGATTGGTACACCCTGTCTGAACCGGTAATATCATACTGATCCACATTGGCCGACGAAGTAGTATAGCTTACGTAAGGATCGGTACCCTTGCGTATTTTGATCTTGGTAAGCGTATCCGGTGAAGCGGTAATAACAGAAGTGTTGATGCGTCCGCCCCAATATAATCTTGCGAATTTTATAGTGTTGGTGCCAGCTGGTAATGTAAAATCGGCAGAAGAAGAGTTGGTGGTGTTTTTAGCAACACCTGTTATGCTCATATCAAAATAGCAGTCGTTGCTGTTGGCATTTTGCTGGTGCACTTCTACTGCAATAATATTGTTACCTGCAACAAAAGCTGAGGCTGGTACGGTAAATGTTTCGCCGGTGGTATAATTATTAGAAGAAGCCAATGTATTGTAAGCAATGGTACCGTTCGGCATGTTGGAACGCTTTACTTCTGTTCCGTTCACATATACAACAGCGCCGTCATCATAACTCATTACAAAATTGAATTGCGTAAATAGCGCAGGATCGGTAACAGTGATATTCTTTAAATAATAACTGGTGATATAACTGCCCGAGCCGGTAATAGTAGTGTTTTGAGAATGGCCATAACCAAAGCTGGCAGTGCTGTTTGTCCATGGAGAGCCGGGAGCATTCAATGTTCTCCAGCTGGTGCCCTGGTTGCTGTTATTGGCAAGGTAGCGCCAGTTATTTGCGCCAAGCGCAAAAAAAGCAGTGTTGGCAGTAGTGCCGTCAACATCAATATGCTGCATATTTTCGCCATCATTTCCGTATTGGCTAAAACCTAATCCACCCTGTCCGTTAGACGCATTGCTGGTCTCGTTCATTTTGGTGGTGTTGGGCGATCCGTTATCTACAATATGCAGTATGGTATTACCAAACATGGTTACGGTGCCTCTAATATTATCAGAATAAGTTTGCGCATACGGTCGTATGACCTGGCAATTGGCAGTAGTGGCGAACATGCACAGCATAGCTACGCCTGATAGGGATAAAATCCGCATTGTAAAGGGTTTGAGGTTCAACAAAAATTGCTGGTCTTAAAGGATATAGAACCTCATAACTGGTTTAAAAAGATACTTGGACCTGTAACAGGTGATAAGATGTTGGAAGTGGTCGGTAAGTCATGGAGTGTAATGGAATCTTGTAGGGTATCACAAAAATACAATGTATTTTTTAAACAACAATAAAATTTTTTAATTATTTGATTTGCAAATAATTGCGTTTATGTATGCGTTATGGTTAGTGAAGATCAGGTATTGGATATGCCAACTCGGTGATGGATATATTCTTTATTTTCTAATTCGTTCAGCATAAATAAAGCCAGGTCACCCGCTTTTATTTTATAATTATTGGGCTCTGGTACATGATCGGCTGCGGTAACAAATTCGCCGCCCGGGCCTTCATTTATTATATCGGGCGGACAAACAAATGTCCATTCCAGCGAAGATGATTTTAATATCTTGTATGCTTTCAAATGTTCTTTACCAACAGGTAAATATTGAGGCGGATAATCCGGCGAATCCAGGAGATATTTTCCCTGTTCATCATCCAGCACACCCATGCCGCCAACTGCTACAATTCTTTTTACACCGGTCTTTTGCATTTGCTGTACAATATTTTTCATGCCCAGCGATCTTGTAAAATCAGTACCATCAAAGCTGCCGCCCAATGCAGAAAGCACAGCATCGCACCCATTCAATGCATTATATACCTGCTGCTCATCAAACAAAGCGCCCTGCACCAGTTCCAGCTTTTCATCTTCGGGTAAATCAGTGGTATGTACATTTCGGCCAAATGCTTTTACACGATAGCCTTTGTATAAAGCTTGTTTAACTAAATATTTACCTACCATACCGGTGGCGCCGAAAACAATTATGTTCATAAAGTGCTTTTGTCTTGTGATTATTTTTATTGCCAGCCAAATAGAAGTGTTCTATACTTAACCGCTGAGAAATGAGTTGCTTGAGTTTTCGCAGAGATACTCTGCGAAAACTCTGTGTTCTCTTATTCTCTGCGGTAAAAGAATCCACAGTTTATTTTTTCCATACATCCGCAAACTCATCGCCTTTTTTCACAAAGACTGATCTTGCAAAAGGACAAAGCGGAATTATTTTCATGTTATTGGTACGGGCATATTCCACTGCCGTATGCACCAGCTGGTAGCCTACATTCTTTCCTCTCAATGCATCATCAACTTCCGTATGGTCAATGATCATAGTTTCGTTACCCACCATCGAGTAGGTCATTTCAGCAAGGCGCTTGTTGTTTTCTTCTACAAAAAAAGATCCTTTTGATCCTTCCTGTTGTTGTTGTATCAGCATACCCAAATTTAACCTATTTTGTAAAAAAAGTTTTTTTATTAATCAAAACAGCTCCATATTTGTACCACAAATGCAAATGATCAATACAAATAGCAATAGTTGGTGGTGGCAGTCAGTTCTGTGATGGTGTCGCTATGCTATTGATATACCTTATAATATTCAGGCCCCGACACAATTTGTCGGGGTTTTTTTATTGTCTGAACGGGGATTGGGGTGGATTGATTGATTATTGGATTTTTAAATTAATAAGATGAAAGAGTTTAAATACGAAGAGATAACAAGGAAGGTAATTGGGGCTTCAATGAAAGTACATTCAACTTTGGGAAATGGTTTCCAGGAAGTCATTTATCAGCGGGCATTGGAAATAGAGTTGAGAAAAGCAGGATTGAATTTTGTACGTGAGTTCAGCATGCCCATATTTTACGACAATGTATTAATAGGAGAGCGAAGGGTAGATTTTTTTGTAGAAGGCGTTCATTTTGCACAAGCGAGAAATTATTTGGAAGCATATAATGTAGAGGTAGGATTATTGATAAATTTTGGATTCACTTCTTTGCAATTCAAAAGATTAGAAAATCCAAAATTCAATCCAAATCTAAAATCCAAATCATCCACTTCATCCACCCCAATCCCCGTTCAGACAAAATGAAAAAGATCACCATACAAACAACCTTTAAAAAACTCCTCGCTGATGTATATACCCCGGTAGGTATTTACCTGCGCCTGCGTGACAGGTTCAGGGATACGATCTTATTGGAAAGCACCGATTTTCATGCAGGAGAAAACAGTTACTCCTTTATCGGCATTAATGCAATAGCAGGAATTGAGATCAGCGATCCATCGTCTATTGAATATAAATTACCGGCACAGCCTGTAGAAAAGATAAAGATAGATGTAACTGCAAATGTGCCTGAATTACTTTGGGATTTTATGCAGCGGTTTTCAATAGAAGAAAAAGCTATGAAACCGGTAAATGTTGCGCAGGGCTTATTTGGTTACACCACTTTTGATGCAGTACAATTCTTTGAAACAATATCACCTAAAGCTTCGGCGGCAACAGGCATTCCTTTGATGCGCTACAGGCTTTATCAATACGTTATTGCTATCGATCATTTTAAAGATGAGTTATTTATCATTGAAAATAAGATCGACGGAGTAGAAAGCGAAGCAGCCGTTATCGAAAGTCTTATCAAAAGCAAAGATGTTCCGACATTTCCTTTTGCTGCAACAGGAAATGAAACATCCAACATGACGGATGAAATGTACAGGAGCATGGTTGAAAAAGGTATTGCAAGCTGTCATCGCGGCGATGTTTTCCAGATCGTATTGAGCCGCAGGTTTGAGCAGGCCTTTACAGGCGATGAATTCAATGTGTACCGGGCATTGCGCAGCATCAATCCTTCGCCTTATTTATTTTATTTTGATTACGGTGATTATAAATTGTTGGGCTCATCACCCGAAAGCCAGCTTATCGTACAAAACGGAAAAGCCATTGTACATCCTATTGCCGGTACATTTAAACGGACAGGCAACGATGATATGGATAAAGAACTGGCAGAAAAATTAAAAAAAGATGAGAAGGAAAATGCAGAGCATGTGATGCTGGTTGACCTGGCAAGAAATGACCTGAGCCGTATGTGCAGCGAAGTAGAAGTAACCGAATATAAAAAGATAAATTATTACAGCCACGTTATTCATTTGGTAAGCGAAGTAACGGGCAAGGTGAATAACGATGCTAATCCTTTTACATTACTGGCTACAACTTTTCCTGCGGGTACATTGAGTGGTGCGCCAAAATTTAAAGCCATGCAGCTGATCAATGAATTTGAGCCAACAAAAAGAAGTTATTACGGTGGGGCTATAGGCTTTATCGGTTTCGACGGTACCTGTAATCATGCTATTATGATACGTACTTTTTTAAGCAGGGATAATACATTGATTTGCCAGGCAGGTGCGGGTGTTGTAGCTGCATCTAAACCAGAAAATGAATTGCAGGAAGTAAATAACAAATTAAATGCGCTAAAAAAAGCAATAGAATTAGCAGGAGCATTATAACTGTTCATAGTTCATGGTTGATGGTTAATAGTCAACAGCCATGATCGATGAACTATTAACCATGAACTTTTTAACAATGAGAATACTGGTATTTGATAACTACGATTCCTTCACCTACAACCTGGTACACCTGGTGGAGAAGATCACGCATTCCAAAGTGGAAGTACATCGCAACGATAAGATCGCTTTGGGAAAAATTGCGGAATACGATAAGATCATTTTATCTCCCGGTCCCGGTATTCCTGAAGAGGCAGGATTGTTATTGCCATTGATAAAAGAGTATGCAGCTTCAAAATCGATATTGGGCGTGTGTTTGGGGCACCAGGCAATAGGCCAGGCTTTTGGAGGAACATTGATCAACCTTTCTGCAGTTTATCATGGGATAGCAACGCCGATAGAGGTGAGAAGTGAAACGTCAAATGATGAGCCCCGCTTATTTGCCGGTCTTCCCAAAAAGATTGAAGTTGGCCGTTATCATAGCTGGATAATAAGCGATGAAAATTTCCCCGAAGAACTGGAAGTAACAGCGAGAGATGAGCATGGTTATATCATGGCATTGCAGCATAAAAAATATGATGTGCAGGGTGTGCAGTTTCACCCGGAAAGTGTGTTGACACCCGATGGAGAAAAGATATTGCGAAATTGGCTGACCCTAAATCCCTAAAGGGACTTTAGTGTATTAAAATTTGCTATTGTTTTTCAAATGCAGAGCAGTTCAAAAAATAATTATTCATTACAAATTTAAGTTTCCCTTCAGGGGACAGGGGCATGAAAAAAATATTAAACTACTTATTCGAACATAAGACACTGACAAAGGAGCAGGCGAAAGAAGTATTGGTAAATATTTCCAAAAGCATGTATAGCGATAGGGAGATAGCAGCTTTTATAACGGTGTATCTAATGCGCAGCATAACTATTGAAGAGTTGCAGGGTTTTAGAGACGCCTTACTGGAATTGTGTGTACCAATAGATCTGAAGGAACATGATGTAATGGATATTGTAGGCACCGGCGGTGATGGAAAAAACACTTTCAATATTTCCACGCTCAGCAGTTTTATTGTAGCAGGTACAGGTAATAAAGTAGCCAAGCATGGTAATTACGGCGCTTCTTCTATCAGCGGCTCCAGCAATGTAATGGAACAATTGGGATATCGCTTTACTACGGATAGCAGTGTGCTAAAGAAAGAACTTGATGAAGCGGGTATTTGTTTTTTACATGCGCCTTTATTTCACCCGGCATTAAAAGTAGTTGGTGGTATAAGAAAAAGTTTGGGTGTGCGAACGTTCTTTAACATGCTGGGGCCAATGGTTAACCCTGCTTCACCAAATTATCAACTGGTAGGCGTATATAATTTAGAGATGGCAAGAATTTACAATTATTTATTGCAGCAAAGCGGCAAGGCCTTTACCATTATTCATAGTTTAGATGGTTATGATGAGATATCATTGACAGGCGATACAAAAGTGATAACCAATGCCGGTGAAAAGATCATGACAGCAGAAGCATTAGGAAAGCGTACTGTATTGCCGGCAGATATTTATGGAGGCAATTCTGTTGAAGAAGCGGCTAAGATATTTGTGAAGATAATAAAAGGAGAAGGTAGCTGGGCGCAGAATGCAGTGGTATTGGCCAATGCGGCTATGGCATTGCAAAGCACCGGTAAATATAAAAGCTATGCCGACTGCTATCAATCGGCAGTGGAAAGTTTAGAAAGCGGCGCAGCCTACCGATCTTTACAAAAACTGGTAAAAGACAAGTAATGAATATTTTAGAAAAGATAATAGCATATAAAAGAGAAGAAGTAGCAAAGCGTAAGGCACAGCGAAGCATCGGCGAATTAAAAGCATCGGTTTATTATAACAGGAAAACTTTTTCGCTGAAACAGTTTTTGCTGGATGAAAATAAAACAGGCATCATTGCTGAGTTTAAAAGAAAGTCGCCTTCGAAAGGGATCATAAACGGCAGTGCTGATGTTGTAAAAATTACCAAAGCATATACGGAATATGGCGCCAGTTGCCTGTCTGTTTTAACCGACGAAGAATTCTTCGGGGGAAAAGATACCGATCTTTTGGCTGCAAGGGTTAATGCAATACCGATACTGCGTAAGGATTTTATCATTGATGAATACCAGGTAGCAGAAGCAAAAGCGCTGGGCGCAGATGTGATATTGCTCATCGCTGCCTGTATGACACCGGAAAGAGCCAGGGAACTGGCTGTTTTTGCAAGATCGCTGCAACTGGAAGTATTATTGGAAATACATGACGAGAATGAATTGCAGCATATCTGTAATGAAGTACATTTGGTTGGTGTTAACAACAGGAACCTGAAAACATTTGCAGTAGATATCAATACCAGCATTGACCTGGCAAGAAAGATACCTGCAGATAAAATTAAAATAGCAGAAAGCGGCATCAGTAATTTTGAGACCATTGGTCTGTTACGCCAGCATGGCTTCAATGGTTTTTTGATCGGCGAGAATTTTATGAAAACACCGGACCCCGGGCTGGCATTTAAGCAATTTGTAAAACATTTAAAACTATAAGGAACATGAATATTAAAGTATGTGGCATTACGCAGCTAAAGCAGTTGCAGCAACTGGACGGATTGGATATAGCCTTTGCAGGATTGATCTTTCATAAAGATTCACCACGGTATATCGGCGATAAGATCAGTAAGAAAGATCTGAAAGCAGCAGACCTTGATCTTAAAAAAGTAGGTGTGTTTGTAAATGCAGGGTATGATGAGATCATGGAAGCAGTAGATGATTATGCGCTTGATGTAGTGCAGTTGCACGGAGAAGAAAGCCCTGACCTGTGCGAAGAACTTTCAGAAGAAACAGAAGTGATAAAAAGTTTTTCGATAGATGGCAAAACGCCTGTTGATGAATTGATAGCCGAATACGATGAAGTGTGTGATTATTATTTATTTGATGCGGCAGGTAAACAACCAGGCGGTAACGGAACCCAGTTTGACTGGAAGCTGATCAGCAGCAGTAAAATAGAAAAGCCATTCTTTCTAAGCGGGGGCATAGGGCCTGCTGATATTGCTAAAGTAAAAGCATTTAAGCATCCTGATTATTATGGAGTGGATATCAACAGCCTGTTTGAAAAAGAGCCTGGTGTAAAAGATATGGCGCTGGTGCTGCAATTCAGGCAAGGTTTGAAAAGTAAATAAAAAGTATGATCACCATTCGCTACGCAACAGAGAACGACCTGCCGCAGATACTGGAGATCTATAACGAGATCATTGCCAATACAACGGCGGTATATTATTATGAACCACATACGCTGGAGATGCGGAGACAATGGTTTGAAGAACGCAGACAGCAGGGTTTCCCCATTTTCGTTGCAGACGAAGATGGAACTATCTTAGGTATGAGCACCATCGGTCATTTCCGCAATTTTGCCGCTTATAAATTTACGGTTGAAAATACCATTCATGTAGCCGCACATGCAAGAGGAAAAGGCGTAGCTAACTTATTGATGCCGCCGTTGATAGAAGCAGCAAAGGAATTGAAGCTGCATGCTATTGTAGCAGGTATTGATGCAGATAATGAAATCAGCATAGCGCTGCATAAAAAATTCGGGTTTGTGGAAGTGGCGCATTTTAAAGAAGTAGGGTATAAGTTCGATCGCTGGCTGGATCTGAAATTTTTGGAATTGATTTTAAGTTAACCGCAGAGACGGAGAGACACAGAGATCAAATTTAATCCTCAGCGCCTTTGCGCCTCTGCGGTGAAAAAAATATAAGATGAAATTTAGTGTAAATGAGCATGGCTATTACGGGCATTTCGGTGGGGCATTCGTTCCGGAAATGCTGTATCCGAATGTAAAAGAACTACAGGAAAATTATTTGAAGATCATTTATGAAGAAGGTTTTCAAAAAGAATTTCAGCAGTTGTTGGTTGATTATGTAGGTAGGCCAACACCACTTTTTTTAGCTGAAAGATTGAGTGAAAAATACGGAGCAACGGTCTTTTTAAAACGGGAAGACCTTTGCCATACCGGCGCCCATAAGATCAATAATACCATCGGACAAATATTGCTGGCACAGCGCCTGGGAAAAAAAAGGATCATTGCCGAAACAGGGGCAGGTCAGCATGGCGTAGCAACAGCAACAGTTTGTGCATTGAAAGGATTGGAATGCGTGGTGTATATGGGTGAAAAAGATATTGAACGTCAGGCGCCCAATGTAGCACGAATGAAAATGCTTGGCGCAACTGTAGTGCCTGCAACAAGCGGAAGCAAAACATTAAAAGATGCTACCAATGAAGCTATCAGGGACTGGATCAATAACCCTGTAGATACACATTATATCATAGGTTCAGTAGTTGGCCCGCATCCGTATCCTGATATGGTTGCAAGATTTCAAAGCGTGATCAGTGAAGAAATTAAAAAGCAATTGCTTAATAAAACAGGAAATGAGTTGCCTACGCATGTTATAGCATGTGTTGGAGGAGGCAGCAATGCAGCCGGTACATTCTATCATTTTTTAGATGATGAAGAGGTGAAATTAATAGCAGTGGAAGCTGCCGGTTGCGGTATCGACAGTGGTAAAACTGCCGCCACTACACAATTGGGCAAGCCCGGCATTTTACATGGAAGCAAGAGCCTGCTGATGCAAACAGCAGATGGCCAGGTAGTAGAGCCACACAGTATTTCAGCGGGGTTGGATTATCCCGGCATCGGTCCTTTACATGCCCATTTATTTGAAAGCGGCAGGGCAGATTTTTTAAGCGCTACCGATGACGAAGCATTAACAGCAGCGTTTGAATTGTGTAAACTGGAAGGTATTATACCTGCATTGGAAAGCGCCCATGCCTTATTTGCGTTGAATAAACTTGATCTTAAAAAAGAAGATGTGGTAGTGATCTGCTTAAGCGGGCGAGGGGATAAGGACCTGGCGACTTATATGAAATACATTTGACCTCACCCCAATCCCTCTCCTGAAGGAGAGGGGCTAGACTCTGCGTCCTTAAACCTCTTTTATTTTTTTAAACAGCGATTATTTAATTTTTATTGATGAAAGATCGTAATGATAATCTGCATAAAAATTCCCGGGCATCAACTTTTGAGAATGCAAGGTCACTGCGTATGCAACAAACTAAAGCAGAAAATATTCTTTGGCAAGCCTTACGTAATAGAAAAGTTGGGAATTTAAAATTCAGGAGACAACATGCCTTTGATGAGTATATACTTGATTTCTACTGTCATGAAATAAAGCTGGCTATTGAGGTAGATGGCGAAATTCATAAAGATCCTGAAGTTGCTGCTTATGATGCAGTAAGAACAAGAAATCTTATTGAGAACGGAATAAGTATTTTAAGATTCACAAACGACGCTGTAGAAAAAAATATAAGCAGTGTAATAAACAAAATTGAAAATTGGAGTAAATAAATAATTATGAATTCAAAGGAAAATAAAGGAGATAACAATTCCGCAGGTTCTAAAGCCCCTCTCCTTCAGGAGAGGGGTTGGGGTGAGGTTAATAAACGATTAGAAAAACTATTTCAGCAAAAACAAAACAACATCCTCAACATCTACTGCACCGCAGGCTACCCCCAACTGAACGATACATTAACGGTAATGAAAGCCCTGCAGGATAATGGTGCAGATATCATCGAACTTGGTATGCCGTACAGCGATCCCTTGGCCGATGGACCCGTGATCCAGCAAAGCGGCAGCATAGCTTTGAGCAATGGGATGACAATAGAAAAATTATTCGGTCAGCTGAAAAATTTCAGGGAACAAATTCATTTACCGGTAATTTTAATGGGCTATATGAACCCGGTGCTGCAATATGGCATGGAACGTTTTTGCGCAGCTGCAAAAGAAGTAGGTATTGATGGCATTATTTTGCCCGACCTGCCGATGTATGAATTTGAAATACAGTACCAGCAACTTTTTCAACAACATGAACTTGATTTTATTTTTTTGATAACACCCGAAACAAGTGAGGAACGTATCCGTAAGATAGATGAATTATGCAGCGGATTTATTTATGCTGTTTCTTCTTCTTCCACAACCGGCAACAATAAAGCAATTGAAGAGCAACAGCCTTACTTTCAAAAATTGCAGGCCATGCAGTTAAAGAATCCTGTGCTGGTTGGCTTTGGTATAAAAGATAAGGCAATATTTAAAGCAGCCTGTCAATTTACCAATGGAGCAATAATCGGCAGCGCTTATATTAAAGCATTGCAAAGCACAACTGATATCAATGCCGCCACTGCTGCATTCCTGGATGCGGTGTTAAAATGAGGCTGCTGTTATAGTCACTGTCTTTTATCTGCCCAAAACCAATTAAATTTGTCGCTGAAACAAACACGGTATGAAAAGACTTTTCCTTTTATTAACGATCTGCCCGGCATTAGCGATGGCACAGGTAAAACCAAAACCAAAGGTCAAAACGGGTTTACAACCGGCCGCTGCAGCAAAAGCCAAGACTAAAATGGTTGCTATTAAGCAAAAGCCACAAGCTCTAAGAGATAATTTTATTATCAATGGCAATATAAAAGGTTATCCCGATGGAACACCGGTGTCTATTTTAAACGGACAGACAGGCGCTTCAGAAGGAGAGACAACCATAGCAAAAGGAAAATTTGTATTGACAGGCAAAATGCCGATACCTGATTTTAAATTATTGATCTTCAATCGCCAGCCACCGTATGTAACCATATTACTGGATAACAGTGTTGTTAAGATCACCGGCAATAAAGATTCGCTGAATAAAATATCTATAACCGGCTCCCGTTCCAATACAGATTTTACAGTGTTTAATAACATGCTGGAACCTTATAAAGAAGTATTTGATGAGAACGCTCCTTACGATTCTGTCTCGGTAAGAGAAGCCATGATACTCAGCAGCGAATTTGCTGCACAACGGCCTTCATCTTATGTTTCACCGCTGGCCATTATCCGTTACAATCAGTTAGCCGATGACCCTTCAGCAACAGAAAAGTTATATAACGTTCTCGATTCCAATATTAAAGCATCGCCGATGGGATTGTATATTGACCAATTGCTTGCAGAAAGTAAGAAGAATGCCATTGGTACAATATTTCCCGACTTTACACAGGCAGATACAGCAGGCGTTCCCGTTAGCCTTTCCTCATTCAGGGGCAAATATGTACTGATCGATTTTTGGGCAAGCTGGTGCAGGCCCTGCCGCCAGGAGAACCCGAATGTGGTAGTAGCCTATAATAAATTCAAGAATAAGAATTTTACTGTACTGGGAGTTTCATTAGATAAAGCAAAGCAATCCTGGACAGATGCCATTGCTATGGATAATCTTACCTGGACACACCTGAGTGATCTGCAGGGTTGGGCAAATGCGGTTGCATTGAAATATGAGATAGTCAGTATCCCGCAAAACTTCCTGATCGATCCTGATGGAAAGATCGTAGGAAAGAATTTACGTGGGCCGGCATTGGAAAGGAAACTGCAGCGATTGCTGAAATAAAATAATGAACAATAAAAACAGAGCCCCGCTAAGGCGGGGCTTTTTATTTTGTGTCTTAGTGCCTTGGTGGTTTTAACTTTCAACTTTCAACCTTGAACTTTCAACTTATTTTAAGCATCTCTTATACAACTGCACTGTATTCTCCAACCCCAAATAAATAGCATCACAGATCAATGCATGACCTATAGAAACTTCCAGTAAGCCAGGCACATGCTGTGCAAAGTATTTGAGGTTGTGCAGATCAAGGTCATGCCCGGCATTGATACCTAAGCCTAATTCATTAGCTTTTTGTGCAGCGGCTATATATGGAGCAATAGCATCTTCTTTTTCACCAACTGCATACTGGCGTGCATAAGCTTCAGTGTATAATTCAATACGGTCGGTGCCGGTAGCTTGTGCTCCTTCAATCATTTCTACAACCGGGTCAACAAAAATAGAAACACGTATGCCTGCATTTTTGAACACTGCGATTATATCCGTTAAATAATTTTTATGTTCTACCGTATTCCAGCCATGATTAGAAGTGATCTGGTTATGCCCATCAGGAACCAACGTTACCTGCGCCGGTTTATTGGCTAATACCAGATCAACAAAACTTTGTTCCGTACAATTGCCTTCAATATTGAACTCTGTAGCAATGATCTTTTTTAATTCACACACATCTTTATATCGGATATGCCGCTCATCAGGGCGTGGATGCACCGTTATACCATCAGCGCCAAAACGCTCAATATCTAATGCTGATTTTAATAAATCAGGATTGTTGCCGCCACGGCTATTGCGAAGTGTAGCAAGTTTATTTATGTTGACAGATAATTTGGTCATTATACTTTTTATTAGAGTACAAATTTAAACATTTACCCGCAGAGACAGGGAGACGTAGCAAATTTGAACATTGAGCATTGAACATTGAATATTGAACATTTGTATCTCTGCACCTCCCTGCCTCTGCGGTTCCCCAACAAAAAGCCCCGAACTAAGAATAGCTCAGGGCTGTATTTATTCACCTTTAAAAAAAGACTAAGTTTAGTAGCGGTAATGTTCCGCTTTGAACGGGCCTTCTTTGGCAACACCAAGATAAGCGGCCTGGTCGTCTGTAAGCACATCTAAAACTACACCAATTTTTGCTAAATGCAAACGGGCAACTTTTTCATCCAGGTGCTTAGGCAGTACATAAACTTTGTTTTCGTATTTAGCGGTATTGGTCCACAATTCAATTTGTGCCAATGTTTGGTTGGTAAATGAATTACTCATTACAAAAGAAGGGTGGCCTGTAGCGCAACCTAAATTTACCAAACGGCCTTCAGCCAATATGATAACATCTTTGCCATCAATAGTATAAAGATCTACCTGTGGTTTGATCGTATTTTTGGTATCGCCATAATTTGCGTTCAACCATGCCATATCAATTTCGATATCGAAGTGGCCGATGTTACAAACGATAGCTTTATCTTTCATCACACGGAAATGTTTTTCAGTGATCAGGTCGCGGCAGCCCGAAGCGGTAACAATGATATCAGCTTCTTTCACCGCTTCGATCATTGGCTTAACTTCAAAGCCATCCATTGCAGCCTGTAATGCACAAATCGGATCGATCTCGGTAACAATAACGCGGCAACCTGCACCTTGCAATGAAGCAGCAGAACCTTTACCAACATCACCGTAAGAGCCTACTACAGCTACCTTACCAGCCATCATCACATCAGTTGCACGACGAATAGCATCTACCAAGCTTTCTTTACAGCCGTATTTATTATCGAATTTAGATTTAGTAACAGAATCATTTACGTTGATTGCCGGAACAGGTAATGTACCTTTTTCCATTCTTTCGTATAAACGGTGAACACCTGTTGTTGTTTCTTCTGATAAACCTTTAACGTGTTGGATCAATTCAGGGTAAGTATCAAAAACCATGTTGGTAAGGTCACCACCATCATCAAGGATCATATTCAACGGACGATCTGCACCGCCGAAAAATAAAGTTTGTTCGATACACCAATCCGCTTCTTCCTGTGATTGACCTTTCCATGCAAATACACCGATACCTGCAGCAGCGATAGCAGCAGCAGCCTGGTCCTGCGTAGAGAAAATGTTGCAGGAACTCCATTTAACTTCTGCACCTAATGCGATCAACGTTTCGATCAATACAGCAGTTTGGATGGTCATGTGCAAACAACCGGCGATACGTGCGCCTTTCAATGGCTGGCTTGCAGCATATTCTTGTCTTATCGCCATCAGGCCCGGCATTTCAGCTTCTGCTAATCTTATTTCTTTACGGCCCCACTCTGCAAGGCTCATATCTTTTACCTTGTACGGAAGAGCAAAATCAATTGCTTTCTTTGTTATTGTTGACATATTGTATTTTTTAGACTGCAAATCTACATTTTCAGAATAAAATTCTATAGTGTTTCCTAACTTTGGGATAGAATTGCATAAAAAATGGCTTTCACAGGATAAAATTATAGTTATCTATGGCTAAAACTACTCAAAAAGAAAATTCACCTATCGCTTCAACTGCTTTGGATAATAAAGACCTGGCGATATTAAAATTGCTGCAGCAAAATGCACGGATAACGGTAAAGGAAATTTCTGAAAAGATACACCTGAGCACAACGCCTGTACATGAGCGTATCAAACGCATGGAAGAGAGCGGCGTGATAAAACAATATGTTACGCTCGTGGATCATGCCAAAGTAAAAAAGGGACTGATGGTGATCTGTTATGTGTCGCTGAAAGAGCACAGCAAAAATGCCGGCAATAAATTCATTAAAACGATCCATGAGTTAAACGAAGTGATCGAGTGCTTTAATATTTCCGGCGAATTTGATTTTATGCTGAAAGTAGTGTGCGAGGATATGAATGCCTACTACGATTTTCATGTGAACAAACTAAGCCCGATAGAAAATATGGGACATGTGCAGAGTGTATTTGTGATGGGGATCATCAAGCAGACGCATCAATTGGTACATGGATAGCCAAAGAAGGTAAATTTTATTCCATTTTATTTTTTGCAGGGTCCTGGGCTGTATAAAAAATACTCAGCAGCTCTATACTACTTCCGGTTACTTCATAATAAAGCATATTGTGTTTCGTAATAAGTATCTTTCTTATCGCAGGATTTCTAATTGTTCTTTTACCAATGTTGGGATGAATGGAAAGGGCATCAACTTTTTCATAAAAAGTTAATAGAAAGTTTTTTGCTACTTGCTTAGACCATTTAGCCTCAAGATATAAAACAACGGAATTTAAGGAATTAAAGACTTCGTCTGAAATGATTACTTGGTAAGCCATTTGGCAAAATGATCTTTTACTTCTTCGTACGTTTTAAATTGGCCATCTTTTATTTGCCTTTGTGCGGTCTCAATAGCAGCCCATTGTTCGGGTGTTAATTCTTCTTCTGTAGAAGCACCTTTTGCAGAAGTGTATAAAGCGGCATCTTCCATCAATATATTTAATGTGGATTCGTCTTCTATCTTATCGATCATTTCATGGATCTTATTGCGAAGCGCCTCAATACTCATATAAATAAATGCTTTTAATAAAGATACGAATTTTAAAGAAGTGGTAAATTCATCACATAATCATTCATAAAATAGCCATTACCGATATCAATATCTTCTTCATTAATAATATGGAAACCAAGTTTTTGATAAAAGCCTAATGCTTTATTATAGCGGTTAACATTCAGTTCAAGGTCTGTTGCGCCTTTGGGTTTTATATCTGCTAAAATAAAATCCAGCAATATTTTACCAATGCCTTTGCCTTGCTGATCGGGATCGATATATATTTTATGCAAACGAAAACGGGAGGATTGGGTATTATCTTTTGCAGAATAAGAAGCAAAGCCAACAATGTTATCTTCTTCAGTAGCTAAAATAAATTGATGACCTTTTTGGAGCTGTTGTTTAAGCGCATCGGTACTATAGATCAGGTCGATCATATAATCCAGTTGTTCGGGAGAAAGGATAGGGCCGTACGTTACCGGCCAGGTCAATTGAACGATATGCTGTACAGCCGGGATACTTTCTTCCCCAACTTTTTTCACCGCAATCATGCGCCTACTGCGTTTTTAATTTAATATTGGGCGCAAACATCAGTCTTCCCTGAGCATCTTTTACCACAATATCAAAGAAGAGTAATTCTTCTCCCGGTTGCAGTTCTTCCTTAACAATAGTAGCCCAACTTGCCGGGAGGGGAGTAGTATTAAATTGTTTGGCAACAACACTTGTAATAGGGCTAACCTTGCCGGTTTCTTCATCCTCTGTTACGCCTTTTCTGCGGTATAAGAACTGGTAAGTAGAAAGTGTATACACATTTTTTTTATCGTCGGTTATTTGCAGCGGCAGGTCTATTAAATGTAAGCCTTCATCAACAGAAACCATAACAGAATCACTTCTTGTGCCCAGCATGCTGGTCAGTTTGGGCGGCTTGAATTTTTGTACCGGCGTATTCTTCGCTCCCTGTTTAGGTGGCTGTGCCATAGCTGTTGCCATGGTAATGGCAAATACAAAAAATAGCACTATTCTTTTTGCTGGTAACATCTGACATTTATTTTATTGAAGATACAACGAATTTTAAGCAGAAATAGTGTTCAAAAACCTACTTTAACGAATCGTTGCCAAACTTTCTTCTATTGTTTTTATCCTTGCTTCCGCATCGGCCTGTTTCTTTCTTTCCAGTTCAATCACTTCGGGCTTTGCATTCTGAACAAATTTTTCATTGCCCAGCTTTTTTGTAACCGATTGAAGAAAACTGCGCTGATGATCAAGGTCCTTTAAAAGATCAGCTTTCAGGGTAACCGTATCCAGTTCTTTTTCTGTTTCAATATAAAACTTATCTTTTTCAACTGCTACTATAACAGCTTTGGCAACAGGCGCATCAATGAATGCGATAGTTTCGGCATTTACCTGTTTGCTTAAAATAGTGGAAATGCTTTTGTAATTATCCGCAGTATTTGTTTCAATAGATAATTTTATTGTTTCTTTTGGCTTTACCTGGTTTTTATTTCTTGCTTCACGCAATGCGGTGATCACCTGTTTCAATAACTCGCCTTGCTGCAATATTGTTGTGTTTGGTTGTCCGGTAGCCTTCGCCTGTTTCACACACAGATCATCTTTTTGATCTTTCAATAAATGATAGATCTCTTCCGTAACAAACGGCATGAACGGATGTAATAGATGCATCAGCTCTTCAAAAAAATCAACGGTCTTATCATATACCGCAGCATCAATAGGCTGTTCAAAGCCGGGCTTCACCCACTCCAGGTACCAGCTGCAGAAATCATTCCATATTAAAGAGTAAATTGTCTTCAATGCTTCGCTCAATCTAAATTGATCGATCATGCTATCAACTTCAATCTTCACACTGTTCAACCTGTTCTCAAACCAGTCGATGGCGAACTCAGGCGTTGAAGTGTCTTTATCGTCCATGGTCCATGGTCCATGGTCCATGGTCGTTCTCCTTCCTTCCCACATCTTCACCAGCTTCAATGCATTCCATAACTTGTTATTGAAATTTCTTCCCTGTTCTAATGAGCTTTCATCAAATAAAAGATCATTCCCCGCAGGCGAAGCGATCATAATTCCAAAGCGAACCGCATCAGCGCCGTATTGCTCTATCAAAGCCAGCAGATCGGGCGAATTACCCAATTGCTTGCTCATCTTTCTTCCCTGCTTATCTCTTACCATGCCGGTGAAATAAACATCTTTGAAAGGAGGAAGGGCTGCATATTCATATCCCGCCATGATCATCCTGGCTACCCAAAAGAAAATGATATCCTGCCCCGTTACTAATGTAGTACCGGGGTAATAATACTCAACATCTTTATTACCCGGATTACTGATGCCTTTAAAAACCTCCATCGGCCAAAGCCAGGATGAGAACCAGGTGTCGAGTACATCTTCATCCTGCTTTAATTGAGCATTGGATATTGAATATTGAATATTGAATATTTCCTTTGCTTTCTCTTCAGTTTCAGCTACAACAAACCGTCCCTCTTCATCGTACCAGGCCGGTATCCTTTGTCCCCACCAAAGCTGGCGGCTGATACACCAGTCTTTTATATTACCCAGCCAGTGGCTGTACGTGTTCTTTAATTTAGCGGGGTGAAATGCGATGGTATCATTCATTACTGATTCCAGCGCCTCCGGATTTTTCTGCATGAACTTATTCATATCAATGAACCATTGCATGCTCAGCCTGTTTTCAATAACAGCGCCTGTTCTTTCGCTGGTACCAACCTGCCCTTTATAATCTTCCACTTTTTGCAGCTGGTCCAATGCTTTTATATCTTCCGCAATTTTTTTGCGCAATGCAAAGCGATCCATTCCAACATAAGCCAATACCTGCTCCGACGGAGCATCATCCATCAATTCTGCAACGGTGAATTTACCTGTTGCATCCAGCGTATCTATTGCCTTAAGCTGGTGTTTGAGGCCCAGCATATTATCGTTCTTATCGTGTGCCGGTGTTACTTTTAAGGCGCCGGTACCAAATTCTGCCGTTACATAATCATCTGCTATGATGGGGATCTTTCTGTTTATTATTGGAACAATAACTTCTTTGCCAACCATATCCATATAACGGGTATCGGTTGGGTTCACAAAAATGGCCACATCGCCCAGGATGGTTTCAGGGCGTGTGGTAGCAACTGTTATGCCTCCAACACTACTCCCGTTTCCTGAAGGGGAGCCAACAGATGAATGTTCATCTGCAAATTTGTACGTAACATAATATAGTTTGGAATCCACTTCTTTGAAGATCACTTCTTCATCGCTCAATGCTGTCTGGCCCACGGGATCCCAGTTCACCATTCTTTTACCGCGGTAGATAAGGCCTTTTTCATAGAGGTCGATGAACACTTTTATAACGGCATTGTAGTAATCTTTGTCCATGGTAAACGATGTCCTGTTCCAATCCAGGCTGCAGCCCAATTTTTTCAACTGCTGTAAAATGATGCCGCCATATTTTTCCTTCCATTCCCAGGCGTAGCCTAAAAATTCATCTCTTGTTAACGATGATTTGGTAATGCCCCGTTCTCTCAACATGGCCACTACTTTGGCTTCTGTAGCAATGGAGGCATGATCCGTTCCCGGCACCCAGCAGGCATTCTTTCCCTGCATGCGGGCACGGCGGATCAAAATATCCTGTATGGAATTATTAAGGCAGTGCCCCATGTGCAGCACGCCGGTAACATTTGGTGGGGGAATGACTATTGTATAAGGCTCCCGTTCATCAGGGGTGCTGTTGAAATATCCTTTATCCAGCCAATGCTGGTACCATTTTGCATCAATTGCCGAAGGCTCAAAATTTTTACTCAGTTCCATGTTTCGTTATCGTTGTTGCTGTCTTAAATCAGGAGGGCAAAAGTACGCTACTATTTACGATTTTAGATTTCGGATTTGTTTTTACCGCAAAGACGCAGAGGCGCAAAGTTCGCCAGGAACCTTTTTGCGTTCTTTGCATCTTAGCGCCTTTGCGGTGAACATACTATTTCCATACCATCACAACCAGCCCGGCCAGCACCAACCCACCGCCCAATAATACCTTTGGCGTAAGCGGCTCCTTCAGGAAAAGAAAAGAAAGCAGCAACACAAACACAATACTCCCTTTATCAATAAGGCTTACCTCGGCTACTTTGCCCAGTTGCAGCGCCCTGTAATAAAACAACCAGGATAACCCCGTGGCCACTGCTGACAAGGAAAGGAATATCCAGTTGTTGCGGGTAAGATCGCCGATATCTTTTTGAAAACCTTTATAAAACACTATGCCCCAGGCAATAAAGAGAATAATGACGGTGCGTATAGCAGTAGCCAGGTCGGCTTGTACATTCTTTAAACCGGCTTTGGCAAATATGGCAGTTAAAGCTGCAAACAGGGCGGAGGCGATTGCGTAGATTATCCATACGGGCATAACAGGTAGGTTTTGATAAGCAAGTTAACAAAATGCCCCGCCAGCCACCTATACAAAATTATCCACAAACTCTATATTGATAACCAGTCATTTATAAAATAAAAATTGCCGTCCGGGAATATGGGGATTAGGACATATACTTTTTTTGTAGTAATTTTACGGCTCAAACAAGTATAAACCCTCACCACAATGAAGAAATTTTACCTGATACTTTTAGTATTTACCGTAGGCTATTTGCCTAAAATGAACGCCCAGTGTACTTTTACCTCTACCGACGGCTATGTAGTAACTGTTAAAGCAACACCGGTTTCTGTGATTGCACCATCATCCTGCCCGTATGGTTATAATTATAACCTTACTGTTAATTATACGGTTGCTTTTTCGGGCATCCATATTCCTTCTAACCTGTACACTTTACAGGGCAATATTTACTGTAACGGCCAGGCCAACTTTTTCACTTTGCCAACAAATGCAGGCTCGGGTACTGTAACCAGTGTTTCTAACCCTTACAGGGGAACTACAGATTGTGCTTCAGCCTCTCTCAGTTCATTATTATGTACTACTTCGGAGATCATTATCCAGGGATCCGGAATGCCGTATCAAACCTCTACCTGCCCGCTGGGTGGCATATTACCTGTAAACATCATTAGTTTCAATGCAAAACTGGTTAATAACAACAGTGTTTTCCTGAAATGGGTAACTGCTACCGAAACCGGCAACAAAGCATTTGTAATTGAAAGAAGCACCGATTCAAGGAACTGGCAGGCAATTAAAACACTTAATGGTACAGGCAATTCTGCTACCAATACAGAATACAGCTATACAGATGAGAATTTAACTGCCGGCATGTATTATTACCGTTTGAAACAAACGGATGTTTCGGGTGCAGTTACTTATTCCAATATTATTGGCGCCAATGTAGTTAAAGGAGCTGCTACCGATATTTATATTTCCAACGCATCTTCTAACCAGCTTTATATTTCCGGGTTAAGCAATTATAATGAATGGGAAATGGCTATTGTGAATACAACAGGAGCAGGTGTATTACGTTCTGCAGCATTAAGTTCAAATATTGTTCAGTTGCCTGTTTTAAGTGCAGGTGTATATATTCTTAAGCTGAGGAATAAACTTAGCGGTAGCGAAAAGACAATTAAATTCATTAAAAGCTAATCATTCTTTCTACATATTAAGGCCCGGCAGTTTTTACTCCGGGCTTTTTTTATTCCCCGAACTGAAAGCTTAAGCTATATTATAATTCTCTGCAGTTGAATTATAATTCCGTAATGGATTATTATAATTTTATGATGTTTTTTTAATTCTGAGTGATATAATTGTAATTAGCTGCCACCCAATTATAATTTTTCGGTTTGCTTTTATAATTAACTGCTGATTAATTATAATTATTTAATGCTGTATTAGAATTTAGTAACGGATTATTATAATTATGTGTCGCCAAATTATAATTTTCTAACAGTGTTTTTTAATTAATTGTTGTGGAATTATAATTCAGTATCGACTTACACTAATTCGGTGGTGTACTATTATAATTTGGTCAGGATATTTTTTAATTCTGTGTAGCTTAATTATAATATTGGAGGAGAAAATCTAATTCCCAATTACTAATCCCTAATTCCCAACCCCCAATTCCCTAATTACTCATCTCCTCTGCCCATTTATCCCTATCCTCGGGGCTGAATTTCCAGGGCGCAAAGTTATTCTCAATATTGCTGAACATGGTATTCCATTCCTGCGGTGCATTACTGTCTTCCATTACCAATGCACGGCGCAGTTCAAGGATAATATCCAGCGGACTGATACTTACCGGGCATTCCTGTACGCAGGCATTGCAGGTAGTGCAGGCCCTCAATTCTTCTGTAGTTATATAATCGTTAACCAGGGTTTTGCCATCATCTTTAAATTCGCCATTGGCTTTTATATTTTTTCCCACTTCTTCCAGCCTGTCCCTCGTGTCCATCATGATCTTGCGTGGGCTTAACAGCTTGCCTGTTATATTGGCCGGGCAGGCAGCGCTGCATCTTCCGCATTCGGTACAACTGTATGCGTCCAGTAAATTTTTCCAGCTAAGATCAAACACATCTTTAGCGCCGAATTTTTGCGGGGCGGCTTCACCTGTTGGCGCCAGTTCGGGCTGCATCATATATTTCACTTCATTCTGCACATTTTCCATATTATCCATTTTGCCGTTTGGTTCCAGCCGGGCATAATAGGCATTGGGAAAAGCCAGCATGATATGCAGGTGCTTGCTGTAGGGCAGGTAATTCAAAAAGGCAAAGATGCCGATGATGTGCAGCCACCAGCAACTGCGTTCAATAATGATCAATGTATTTTCGGAAATGCCGCTGAACACAGGAGCCAGCATACCGGAAAAGATAAAGCCGCCGGTTTCATGATAATGTTCGCTGCCTTGTAATTGTAAGGCCCTGTCGGTACTGTTCATCGTAAGGAACAAGGTCATTAAAATGATCTCGGTGATCAGGATATAATTGGCATCGCTGCGTGGCCAGCCATTAAGGTCTTTGCTGATAAAACGTTTTAGTTTGATGATATTTCTTCTTGCTAAAAAAACAGCACAAACTGCAATTACACCAACTGCCAGTATCTCAAAGAAATCAATAACAAAAGAATAGAAAGAACCTAAGTAGGGAAGAAATAACCGGTGTGTACCTAAGGCGCCGTCCAGCACAATTTCAAGCACTTCTATATTAATGATGATAAAGCCGGCATAGATCACAAAATGCATAACAGCCACCAGCGGGTTGCGGAACATTTTCTTTTGCCCGAAAGCGAGCAATAAAAGATTGCGCCAGCGCTGCGGCTTATTATCAGTCAGGTCTTCGTCTCTGCCCAGTAAAATATTGCGGCGTATCTGCATAATATTCTTACTGAACAACCAGGTAGCGAAAACTGCCAAAGCAACAAAGAGGATCTGCTGAATGATGTGCATAAGCAATGTTTTATAGAGTGCTAAGGTAAATATTAATTACACGAATAAGAGCAAATGTTTATTACACGAATTTTTACGGATTACACTAATTAAGAGTAAGTGCTAATTGGTGTAATTAGTGCAATTTGTATAATTCGTGTAGCACAATTCGTGTAATTCGTAAAAATTCGTGTAATAACTTTAAATTCGTATTATGGCTGATAAAAAATACATACTAAGTGCTGAAGTTGCAGAAAAAAAACTCCGCCGTATGGCGCTGGAAATAGCAGAACGCAATTATGAAGAAAATGAATTGTTGTTGATTGGTATAAAAGAAAATGGCATTGTGATAGCTCAACTGATCAGTGAATATTTAGCAGCAAACTTTAAAGGCAAGATAGAAGTAGTAGCGCTTAGCATGGATAAAAAGAAACCTGCCGCCATTACATTAGATGCTTCGATAGATGTTAATAACAGGATAGTTTTATTGATAGATGATGTTGCCAACAGCGGCCGCACTATGCTGTATGCATTGAAACCCTTGCTGGAACAATATCCTAAAAAGATACAGACGCTGGCACTGGTAGAGCGTACGCACAAGACCTTCCCGGTAGATGTGGATTATGTTGGCCTTTCTGTTTCTACAACATTAGATGAACATATTTATGTGGAAGTAGCAGATGGAAAAGTTACCGGCGCCTGGATGGATTAAATATCCCGGTTAAAAATGCAATGCATTGAATTTAAAGCTCCCGTTCGAAAATTCGAGGCTTGGTGTAGGAAATTTGAAAGCGCTCAACACCGTAAATAAGAATCTTACTCCTTTCTTTTTTGTTTTGATCTTCGTAAAATCGATGTCGGGAGCCAGGTACCACTGGCGATAGCGTTTGATATCCGTACGGTTGAATGTAATAGCACCCTGCGCATCTCTATCTATATTTTCTGTAGCACCAAACATACCATCGGCGCCGTAGCCAACAGCTACATTCAGCCAGCCCGGTAATTTAGTTTTTGGAAAGAATGATTTTATGTTGGCGCTTGCCCAGTAGGTTTGCGCATTATAATCTTTGATGAAACTTTCAGCCAGGGTTTTGCCGTAGATCTCATCCGCACGTTTTTGCAAACCAGGATCGCTGTAATGATTTTTATGAAAAGAGAATTTTAATTTGATACGCTGGTCGTTCCAGGCCAGTTCCTGTGCAATAAGTGTTCCGCTGCCCAGTACATTGGCGCTGAAGTCGCCCCAGCTCCAGCCCCATTCGGCGCTGAAGCCATCCAGCACTTCAATGATGGTTTGATACGCAGCGCCGCTTAAGCCGCCCAGCCAGATGCGCTTGTTGCGGCCGATACCCGTCCACCGCCAAAGCTCCATGCTGGCACGGCTTTCGATATAAGCACCATACATATGGCCAACCTTATCTACCTGCAGCCATTCATTATTATCATTGAATGTATGAAAAGAGGTTTGCTGATAATTGGAATACCATTCGGCGCTTAAGCCACCCAGGATTGCGGTATAGCCAACAATATTGGTGATAGCTACGCCTCGTACCCTTTTTTTGATCTGCTTTTTGGTAAGCAGGTAATGATTAGGATCGGTGAGCATTTCGCTGGCCAGCTTATTGGGATTGGCCTCTGTATTGTAGATTGATATTCCTGTAGCAGGATCTTTTTTTATAGTAGCTGTTGAATCCTGCGCTGAAGAAGAAAAAGAAGTGATAAGCAGGAAGCTGAAGATCAATAAGGATAAAAATGTACCCCGGTTAAATCGGGATGACACCACTGAAGTTGAACGATGTTCAGAAGTTTGGTTCATAAAAAAACAAAAATAAGCCTATCGGCGTTAATGATATACGAAACATTTACTTTTGAAGATGTAAAAATGAATCATATGGATGCAAGCACACAACAACGAATAGACAATTGGCTTTCGGGCAATTATGATCAAACTGTTAAGGATGAAATAATCCGTTTGCAAAAAGAAGATCCGGCAGGGCTGGAAGAAGCTTTTTATAAGAACTTAGAGTTTGGTACCGGCGGGCTTCGCGGCCTGATGGGTGTGGGTACCAACCGTATGAATAAATATACCGTAGGTATGGCAACGCAGGGTTATGCCAACTATTTAAAGCAATGTTTTGGAGATGATATTAAAGTAGCAATTGCGCACGACTGCCGGAACAACAGCCGTTTTTTTGCTGAAACAACAGCCAATGTTTTTGCAGCGAATGGTATAAAAGTGTATCTGTTTGAATCGCTGCGGCCCACGCCGGAACTGAGTTATACCATACGTCACCTGGGTTGCAAAGGGGGCGTGGTTTGTACTGCATCGCATAATCCGAAAGAATACAACGGCTACAAAGCGTATTGGGATGATGGCGCACAGATGGTGCCGCCGCATGATGAAAATGTGATCGTGGAAGTGGAAAAGATTGCAACGGTTGATGATGTGAAATGGAGCGGTGGCGAAGCGAATATTACCATCATCGGGAAAGAAATTGATGAGGCATATATTAACATGGTAAAAGGATTAAGCGTTTATCCTGAAGTGTGTGCCGCACAGCACGACCTTAAAATTGTATATACACCGATACATGGTACGGGCATTATGCTGGTACCGCAGGCGCTGCAAAAATTCGGTTTTGATAATGTGCATATAGTAGAGGAACAAAGCAAACCGGATGGAAATTTCCCGACCGTAATTTATCCTAACCCGGAAGAAAAGGAAACGATGAGCATCGGGCTAAAAAAAGCAAAGGAACTGGATGCGGATATTTTACTGGGCACGGATCCCGACAGCGACCGTGTTGGTATTGGTGTAAAAGATGATAAAGGCGAATGGATATTAATGAACGGTAATCAAACCGCATTGCTGGCTTTTAATTATTTGATAGAAGCAAGAAAAACAAAAGGCATTGCACAGCCGAATGATATGGTAGTAAAAACGATCGTTACTACTGATATGATAGATGTGATAGCAAAAGCAAATGATGTAGCCTGTTATAATGTGCTGACAGGGTTTAAATGGATAGCTGCGTTGATCAAAGAAAAAGAAGGCAAAGAAAAATATATCATTGGCGGTGAAGAAAGCTTTGGTTTGATGATAGGCGATGAGATACGTGATAAGGATGCGGTAAGCGCTGTATGCCTGCTTTGCGAAATGGCGGCGTACGAAAAAAATAAAGGCCGCAGTTTGTTTGATAAACTGGTTGACCTGTATGTACAATACGGCCTGTACCAGGAAAGCCTGGTGAGCATTACCAAAAAAGGCATGAACGGTGCAAAAGAAATTGCAGATATGATGGAAGGGTACAGAAAAAACCCGCCTTCAACAATTGATGGCGTGGCCGTAAAAGAATTGCTGGATTATGAACTGCAGCTCGGTAAGGATATTTCAACCGGCAAGGAATGGAAAATAGAATTGCCGAAAAGTAATGTACTGCAATTTGTGTTGGGCGATGGAACAAAGATCTCGGCCAGGCCAAGCGGAACAGAGCCTAAGATAAAATTCTATTTTACTGTAAATACCAAACTGGATACGGCTGCGGATTTTCACAGCAAACAAAAAGAACTGGATGATAAGATAGAAAGGATCACAGCGGATATGAAACTGCAATAAGATTTTATTAGCGGGATATAATTAAAAATGTCAGGTCTTTACTCCTGACATTTTTTTATCTTGCATACCTGCATGAGAAAATACGAAGACACATATAGACATAAAGGTTTGCGGAAAAAACTGATCGACCAGTTAAAAGAAAAAGGGATCACTGATGAGCGTGTGCTGGATGCGATAAACAATATTCCCAGGCATTATTTTTTAGACAGCGCTTTTGATGAGATCGCATATGAGGACAGGGCCTTTCCGATAGCAGAAGGACAAACCATATCACAACCTTATACTGTTGCTTACCAAACACAATTGCTGCAGGTAAAGCCGCATGATAAGGTACTGGAAATAGGAACAGGAAGTATTTACCAGGCCTCAGTACTGGCTGAAATAGGGGCTAATGTGTTTACGATCGAGCGGCAGAAGAAGTTGTTTGAAAAAACAAAACAGTTTGTGCTTAAATCAAAATATCCGTCCATTAAATTCTTTTTTGGCGATGGTTACGAAGGATTGCCGACATTTGCCCCGTTCGATAAAGTGATCATTACTGCTGCGGCACCGTTCATTCCGCCTAAACTGATGCAGCAGTTAAAGACCGGTGGTAAAATGGTGATACCTGTAGATGAGGGGGAACATCAACGAATGCTGCGGCTGACCAAAAATGCCGATGGCAGCTATGAAGAAGAAGTGTTTGCTAATTTTTCTTTTGTGCCGATGCTGAGTGGGAAGAATGGGTAAGCAATTAGTAATTAACAATGAATAATTAATAATGTTGAGAAATTGAACAGTAAGATAAGCAGCACGAAATAAAGAATTGAAATCTGCTTTACAAATCACAAATCACAAATCACAAATCACAAATCACAAATCACAAATCACAAATCACAAATCACAAATCACAAATCACAAATCACAAATCACAATGCGTTTCTTCTCCAGGCTCATATTTATTTTTAACCTTTGCTTTGTAGCATTTGTAATACTCCGCTATTTTGAGAATAAGAAGAATGTGAATGTAAAAGGTGGCGGTGAGCATATCATTTCTTTACCGTTTGTAGAGGGCGGTTTGGTAGTATTGGGCTGGGGCGCTATCTTTTTTAATCTTGCTTTTTGCATCGCTGCCATTCCGATGCGGCTGGCCGGTAAATTACAATCGGTGCCGGCATGGATATTCTGGGCAAACTTCTTTTTTTTGATCGCCCAGATCATTTACTTTTTTTATTCATGATCTATGATACATAATATTGTAAAAGACAAAGGCACAAAACTCTTTCTTATACTCGGCGGTTTTTTTATTGCCAATGCTTTGATAGCTGAAGTAATTGGCGTAAAGATATTTTCGCTGGAAAAAACATTAGGCCTGAAACCTTTGGCCATTCATTTATTTGGCAATGAGCTTTCGCTTAATCTTACAGCAGGTGTTTTATTGTGGCCAGTTGTATTTATTATGACAGATATCATCAATGAATATTACGGGCAGCGGGGCGTACGCTTTCTATCTTACCTAACTGCATTTTTGATAGCTTTTGCTTTTCTCGTATTTTATGGGGCCATGGCATTAACACCTGCTGATTTTTTTGTTACCAGTAAAACAGGTTCAGGTGTTCCAAATATGGAGAAGGCTTATCAAAATGTATTAGGGCAAGGCGGCAGAATTATTATCGGATCATTGGTTGCATTTATCTTAAGCCAGTTGATAGATGTGCTGGTTTTTCACCGCATAAAAAAGATCACGGGCGAAAGAATGCTTTGGCTTCGCTCTACAGGCTCTACACTGGTTTCGCAATTTATTGACAGCTATGTTGTTTTGTTCATTGCGTTTTATGTAGGAAGCAGGGTAGGGAACAGCCCCGGCGATTTTGAATGGCCATTCAGTCTTTTCCTTGCAGTAGGCACCATAAATTATATTTACAAAGCGCTGGTTGCAGTTATTTTAACACCGGTAATATACATTGTTCATAACTGGATAGAAAGATATTTAGGGCATGAGTATGCAGCGCAAATGAAACAATCTGCCATGCTGAGATCTAATTAAATTATTTTTTTTGGAGCTTTAGCTTTTACTGTTATACTGTTATAAGCAATGGTCAGTATTTCTTTTAATAATGTCTTCTTTACTTTTTTCAGATCAACATAGGTAGCGCCTTTCAGTCCCCAGCCGCCGGGCACGGGATAAACAGCTGCTTTATCTGCATTGCAAAAAACATATTGATCAGCCGGTGATAATTTTATCATAGCAATTGTATTCTTCTCCTGCAGCGTAGCAAATATTTTTTTATTTGCACGAAAGGATGTCCTGTCAAAATGAGGTGCTTCAATTGTACCTGTAAAAGAAAGAGCCATTTGCCGGAAAGCTTCATTATTGACCATAGTCATTTTAGATTAATCTACCTGTATCACAAAAGGAGCAATATGCACTATATCATTTGTTTTAAACTGCACCCATACTTTATAAAAACCCATACGGGGAAATTTAGCCATGAACCAATAGCTCATCGGGTCGCTCATGGAATGTGTATGCACGTACTCTTTACTATCGGTATTAATCGCGATCATGTGAGCTGTTTCACCCAGGTATTGTTGTACCGTTTCAGGTAATATACTTTTGCCGTCTTTATTTATTTTCATCACTACTACGCCATCTGTACCGGGTACCAGTTTTTTGTGGAGCAACTGTACAGTATAACCATCTGTGCTGGCAGTAAGCTGCGGGGATGTGTACGTAAGCGGCTTGTTAGAATTGCCGGTTACGTTTATGTTAAAGGTATCATACTGTTGCGCCATCCGCTCCGGTTTGTAATCCGCTATCAGAATATATTTTCCCCCTGCCGGGAAAGAAGTGGCGATATTGTAACTGCCTGCCGAATCTTTATCAAGATGAAGGTGATCAAAATAAGAAAGGTCTTCACTGACGATTATAAGATGTATCTTTTTTTCATGCAGGTTGTCCAGCAGGGCGATCTTGTTGCCGGGTTGAGACACCGGTGTGAATCGAAAATTAACCACACTGCCAGGCGATGGATTCTTATTATCAACGTTCAGTTGCATTTTGCAGCCGGTTGGTTTTACTAAACTGGTATCCATTTCATTACCATCATGGTCGTGGATGGTATCTTTTTCAGAATGGTTATTACAGGATAATGCTGCTATTGCAATTACAATAATAGCCAGGTGCTTAAAGGATCGGTGCATCGCTATATTTTATTTATAAAGATAAGAAACCATCATAAAGCCGGGCAGGCATTAACAAAGCGTTGTTTTAAAAAACAGGTATAAATACCCTGTTTTTGATTTTTTTAAAGCCGTTCATTTGTGGCAGCTTTATACGGATCGAACTATATTTTACCAGAACTCATTTTTGATTTTGGTGCCTATCAATCACAGTGCCGGCTGATATCAGCACGGCATTTTTATTTGTATAAATGTAAAGCCTGTTGCTTTTTTAAAAAGAGAATTGTTTATTTGAGATACATTTCTCCCTATAAAACCGCACCCGGTAAAAAATACGTAGATGCAAAGCATGAGCCGAAAAATTTACAACCCTGTACAAAAAGACCAGGTAACTTTTCTGAAAACTTCAGCGGAAACCAACGGGGAATATACCCTTGTAGAAGTAGAGCTTGCCGACGGTGGCGGAGTGGGGTTGCACTATCACAAAACCTACAGCGAAAAATTTGATTGTGTTGAAGGTGAAGTACAGATAGGTGTTGACAAAAAGATACTCACCTTAAAGCCAGGCGAATCGGTTACTGCCAATCCCGGCACCAATCATTTATTCAGGAACCGGAGCGGAAAGCCCTGTACATTCAGGGTAGAACTAAGGCCTGCCAGCACCGGCTTTGAGCAATCTTTACAAATAGCTTACGGACTGGCAACTGATGGATTATGTAAGCCAAATGGTTTTCCTAAAGATAAACTGGCGCTTGCCTGGCTGTTCGATATCAGTGAAAGCAACCTTCCCGGGTGGGTGAGTATATTCGAATTTATTTTACGTAAGCAATCAAAAAAAGCAAAACAAAAAGGCATCGATAAAGCGCTTATCCAAAAATATGTGCGCTTCTGATCTTAAGGATAAGGTACCTCTTCCAGCTTCAGCATTTTATGTAAGTGATGCAAAAGATGTTTGTTATAATCTTCTGCCAGCCATTTAATAGTATGCACTTCCTGTGTCTGCACTTCATTGTTTTCTGCTGTTGCCGGCAAATTCTTCCAGAGAATAATGATATGCCTGTTCAATAATACCCAAAGATCCAGCAGGTCTTTTTCGGGATAATGCTGGTAATCAGCCGCAGTCACCCAGGTATCCTGTGCATATACGATATAAGGTTTGTCTTCATATTGTGCTACTACAAAGCGCCGGATATTATTTTGCGCAGAATCAATTAAATGACCGAGTACTTCCTTGTTGCTCCATTTAACCGGTGATACTTTATAAATAAGATCGCCCGGAGATATCCGCTGTAACTGCGGAGTGTATTCCGTAATGATATTTTCCAGTTGTTGAATGATGTGTTGCATAAGTATTTACCGAAAGGATAAATTCGATCTTACTAAATTAATAAAAACCTGGTTTAACTCTTCGAAGGCTTTGCCTTCGTAAGTGCTATGTTCAGCAGGAGCTTTGCTCCATATTCTCAAACAGGAGACTTTGCAAAACGGGATAAAATCCCTTCATAACATAACGCTTGCGAAGGCAAAGCCTTCGAAGAGATTTCGATAAATTCAATCTTACTAAATTAAAAAAAGCCCCGCAAAGCGGAGCCATTAAAAACATAAAAGAATTATTATTTTACACTAAAATAAAATGAACATTAGTTCAGCCACCTTCTCATAGAAGTGCTGGTCCTTTGTCTTCTTTGTGCATTCCACAAATCAATTGCACCAAATACACGTTGGGTACCGTCTGCTTTTACATCAATTGCAAGGGTTTCTTTTGTTTCTTTCGTTAATTCTTTCAGTTCTTTTTTACTGATCTGGGCGCCTATGCCCATGACATCGCTTTTCATATTTCTGTTTTTAAATTACTTGGTTGAATCCTCTTTAAAGTCAGGCAAAATGTGGTCTGGCCGGGGATTATCAGGGCAACAAGAAGGTTAATAAACCAATAACTAACGCGGTAGTACTTAATTGCGCCGCAAAGGTAAGTACAATAATGTGGCTGCAAATCAAGTATATTGTTTTACGGCGTTTAACAATGGTAAACGGTTGTTAACTGGTATAAAGCTGCTGAAAGTAAACGTTTTATTATATTTAGCGCATGAAAACAATAGGACTTATAGGCGGAATAACATGGTACTCCACACTGGATTATTATCGCCTGCTTAATGAACTGGTAAATAAACGTGCAGGCGGTGTTCACTCTGCAAAGATCATATTGAACTCTGTAGATTTTGCAGAGATAAAAGCACTTTCCTTTTCGGAAGACTGGGAAAGCATCGCTGTTATAATGGCTAAGGCTGCCAAATCAATAGAAGCAGGTGGCGCTGATTGTTTGGTGATCGGCGCAAATACCATGCACAATGTTGCTGATAAGATACAGGCAGCAGTTGCTATTCCCGTTATTCATATTGCGGAAGCTGTAGCAAAAGTAATAAGTGAACAGGGCTTAAAAAAAGTGGCGCTGCTTGGCACGAGGTACACCATGAAAATGGATTTTTATAAAGAAAAGCTGGCAGCACAAAATATTGAAGTGGTGATACCGGATGAGAATGGTGTTGAGTACATCAACGAATCTATTTATGAAGAATTTAGTAAAGGCATTTTTCTTCCCGAAAGAAAAAAAGAATTCCTGGCAATAATAGATAAGCTGATAGCACAAGGTGCCGAAGGAGTGATCTTCGGCTGCACAGAAATTCCCATCTTGCTAAAACAAAGCGATTGCTCCATTCCTGTTTTTGATACCGGCTTTATTCACGCCGAAGCAGCGGTTGCATTTGCAATGCGAGGGTAACATTATTTATTTGGTTCCTGTTGCAATAACACTGTCGCGTTTTTGTTGCTGCGCCAGTATATCCGTTAAATAAGCTGCTGTTTCTTTTTCTATCATTGCAGCGCTGATGTTTAGTGCATGAGGATCATGTGCCAGCTGCAGCCATGGTTTTGGCCCATCGAAATTATAAGCGCCAAAAACTATTACAGGAGTTCCTTTTGCCAAAACATTATCCGTTCCTTTCAATATCCACTGATCGGCCCAGTTGTACAAATATTTGGCATCACCTTCCAGCAGGCGCAGGCAGGAGTGCGATGCAGGATAACCGGGCAATGCATATTGATGAAAGCCGATGCCTTCTTTATTCTCAATATTAAAGTTCCATTTAAGGTCCCACTCATCGTTGAATGTACTGGTTGTCTTTTCAGCTTTCCAGTTGGTATAGTAAAGACCGGTTGGTGTTGGATCTTTTTTGCGTCCCATGTTGGTAGGGCCTGCGTAAACCAATACACCATTTGCATAAGCGCCAAAAGCCTGTGCAGGATAGGAGAACAACAGTATCTTTTTTACATCTTTTAAAGAAGGCACTTCATCAGGAAAAGGTAAATAGTATTGTATATCGGCTGTAGTATCTGAAGGAATAAGTATAGAATCCATAGCGCCGATATTTGCCATGTCTGTTCTGTTAGCAACTAAAATATTTTTTATAAAGCTGCTGTCACTCTTCCTGTGTGCAGCTTTCCACGTTTTACCATTTGTAAATGTATATACCAGGTCGTGCGGCTTTTTCTTTTCTGGTGCAGGTTGCTGTTGTATTACAACCTCTTTTTTTTCTTTGTTGTTATTGCAGGCAAATAAAACTATTGCGGCAATAACCATAAGGCTTGCTTTTTTCATGTCAAAGATTTTGATGTGGCTAAAAAAATTAAACACTGAGATCACCTTCTATGCTGCCATCCATTTCCTTGCCAGTCATTGCAGCAATGGCTATCTTGATGGTAGAGACCAATTTACCATTTTTGGTATCCCAGTAATGTCCGTTGTCGGGCATTACTTTTAATAAGGTTATATCGGGATCATCTTTGCCTTCTTCAAACCAGGCTTTGGCGATAGGTGTCCATAGTTCGTCTATCTTATTTTTGTCGAATACAATTTCGGCATAGCCAATTAAAGAAAGGTAGTGTTGCTTTGATGTATCAGCATACATCAGGTACACTTTATTATCTGTAACGATCTGGTCGTTCTTAACACTGTTCTTATCACTGAAGAACCAAATGGTTCCGTCATCTTCTACTTTCTGTGTGGACATAGGCCTTGATACCACTTCGCTGTCTTCATACGTACAAAACAGGCAGATCTTTCCTTCAGCCATTTCCTTTATTTTTTCTACAGCTTCATTGCCGGATAAATTCATGATATCTCCCATAATTTTTCTTACAGGTAATTCATAAACTATACCAGTAATTAACTGCTGCAATTAAATGGAGCAACGACCTGATTTTTATTGCGAAGATGTTGTGCAAAGGGGAAAATAATACCCATTATTAAATTACAGGTGCTTATCTTTTTTATGCAGTTACCCAGTTCACCTTTTCTTCCAGCGGTTTACGTATGGCCGAAGGAGAGGGAACAGCAACATGGCCGATGTAGAAGAAGCCCAGTAATTTATCGGCTTCACCTAAACCAAAAAATGATTTGGCCTCATCAATATAAGTTACGCCACCTGTTGTCCAGTAGCCGCCCAGGCCGTAAGCGGTAACAGAGAGATAAATATTTTGTACTGCACAAGCCACTGCTTCGATGTCTTCAATTTCAGGGATGCGTTTTGTAGTGGTCCTTTTCATGCCAATAGCAATAATATGCGATGCCAGTAAAGGCTGTTGCTGCAGCTTTATGAATTTATCTTCTTTAAAATCCTGCCCTGCTGTTTGTTTATACAGTTCGCTTTGAAAAGTAGCGAAGGCAGATAATCCTTTATCAGAAAAAACAGTGAACTGCCAGGGCTCTGTCTGCCCGTGATTGGGCGCCCAGGTTGCGTTGGTTATTATTTGTTTAATAATGTTGTCATCTACAGGTTTACCGGGTACAAATTGTTTTGGAAAAACGGATCGCCTGTTCTTTACCAGTGTATTGAATTGTTCGGGATTCATCAATAAAGTTTATCTGCAAAATTACGGGCAGGGAATGTGTGAAAATTTTTTTGAAGGGAAAACAATTTTCGTGATAGGGAAAATTATTACTATTTTAATTGTCCGATCACTTTAGCAATGTTCCTGGTCAATGCTTCTTCAGTTTTCAGGTTGTTCAAATATTTCAGTATCTCTTTTTGGCGGAATGGTGTAAGCGTATAAAATGCAGGTAACAGTTTATGAACTTCCAGTTCTTTTTTGAACAGCGGCAACATCGGAATAACCGAAGGTTCAGTATTTTGTTCAATAATAAATTTTACGGCATCACCAACTTCTACCCGGGCGCCTTTCAGCATAGGGCCATTTACATACAGCCGGTAACCTTCATTTTTTACCGGAATAAGTGTTTGTATAAATGAATACGATCCGATCTTTCCTTTAACAGGTATATAACCTTTTACCGGCTTCATTTTGCAGGAGATATGTGCAGGCACAGAAACGCAAGGGTTGATCCCTGCTTTTTTTATGGTAGCTGTAAAAGAGAATTGCATTCGCTTTGAAACTGTCTGCGAATGTATTGATAATTGATTATAAAAAAATGACCAGAAGAAGCGGCGAAGAATACCGGGTCTTCATACAGTACAATGCCCCGTACCTGTTTTATTGTTGAAACACTGGTCGTATAAAAGGGTAGCAGAGGTAAGCAGGCGCCCTGGTTTCAATAGCATAGGAATCAGATACAATAAGGTTTCACACAGTATTAACAAATTCTGTGCCGATACGGATTATACAAAAAAAATACCCCGAAAATTTCGGGGTAAGTATATAAATTTTGAATGAGCCTTACAGCGTTACAAGCTTCTGTTACTGTCAAAATTCTCCAGCTCTTTCGATACGGCATTAAGGAAAGTAGAGCCTAAAGCACCGTCAATGATACGATGATCGTAACTTAATGAAATGTACATCATGTGGCGGATAGCAATGCTGTCACCTTGAGGTGTTTCAATTACCATCGGCCTTTTTTTGATAGCGCCTACAGCCATAATAGCTACCTGTGGCTGGTTGATAATAGGTGTACCCATTATACTTCCGAATGTACCTACATTGGTAAGGGTAAACGTGCCGCCGGTTGTATCATCAGGCCTCAGCTTTCCTGTACGGGCAGCATTGGCAAGTCCGTTTACCTGTTTGGTTAAGCCAACCAAATTAAGCTGATCTGCATTTTTAATTACCGGAACAATAAGGTTGCCATTCGGCAAAGCGGTTGCCATACCAATATTCAGGTCTTTTTTTACAATGATCTTATCGCCATCAACAGAACTGCTGAGCCATGGATATTTTTTTATGCATTTTACAATAGCTTCAATGAACAGCGGCGTAAAGGTTATTTTTTCGCCTTCTCTTTTTTCAAAATCCTTCTTTACTTTTTCTCTCCACAACACCAGGTTGGTAACATCGCATTCTGCAAAGCTGGTTACATGCGGACTGGTATGTTTACTGTCAACCATATGCTTGGCAATAAGTTTGCGCATACGGTCCATTTCAATGATCTCTACATTGCCGGGATAAGTATTGGTTGTCAGTTGCTGGCTGGCTGCAACTGTAACCTGCTGCTGTTGCTGTTTTGGTTCTTCCGCAACAGGTTGTACGGTTTCTACTTTTGGCTGTTCAACCGGCTGTTGTGGCTGTGGTTGATGAACTACTTCAGGTTGCTGCGTGCCACCTGCTTTGCTGGCAACATAAGCTAAAATATCTTTTTTGCTTACACGACCATCCTGCCCTGTACCCGGAATATTTTCCAGTTCGGCCATGCCGATACCTTCCTGTTGTGCAATATTTAAAACAAGGGGAGAGTAAAAGCGTACACCATTACCCGCTTTTTCGCCGGTTTCGGCTGTAGCGGCAACCGGCTGAGTTGGTTGCGGTTGATAAGGTATCTCTTCTACCACTTTAGCTTCTTCGTATTGTGGTTTTACAGGCTGAGGTGCAGGCTCGCTGTTGCTTACAGCTGCGTTGCTGCCCACTCTTATTCTTGCTATAACAGTACCGATAGGTACTACATCATTCTCTTTGAACAGTACTTCTTCAATCACACCTTCTGCAGTAGAAGGCACTTCGCTATCCACTTTATCGGTAGCAATATCTAAAACAGTTTCATCCTGCCTGATCGCATCACCTGGTTTTTTGTGCCATTTTAAAATGGTGGCCTCCATGATGCTTTCTCCTAATTTGGGCATTACAAGATCTACTACAGCCATATTATAAATGTTAAGGTTTGAGTTCAATGTTGTGCTCCGCTCAGTATTGATCTACAGTAAAAGAGTGCGACGCCAATGCAGCTTAATAGTAGTACAACTGCTGGGTTACAAAAAAATACGGCAATCAATTTTTCGGGCCAAAGGTAATTATTTTCCCTGCAATGTTACTTAGGATTCGGCAATAATGAACTTTCGCAGCATATTCAATGCGTTTACGGCGGTAAGCTGTATGTTGCGTGCCCTGTCGAAACGAAAATGCATTCGCTGCGCCAATACCTTTTCTTTATTGCCCACACCTATCCATACGGTGCCAACCGGCTTATCGGGAGTAGCGCCACCGGGCCCCATGATGCCGCTTACCGCTATGGCATAATCTACATCCAGGTTCTTTACAGCGCCTTTTACCATTTGTGTTACCACTTCTTCGCTTACTGCGCCTTTGCCAAGCAACACTTCTTTATCTACAGATAATAGGTTCTCTTTAGCATCATAAGCATAAGCTATCACGCTGCCTTTATAGTATTCGGATGAACCGGGGATACTGGTAATAAGATGCGAAATATAACCACCAGTACAGCTTTCAGCAGTACCAACTGTTTTGTTGTGTTTCAATAAAAGTTTGGCTACCACTTTTTCTATCGGTTCATCTTCATTGGTTACTAAAAATTCAGCTACCTGCGTTTGCAGCGTTTCAAAATAATTATCTATTTCTTTTTCCGTAGTTTTTTTATCCTGGCCGGATGCAGTTAACCGCAACCTTACCATGCCGCCATAATTGGGCAGGTAGGCCAGTTTTATATGCGATGGCAACGACTCTTCGAAAGATTGAATGAGTTCTGCCAAAAAGCTTTCACCAACACCGGCTGTTAATAATGTTCTGTGTACAATAGAATATGATTGGAATTTCTTTTGCAGTAATGCGATCACATCATCTTCTATCATGCCCTGCATTTCATGCGGTACGCCCGGCATACTGATGAACAGCTTTCCGTTCTTTTCAAATACCATTCCCGGTGCAGTGCCACGCTTATTTTGAATAACAGTGCATACGTCGGGTACTTCGGCCTGTTTAAGGTTACGTTCTATCATTGGCCGCTTTAATACTTTTGCAAAGATGTTGGTCACATTTTGTAAAGCGCCTTCATCCACGATCATCTTGCCGTTAAAATATTTACACAGCAAAGGTTTGGTGATATCATCGGCTGTAGGACCGAGACCGCCGGTGATGAGGATGATATCGGCGTGTTGCTGTTCTTCATCCAGTGCATTCCATATTTCTTCCCATACATCACCCACTGCCACCCGCCTTGCAACACGAAAACCATTCTTGTTCAATTCCTGTGCAATAAAAGCGCTGTTGGTATCAATAACCTGTCCTATTAAAAGTTCATCGCCGATGGTAATGATGGATGCGTTTGTCATATAAAGAATTGATCGGCAAAGATAAACAAGGAAGAAGGAAAAATGTCAGGCGAAGGATACGCCTTCGTAAACATCTTTTAATTGTACGGTAATGTTTACAGTAGCTATAGTAAAACTGTCTTCTATATTTTTATATTCGGAAAGCGACCAGCTATTGTCTGCATTGCGGATGTATCTTTCAACGTGCACTTTTTCAGTATCAATTAAAATATATTCTTTGAAAGAATCAATATCCTGGTAAAGGGTGAATTTTTTGCCTTTATCATAATTGCGGGTGGATTTGGAAAGCAGCTCGATTGTTACAGAAGGATTAAGCAGGTTGTCAGATACATCATCGTCTACCACTTCTTCTTTACCGCAAACTATTGTAATATCGGGGTAAGTGAATAATGTATTTTTTGGGATATGCACCCTGAAGTCACTACCGAATGGTCTGCAACTTTTACCCTTAAGCTTTATACATAAATCGCCAAAAACATTCGAGAATATAAAATTGTGTGGAATAGATGCCCCACTCATGGCGAAGATTTCACCTTGATAATATTCATGCTTGTCCAGCGCTTCCCTTTCCATCTCAAGGTATTCCTCAGCCGTAAAGCGATCGTATTTTGGTGCCGGTTCTTTTACTTCATTTTCCATATTTCAAAATTAATTCTTTTAGCTTTGGCTAATAAATATTTATTAATGAAATACCTGTTGGTTTTTAGTGTGTTGTTGTTTGGGTCAACTGTTTATGCGCAATCCGTAAAAGACAAGCTGGCTACAGCTGTCAGCAATTTAGAAAAAGATCCGCAGTTCAAACATGCGGTACTTAGTATGTACGTTGTAGATAGTAAGACAGGAAATGTGGTATATGAAAAGGACAGCGAAACAGGTATGGCACCGGCCAGTTGCCAGAAAGTAATAACCAGTACAACTGCGTTTGAACTGCTGGGAAAGGATTTTAAGTATAAAACAGAACTTGCCATTGATGGAGGAATAAAGAACAATTCATTGGCGGGCAATGTCTATATCATTGGTTATGGCGATCCTACACTTGGTTCCTGGCGCTGGAATACTACCGGTGAAAAAGAAGTGCTGGAAAATTTTGTTTCGGCGATACAAAAAAAAGGTATCAAAGAAATACAGGGCAATGTGTTTGGCTACGACAGGAAATGGACAAGCAACAATACTCCCGATGGTTGGATATGGGAAGATATCGGTAATTATTATGGTGCAGGCGCTTCATCATTGAATTGGAGGGAAAACCAATATGATATCATTTTAAAAAGCGGGCAAAAAATTGGGGATAAGGTTACGATAGAAAAGATAGTGCCACGGCTGGAAAATGTTGGTTTATACAGTGAAGTAACTACAGCAAAAAAGGGAAGTGGTGATAATGCGTATATCTATTTGCCTCCTTATGCCAACAGCGGTTATGTACGGGGAACCATTCCTTTGGGTGAAGATAATTTTACGATCAGTGGCGCAATGCCTAATGCAGCAGAACAACTTACTTACACATTTGCTGAAGAATTGAAACGTATAAATATTGGAGGGATATTGTTTATCGGTTCATATAATGGTATGGAAGTAGAAAAGAAAGATATACCGATAAGTCCGAAGGTTATCTACACTGTTTTTTCTCCTGCGCTGGATAGTATCAATTATTGGTTCCTTAAAAAAAGCATCAATCTTTATGGCGAAGCATTTGTAAAAGCAATTGCTTTTGAAAAAACAAAAGTTGGTTCCACTGATACCGGTGTTAGTATAATAAAGAATTTCTGGAAAGATAAAGGCATCGAACCATCTGCATTGAATATCATTGATGGCAGCGGTTTATCACCTGCCAACCGTGTTACTACCAATGCATTGGTTACTGTTATGCAATATGCAAAAAAGCAACCCTGGTTCCCGTCTTTTTATTATGCATTGCCCGAAATGAACAATATTAAAATGAAAGATGGCTATATCGGTGGGGTGAGAAGTTATACCGGCTATGTAAAAAGTGCAGGTGGCAATGAATATACTTTCTCTTTGATCGTAAATAATTTTGACGGAAGCCCCGGCGCTGTAAGAGAAAAAATGTGGAAAGTATTAGATATTTTAAAGTAATTTAACCAGCCAAAACAACTAAATCACCTACCGATGCAAAGTTTTAAAAATCATTCCCGCTATGTGCCGGGCTATCATTTTGTTACATTGTTCCTGCTGCTGGCAGTGCTTATCGGCGCTATAGTAAACGTTATCAATTCTTCGCATGAAAACCTTTACTCTGCTTCGTTGCTGGTGGTACTTACCGTGGCAACGATCATGGGTTTTTTCTACAGCCGTTCTTTTGCATTAAAGGCGCAAGACAGGGCCATCCGTGCAGAAGAAAATCTTCGTCATCTTGCTGCAACAGGGAAATTGTTAGACAGCAGGCTCACCATACACCAGGTTATTGCATTGCGTTTTGCGCCCGATGCAGAATTTGTTGAACTGGCTGCCCGTGCTGCCGCAGAAAATCTAAGCCCGAAAGAAATCAAGAAAGCGATACAGGAGTGGAGAGCGGATAATCACAGAGCGTAAAAAATGAGCATTGAACATTGAGCATTGAAAATTGTAAGAATAAATATTCAATGCTCAATGTTCAATGCTCAATGTTCAAGTGGAAAATATTTAGAAAGCTTCTCCCTCAACGCCTCCGGCATTTCGCAGCGCTTCATCGTTTTTGCTTCAATAAAGAACAGGGTTACTTCACCCGTGTTCAATAATTCATCCTGCTCATTATATATCTCGGCGTGAAAAACTACTTTGGAATTAACAGGCATTTCTTTTAGCGTAGTCTTTATGGTGATAAGATCATCATATTTTGCCGGGCGCAAAAAACGGCTGTGTATATCTACTACCGGCATGATAATGCCCATGGCTTCGATCTCTTTATAGGTATAACCGATCTGGCGAATAGCTTCGGTTCTGCCGATCTCGTAAAACTGTGCATAATGTCCATAATATACTACGCCCATTTGGTCGGTAAGGGCGTAATGAATGCGTACTTGTGTTTCGGTCACAAACATCAGGATTCGTTGTGGCTGTTTATTTCGTCTTCAGGTTAAACCATCTTTAAACCATCTTTAAACCAAACCAGTAAAAAGGTTACAAATTGAGGAAGAAGTAATAAGGCAAAATATCCGCTTATTATCCCAACAATAATTATTGTCAGTGAACAAGGTCAAGTCGTTTCATGCAGTTGGTTAATAAGGTTTATTTACCGATCATTCCATCAACACTTATTTTACCTGGGCCGATGAACAGCAAGCCAAGAAATCCTACTAAAAACAGAGTAGCCAGATGTCCATGCTCATCATAAATATCTCCATGATGCATTTGGAACAATGCTACACACATGGTAATGATCAACGGTATGGTAGCCAGGCGGGTAAACAATCCCAATATCAACAACGCAGAACAAAAGAATTCAGCAAAAATTGCCAGGCTTAAACTGATAGTAGGGCTCAAGCCGAGAAATGAGATGAACTGTGTCTTCATCATAGAGAAGTGCATCATCTTGTCATAACCGTGTTTGATCATCAATATACCAAGACCTAAACGTAAGATTAAAGCGCCTGCATTAATAGCTCCTGCAGAATACTTTGCGGAAATTATTTTCATAAACTTTTTTTGTTGGGTTAAACATTTTTGTAAATGTAGAATGATTTATCAATTTTTTAACAGCCTATTGAAAATAGTTTCGTTTTGTTTACACAGTTATCCACTTATGCACAATCGGTTTGGAACGGTGTTTGCTAAAGTGGCAGAAGAACTAATTTTACACCCGGCAAAAAAATGAATGTATTAACCAACATGATGAATTACAAAAAATGTACGCTCCTGCTTGTTGCAGCAGCCTTATCCTTCACCGCTTTTTCTCAACCAACCAATGCAGTTACCGACCCCGAAAAAAAATACAAAGACGCTAAGGAATTGTATGTACGGGAACAGTTTGCACTGGCTTATCCTTTACTGAAAGAATTGAAGGCGCAATATGCCGACAATACCATCAGTGATCATACTTACATCAATGATGATGTGAATTATTATTACATCGCCTGCGAATTAAAATTGCAGCAACCTGTTGCAGAACAGGAAGCGAAGCAATACATTGACCTGGTGAACAATGAACCACGCCGCCAGCTGATGAGTTATCAACTGGCAAAATTCTATTTCCTTAAAGATAATTACAGCGATGCGCTGAATTATTATGAAAGGGCAGGACTGGATAATTTAAGCAATGAAGAAATTGCAGATGCAAAATTTGAAAAAGCATATTGCTATTTCAATCTTAAACAATTTGCAGAAGCAAAACCATTGTTCAACGAGATACATCAATTGCCGTCGAGCAAGTATTATATCCCTGCAAATTATTACTACGGATTTATCAGTTACTATGATAAGCAATATAACAAGGCATTGATGGCGTTTAAGCTGGTAGAAACCTATGAAGAATATAAAGGTGTAGTGCCGTACTATATTGCGGAGATCTATTATTTCCAGGGAAAGAAAGATGAAGCGCTTCGTTATGGCGAAAGTGTATTGAGTCGCGGCGGCACATTATACTATCAAAAAGAAATGAACTTATTGATAGGGCAGTTGTATTTTGAAAAGAAGAATTATAAAAAAGCTTTGCCATTGCTGGAAGCCTATGTTAACAGCAGCGATAAAGTAGATAAAGAAATATTGTATGAATTGAGTTATTGCTACTACGATGCAAACCAACTGGATAAAGCTATCGACGGATTTAAGCAGCTGAGCAATGAAAAAGATTCATTGGGACAAAACAGTATGTACCTGCTAGGTGATGCTTATTTACGTACCGGCCAAAAAGCCAATGCAAGAAACGCATTCCAGTTTTGTGCATACAACAGCAGTAATGCCAAACAGCAACAAGTTTCCCGTTTCATTTATGCAAAACTATCTTACGAATTAGGTTACCAGGATGTGGCGCTGAATGAGATGAAAAAATATTTGAAAGATTATCCCGGTTCTGAATACGATACAGAAGGTAAAGAGATACTGGTGAGCCTGCTGGCAAACACCAATAATTTCAGTGATGCACTCGCATTATATGAATCGTTCAACAACCCGACGCCGGCAATGAAGAAAGTATATCCAAGGATATTATTTGGCAGGGGAGTAGAGTATGTTAATGATCAGCAATTACAGCGTGCCGATGAACTGATGACGAAAGTGCTGAACGATCCTAATTCAGGCGGCATCTTACCTTATGCTAATTTCTGGAAAGGAGAGATCGCTTATCGCCTGAATGATTATGATGCAGCTGTGCGCTATTTAAGCTTCTATATGCAAAGCGGTGCAGTAGCACAGGGAGAAGCTAACCCAACTGCAGCAAGATATACATTAGGGTACAGCTGGTTAAAAAAAGAGAATTACAGTAAAGCGCTTGGCTTTTTTGAACAGATAACAAAAACGGTTTCGCCAACTTCTTCACCATTGGAACAGGATGCTTATGTAAGAAGTGCGGACTGTTATTTTATGGCCAAGAGTTTCAGTACTGCCAATGCGATGTATGATAATGTGCTTAACAGCGCTTTGCCGCAAAGTGATTACGCACTGTTCCAGAAATCGATGATCGCAGGCGTAAAGAGTTCTGCCGATAAGATCAAAGTGCTGAATGATCTTACCCGTAAATATCCTAAGAGCAGCATGGTGGCTGATGTGAACATGGAGATAGCTGATACGTATATGGCCGATGAAAAATTCCGTGATGCCATCCCTTACCTGAATAACATATTGACTTCACCGGATGCAGGTGGATTGTATCCCAAAGCATATTTAAAATTAGGGCTGAGCTATTATAACACCGATAAGAATAAAGAAGCGCTGGATAATTACCAGTTGCTTATTCAAAAATATCCGCAATCGCCTGAAGCTGATGAAGCGCTGGACAATATCAAAAATATTTATGTAGAAGAAGGTAAGCCAAATGAATACGTGGAACTGATGCGCAGGAATGGCAAAGCGCTTTCTGTTAGCGAAGCCGATTCGTTGACCTACACTGCAGCGGCTATAAAATACAATAACAATGATTGTGCTGCGGCTATCACCGGGTTCAATAATTATCTTTCCCAGTATCCTGACGGTTCATTTGCTTTAGAGGCAAATTATTACAGCAGCGATTGTTACAGCAAAAGTAAAGACTGGCAGAATGCAGTAAAAGGGTATGCTTATGTAAACAGCAAAGGCCTTAACCGCTTTTTTGAAAAAGCTACTTTGGAAGCAGCAAGCATCAATTATTTTGAATTGCAGAACTATGCAGAAGCCAAGAAATTCTTTGAATCATTGCGTACAGGAGCGGTAAACCAGGATAATCAACTGGAAGCATTGCGTGGCTTGGTACGTTGCTATTATCAATTGAAAGATTATGCACAGTCTAATGATGCCGCACAGGAACTGCTTACCAAAAAAGGTATCAGCACCGATGATAAGGCAATAGCATTTTTGGTATTGGGTAAATCGCAGCAGATCAATAACGATTGCGGTGCGGCGATCACTTCATTCAAATCCTGTGCTGCCATCAGCAAATCAGCATGGGGTGCAGAAGCAAGGTACGAGATCGCTCATTGCCAGTTCGCCATGAACAGCCTTGCGATAGCAGAGAAATCAGCATTGGCAGTTATTAAAGAAACCGGCTCTTACGATCTGTGGGTTACTAAAAGCTATATTTTATTGGGCGATATTTTCATGGCGCAGAAAGATTATTTCAATGCAAAAGCCACTTATGAAAGTGTTGCAAAAAATTCAGTTAATCCTGAATTGAAAAATGAGGCCCAGCAAAAACTGGATAAAGCCATAGCAGAAGAAAAAGTAAACTCAAAGATCAACTAAACCCTAATGAGCATAACCCAAGATATTAGTAACATGAAAGAAAATAACAACAGCAACTACATGATAAAAGGTAAATATATACTTGTCGTTTTGTTAAGCATGACAGGCCTCGTTTCTTTTGCACAGCGTGATACCAGCAAAAGAACCACTATCGATATTACCTCGTCTTATAAACCAGTATTGCGTAATGCAGTAAAGATCAATTTTGCGGCATCGCAGTTAAATGCAGATACATCAAAGAATGTGGGCCCGTATAATGTTCCGGCGCAAAATCTTTTTTACAGCTACCAGCCCATAACATTGAAACCGCTTGCTTTGCAGCAGGATACCAATTTATATTTAGGTATGCGCAATTTTATCAAAGCAGGTTTTGGTAATTTCTCTACACCATATGTAAGTGCAGGATTTAGTTTTGGTGATGGTAAAACAGCATTGCTGAATTTATATGCCGACTATATTTCCTCTAAAGGAAAAATAAAGAACCAGGATTATACCCGCTTTACGGTAAAAGCAGCAGGTAGTTATTTTATGCCTAAAAATGAGATATATGGAAGTGTAGCGATCAGCCAGAATGATAATTTTTTATACGGCTACGATCACACCCTGTATGATTATAAAAGAGACAGTATCCGACAGCAGTTGCAGGATATCACATTGAAGGCCGGTGTACGAAACACTGTTATCGGCGAGTATGGTATCAGCTACAATCCAAATGTGCAGGTAAATATCTTCAGCAATAAGAACAGGGTAAGCGAAAGCACCTTTATTGTTGATGCGCCGGTAACAAAAACATTCGGCGACAACTTTGCGTTGAAAGTAGATGCAAAAGCAGATATCACTTCTTATACATCGAAAGACCTGGTGAGCAATGTCAAGATCAACAACAATGTGTTTTCGGTAGCACCGGCATTAGTATATTCATCGCCAAAGTTTACTATTAATGGTGGATTAACACCAACATGGGACAATGGAAAATTTGTATGGCTGCCGAATGTATTTGCCGAAGCGCAGATACAGCAAAATGTATTTCTCTTCCAGGCAGGCTGGGTAGGGCGTTATACCAAAAATACTTATCGTAACCTTATCAATGAAAATCCTTACCTGCTTACTATTGCCAGCCAAACCAATACCAAAGAGACAGAATATTATGGCGGCATAAAAGCTACGGTAGGCAAGCATTTCAACATCAATGCAAAAGCAGGCTGGATAACTTACGATAATCTTCCTTTGTTTATCAATGATACTGCAACAGATGGCAAAGGCTTTGTAATAAGCAACGAAAGCAGGGTAAATAATTTAAGGATACACGGCGATATCAGCTATATCAACCAGGATAAATTCACGCTTACCGCGGGACTTACGTTGAACGGTTATACCGGTATGAAAAGCAATACCAAAGCATGGAACACCTTACCGGTTGAAGTTACAGGATCGCTGCGCTGGTGGGCATTTAAACAGGTGTTGCTGAAATCTGATTTCTATGCTTTTGCGGGCAGTAATTATTTGGATAAAGGAAATATTGCCAAACGTTTTACCGGTGGTACTGATCTTAGTGCGGGTGCAGAATTTAAAGTAAATAAAATGTTCAGCGGCTGGATAGATGTAAATAATGTATTGAACAGTAAATACGAGCGCTGGCACAATTACCAGGTATATGGGTTGAACTTAGTTGGTGGCGTGAGGGTGACCTTCTAATTGATCAACATCTAATAACAAACCGGCAGATATTTATTTGCCGGTTTTTATTTTATTTCACGCAAAGCAAACGCAAAGTCGCAAAGTTTTTTTGCGCCTTTTGAATTTGATCTTAGCGCCCCTGCCTGCCGGTAGGCAGGTTTGCGTGAAACCTCTGCACCTTTGCGCCTCTGCGGTGAATATACTATCTTTGCCGCCGATGCAGCAGCTGATAGCCTCATACCTTTTCCAACATTGCAAATGCCCCTTGCCGGGTATAGGTACTTTATCTATAAACAACAAATCTTCAGAGTGGGATTTTGTAGGCAAAGTATTAACTGCACCAGCACCGGTTATTCATTTCACCGAAGAAGAAAATGATACTACAGGTTTAGTGCAATTCATTGCCGCTAAAACCAACAGCAGCAACAGCGAAGCAAAAAGCGCACTGGAAAATTACAGTGAAACTTTAGGTGCAGCCATCAGCGATGGCACAGCAGCAGCAATAGAAGGCGTAGGAAATTTTGTAGTGAACAGTTCCGGCGAATTGAAATTTGAACCACAGCCATTACCGGCAGCATTTGTACAACCTGTAAAAGCAGAACGTGTCATTCATCCTGAAGCAGAGCACCAGATGCTGGTTGGCGATAAAGAAACTACGAGCGCTGTGATGACAGAATATTACAGCGAGGAAGAAATAAAAAAAGACCGCTGGTGGATATGGGCAATAGTATTCGCTGTTATTGCCATTGTAACAATTATTATTTACGTAAATGATCCCGGGCATTCATCATTATTTGGTAATGCAGTAAGTTATAAATCAGCCTGATGATCCACTATTCTCATTGCCCGGTTTGCAACAGCGCTTCTATACAGCCTGCATTAACAGCAGAAGATTTTACTGTCTCCCACGAAAAATTTGCCATCTGGCATTGCAATGATTGTACAGCAAGATTTACACAGGATGTGCCGGAACAGGATGCGATAGGGCCTTATTACAAATCGGATACTTACATATCACACAGCGATACAAAAAAGGGGTTGGTAAACAACCTGTATCATAAAGTAAGAAAGCGTACGCTTGTTTCAAAAAGAAAACTCATCATCAGCCAAACCGGCAAGGCAAAAGGAGCGATATTGGATATCGGTTGCGGTACCGGCGCTTTCTTAAATGAGATGCAGCAATCCGGTTGTAGTATTACCGGCCTGGAACCTGATGCAACAGCAAGAGAAAAAGCAAATACTTTATATAATATTACGCCACAGGAACCCGGTAAATTATTTGAACTGCCGGCGCAAACCTATGATGCCATTACCATGTGGCATGTGCTGGAGCATGTGCATGAGTTGCAGGCATACATTAAGCAGGCAGAAAAATTACTGGCACCAAACGGAAAATTAATTATTGCAGTGCCCAACTATACCTCGTACGATGCAAAAGTTTATGCAGAATTCTGGGCAGCATACGATGTGCCACGTCATCTCTATCATTTCTCACCACGATCAATGGAGCAGCTGCTTATAACTTACAACTTATCACTTAAAACCATCAAGCCCATGTGGTTCGACAGTTTTTATGTAAGCATGTTAAGTGAGCAATACAAAAATGGCAAAGGCAATATGATCAAAGCCTGCTGGAATGGCTTCCTTTCTAATCTAAAAGCAATGGGGGATAAGCGGAAGTGCAGTTCTGTTATTTATATCATAGAGAGAAAGCTTAACGCTTAAAGCAGCTTAAAGCTTTATGCTTCTAGCTTTAAGCTTTTAGCTTTAGTTGATAGTGATCTCAAATAACTTCGGCCACCATTTACCCGTGATATATATCTTTTTAGTAGTGCTGTCGTAAGCAATACCATTTAATACATCAGCAGGTTTGGCTTCAATTTCTTTTGCCGCATATTGTTTTAAAAGTCCCGCCAGGTTCAGCTTGCCAACAACATGGCCACTCGCAGGATCGATCTTCACGATGTCATCTGTTTCCCAGATATTAGCATAAACAAACCCATCAATATATTCCAGCTCATTAAGGTTCATTGTCGGCCCCTGGTTGCTTTCAACAGCTTGTGTGCGCTGCACTTTAAACGTTTCCGGGTCCACAAAATACAGGTTGGAAGTAACGCCATCGCTGATGATAAGATTGGAGCCATCATTAGTAATACCCCAGCCCTCAGATATCCAGTTGAATTGTTTTATCGGCTTCGTGATATCTTTTACATCATACACATACACGATCTTCTCTTTCCACGTAAGCTGGTATAATTTATCTTTTAAGATAGTAATGCCTTCACCAAAAGTGCTGTCAGCATCATTCTTACCTATCTTATGTACTTTCTCTGCAACACCCGTTTCAAGATTCACGATCTTTACCGCAGAATTATTATAGTCGCCGGTACCTTCATATAATTTACCATTATAGATCTGTAACCCCTGTGTAAAAGACCCCGGGTCGTGCGGATACACTTTTTCTACTTTGTACGTAAGGGTAGAAGGAGTGGGAATCGTGGCCCATTTTGGTGTAAGGTCTTCATCAACAACAGGTTTGTCGCTTCCGCCATTGCAGGCTGCAAATAATACTACACTCGCTATCGCTAAATATTTCTTCATAAGTTGCTTTTAAGCGTAGCAAAAGTAGGGAACTGTTAGTGGTGTTGCTACTTTTGCTTGCAAAAATTTAGTTATTTACTACGGTTTTAGTGTAAATAACATTTCTTTCTTCCAGGTAGTTCATGATATAATTAAAACATTGCTCATCATTGCCCACCAGTTCAGGCGGAAAAACGCCTTTCTTTGTGAACAGTTTTTCGATCAGCATATTTACTGCCGCAGTGCAGGTATAGCCTGTTGTGCGGCTCATGGAGGAAGTTTCTGTAGCCGCATCATACACATCAAATAATTCATAGCAGATGGTGGTAGCGGCATCACTTACTTTTATCCGCATGATAGTGAACTCTTCTTCATCAGCGCCCAGTTTCCATTGATCGAATAACAGAGCAGAAGAAAATTCCATCGGCACGATCATTTCACCATTCACTTTAATTGGCGTTGTATTTAAAAAGCCTGCTGCGATCAAACTTTTCATTAAACCGATATGCCCCGGGTAGCGCAATGTTTTTTCTTTCATGTTCGGGATGTGCCCCATGGTAAAAAGAATAGACCGCAATCCATCCGTGTTGAACGATTCCAGTGTACCAACCTTTCCAAAATTTACAAACTCGGCATCACTCAATGCAGGCTTGGTAACAATGTGGCCATTCTCTACATAACGTGCCGGCCTGGTATATTCTTCCAGTACATCTATAGGGGAGAAAGGTGCTTTATATTCAAACGGCTGCACTCTTTTTTTAGGCAGACCGCCAACAAGGCATTCAAAATCGGTGATCGTCATGCGTTCATTGTGATAACCCAGCACAAGATTGCTCATACCCGGCGCTACACCGCAATCCACAATAGCGGTAACATTATTTTCCTTTGCCAGCGCATCAAGCTCCAGTGCATTTTCAGGAAAGAAAGAAATATCTACTACATCTTTTTTTGCGTTGATGATGGCCTCTAGCGCCTTATAGCCCATAAACCCGGGTACGGCACATACAACGATATCGAATGGCGACAACATTGTTGTATAGTCATCATATTTGCCAAGATCTTTTTGAACAGTTTTTATTTGCGCATTTTTTTGCGACAGCAGTTGCAGCGATTGTTCGCTCACATCAAAAGAAGTAACGGTGTGTTTTTTGGCAAGATCAATTGCCATGGCCCGGCCAACCATGCCGGCGCCTAATATTGCTATTTGCATAAAATTTTATTTTTTGGTGACAGGCAGTTGTGCATCCCGATAATTTCGGGATTCGTTCAACTGGAGTAGTTAATACCTGCACTTAGCAGAGTTAAAATGTATCAAAGCGATACCGAAGTCCCATTCATCATAATGGAAATATAGGCCGATAGCCTGTAAAAGTGAGAATAAGAATATAATTGAGAAGTCAACATTCAAAAAATAAAAATCCAAAATCCCAAATCCAAATTACCAATTACTTTTTCCCCGACACCAGCTTCAACTCACTGATAATATTCTTCGCCTCTGCATATTTATCGATGATGAAAAGCACATAGCGGATATCCACCATAATATTGCGGCAGATGTCTTTATCGTAATTGATATCACTCATCGTTCCTTCCCACACCCTATCGAAGTTAAGTCCCACTAAATTGCCATATGCATCCAATGCAGGACTGCCGCTGTTTCCACCAGTAGTATGGTTGGCGGCAATAAAGCAAACCGGTTGACGGCCGTTAACACCGTATTGACCGAAATCTTTTTTCTTATACAGATCGATCAGCTTTTGCGGCACATCAAATTCATAATCACCCGGTTTATATTTTTCCATCACACCATCCAGGTAAGTATAAAAATCAAACGACACAGCATCTCTTGCACGATAGCCTTTTACATTGCCATAAGTAAGTCGCAGCGTACTGTTGGCATCAGGATAAAAATTCTTTTCTTTGAACACGTCCATCTGCGCCTGCATGTAGGTGCGTTGCAACTGGTTTATTTTTGCCTGCTGCTCATTTAATGCAGGAACGATATTGTTGATATAGGTTGCATTAATATCAGTGTACAGTTTTACGGCAATATCATTTTTAATAGCTGCCACCGCATCAGCAGCAGGCCCGCTCAATAAGGTTTTGATTTTCCCCAGTGAACTGAATGAAGTTTGTGCATACACAACTTCCGCAATGGCGCTGTACGACTTGTTTTTATCATTCACCAGCTGCATAAATACCGGCGAAACAGCATTGGCTTTTTGATCGGTAACATACAACTCCATCAGTTCTTCAAATACTTTTTTATCTACACCCGCATTATATTCTTTGAAAGCCTCTTCCAGTTTTTCCAGCACTTCAGTCTTGCGTTTGGTATAGCTGGCTTCATCTTTTGCATACGCAGTAACCAATGAGTTCATATCCGCAGCAAAGCCAAATAATTCTATCCTGGGTATTATTTCTGTATAATAATCACGGGCATAGCCCAGTGGCTCAAATTGTTGATACGCATTTTCAAAGTCGGGGAACAATGAGCCGTATGCAGCTTTCCATTCGCTGTTAGCATTTACACGCTTCATGAATTCAGCTTCGTATGCTTGTTTTTTAGCGACAGCATTTTTACTCTTCAACCCCAATACCTCGCCCTGCCATTTCTTATAATAATTTTGGATGCCCGCATATTTAGCCGCATACTCAATTTTGATCTGCTCATTGCTGCGCATAAAGCCATCCCATATCTGCAATACTTTTGCACGAATGGCGATCTTGGCCGGATCACTCACATCCATAAGCTGCTTTACGGCAGCGGAATGTAAATATTCTTTCGTGTTACCCGGAAAACCAAATACCATAGTAAAGTCACCTTCTTTCATGCCATTCAACGAAATACTCAGCGAACGTTTTGGCTGGTAAGGAACATTGTCGGGAGAATAGGGTGCAGGCTTGTTATCCTTTCCTGCATAGATGCGGAACATGCTGAAATCGCCGGTATGTCGCGGCCACATCCAGTTATCAGTATCCGTACCAAAATTTCCGATAGAAGAAGGAGGGGCGCCAACAAGGCGGATATCTCTGTAAGTTTCTGTTACAAAAAGATAATACTTATTGCCATCGAAGAAAGGACGTATCAATATATCCTGGTAGCTTTCTTTTTTTACCGTGGTTCTGTAAGCCGCAATATTTTTGTCGATAATACTTTGCCTTTCTTTTTCAGCAAGTCCTTTGGTTACGCCTTTTAAAACATCACCGGTAATATCATCTATGCGGATAATGAACGTAGCAAACAAACCGGGATTGGTCAGTTCCTGTCCATTATTATATGCCCAGAAACCGTCGCGGATATAATTATGTTCAATGGAAGAATGGTTTTGCACTGCATCAAAACCGCAGTGATGGTTGGTAAGCAGCAACCCTTTATCCGAGATCACTTCTGCTGTACAAAAACCGCCAAAGCTTACAATGGCATCCTTCAGGCTTCCTTTACTGATATTGTAAATGTCGGTGGCATTGATCTTCATGCCCATTTTCTTCATGTCTTTTTCATTCATGGACTGCAGTAGCTGGGGCAGCCACATACCTTCATCGGCAAAGCATTTAAAACAGGCAGTAATACCTACAAAAAACAGGAACAGCGATCTTTTCATATACAGGCAGTTTGAGGCGACAAATGTAATAAATTAGTGTTTAGTGGTAAGTTTTAAGTGATAAGTTGTAAGTTCTGAGTTGTAAGTGGTAGCCAATAACAAATAACCATTCACCAATAACGAATAACTAAATAAACGTTAACACTCCATTAGCAACGATGGCTTTATTTTTGCTAAATGATCCAAAAATTTCTATACATGAAAAAAACAGTACTCGTTTTTGCAGTTGCCCTGGTAACAGTTTCTGCTGCGCAGGCACAAGGTATCAAGGGGTTAATTAACAAGGTTACCAAGAAAGATACCACCACTCAAAAGACCAGCATTCTTGATAAGATAAAAAGCGCAACTTCTTCTACCGGCAGCGGTTTAAGTAATGATGATATTATCAACGGCTTAAAAGAAGCATTGCGTGTTGGGACAGACAGCACTGCAAAAAATCTCAGCAAAGTAGATGGCTTCTTTGCTAATGCAGCCATCAAGATATTAATGCCGGAAGAAGCAAAGAAAGTAGAAAGCAAGCTCCGCACATTAGGTATGGGTAAGCTGGTAGATAACGCTATACTTTCTATGAACCGTGCCGCAGAAGATGCTGCCAAAGGCATCGGAACGATCTTCTGGAATTCTATTAAAAGCATGACCGTTACTGATGGCCTTAACATATTACGTGGCGGCGATTTTGCGGCAACAGATTATCTGAAGAAAACAACCACGGCACAGTTAACGGAAAAGTTCCGCCCGGTAATTGAAGCCTCATTAAGCAAAGTAAATGCTACCAAATATTGGGAAACCGTGTTCAGCACCTATAATAAATTCTCCAGCCAGAAAGTAAATACTGATCTTACTGCGTATGTAACAGAAAGAGCATTGAGCGGTGTATTCTACAACATCGGCCTGGAAGAACAAAAGATACGCAAAGACCCTGCAGCAAGGGTAACGGACCTGCTTAAAAAAGTATTTGCAAAATAAAGTGGTCAGGAAAATATTAGTAAAGGGGCGAAATTTTCGTCCCTTTTTTATTGGCGTATATCTATTGCATTTACCATAAAGAATACATACTTTAGCCAGCTATTAATTAACTAAAAATAATTATTATGAGAAAGATCTTTTTAGGAGCATCAGCAGCTTTATTATGCTGTATGGGTTGTAATAATAATACAGAAAACAAAACAGGCGGCCTTAGCGCAGCCGCACAAAAGAATCTTGATGCGGCGCATGCTATCAACAAAGCCATTGAATCAGGCGATGTAAGCAAATTGGGCGATTATATTGCAGCCGACGGTGTTGATCACGGCGACCGTGGTGATGTAAAAGGAGTAGACAGCATTAAAGCTGAGCTGGCAGCAATACATGCATCGGGCAGCAATATGAAGATGGAGAACATAAAGGAACTGGCCGATAGTGAATACGTATTTCAATGGATGAAAATGACCGGGACCAACAACGATCCCGCAATGATGCCTGTAGGGCCTTATGAAATGAATGCTATACAGGTAACCAAATTCAAGGATGGCAAAGCTGTAGAACACTGGTCGTTCATGCAGCCTGCCGATATGATGAAAATGATGCCGCCACCTCCGCCAATGGGAGGCGATATGAAGATGATGAGTGATACTATGAAAATGAAGCACTAGTTTATTGCTAAGAGAACAAAGAGAAAAGGAGAAAAAAGTGATTGCTTTTATCCCCTTTTACCTCTTTTTCTCTTTTGACCTCTTAGCTTTCTTAGCCCCTTATCTTCCTCTTCAACGCCGCAAATAATTTAGCCCCCGTCTTATAATCTATCCTTCTCCCATAAAATAAACCATCCTTCGCCCCATTCGAATCTGTAGTACCATAGATCACTCTTTTATCAGCAGATAATTTCAGCGTGTACTTATCCGTACCAATGATCTGTTGCGGATCTTTCTTATCAATTCCTTCCCAGTAAATATCACCTGTGCCTGGGTTGTAAACTCCTTCAACAATTTCCATCGCCACTTTTCCTTTTTTACCCTTGTACAGCCGCATCAGTTCAGCAGAGCTGCTGTCGGTAGCATGATATACCCAGATCAGCTTGCCCGTTACAACAGCCTGGTTTTTTATCTTCACCCGGAAGATGCCTGTAAACAGTTCATTTTTATTAACTGTTCTCCACTCACCTTTGTAATAAGCTGTCTGTGCTAAAAGAGTAGCAGCACAAAAAAATACAACCGAAAATACCAGTAGCTTTTTCATTTTCTTTTTTTGATACAAATTATAAGCTTCCCGGTAAATTTTCTATCCGTACTGGTACGTAAAAAAAGAGACCCCACAAAGGAGTCTCTCGTTTTATAATTTCATCCAGGATTCAAAAACCCAAAAACAAATTCCAATATCCAATCCCGAATAACCAATAACCACTAACCAATCACTAAATATCAATTGCCTCTCCGTAAGCCGCAGCAGTAGCTTCTTTCAGGCCTTCGCTCATAGTAGGGTGAGGGTGAACAGCATTCAGTATTTCATGCGCCGTAGTTTCCAGTTTGCGGGCTACAACAGCTTCAGCAATGATCTCTGTAACATTATTACCTATCATATGGCAACCTAAGAATTCGCCGTATTTGGCATCGAAGATCACTTTTACAAAACCTTCTGTAGCACCGGCCGCAACCGCTTTACCGCTGGCAATAAAAGGGAACTTGCCTACTTTCACTTCAAAGCCAGCATCTTTAGCAGCCTTTTCGGTATAGCCCACACTCGCAATCTCGGGCACACAATAGGTACAGCCGGGTATGTTGTTATAATCCATCGGTTCAGGATGGTGCCCGCTTAAATGTTCAGCAGCATTGATGCCCTCCTTGCTTGCCACGTGTGCTAAAGCCTGGCCGGGTGTGCAATCGCCGATAGCATACACACCCTTTACATTCGTTTGCTGGTTGGCATCCACAATTATTTTTCCTTTATCGGTTTTAATACCTAATGCTTCAAGGCCAATGTTTTCTATATTGGCAACCACACCAACGGCGCTCAATAAGATATCCGCTTCCAGTGTAACTTCCCCGCTGGCAGTTTTCACTTTTGCCTTTACGCCTTCGCCGCTGGTATCTACACTCAATACCTCGCTGCTGGTCATGATGGTCATGCCCTGTTTCTTAAATTGTTTTTCCAGTTCTTTGCTGATGTCCTCATCTTCCACCGGTACTAATCTTGGCATAAATTCTACCATGGTAACTTTTGTACCCAGGCTGTTATAGAAGTATGCAAATTCACTTCCTATAGCGCCGCTTCCGCAAACGATCATGCTTTTAGGCTGTGTTGGAAGGCTCATGGCTTCACGATAGGCGATGATCTTTTTACCATCTATCGGCATGCTTGGCAAAGCCCTTGCCCTGCCGCCGGTAGCTATAATAATGTTGGTAGCTTCTACGGTTTGTTTACTGCCATCTGCCGCCAGTACTTCCAGTTTATTCGCAGCAACCAAGGTGCCCGTACCCATGATCACATCGATCTTATTCTTCTTCATCAAAAACTGGATACCCTTGCTCATTTTATCTGCAACACCGCGACTGCGGCCAATAACACCACCAAAATCAGCCGAAGGGTCGGCAATAGTGATACCATAATCTTTTGAATGCTTGGCATATTCAAATACCTGCGCACTTTTCAACAGCGCTTTGGTAGGAATGCAACCCCAGTTGAGGCAGATGCCCCCCAGGCTTTCCTTTTCAACAATTGCCACTTTTTTACCAAGTTGACTTGCTCTTATTGCCGCAGGATAACCACCTGGACCGCTACCGAGAACTATTACGTCGTATGCCATAATGTATTTGATATTTGAGTTTTACGATTGAGATTGCGGGGGCAAAATTAACCTGAAATAGGGGATTAGCCAAATGGGTTTTTTATAGTAAGAAGCAAGGCGCAAAGGGGGCTAAGAGAACAAAGAGAAAAAGGGAATAAAGAGAAAAGAGCGTATTAAAAGTAAAACAGAGATAAGTCATAACTCCTCTTTCTCCTCTTTCTCTCCTTTGTCCTCTTAGCAAAAAACAGAATAAGTCATAACTCTCCCTTTCCCTCTTTTACTCCTTGTTCCCTTAGCATAAAATAGAATAAGTCATAACTCCTCTTTTGGCTCTTTTCCTCTTTGTTCTCTTTGCAAAAAAAAATCCCACCTCCATCTATCCCACAAATAACAACGATTAATCATTTATTTTCTTCCATATCAATAGCAGTCATCCACAAAATTATTTTATTGTATTTGAAGTAAATATTATACAGTATAACTGAAACAGGTAATCGAAATAAAAAATAAAATCAAAGCAACCATTTCCCCGAAAATTAAGTCTTAGATAAGGAGTTTTCTCTTAAAACAACTCTTCAAATATTAATTAACTGCTTATGCGTACAAAAAGAATCATCATTTCGATCCTGTTATTATTTGCCTCTGGCTTAACTCATGCGCAGGCTGACAGTACTGTACAATCGCTCCAGGAACTGTCTTCCAAATACATCACTACTGTCGATAACAAGATAGAAAAGTACAGCCATCGCCTCAGTTCCAAAACAAAAAAGACACTCGCCAAACTCAGCCGCTGGGAAAATAAGATACAGGCCCTGTTACAAAAGGTAAATCCAGAAGCAGCACAACGGCTTTTCGGCAGCGGTCAAACCACCTTCAGCAGCCTGCTGCAAAAGCTAAAAGAAGGCAAAGCCATAGCTGAACAATACAAAGCCCGGTACGATGAATACCGTGACAAGCTTACCACCAACCTCAACTATTTGCAGCATCAGAAAGAAAAGCTGGACAATAAACTGGTAAAACCCGTACAGGAAGCCACCAAAAAAGCAACCGAACTGGAAGAAGATGTACAGAACAGCGAAGCGCTGGAACAGTTTATCAGGGAAAGAAAAAAGCAACTGATAGACGAATCCCTTAAATATATCGGCAAGAGTAAATACTTCACCAAGATAAATAAGGAAGCTTATTATTATATAGAAACGCTTCGCAACTACAAAGAGATCTTTAGTGATAAACAAAAAGCCGAAGAAACTGCCCTCACTATTTTAAATAAGATACCTGCCTTTCAAAAGTTTGTACAGCAGAACAGTATGCTGGCATCGCTGTTTCGTATGCCGGGTAGTGGTGGTACTCCCAATTCCGCCAGCCTTGCAGGATTGCAAACCCGTATGCAAATGAATGCTGTTATACAGGACAGGGTAGCCGCTGGTGGGCCTAACGCTCAAAATCAAATAAGAGCAAACATTCAACAGGCACAGGATGAATTAAATAAACTAAAGGATAAAGTATTAAATAACGGTAACAGTTCTCCCGACGCTGATCTCCCGCCTTCGGGAAGGCTTAATATGCAAAAGACCAAAACCCTGAAACAGCGTCTCGAGTTTGGCAGCAACCTGCAATTCGCCAAGAACAACAGCCTGGTGCCCACCACAGCCGATATCGGTCTCAGCCTCGGCTATAAGCTAAATGATAAAAGCGTGATTGGTCTTGGTGCAAGTTATAAACTCGGCTTGGGGTATGGTCTGCAACATTTCCAACTCAGCCACCAGGGGCTCGGCCTCAGAAGCTTCCTGGACTGGAAGCTAAAGAAACAATTCTTCATCAGCGGTGGCTACGAAAAGAATTGGCTGCCCGGTATTGAAGGTCTGCAGAACCCTCCTTTGGGGGGCAGGGGCGTCTGGCAACAGGCAGGCCTTATCGGTATCAGCAAAAAGATCGCTGTAAAAACAAAATTTTTTAAAGGAACAAAGCTGCAGCTGCTGTATGATATGCTGCATAATCAACATGTGCCGGTGAGCCAGCCGGTGCTGTTTAGAATGGGATATGATTTTAAAATTAAAAATTAAATACAAAATGAAACATTTCTTTAGTTTGATTACGGCACTTATTGCAAGTGCGGGTCTAATGGCGCAGGTCAACCTCCATAAAGGTACTCCTGAAGTTACTGTGCCCATTTATAATTTTGATGATAACAACAACCGGTTGTCAACATCAGTATCTGTAGATTATGAGGGAGGTAATGGTATCAAGGTGAATGATATAGCACCCGATATTGGTCTTGGATGGAGATTAAATGCGGGGGGTGTTATATTGAGAAAGCAAAATGGTGAGCCTGATGATCAAAAATGGGTTTCCCCAAAAGCATACATTCCCTGGAAAGCTTATTATAGTCAGGGTATGTGGGCTGCACCTCCTGCAGGAGCACCAGAGGTAGGTACGCTGGAGCAGCTTGATTATTATATTTATGGGGATGGGTATTTATTTACTACCATAGATCCTTCAATACCTGTTGATGCTGCTGCTGCTTACTCACCGGTTTATGAAAGAACACAAGATGCAGGTATTTATGAAACAGGGTTTAAAGCTTCCCGGGATATTCTCGCAGACAGGGAACAGGATGTATTCAAATTTGAATTTAATGGCAGATCAGGCAGTTTTATTATTTCCAAAACAGGCGTAGCCAGGACGTTAGAAGATTCAAGACTTAAGATCAGTTTTACTTACCTGGATATGTCTGCTGATAAAATAAGAACCAGGATCAAAAGCTTTACCATAACTGATGAGGCTGGAATAAAATATGTTTTTAATGACAATAGCCTTGAACAGTTATGTACCTATAAGCGCACAAAGTATATTTCCTATGCTATAGACGGTACGGTGGTCGATCAACCCATGGGTGGTGCTGGGTTTCCACGAGTTGATACTTATAATGCAACACCAATAGATCAATATATTATTTCGAAATGGTACTTGTCCGATATCATTAATCCTGCAACATCAAAAACTATTCATTTCGAATATGATGATTATCTGCTTGATTATATAACTGAAAAGAATATTGGATATGCTTACCCCACTTCTGGTACAAATGCAACCGTTTCAATTACCAATGCCAGGATGGTTTGTAAGGAAAAACGGATAAAAAAGATTACCATGCCAGATGACGCATCTGTCAGCTTTTTGTACAATACGGTTGACCGCTCTGATTTGGCAAATTCAAAAAGCCTGAAGGGTATTTCTATCTCTAATAAAGATCATAAAGAAAACTATGAGTTACAATATGGGTATCTTTTTAAGAAAGAGATCAGGGAAGAAAATTCTGCTTTTACCCCGTTAGAAAAGAAATTTACAAGACTATGTCTCCGATCAATTAGGAAAAAGGGTAGTCAGCATTCGGAAGAACCATACCGGTTTGAATATATAACAGGTAATGCAACCAATGAACAGTATAATTATATTCCTCCACGACTTACTTTTCCTACAGATAATTTTGGCTATTATAATGGATATGGAATATTGGCGGAACCACAATTAGATGAAGCTTATGTGTATCCAAATTATCACATCTTAACCCGATGGGTTACGATGAATGAACCTCAACGTGAAAAAAGTAACCTTACGGCTTATTATACTAATGGTTTATTAAATAAAGTTATCAACCCATATAAGGGTAGTACCGAATTTATTTTTGAATCTAATTGTAGTAATGATGCCCTTACGGACTATGGCGGGGCAAGAGTAGCAAAAGTTATTCAATTTGATGGTATAAGTCATGATAATGATCTTATAACTGAATATAAGTATAGAAATGAAGACGGAACCAGTTCTATGTGGGGAAATGACCGGTTGCGTGTAAATTATTACACGAATATCGTTCGGCAATTCAAGTCTCCTGTAAAAACTGATGTAGGAAAAGCAGCTGTAGCATTCGCTATTCCCTCGGTTTGTAATTTAAGTGCTGCATTAGCGAGTTCTAATAAAGATGTGTCGCTTTCTTATCTTGACCAGGTGATGGGTAGATTGCAATCCAGCATTGTCAGCTACGTAATTGGCCAACTGATTAGTGATATAGGTTATCTGTTTGCCCCTGATTATATTAATCGCACTTTTACTAATTTCCAATATTATCCGCTTTCTTTTAAGAATCCGCTTCCTTTTCAGTTTTCCAGGGTAGAAGTAAGTAAAAGATCGGCTATCTCAAATTTTGGTAAAACAATTTTTGAATTCACTTCAGACAAGGATTATCCAATAGATGTACCATCATATAGTTTTCCATTTTCAAATGAACAACGCTGTTTTGAAATGGTGTACGGATTACCAAAGAAAATTACATTCATTAATGCTGCGAATGGAAAAGTAAAAGAAATAGAAAATTCGTATAATTATATAAAGGCTGTTCTTAACCAAAATAATAATACTTCTCAGTCATGGAAAGTGTTAACAGCATATTCCAGCCTTCATTATTCTAATGGTACTCCTATGAACGGAATATCATCGGATGCAGTTGTAAGAAAAAACTATTACCCGGTAACAGGCAGAGTTGAGCTTACAAAAACAGCAGAAGCTCTTTATGATAATAACGGGAACAGGATAAATAAAACCACTGATTATATATATAACCTTAAAAATTTCCTGCAAGCGTTTTCTACAGTAACCAACAGCAAGGGAATACAAATAACCACTAAAACATATTATCCGGAAGATTATAATTTGACTGTTTTACCCAATCTGCAAAAGATGGTTACAGCTAATATGGTCAATGCGCCTGTATCCTCGGAGATTTGGCAGAATGGTTCAGCAAATACTCCGGAATTGTTGGATGCTTCTGTAACGGAATACAATACTATCCTAAACAACGATATCAAACCTGTTAAGACTTACCGTTTGCAAACCAACAGCCCGGTTTCCCAAAACACTATTGGTGTATTTAATCCTGATCAGCTTGTCAGAAATAATGCCTTACTTGTTCCGGAAAAAGAAGTTACGTATAACGGTGCAGGCCATCCTGTTCAGATAAAAGATGTTCAAAAAAATAATACGGTGAGTACTATTTACTGGTATCCCGGTGCCTATCCTGTAGCAACTGCAACTAATGCATCAATCAATGAGATCGCTTACACTTCTTTTGAGAAAAAAGCTGCCATTGCCCCGATTCCCGATATTAACTGCGGCAATATAAATCCTGGTAAATGGGAAACAACGGGTGGACAGGTGCTTGATCAACCTTCTGTTACCGGTAATAACTGTTATCAATTAGGTACATTAAAGATCGATCAATGCCATAAACTGGTGATCAATAAGGATTATACATTAAGCTTTTGGGCAAATTCATCGGGCTTCAGTGTAAGCGGTGTATCGGGCTCTGCTGTTGCAGGCGCCACTATCAATGGTTGGACTTATTATGAATTCGATCTGCCAGCCGGATCATCGTTGCCTGTAATTACCGGTTCCTGTAAAATTGATGAGTTGCGCTTATATCCCAAACAGGCACGGATGATCACCACCACTTATGAACCAGGTGTTGGTAAAACCTCTGAATGTGATATTAATAACCGTGTTACATATTACGAGTATGATGATCTTGGCCGCGTTCTGTTAATACGGGATCAAAATAAGAATCTGCTTAAAAAATTCTGTTACAATTATGCCGGTCAATTTGAAAATTGTAATATCTGCGACAGTCTTACAGCTGACTGGCAAAATACTTATGAGCCGCTGCGCTGTCAAATAGTAAACTGTAACAACACTGGCTATCTGGAACGGGAAGAAAAAGATATGAATCGTTGCAGTCCAACATATAATCAAACACGCTGGGTAGTAACAGGATATACTTCACTCTGCAACGCAACTTCCAATGTTACACTTGTATACGCTGCCATTATGCCGGGTTTTACAGCAGTGTACACAAATCCCTCAACAAATCAAACCTACACCTTTGCAATACCTTCAGGGCAGGGTACATTAGGCTGTATACCGGCGGGTACTTATAATTTAACCATTTCAAACCCTGCCAATACAATTAATCTTTTATCGTTTGGCACAGGCTGCCACATAAATGTTGGGGCAAGCGCCAATATTAAAAATGTAGTGGTCAGCGCCCAGGCATGTAATAAAGTTACAGTAAGTCTTAGGCTATAAAATTAGGAACAGGGGAAAAATAAAAGTAATAACATTAAAGAACCAGCTATAAAAACAAAATTGGTATATGAATTATTTAGCACAAAAAATAATAAAGGCAACAGCGCTGTTGAGTACAATTTTTTTCAGCTTTTGTACAAATGCTCAAAATATTAATCCTTATCCTCCGGGTACACCCGTAAATTCTGTCCGAACCTGGAATGCTGCTGCACCTGAACAGGATGGTAATGCACTTATAGCCAGGCCGCTAAAAGATGTAAAACAAACCACACAATACATCGACGGCCTGGGCAGACCATTACAAACAGTAATAAAACAAGGCTCACTGCTTACAGGTAGCACACCTGTTGATGCAGTAAGTCCTGTAGTATATGATGAACTGGGCAGGGAACAGTTTAAATACCTGCCTTTTGCAGCAAACAATACCAGCGGCAACCAATCTGTAAGCGATGGTGGTTTTAAGTTAAATCCTTTTCAACAGCAGCAGGCTTTCATGCAGCAGCAATATGGTACACAGGGCGAAACTGTCTTTTACAGCAAAACCAACTTTGAAGCATCGCCCCTCAACAGGGTAGAAAAAGCAATGCCTCCCGGCAACAGTTGGGCAGGAGGTGATCGCGGTACGGCAATAAAGTACTGGACAAATACTGCTGCCGACATGGTGCCGATATTGAATGTAACTGATGTGCCCGGCAGCTTTGGCAACTATACACGTGTTGGTATGTATCCTGCCGGTACATTGTATAAAAACGTAACCGTAGATGAACATGGCAAACAGGTAATTGAATTTAAAGACAAAGAGGAAAGAACCATTTTAAAGAAGGTACAGTTAACTGCTGCTGCCGATGATGGCACAGGCAGTGGCTACGAGGGCTGGCTGAGCACCCGTTATATTTATGATGACCTGGGCAACCTGCGCTGTGTGGTACAGCCTGAAGCGGTAAGGCAAACATACGGATATATACAATTATCATCATCAATGCTTAACGAGTTGTGCTTTCGGTACGAATACGATCAGCGTAACCGTATGATAAAGAAAAAAATACCGGGAGCCTTAGAAGTGCGTATGGTATATGATAGCCGGGACAGGCTGGTACTTACACAGGATGGTAACATGTATGGAAGCGGCAAATGGCTCTATACACAATACGATGAACTGAACCGGCCCGTTGCTACCGGCTTATGGACAAATAACCAGGATATTAGTTATCATGCAGCACAGGCTTCCAACAGTACGACCTATCCTGATCTTTCCGGCCAGGTATATGAAGAACTCACAAGAACTTTTTATGACAACTATAATTGGCTGCCCGCTAACGGAAACCCTTTTGCTGCTGCAAGAAATACGGCTGATGATAATTATTTTAACGCTGCCGGTAATACCTATCCTTACTATCAATCGCTTACTCAAAGCAATGCAGTAAAAGGTATGGTTACCGGTACTAAAATAAAGGTATTGGGAACTTCCACTTATTTATACAGCATCAGCTATTACGATGATAAGGGAAGGGTGATCCAGTCGCAGCAACAGAGCAGCAGTGGCGGTACAGACATTACTACCATGCAGTACAGTTGGGCAGGGCAACTTTTATTATCTGCAATGCATCAGCAAAAAAATGGTACCAATCCGCAGGCAACAATAGTGCTGTCGAAATTTACTTATGATGACCTGGGCAGGCTTATCAAAACAGAAAAGAAAGTAAGTAACAGTTTGGTGAACAACGGTGCAATGCCGCCATCATTTACCACAACGGCAGAGTTGGCCTACGATGCATTGGGGCAGTTAAAAACAAAAAAGATAGGTAGTAAAGCACCGGTAGCAGAAGGGCCGATAGAAACGCTCAGTTACGATTATAATATTCGCGGATGGCTGTTAGGTATGAACCGCGATTATGCAAAGGATGCCAACAGCACCAATTATTTTGGTTTCGACCTCGGGTATGATAAAGCCAATAACAATATCATCGGCAATCAAACTTATGCCAACCCGCAATACAACGGCAATATAGAAGGTACGGTATGGAAAAGCAAGGGCGATGGCGAAAAGCGTAAATACGATTTTACGTATGACAATGCCAGCCGCTTCCTGGCAGCCGACTTTAACCAATATACCGGTGGCTCTTTTAATAAAACGGCAGGTGTGGATTTTACAGAAAAGTTAACGACCGGTTTTTATTCAGAAATGCTCTATGACGACAATGGCAATATACAGGGCCTGGAGAGAGTAGGGCTAAAGTTCAACAGCAGTGCTTTTATTGACAGGCTTAGTTTTATTAGTTACCCGCTGGGGTACGTTGGAAACAGCAATAAAATAAAGCAGGTGTTTGATGGCGCCAATGACATTAACAGCAGGCTGGGAGATTTTAAATATGACCCCGCCACTAAAAAAGCTATGGATTATGTTTATGATGCTAACGGTAATATAATTTATGACAACAACCGAGGTATCAGCAAGATCATCTATAATCATCTTAATCTTCCGCAACTTATACCCGTAACAGGCAAGGGAAGTATAGAATATGTGTACGATGCACTGGGTAATAAGTTAAAGAAGATCGTGCACGAAAACAATAAGCCCGATAAAACTACCACGTACATTAATGGAATGGTATATGAAGATGATGTGCTGCAGTTTGTACAGCAGGAAGAAGGAAGGATAAGGCTTAAAGCGCTCCCTTCCGGGGGATTTGGTTTTGTGTATGATTATTTTATCAAAGATCATTTGGGAAATGTGCGCATGGTGCTTACGGATGAACAGCAAATTGATAAATATCCTGTAGCCAGTCTTGAACCGGCAAAGATCGCCACGGAGAAGAATTATTATGATATTAACGATGCACAGGTAACGGATAAGAGTACCGCCACCGGCATTACCGATTATACCAACGATAACGGTATAGGCAATAATCCATCAGACCCGCCATTTGAAGCAGCAAACAGTACCAAGCTGTATAAGCTTAACAGTAATGATGCTAAAACAGGATTAGGTATTACCCTTAAAGTAATGGCAGGCGATAAGCTGGATGTATTGGGTAAAAGTTATTATTTTCAGAACAGCCCCGGCAGCGGCAGCAATAGTGCTATCCCCGTTACAGATATATTGGCAGCATTCTTAAATGCACCGGCTGCCGCAGCTGTTACTTCTGTTCATGGTGCCGTAACACCGGCAGTGATCAATACGCCAACAGGTCTTGCAGGTATTACCAATATGATGAACCAACAGGGTGCCCAAAGCAGCGCAGCGCCATTAAAACCCAGGGCATTTATTAATGTTATCTTCTTTGATGAACAGTTTAAAAGCTATGACTACCGGGTAAGCATGGTCGGAAATAATAATACGATAAAAGATCATTTTGCCGAACTGAAAAATATAGCAGCAAACAAGAACGGTTATGCGTATATTTATTGTAGTAATGAGAGCCCGGTAAATGTGTTCTTTGATAATATACAGGTGGTGCATACACGAGGGCCGATATTGGAAGAGACACATTATTATCCATTTGGGTTAACGATGGCGGGGATTTCCTCTAAAGCATCAGGATTGTTAGAAAATAATATGAAGTTTAACGGTATCGAACAAAATAATGCTTTTGATTTAAATATGTACGATGCGTTTTATCGTAATCTTGATCCACAAATTGGACGATTTTGGCAGTTAGATCCAAAAATAGAAAGTGCAGAACCTTGGAGCCCCTATACTGCAATGTTGGATAACCCCATAAGATACATGGATCCTTTGGGCGATTCTGTGGGAATAGAGGATAACAGTTATTTTGATAATAAAACAGGCTCTTTTGTAGAGCAAATTAACATGACAGTAACAGGAAAAGTTGTAAACGAATCAAGCACTCCTTATACTAACGAACAAATGCAAATGATTTCAGAAAGAATAAGTCAATCAATTAAGTCGGTATATTCGGATAAATCTGAAAATTCAACAACAATTGTAACAACAGATATCACTGTTGCATCTACTTCTAATCCAGAAATAAAAAGTGATCATCTTTTTATATTACGAGACCAAGGGAATTTGCCCGACCCAACTCGACCTGGTAAGATTATTGCAATTCCTGATTTAGTTGGTGTAGCTAGCCCAGGAGAAAAAGCAATTTACATAGCAACAAATATAATCGCAAACATTCCTGCATCAACGGGCGTTTTTTCGGGTACAGGAAAGACAGTTAATGGAGAAGCAACGCTTGAACGTACAGTTTCGCATGAATTAGGGCATTCTATGTATCAATACGGGGGCTTTGGTAATTTTACTGGTCATCCTAGTGTAGGAACTGAATCAGGTAATCTTATGAATCAATCACATAGAGATGATGCAGGTATGAAAATAACGTCAGAGCAAAGAATTCAGATACGAAACGATTTTTATAATGGAAAGCTGAACATCGGTAGACAACGATATTAAATTAAGTGTTATGATTAAATTAATTCTATTTTTTTGTTTAGTGGGAATGAATTGTTCATGTATGACAAATTATAAAAATTCTCATAATAAAGAAACCATGTTTTTTGAAATAGTCTTTCAGGATTTTTTTTCTAAAGACATAGTAGAGCTAAAATTAAATGGTCATACTGTATTTGATGGAGAACTCACGAGTGATAAAGTCCTTGGAGTTACCAATATTCGCATATTGGGATATGAAAATGAAAAGAAAAGTTGCTCTGTTAAGCTAATAAATAAATCTATTGAATTTGACTTGGAAAAAGGAAAACTCAACTTAGAAGTATTTATTAACAAAAGTAGCAAAAAGATTGAAGTCGATCTGGCCAAAGGTAAATATATAGGAATAAGTAAGCAAAATGAAAATAATGTTTATATAGCACAATCAATGCGACCTTTCGTTTATGAGTAAATAGTCATTCGTCTTGGTTCGTGGCACACGAAATAAGAATAGATTAATTTATTTATGAAATGATAAACCTTTACCAAAGCTTTGTGTTTCATGAGCCAACACTAAAAGTTTCTTAAAGAGGTTTTTGGCGTTGGCTCAAGTTGCACAAGCAATATTGTTTGCAGGTAAGGGAATGAGTAAAGTTTTTTGTGTCAGGCCGAATAATTTTTAAACTACTGAAAATATTTTTTTGATATATATATTATTAGGTTTGCAAAAAATATATCAGTTGGGAGAAACTGATATTCATGGCGTATATGCCTTATGTGTAATTGCTTTTTTTCTGGTATAAGCCTAATTCATTGATCTTTTTGGTACTTATGGTAAAAGGCTTATATCTGATAATATTCTTTTGAATGGCATAGACAGTGCAGAGAATTATTGGAAAGAAATTAAATATAAGGGTGTGTTATGCATATAAAAATGTACTTGGTAAAAAAAAGCGACTCTATGCTGCCGTTATATCGTCATTTAATCTTAAATTGTAGTAGATGTAAGCCAATTTATTTATGAATGAGAAAGCCCTTGACCTAGCTTCGTGTTTTATGAGCCAACAATAAAAACTTCTTAAGATATTTTTAGGGTTGGTTCATGTTACACAAGCATATAAGTAAATATGTTTCTACAATTCACACAGGTATCAATTTTATGTCATTCATTTAAATAGTTTTTTAATGCTTATCGTCTTATTTTTTGAAAATTTTTTCAAATTATTGTATTGTGACAAAATGTTACTACCAGATGTTCTAAAAATTACAACTAATAGTTATTTCAAAGATTTTGGTTCAAAACAAAGTGAAGGGATTCCTGGTTTTTACGATTGGCTTAGAAAAGCGGAATCTGATATAATAGGGGTCAGGTTTTGTTATTTTGATCATCACGTGTACGATAGCCTGTTACAAAAATTCCCTTATATTAAAATAGCAAATGATAAGAAATGGATAGAGCTTTTATTTGAAAATCAAGAATATGACTATGCCATTAGTAAAGACCATGATTTTACTGATAACTATGTGCATGAACCGGAAAATGGAGAATACCTGTTTACGTTCGACCTGGATCACTTGACCAAACACGAATTAAACAGTTTATTAAAATATTGTACAGTAATGGATAATGAAGACTTTAGTAAGAATTAACTTATGGAAGACAGTACGGGGAGTTATTCGAAAGAAATTAAATATGTGAGCATGTATTATGGATACAAAATATACCTGGAAAAAAGGCGGCTCTATGATGCCGTTATATCATTAAGTAATCTTAAATTGTAGTAAATAAATACGGGTTAACTCTCTTTTCGCTTAATTGGAAAAGAGAACAAAATTTAAAAACATGATGAATAAAGTTGAGCTGGAAAAAATGGAAGCCGCACTAAAAGCTATAATTACTGATAGCCAAAAGTTAGCACATGTTGTTCGTGACAATGATGGAAAATTACAGTTTTACAGTAACGATGACGTTCTAACACAAGACACAACGAAGATCACTTCGGAGCAGCTTGCCGATGTTAACGAAACACTTGAAACAATTTTAAATTTAGAAAAAGGATTTGAAGCGTCAAGAGAAGGTATAGCAGGCAATTGGGTAACAAAGCCGTTAGACCCCTAACAGAGCTTCATCAGCGATATTTTAATTTAATATACAGGAGGGATAAATGGGCTTCAATTTATTTTAAATGAGAACCCGTGTCTTGTTTGTGTTTCATGAATCAATACTATGATTTCTTGTAGTTTGGGGAGTTAAGCGTAAAAGAAATTATGCTTAAATTGGTTCGTGAGACACATATCAAGACAAAGAAAAGTAACATACATCAGAAGCAATCAAAATGACCCCACCTTTTGAAATACAGTTTGACAATATAGTAGAAATAAGGATGGGTTCTCCGTATAACGCTTGTGCTATAAGTTTTAGGGGTGCTGATACTATAAAAATACCGGCGGCTACCTGGCAGGATAAATACGCATGGTCGTCCGGCTTTACTAAGCTGGCTTTAGTAAAATGGGATTTTGATAATAATGACCCGGGATTTAAACTGTTTATTATAGAATTGGCTTCAGGCAAAGCGTTGGAGAGCCCCAGAATTTCAGGGCTTTTAGATCATTTATCTTTTGTTGGAGATAAAATAGTGTACAATAAATTTTTGTACGATAAGGAGAGATCAACCAATGGTGTACTTTGTTGTTATATTGATGAAGAATTTGTCATGCCGGCTTAATAGTGCTATTTATGAAAGGTTTGATAAGTATATAGATAATGAACTGAGGAAAGAAAAGGCATAATTTTAGTCTTGGTTTCATTGCGAAGAACAGATTATTTCCTTTTCCGTAATTTTAATAAAGGCAAACAATCCCCTAATGCACATCAACATACCTAAACCCTGCACACAAAACTGGGAAGCTATGCCTGCCGCTGGCGAGGGTAAGCATTGTACACAATGCAACAATGTGGTGTATGATTTTTCTCAAATGACGGATAACGAATTGCTGAACTTCTTCAAAGAGCAGCCTGCTGTACATTGCGGCCGCTTTCATACCACACAGCTGAACCGTACTATTGTACCCGTTGCAGCAAAGCGGAAACTATTTATCACAAGGCTCAATAAAATTGCCGCTGCATTTTTTACCATCCTTAGTTTTAAAGCCCTGGCTTCGCAGGGAGCAGTAAAAAAGGAAAGTATCACAGCTGTAGATCCCCGTTTTAAAAGCAAAAGACCGGCAATAACCGATAAGATAGTAATATCCGGCACTGTAAAGAATTCCGAAGGTAAACCGCTGAAAGGCGCCACCATAACACTGGATTCCGCACAAGTGGCTGTAACAGACCAGGAAGGAAAGTTTAGTTTCGAAGTAAAAGAAATAACTGCAGTCAGCCACAATCTTTATTTTAATTACGGCGACTTGATCATGGCTGTACGTTCCTATCACCCATCCATGCAGTCCTCCAGTTATGATGTTGTACTCAATAAGCGTGGAGAAGGTTTTCATACAATGGGTATTATGATCCCGCCACCGGTACTGCTTGATCTTCCTTCATTAACTTTTAAAACGAATGCCGCAAAACTAAGCGCCGATAATAAAGTGATTCTGGCCGATATTGCTAAACGGTTAAAAGAAAATCCTTCTGCAAATATTATTATTACAGCCTATCCAGGAGTGTGCGGTCAGCAATATATTTACCACAATCGGGTTAATAATATAAAAAAATACCTGGTGCTTAAAGAAGGAATCAGCCTTGATAGAATTACTACAAACTGTGAAATAGATGGTGGCGATAAAAATACGGTAGATATGAAGTCGGATTATTAATGAGGAAGATTACGTTTTGTTAAGACTCTTCGTCATAGTTCGTAGCAATCTTCTGAACACTTATGGTGAGACACAAGTCGGGGTAGAAGGATTTCGTATTTATAAATTAAGCATTTGATAAACGCAATCTAATCTATAGCTTTTAATACTGAATTCAGGGTTCTGTTTACGAATAAAATTCTTAAAGTCCAATTGATACACCCGGTAGTTTCTCTTGTCCCAGTAAGCGTTGTAATTAGTAATGAACTCTTTGGGATGAAATGCTTTTTTTATCTCTTGCCAATTTTCTTGAAGTCTTTTATAACAACTATCACTGTCTTCACGAGGTAAATTGTAATTATTTGTCAAAGCAATAGAGTGAAGATGTAGGCTATCAGTGTCTGTCACCTGTTGGCACTGCAAAAGCGAAAAAAACATTTCATTGATTACTTTCCCTGGGGTTCCTAATGTGTCATAAAGATTTAGCTGTGTCAAACAGCTTTTTAATTCCTTTTCAAATGTTGTGTTTGTTGGTTTTACTGAATGAAGCATACTGTCAAACTGAAAATCCCAATAGTCATGATAGATATTTGATAAAAATGGGATTATGTAAATATCTTTTGCTTTATTGATTACAACGATGATTTTCTGTGGGTCGTCTAAAGTATCAGGAGTTGAACGTAATTGAAGTTCTATTCCATTATCACCAATTGTTACGCTTCGAACCAGCTTATAGTAGTCGCTTTGTTTGTCTTGTCCTTTCGGTAGTTGCGGAAATTTTGAAATTGTGTTTAATAAAGCTTTTTCAATATTGGGTTCATTACTTTTTTGCCTGCAACTTATAAGTAAAATTGTTGAAAAAGAAATAGTCGTCAGTAATTTAAGTTTTGTCATTAGCTTTTAAATAAGATGCAAAGCTGCTAAAGTTCCATAAGCAATGCACTGCTGATAATTATTTCAACGTCATGCCCATTTGTAACAATATTTTTGTTGCCAGAAGTACTTTTTTAGTAAGCTTGAATTAAAACCTCTCTTACACCTTGGTTTGTGTCTTCCGCTATGTGATAACTCCCGTCTGCAAAAAAATAACAATAAAACTATAAAACAATTAAGCCCTTTTCTTCCTGATATAAATATGCTTGATATTGTGCTTTCCCGTATCACGCTCATCGACCTCAAATTTGTTCATGCTTTTTATCAACGGCAGCATTTTACGGTAGCCATAATTTCTCGGGTCAAAGTCCGGTTTCTTCTTTAATAGTAAATTTCCCAGGTCGCCCAAAAAGGCCCAGCCGTTTTCATCCGCAAGATCAACAATACTGTCGGAGAATAGTTTTATGATCTCAGGGTTGATCCTGCTCAGCGGTTCATGGGCCGGTTGTTTTGCATGCTTCGATATTTTTTTGTTGCCCGTTTGTTCAGGAGCAGCGGTCTCCGGCTTCAGTATCTCTATATAAATAAATTTATCACAAGCCGTAATAAAAGCATTCAATGTTTTCTTTTCACCAATGCCGATCACTTTCATACCCGCTTCACGCAATCTTGTGGCAAGCCGGGTAAAATCGCTGTCGCTGGAAACGATACAGAAGCCATCCACTTTACCGGTGTACAAAATATCCATCGCATCAATGATAAGAGCGCTGTCGCTGGCATTTTTTCCCGAAGAATAACTGTATTGCTGTATCGGTGTAATGGCATTTTCCAACAGCACGCTCTTCCAGCCGGAAACAGTTGGCTTTGTCCAGTCGGCATATATCCGTTTAAAAGTAGGTGTTCCGTATTTGGCTATCTCCTCAAACATTTCCTTTACATTGGCATAAGGAACATTATCCGCATCGATCAATACAGCCAGCTTCAGGTCTTTAGTTGTTTCCATTGTTATAGTTTAATAGTAGTACAATTACATTGCCGCTTACAGGAAAGGTACATCACCGGGGAGGATTTTTAGCATTTTATTCTGCCCCGTTACGTTTCCTTTTGCCTAATTTTAATGCATGAAAAGAACAGCAATAATTATGCTGCTGGTTGGCATGGCAACAGCAGCGCAGGCGCAAACACTTCCCAAAGTAAAAATGGATGAAGTAGTAAAACGCTTCAGCGCAAAGAACGACACAGTATATGTAGTGAACTTTTGGGCCACTTTCTGCAAGCCCTGTGTAGCGGAGCTGCCGGACTTTTTGCGCATCACCAAAAAATATGCAGCGCAAAAAGTAAAGTTCATAATGGTAAGCCTCGATCTGCCATCGTACTACCCGGCTAAGATAGCCAGCTTTGCAAAGAGCCATAATTTCAACGCAGAGATACAATGGCTGAACGAGACCAACGCCGATCATTTTTGCCCGATGATAGATCCCAAATGGAGCGGTGCCATACCCGCAACCATTATGGTAAATACAAAAACAGGCTATAAAAAATTCTTTGAAGAGGAGATGGGCGCTGATAAATTTGAAGCAGAATTAAAACGGGCGATTGATGTAAAATCAATTGATTAAATAAAAAACCCGGTTACAACAACCGGGCTTTTTGTTTTATTTATTTTCAATTACCATTAAGGTATTTGTTTTCTTTTGATAGTGCAGCCTACGCTTCTGCTTTCTGTAACGCTTATTGCTTTACCGGCCACCATTTCATCGATCGCAATTTTTAAATGATTGCGGGTAATATTGTTTGGGTCAGATGGGTTATCATCAATAGCGCCATGATAAGCCAGCTTAAGATCTTTGCTGAATAAGAAACATTCAGGGGTACGGGTAGCGCCGAAAGCATTAGCTATTGTACTGTTCTCATCTACTACATAGTTCCATTCGTAGCCCTGGTTTTTGGCATAATTTTTCATCGCATCAAAGCTGTCTTCACTGCCGCGTTGCGATTCATTGCTGTTCAAAATAATGACACCAATATTATTCTTCGCAGCATACCTGCCGATCTCGATGGTACGTTCCTGGTTCTTGATCACATAAGGGCAGGTATTGCAGCTGAACATCACCAATACGCCGTTCGATTTCTTTACATCTTTCATAGCCACTTCCTTACCCGAAATATCTTTCATTTTGGTATCAGCCATAGGCATTTTGCTGCCGATAGGCAATATACTGTCGAAGGTAAAAGCCATGGTTGCCAATGCAACCGCAGCTAGCATAGAAAAAAATATCTTTTTCATGTTTTATTTTTTATTTCTTGTTAATGGGATTTTAAAAAGTTGATACTGCTTAAAGTTAAAATAAACTATCCTTACCAGCAAACCATTCATAAAAATTGTCAGGCCCCCGTAACAGCTTTCTCCTTTGCTTCCCTTTGCATGGCAATGGAGCGCAACGATTTGATACTCACATTCAGTTCAAAACCTATCAGCAGTACCAGTGAGTTAATGTAGATAAGCGCCATCAGCACAATGATAGTACCGATAGAGCCATACAACACATTGTACTTTCCGAAATTATTTACAAAAGCAGAGAAGCCAAGCGAAGCCAAAATGCACAATGTAGTAGCCAGTATGCTGCCCGGCGACACCAGCTTCCAGCGCTTGTGTACAGCCGGGGCATATTTATAAATAAAGGCAATAGAGTAAAATACCAGCGCCACAATAAATACCCAGCGGATGTACGAGATCACTTCCCGCCAGCCCGCATTTTTTACCCCGAACCATTTTAATATAGCGCCCTGTGTTATCAGCAGTATCAGGCAACCAAGCACCAGGCTAAAGATGAGCGTAGTAAGACGGATAGCTATCCAGCGGTTGTGCAGCCCTTTTCTTTTTTCAAACCCAATATAATTTTTATTGAACGAGCGCATGATACCCATCATGGCATTAGAAGCAAAGAACAGCGCCAGCACCAAACCAAACGACAGCAACCCGTACACCTGGTTATTAAAAAAAGTATTGTTGATGAACTTGATGATATCCTTATTGTACGTTTCCGCAGGAATGATCTCCCGGATAAGATAATTCACCTGCCGGTGTATTTCCGTTTTATTAAAAAAGGGCAGATGGGGAATAAGCGTAAATAAAAAAAGGAACGAAGGCGGAATGGACATGATAAAGTTATAGGCAATGGCCGATGCCCTTTCTGTAAGCCCGGTTGTTTTTACCTGGCGATAAAAGAATTTGATTACATCATAAAGCGGTACCCCTTCAAAGCCGGGCAGGTACCAGTGCTGGCTTTTGCGTAATATAAAAGCAAGCGGTGTTTGGGTAACTAATATGCGTTCCAGTTTGGTCAACAGCGAAATGATTATAGTGCAAAATAACTGATTCTATTTCAATGCCCTGGCTTTATACAGGCTGTCTACTGCCCGACGGTATGCATTGGCAAATACCTGGTGCTCGGCATAGGTAGCTGCAAAATTAGAGAGCCCCTTAAAATCCGGCTTGGCAACAAAGAAAATATAATTCGTTTGCGGCGCATTTAAAACGGCATCAATTGTTTTGGAAGATGGCGTGCAGATAGGGCCGGGGGGCAGGCCGGTATGTAGATATGTATTATAAGGTGATGGATAACTGAGGTGCGCATTCAATATTCTTTTTAAACCAAAATCCCTCATTGCAAATTTTACGGTAGGGTCGGCTTCCAGTTTCATGCCGGTTTCTATACGGTTGATATATACACTGGCAATATTTCCTTTGTCTTCTTCGGCATTGGTTTCTTCTTCTACAATACTTGCCATGGTATATACCTGTTGCGGTGTCATGTTCAGTGCAGCAGCTTTTTTTGTTCTTTCGGTGTTCCAGAATTTTTCCTGCTCGCTGTACAGTTTCTTAAATATTTTGCCCGGAGAAGTGTTCCATAAAATGCTGTAGGTGTTAGGGATAACAGCCGTCATCACAGTGTTGCTGTCAAGATCATATTTCTGTAATGAATCTGCATTATTTAAAAAACTGCTGAAGCTGCTGGAGTCGGCTTCAAAATTGGCAGCCAGCTTTTGTGCAAGATCTTCTTTGGTGCGCAATTTATTGATCACAAGTTTAACAGGAGCCTGGTTGCCGGCACGCAGCATACGCACCAAATTGTAAAGGCTCATGTTATTCTTTATTTCATAGCGTCCCGCTTTTACCGCATTAGGATACTTTGCCTGGCTGGCAAGTTTATCAAAAAAGAAAGTGCCGCCAATGATGTTTTGTTCTACCAAACTGTTCTTCACATCCTGGTAAGTACTGCCTGTTTTAATATAAAAATACTTTCCTTCGGGAGCTTTAACTGTAGGGCCAAATACCTGCCATGCAACATACCCACCGCCGATCAGGATAATTAAAACTATGCTATAGATGATCTTCCTTTTCATAATCTTTTTTGAGAGGCAACAAAGTAAAATAAAAAACCCTGCCAGTAAACGACAGGGCTATAAAATATTTGTAAAATCTTCTTAGTGCTTTTGAGTATCAGGCAGGTTAACTGTGTTAGGCTTTGGTGCAGCTGGTGTTGCAGCTTTTTGTTGTACACCTGTTCCTACGCCACCTCTCAGGTCATCATTTGGTGAACTTCCCGAACCGGCTTTTGGAATAAAAGCAGGAGACAGTAAACAAAGTATCCCTACGATCGCTGCAAATACCCAGGTACCTTTTTCCAGTACATCGGTAGTTTGTTTAACACCCATCAACTGGTTGCTGAAACCGCCAAGGCTTGCAGAAAGACCGCCACCTTTAGGGTTTTGTATCAATACGATCAAACCTAACACTACAGAAGCTATAATTACCAAAACACCGAATAAAATTAACATATCACTATCCTTTTAATTGTTCAATTTTGGCTGCAAAGAAAGCACTTTTGGCGGGATTGAGCAAACTTAATTTTTGATATGTTTCTACAGCCTTTGAGGTTTTACCCTGCATGGCAAAAACTTCGGCCATGGCCTCGGTGATCACATCGTCTTCTGCATTGCTTTTTTCGGCAAGGGTTTGCACTGCTATTTCAGATTGGGGGCTGGTTCCGGGCAGCTTATCTACATGTACTTTTTTCATGCTCTTCAGCCATTCGGTAAAGCTTTTAAGCTGCTTGCCCAGTTTATCTCCCGTCTGTATTTCCTCACTTAATTTAATGCCCTGCGATGCAAAATAGTCCACCATATGCATGGGTTCAAACAGCATGGGTTCTTTTGTAGGAGTAAAAGGTTGTAATACAGTTTTGTTCATAACAACTTCAGGGGCTTTTTCTTCCTGCACGGCTTCCTTTTTTATTTCAGCATCCGGCGAAGGAACGGTTTCCATAACAACTTCTTTTTTTTCTATGATAGTTTCTTTTGCCGGTTTCAATTGATAATTGAGCCAATGGGGATTATTAAAAAGGAGCGCTGTTTTAGCAGCCTGTTTAGTATACTCTTCTGATGAGATATCCGTTTGTTCTAAAAGGAAAAATTGTGCCGGGGCAAAATAAGGGTGCTTTGCTGCCACATCTTCCAGGAAAGAACGGTCGCTTCCGTTATGTTTAAACAATGATTCGAAAAGTGGGGATTGGGATGGCATGGCTCAAAAATACACTTTTTTACCCGGAACGATTTCATCCCCGTGTTACCAATTGGAGAATATTTTATTGAAGATCTCATCTACAATATTCCGGATAATATCGGTAGTAAGCACCGCTTCAGCCTGCGCCAGTGTTTGCGTAGCCGGAAAATCAAAACTGCGGGTGATATCAGCTTCCTGGCTTTTTTTATCATCCAACGTATTCTTAAAGATCAGATGAAAACCCACAGTAAGCCGGTTGGTGCCAGCTTCGTTATTGGTGATACCTACTGTAGTGGTAAAATATTGGCTTACATAACCGCTGATATCGTAATGGGCATCATCATTATTGGTTTGTTTAAGCCTGGTGGTATTGATGATCTTTTGTTTTAGCTTTTCGGTAAGCTGCGGTGCCAGTTGTGTGTTTACATAGGTGGCCCTGTTCTCCAGCGGGTTTACCCGGAACGTTTTTACTTCTTCCGGAATAGGCGAAGTATCCCTGAAACCATATTTACAGGTAGAACAGGAGAAGGTAAACAATAATAGTGAGCAAATTATTATTGCAAGTAAGGTATTGTTGAAAAGAGAGTTACTATGTTTTAGCATTTATGTTTTGCTTTTTATTATCCGAACTCTTTGCAGTTTTTGTGTATCATGTATATTTCACGCCAAGCTGCAAAGGAAGCGCAAAGAAGCAAAGTTTTTTTGCGCCTTTTGTATTTGGCCTTAGCGCCTCTGCGTGCAACCTATATTTCACGCCAAGCTGCAAAGGAAACGCAAAGAGCTAAATTTCTTTGCGCCTTTTGTATTTATTCTTAGCGCCTTTGCGTGCAACTTATATTTCACGCCAAGCTGCAAAGGAAACGCAAAGAGCTAAATTTTTTTGCGCCTCTTGTATAATTCTTAGTGCCTTTGCGTGATACCCGCAAATTAACCAGGAAATATTAATAAGAGACGTTAAAATTAACTCTCAATATCATACTCCTTTAGCTTCCTGTACAATGTTCTTTCACTGATACCAAGATCAATAGCCGCATCTTTACGTTTGCCTTTATGTTTCTTCAGCGCTTTCAGGATAAGTTCTTTTTCTTTATCCATAATGCTCAATGACTCTTCCACATCTTCATGCTGGTGAATATCGGTATTGCCCTGGTGAAGAATGACAGGTTGGGCCGATTGAATAGCGCCGGAATGTGCACCCAGTTCTTTATGCAGGTTATCATCAGCATATACCGGAACATGATGCTGCGCCAGCGAAGGATTCTGTAAAATATCGAAGAACATCTTCTTCAGTTCATTCACATCTTTCTTCATGTCGAAAAAGAGTTTGTATAATATCTCCCGTTCATTTGCAAATTCAGAGGAGTTAGAGCCGCCAGCTAGTACCGGCAATCTAGATTGATTGTTATGTTCAGGTAAGAACGATCTGAGTTTTGCAGCAGTTATTGATTTATCAGTACTTAGTACAGACATCTGCTCTGCAATATTTTTAAGCTCACGCACATTGCCCGGCCAGGTATAATTTGCCAATACACTCTTTGCTTCTTCATCCAGTTGTACCGGTGTGGTTTTATATCTATCCGCAAAATCAGTAACAAATTTTCGGAAGAGGAGAGGGATGTCTTCTTTTCTGTCACGCAATGCGGGAACACGGATAGGGACAGTATTTAAACGGTAATACAAATCCTCACGAAACTTACCGGCATGAACAAAATCGATCAGCTCTTTATTGGTTGCTGCAATAACCCGTACATCTGTTTTTTGCACCTTGCTGCTGCCCACACGGATGTATTCACCGGTTTCCAGTACACGAAGTAGTCGGGCCTGTGTACCTAAAGGCATTTCACCTATCTCATCTAAAAAGATGGTACCGCCGCTTACGGTTTCAAAATATCCTTTGCGGCTGTCAACAGCGCCGGTAAACGAACCTTTTTCATGCCCGAATAATTCTGAATCTATTGTGCCTTCGGGAATAGCGCCGCAGTTCACAGCAATGAACGGGTTATGTTTTCTTGCACTTAAAGCATGTATGATCTGCGAAAACACTTCTTTACCTACACCGCTTTCGCCATTAATGAGTACGCTCAGGTCGGTATTGGCTACCTGCGCCGCTACATTCAACGCATGGTTGAGTGCAGGTGAATTGCCGATAATACCGAAACGGTTTTTTATACTTTGTAATTCCATACCCCCTCCGCCCCCTAAAGGGGGAACTTGGTTTAAGATGATTGTAAATACTTTTCTATTGTATCAAGAACTTGTGTTATGTTGTTCATGATTTCTTTGTTGGTAAAACGTAATACTTTTAATCCCAGGTCTTCTAAATTCTTTTGTCTTATTGCGTCATTTCTTTTTACTTCTATTGAATCATGTATGCTTCCATCAATTTCTATTATTATTTTTTTAGAATGGCAATACAGATCAGCAATATAAATTGACACCGGATGTTGCCTTCTGAACTTTATTTCCGGGAACTTTTCTTTTAATCTTCCCCACAATATCATTTCCGTTGCTGTAACATTATTCCTTAATTTCTTTGCCAGTTCAAATATCATTGGGCCTGCCCCATAGAACATATTCTCCTTCATTGATTCATCTATCGTTTTAATCTCTTCTTATATTATAAAAGTGCCTCCTGTAGTGAGCTCCAAAGTTCCCCCTTTAGGGGGCGGAGGGGGCATTGCCTCACCTAATAAAGTACCCGCTGTACATGAAGTTATTCTTACAAAGACATAATCTCCTTTTTGATAATGAAGTTTTGGAAATACCACTACTTTATTATTATCAGCTCTTCCATGTAATTCATCCTCACTTTTTTTAGATGTGCCTTCTACCAGTACTTTGAAAACTTTACCTACATCACGCTGCATACTTAGTAAGGAATGGGCACGATAAAGATCAACCAGTTCCTGCAGTCTTCTTTTCTTTACATCCAATGGAACATCATCGGCAAATCTTCTTGCAGCTAATGTGCCGGGGCGTTCAGAATAGAAATATAAGTAAGCAAGATCGTATTTACAGTATTCCATCAGGCTCAGTGATTCCTGGTGCTCCTCTTCTGTTTCAGTACAAAAGCCGGTGATCATGTCTGTTGAAATGCCGCAGTCGGGCAGCAATTCACGTATCCTGTCAACTTTGGCGATGTACCACTCCCTGCTGTACGTTCTGTTCATCATCTGCAATACCCTTGTGCTGCCGCTTTGTACAGGTAGATGAATGTAATTGCAGATGTTCTCATACTTTGCCATCGTATGCAGTACATCATCTGTAATATCTTTTGGATGCGAAGTAGAGAAACGAATACGCAATAAAGGAGAGATCTGTGCCACCATTTCCATCAGCATTGCAAAAGTTATTTCCTGTTTTCTGTCTTCTGTTTTATGTTGCTCACCATTTGTCGTCTGTATTCCGTCGTCTGTTGTCTGTTGTCTGTGGTCTGCCGTTTGCGGTCCGTCGTCCACAAAGTGGTAGCTATCCACATTCTGCCCCAGCAACGTTACTTCTCTATATCCTTCTTCAAATAACTGCCTGCATTCATTAACAATGGAATGCGCATCGCGGCTGCGTTCCCTGCCTCTTGTAAAAGGCACTACACAAAAGGAGCACATATTATTGCAGCCACGCATGATGCTTACAAAGGCGGTAACGCCATTACTGTTTAATCGTATTGGTGCAATATCGGCATAGGTTTCATCGCGGCTTAATAATACATTCACTGCCTTTTGCCCTGTGTTGGCTTCTTCTATCAATGCCGGTAAAGTGCGGTAAGCGTCGGGGCCAACTACAAGGTCAACCAGTTTTTCTTCTTCTATGAATTTTGCTTTCAGCCGTTCTGCCATGCAGCCGAGCACGCCAACCAGCATGCCTGGCTTAGATCGTTTCAACTGCCTGAATTCGGTAAGGCGCTTACGTACGGTTTGTTCTGCTTTTTCCCTGATGGAGCAGGTGTTTACGAAGATCAGGTCGGCATCTTCTACATTTTTGGTGGCGCCAAAGCCTTTATCCAATAAGATAGAAGCTACCACCTCGCTGTCGGCAAAGTTCATGGCGCAGCCGTAGCTTTCTATATAAAAATGCTTTTTATAGGTAGATGAATCGTTCAGGAACGGTGCAAAAGCCTCACCTTGTCGTGCTTCGTCGTGTTTTTTATCAGTTGCCAGATCCAACATAGGAGTAATGTCCTTTTTTAGAGGGGCAAAGGTAACTAAAAACAAACAGATTATGACAGGATGGCAGAGACAATCCTGCAATTTATCAAACTTTACTTATACATATCTTCTGTATATCTATATGAACCAATGGTATTTTGGTAATGGAGGATAAGTTTGGTATCTGTCAATGTCTTGATTTCAAAAGTATCATAATTGCCTTCAACAATATATTGGTTATTCAATACTTTATAAGTAAATGTATCAGGACCTGGGACAGAACCGAAAGCCGTATTATAATACACCTTGCCATCATTTCTGAAGTCTATGTAATCGCTCGATACGCCTGTGTATGTGTATGTAAATGGTATGCTTGTATCTTCCTCAACAATAGTATTCACTTTCCATTTTCCTACTATCATTTCCTGGGTTGTCTTACTTACTTTATCATCTTTAGTGCAACTTACGAGTATAACGCCTGCAAAAAGAATAAACAATACATTTTTAATCATGGCTACATTTTTATGAAGCGCAAATGTATTAGATAACAGTAAAAATATTTGAATCATACTGGTTTCAATTTGTAAATCAGCAGAAAAAGACATTAAGTGTTACGGGTAAGCCCTATAATGGGTACACGCTAATATTTTCATCGCTGAGAAATAAGTTAATAGAGTTTGCGCAGAGATGCTCTGCGTAAACTTTGCTTCCTCAAGTTCTCTGCGGTGAGATAAAACAAAACCCTCACGCTATAACGTGAGGGTTTTAAAAATATGATTGATCTTTTGTTTAATCTTCTACTTGATCAGTTCCCCTTTAGGGGCGGAGGGGTTTACCATACATGTATCCTTTTTTCCGGCGCCACATACATCTTATCGCCTTCTTTTACATTAAAGGCTTTATAAAAAGCATCGATGTTGGTAAGCGGGCCGTTGCTGCGGTACAGGCCTGGCGAGTGCGAATCGGTGAGGATACGTTGCGCCGCTGCTTCAGGCAGGATATTGTTGCGCCATACCTGCGCCCAGTTCAAAAAGAAACGCTGATCAGGAGTAAAGCCATCGATCTTTGTATTGCTTTTACCTTCGGGTGTTTTTTTGAATGCTTCATAAGCAATGCTCAGGCCGCCAAGATCAGCAAGGTTTTCACCTAAAGTAAGTCTGCCATTTACATGCAGCGTATCCAATACTGTATAGCTGTTGTATTGCGCAACCACCATATCGGCACGTTTTTTAAATTCATCCGCATCTGCAGGTGTCCACCAGTCGTTCAAATTTCCATCGCCATCAAACTGTCTTCCCTGGTCATCAAAGCCGTGTGTCATTTCATGACCGATAACAGCGGCAATGCCACCATAATTTATCGCATCATCTGCTTCAAAATCAAAGAAAGGAAAACGCAGGATACCTGCCGGGAAAACGATCTCATTTTTTGTAGAAGCATAATATGCATTCACAGTAGATGGTGTCATGCTCCATTCTGTTTTATTGATCGGCTTGCCCAGGCGGCTCACATTATCCCTGTACTGCCATTGATTGCACCGCTGTACATTTCCTAAATAATCATCTCTTTTTATTACCAGTCCTTCATAATTTTTCCATTTATCAGGATAGCCCACTTTTTTGGTGAAGGCATGTAATTTTTCTGTTGCTCTTAATTTAGTTTCGGGGCTCATCCATTCCAGCTTTTGAATACGGCTGTCGAAAGTTTGTATCATGTTATCGATCAGTGCGATCATACGCTGCTTGGCTTCGGGTTTAAAATATTTATCTACATATAACTGTCCAAGCAAGTCGCCAAGCTGATTATCTATCAGGCCGCTGGCACGCTGCCAGCGTGGCGTTTGTTCCTTTTGTCCACTGATAGCTTTATTGTAATTGAAATTGGCAGTTACAAAATCGCTGCTCAGGAATGGCGCCGCATCTCTCATCACATCCCATTGCAGGTAAACTTTAATGTCTTCTATTGGCGCTGAGTTTACCAGCGAATCAATGAAAGTTAAAAATTTAGGGTTGCTTACGATCATGGTATCAGGATCATTGGCATAGCCCAGTTGCTTAAACGTAGTGGCCCAGTTGATGCCCGGTGTTCTTACATTAAGTCCTGCTACAGAAAATTTATTGTACAGTTTAACAGGATCACGCATTTCCACACGGCTCATTTGTGCATTGGCAATAGTGGTTTCCAATGCCAGTACAGTAGCTGCATTTTTTGCTGCAGTGGCTTCATCATTTCCGCAAAGCGTGAACAGCTTTGTCATATAAGTGATGTACTCTTTACGGATATTCTGGCTGCGGGGATCATTCTTAAGATAATAATCCCTGTCTGGCAAGGTAGTGCCACCCTGGCCAATGTTGATGATATAGCGGGTAACGTTTCTTGCATCCTGCCTTACACCAATGCTGTACAACGGCGAAGTAATAGAGTTGGAACGCAGGTAATTGATATGGTCCAGTATATCCTGCCTGCTGCCCAGCTTTGCAATACCATCCAGCGCTTTTTTTATTGGTTGATAACCCAGCTTTTCAATAGCGGCGCTGTCCATTGCGCTGGCATAAAAATCACCTACACGTTTCATCAGCGAATTGCTGCCGGGGTTTGCGGCGGCATCTTCCAGCAATCCTTTCAGCGCCTGCGAGCTTTCTTCAGACAGTTTATCAAAGCTGCCCCACCTTGTTTTGGATGGCGGAACAGGAGTGTTCTTTATCCAGGTACCGTTGGCATACAGATAAAAATTATCTCCGGGCTTTACGGAGGGGTCCATATTAGCCGGGTCGATGAATTTTCTTTTGGTGCTGGTTTGTGCCGAAACAGACGTGGAAATAGCCAGTATTGCGGCAACAGCAATAACAATTTTCTTCATGTTCCTTTTTTTTAGAGTTCTAAAAATAGCAATGAAAGTTAAAAAAGCTATAATAATTATGTTAACGGTAAATGAGCAGTATAAGTTGCGGCTTTTTGCGGCTGCCGTTCTTAACAAAATAACTGCCTGCAACGGTTCATGTATTAAATTTGCAGCCAGCATATAAAACCTATCTGTTGAAATTCTTTGCTTTATTCGCTTTACTGTTTTCTTTCTCTATTGCAGCAGCACAGGAAAAATCTTCCAAAGTAATTCAAGGCATTATTATCGGCAACGTTCTCGATGATGAGAACGGCAAAGCCATTGCAGGTGCCAATGTTACTGTTACCCGACTTTCGGATACTGCTTATACCGATCATTTTATTACGGTAAAAGACGGCGCTTTCTTATTTGAAAAACTTCCTTTTGGATATTACCGGTTGCAATTCAGCATGGCTGGCTATGGCAGTATGACGCTGGATAGTCTTTACATAAGAGCAGACCGTTTTGATTTTGACCTGAATGATATTAAGCTAAGCAAAAAGCAAACAACACTGGATGCTGTGATTGTGTATGCAGAAAAGCCATTGATAGAAAGTAAAGATGGCAAGATCACTTTTAATGCAGGCGAATCGGCGTTAAGTTCCGGTGCTACTACTACTGAATTGCTGAAACAAACACCGCTGGTAAATGTTGATAATGATGGTAAGGTATTGATACGGGGCAAAGAAGTTAAGATATTGATAGATGATAAGCCTGTTGAACTAAATGCAAAGCAATTGCAGGATATGCTGGAAAGTATGCCGGGCAGCATGATAGAGAAGATAGAAGTAATGACCACACCGCCTGCTGAATATGCCAGCGAAAGAGGTGGTGTTATCAATATCGTAACCAAAAAAGGTAAAGTAGGTAAGAATGCACGGTTGAATGTGAACTATGGTACAAGGGGAGAGGCTGGTATCAATGGTAATTTTAATTACCGAAAAAAGAAACTGACCATTAATGTAAATGCAGGGTTTGGCTATAATAAATATACCGGCAACAGTTACAGCAACCGTCAGAATATTTATGCTGATTCTGTTAATTATTATAACACTGTTGCTAACAGTGGCAATGATAACCGCCGCCCAAACGGAAGGTTTAATATTGGCTATGATATTGACAAGCGAAACAGTTTAAGTTTTACAGCTTTGCTGAACGGTAATAATGCAGGCAGTCACAGTGAAAATGAATACACTAATATAAACCGGTACGATCAGCGTTACAGGCTGAGCAACCGTTATATTGTTACGGGAACAAACAGTATCAATCCCAACCTCAACCTTACTTATACCTGGAAAGGGAAAGATCCGAAAGAAGTGTTTAAGTTCATATCAGGTTACAACTATAATGATAACTCGGTTGATAAAGATTTTTACCAGGTCTATCTTGATCCATATTATGCAACACCAACAAGCGATTCTACACAGCAACAATTAACCGATGTAACAAATAATACGCTTAGCATCCGGGTTAATTATGATAAGCCATTGAAAGATAAAAAGACATCGCTCAATTTTGGAAGCAATGTAATACGCCTGGGCAGTCATAATATAGTGAACACTACTTTTTTAAAGAAGCCGGATAATGTATTTGTACAAAACCAGTTCCTGAGCAATGATTTTCGCTTTCATCAGCTGGTATATGCCTTACGTGCTGCGGTGCGGTACGATATTGTTACCGACTTTTACATTAATGCAGGCTTGCAGGCGGAGCATACCGGCACCAGTTTCGACCTGAAGAACAGTACAAGCGATTATGGTAATAATTATTGGAGCATGCTGCCATTCACTACCATCATGAAAAAATGGAAGAATGAAGTTAGCATCACCTTCAGTTATAAAAGAACCATACAGCGCCCGGGGTTGAATGAGCTTAACCCGACAGTAGATTACAGCGATCCTAACAATACCCGCTTTGGCAACCCGGCTTTGCAGCCGTATTATGCCGACAATTTCGATCTTATTGTGGGCAAATGGAACAAGCTGTATTATATAAACGGATCAGTAGGTTATAATTCGTTGCAGAATATTTACAGTTCGCTGCGTACTTTATTGCCTGATGGCAAAACGAATACCACCTGGCAAAATATCAGCGGAAGAACAGAATATGAATCCAGTATTTGGGGAGGATACACGTTGAATAAAAAATCGAAAGCGAATTTAAGTTTGGGTTATACCTATAATGTATATAGCCGGCACGACAGGGAAGTGCGTTATTTCCGTAACGGCGGATCATTCTATTCTACGCTCAATGGCAGCTACCAGTTTAATGATGTGCTGAATGCTAACGGCAGTTTTACCTACAACCGTTTTGCAAATCCGCAGGGAACGCTGAATAATAATTTAAGCATGAATGTGGGTATACAGCGTAAATTTTTTGAGAAGAAATTTATTGTGGCCATTAATGTTATTGATCCTTTCAGCAGGCAGCAAAATAAAACCTTTACCTACGCCAGCAATTTTAACCTGGAAAGTTTTAGCGCTACCGATACAAGAAACTTCAGGATAGCGCTGAGTTATATCTTTAATAAGAGTGTAAAGAAGACCAATAAGATAGAGCAGTTGAAGAAGAAGGAGGTTAAGAAGTGAAAGGTGAGAGGTGAAACGTAAAGAGCAGGGTGTAAAGTTTCATGTTTCACTTTTCACGTCTCACATTTGAACCTTCAACTTCCTTGCCAGCCAGCTGTCTTTCACCGGCGTGATCCATTTTTCGAACAGTTCTTTTTTGGTAAGCACGGTATTATTGAAGTATAAAGTATCGCCGTCGATAAAGTTATTTTCCAGCGCATAATTCAATTGATTCATAGGGAGCAGTTGTACTCTTTCTTTGATAAGGAAAGCCAGGCTTTGCCTGTCGAATAATTGTACATTAAAACGTTCTTCAATGGTTTTGATCAGCCGTACTGAACTGTCGGTACTGCAGCCACTCACGCCGGTATTGCTTTCATCGGCCATTATAACAATGAATTGCCCAAAGAAAAGATTGGCGTAGCCGGTTACTTCGTCGCCATGGCTTTTCCAGCTGGCGGTAAATTCCTTCAGCATATCCTCTATTTCAAATGCTTCGCTGATGAGGAACAGGCGGCTGCTCTGGTATATCCATACTCTTGATGAGTCGGAAAAATCAGCGGGAATATGATCGTGGAAATCGAGGTTCATGATGATCAAAATTTTCTAAATCTCTTTTTAGGGTTCTTAGATGTATGATAGATAGCTGAAATGGAGATGCGGTCTCGTATTTTATTATAAGTGTATATAATCTGAAATGGAAATTTTTTAAGATTATATACTCGATAATTTCCTTTAATTATACGATTTCTTAACGGATGCTTTTTAATAATAGCATATGCAGCCTGAATTTCTATGTAGAAATCTTCTCCTAAACCTGCTGATCTTGTTTCGTAAAAAAAGTATGAATCAAAAAAATCTTCATTTGCTTTTTGGTGCGTTCTTAATTCCATTCCTGAGTTTTGCCTTTGTTCTTTTCCTTGCTTCGGTAATCATTTCATCCAGTGTATAGGTCTTTACAAGATCATTCTCCATTTCATAAGTTCTTCTATCCAATTCTTTTACAAATTCATCACTCCATTCTATTTCACTCTCCTTATCTTCCAGTAAAGAATAAAAAAGTTTTATTTTTTGAGGATCTCCGTTTTCTACATATTCATGTAGCTTTTTTTTCATCGCTGTAATTGTCATAGCCTTACTGTTTATCTGCTCTAAATTACAAAATTTACATCACATCGATGCCGCCACCAGTTCCGCAATATCCAGTACCTGCACCTCATCTTCTTTATTGCTGTTCTTTACACCATCGGTCATCATGGTGTTGCAAAAAGGGCAGGCTGCAGCAATAACAGTGGCGCCTGTTTCCAGTGCTTCATTGGTACGTTCTAAATTTATTCTTGTAGTACCTTTTTCTTCTTCTTTAAACATTTGTGCACCACCTGCACCGCAACACAAACCGTTGCTCCGGCAGCGCTTCATTTCTACCAGCGAAGCATCCAGCGCTTCCAGTACTTTTCTCGGTGCTTCATAAATATTATTGGCACGGCCAAGATAACAGCTGTCATGATACGTGATCTTCTTCCCTTTAAAAGAACCGCCTTCTGCCATTTTTATTTTTCCTTCATCTATCAGTTGTTGTATGAAGGTAGCATGATGGATCACTTCGTATGTTCCACCCAACTCAGGGTATTCATTCTTTAAAATATTAAAACAATGCGGACAGGCCGTTACGATCTTTTTAATGCCATACCCATTCAGTATTTGTATGTTCTGGTAAGCCATCATCTGGAACATGAATTCATTACCGGCACGGCGTGCAGGATCGCCGGTGCACATTTCTTCTTTACCCAAAATGGCATACTTTATGCCTACTTTATCCAGTATGGTAACAAATGCCTTGGTTATTTTTTGTGCCCGCTGATCAAAACTACCGGCGCAGCCAACCCAGAATAATACTTCGGGAGTTTCGCCGCTGGCCATCATTGCTGCCATTGTTGGTACCTGCATATAAATTATATTGCTGTGCAGCAAATGTAATTAATTGTTTTGCGATTGCGGTTTGGGCTTAAGGGTTTATTTTTGAAAATTATATCAGAAGCATTGAAGAAACTTATCTATAAAATAACGCATTGGGAAGCATGGCCGTTTAAACTGTTGTATGCTCCTATTACTCCGGTTTGGGGATGGTATATGTTAAGATCAGGATGGATATGGTTTTTTACACCCAGTAATCCTAAGCTTACTTTCGGCGGTATGGAAGGCGAGCCTAAAAAGGAAATGTATGATCTTTTGCCGACTGAACTTTATCCTGCTACTTTTAATGTAAAGCCACCGGAAAGTTTTGAACTGGTAAAACAACGCCTGCAGCAAAGCGGTATTGCTTATCCGTTAATAGTAAAGCCCGAAGTTGGCGGACAAGGTATCTTGTTCAGGAAGATAGATACCGAAGAAGAATTCAGCAACTATCACAGCAAAGTTCCTTTTGAATATATCGTGCAGCAAATGGTACATTACCCGATGGAGGTAAGCGTGTTTTATATCCGTCATCCTGAACAGGAAAAAGGTATCGTTACAGGTTTTTTGCACAAGATACCCTTGCAGGTTACCGGTGATGGCAAACACACACTGGAAGAACTGGTACATCAACACCCGAAAGGAAAAAAGCGGGTGGGGGAATTGCACAGCAAGCATAAAGAAAGATGGAACGATGTATTGGCCAACGGCGAGCGGTATATGCTTAGCTATGCTGCCAATCATAACCGTGGCGCTCATTTCATTGATCTTAAAGACGAGATCGATGAAAGACTGGTAGCCATCTTTGATAAGATCAGTCACAACATCAATGATTTTTTTTATGGCCGTTATGATATCATGTGTGCCAATGTGGAAGACCTGAAAGCGGGAAAGAATTTTAGTATCTTGGAGTATAATGGCTGCGGTGCAGAGCCCAATCATTTTTATGATACGGGTTACACCTTGATAGGAGCGTACCGGGAAATATTAAAGCATTGGAAAGCACTGTACCGGATAAGCCGCTACAATCGTAAAAAAGGAATAACACCGTGGAGCTTTAAAAAAGGGCAACGTTTTTTAAGCGACACAAAAAAACATTATAATGCAATGAAGAAAGTGGATGAACAAATAGATTAATTAAGCTGCAAGCTTCAGGCAACAGCTTAGCTAAACCTTTTTTCTGCTTCTCCCTTGCGGCTTGTAACTTGAAGCTTTACTTAGTATGAACAAACTCATAAAAATATTTTGTTGGGGATTGGTAATAAGCTTTCTCGGTTCGTTGCCGTTGGGTACGCTTAATGTAGCTGCTATGCAGATCGGCATACAGGAAAGTATCAAAGATGCTTTATACTTTTCATTTGGTTCATTGCTGGTAGAAATGATCTATGTGCGTATTTCATTGGTAGGTATAGACTGGGTACGCCGCCAGGAAAAATTAATGAAGATCATGGAATGGATAACGCTGGGTATTATCCTGGCGCTTGCCATCGGCAGCTTTATTTCAGCAGCAAAAGGAAACGGCGCTACAAAAAATGTAATGCTGCAGAATAATATGCATCGTTTTCTTTTAGGTATGTTCATGTGCGCTATCAACCCGGTGCAGATACCTTTTTGGTTTGGATGGAGCACCGTTCTGTTCTCTAAAAAGATACTGGAGCCTAAAAAAGAACAATACAATAGTTATATCATCGGTATAGGTTTGGGAACATTGCTTGGTAACTGTGTGTTTATATTCGGGGGTAAATGGCTGGTTGACCGCATTCACAACAGTGAATCTTATCTTAACTGGTTCATTGGGGGAATATTCTCTTTAACAGCATTGATACAGATCATAAAAATGGCACGCCATAAAGATGCTGTGCACCAGTTTACCCATCCGGAAGAAGTGGTAGAGGAAAACACTTTTCCTGAAAAAGATCTGTGATACTTATTTTTCTTTATTAAGTTTAACACCAAAATTATATTGCCATGTCATTAAAAAACGGATTGATTGCCGAACTAAAACACGAATCTGCTGCAACTAAAAAAATGCTGGAACGTGTGCCGATAGATCAAAAGGATTGGAGGCCACACGAAAAGTCGATGACCGTTGGCCGCCTGGCAACGCATATTGCAGAGACTACTAATTGGATATCGAGGATTGCACATATCGATGATTTTGATTTTGCTGCTCAAAAATTTACTTCGCATACCGCAGTTTCGCAGGAAGAGCTGATGACCACCTTTCAGCAAAATCTTGATACAGCGATAGCCGATCTTGAGCAAATGGCAGATGAAGATTTTGATAAGATATGGGTAGCCCGTGTTGGAGAAAAAATAATGTACCAGTTACCCAAAAAAGTAGCGATACGTGGCTGGGCCTATAGTCACCTGGTGCATCACCGCGGCCAATTATCTGTTTATCTTCGTTTGCTGAATATACCTGTTCCCGGTATGTATGGGCCTACGGCAGATGAACAATAAACTCATCTTTAATCAACAATAAAAAGCAGGCACCCGTTTTGGGAGCGGCTTCTGTGCGCCTCGCAATCATCGCCCACATGATAGGTCATGCCTTTTGACAGCGTGAACGTTCTGCCGTCTTCCAGTTCGGTTTCCATTTCGCCATCAATGCAATAAATGATGTGCCCTTTTTTGCACCAGTGGTCTGCAAAATAATTAGGCGAATAGGTTACCATACGCACCCTTATATCATTCATCATAAATACCTGCCAATGCGCAGTACCGGTTATTGCCGTGCGTTCTTCTTTTGGAATGGTAGACCAGTCGAGTGTTTGAAAAGGAAAAGCAGCAAGTTTCATGGTGTTTTTTTTACAAAGATCGCAAAGGAGTCACGAAGATTCACAAAGCATCTCTGTGTTTCTTTGTGACTTCTTTGTGTAGCTCAGTGAAAAATTATTTTGTATTGCATACCGTTGAGCAACTTTTCTAACTGACCAACTAAAATAATTAGTAAATTGCCTCTTCAAATACTTTATCAGCCAGAAGGCACTCAACAGAAAACCGAAAACACAAAACAGAAAACGAAATTGTACGCTATTGTAGATATAGAAACAACCGGAGGCTATGCATCGGCACACGGCATTACTGAGATAGCTGTTTTTATCCATGATGGCGAAAGGGTAGTGAAGCATTTTGAAACGCTTATCAATCCGCAACAAAATATTCCCCGCTATTTAACAGCATTAACCGGCATTGATAATGCCATGGTAGAAGATGCACCCTCTTTTGATGAAGTAGCCGATGTGTTGTTTGAGTTGCTGAACGACAACGTATTCATCGCACATAATGTAAACTTCGATTACTCTTTTATAAAGCATCATCTCAAAACTTCCGGCTACGACTTTACTGCAAAGAAATTATGTACTGTTCGTTTGGGCAGAAAAGTATTTCCTGGTTTGCCATCGTATAGCTTAGGAAATCTGTGCAGGTCGCTGCATATACCCATGGAACACCGCCACCGCGCCGGCGGCGATGCAAAGGCAACGGTATTGTTGTTTGAAAAATATTTGAGCAACAACGGCCAGGTATTTATTGACCATATGCTCAAAAGGAGTTCTGCAGAGCAATGGCTGCCCGAAACACTGAACAAAAAGGATATTGAACAACTTCCTCCCAAACCCGGTGTATATTATTTTCACAACAGTAAAGAAAAGATCATTTATGTAGGCAAGGCCATTAACATTAAAAAAAGGGTAAGCAGCCATTTTATGCATAACGATCCCGACAGGAAGCGACAGAATTTTTTACGTCATATCCATAAAATAACCTTTAAGCAATGTGCCACCGAACTGGAGGCCATTGTACTGGAAAGTGCAGAGATACGCAGGCTTTGGCCCAAATATAATTACAGCCAAAAACAACCGGCGCAGAAATTCGGGCTGTATATGTTTGAAGATGGATATGGTTATTTGCGGCTGGCAATTGATAAAAAGAAAAAGAACCTGCCGCCGTTATACACGTTCAATTTAATGCATGAAGGCCTGACCTTATTAAAAAAGATGGCTGAAGAATTTGCACTGCACGATAAATTATGTTTCATCAATAAAGAGCCATTTGGTGTTGATGATGTGGAGTTCACTGATCCGCCTTCTGTTTACAATGGTAAAGTACGAACAGCTTTACAGGCGTTGGATGAACAACTGCCAACATTTGCTGTGATAGATGAAGGAATTACAGAAGCTGAAAAACTTTGCCTGCTGGTAGAGCGGGGGAGTTTTTGGGGGATGGGATATTTGCCTGCTTCTTCCCCTGTCTCCTCTGCCAATGAATTGAAGGATTGGTTGCAGCCGTATAATGATAATGATACCATTCGCAACAGCATCTATTCTTTTGTGGAACAAAATCCGGGAAAACGGGTTAGATTAACGGCTTGATTTTTTACCGCAGAGAACATAAGAGTGCAGAGATTTCGCAGAGTTTATTTCACAGAGTTACACAAAGAGGACAAAGTTACACAGAGCGTCTCTGTGAAACTTTGTGATGCTTAGTGCTCTTAGTGAAATATCTGTGGTAAAAACCCCGATCAAACAACTTTTTTTGTTTCCGCTTCACATCCTATTTTCGCAGCCTTTAAAACAGAAATGATAATGAGTGGATTTGCACAACCTATAGCGCACAAATTAAGTATTAAACAACAGCAAGTAGAAGCCGTATTGGAATTATTACAGGAAGGATCTACCATTCCTTTTATTGCCCGGTACCGGAAAGACAAAACAGGGGCGCTGGATGAAGTGCAGATACAATTGATCCAGGAAGAATCAAAATTTTTGGAAGCATTTACCGAACGAAAAGAATTTATAGAGAAAGCGATCACTGAGCAGGAAAAGATGACAGAAGCTATCCAGGAAAAATTAAATAAAGCAACTACCATTGCTGAACTGGAAGATATTTATTTACCCTTTAAACCAAAGCGCAAAACCAAGGCGCAGACTGCAAGAGAGAACGGGCTGGAACCTTTGGCCAATTTATTACTGGAACAAAAAGATATTGACGTTATTGCCGAAGCAACAAAATTCATCAATGAAAAAGTAGCGGATGCTGAAGAGGCTTTGCAGGGCGCAAGAGATATCATTGCCGAACTGGTGAATGAAGATGCACAGGTAAGGGCAAAACTGCGCAGGCTTTTTGAAAACGAGGCAACATTACAAAGTAAAATTATTGCTGATAAAGAAACAGAAGGGATCAAATACAAAGACTATTTTGATTTTTCGGAACTTATTTCCAAAATACCATCACATCGCATACTGGCTGTACTGCGTGGTTTTTTAGAAGGTTATTTACGTATTGCCATTGCACCGGAAGAAGAAATTGCGCTGGGGATGATCGACGAATTGTATATCAAAGGAATGAGCACCTGCAGCGACCAGGTGCGCAAAGCAATTAAAGATGCGTATAAAAGATTATTACAGCCAAGCCTTGAAACAGAATGCAGAACAACATTAAAAACAAAAGCAGATGAAGAGGCGATCAATGTGTTCTCAGAAAACCTGCGGCAGCTTCTGTTAAGCTCTCCATTGGGCGGCAAAAGAGTATTGGCTATTGACCCGGGTTACAGAACAGGTTGTAAAGTAGTTTGCCTGGATGAAAAGGGAGAACTGCAAAAAACGGATCTCATCTTTCCACATGAGAACAACAGGATAGCAGCAGAAGAAATGAAGATCAAACATTTGGTACATCAATATAAAATTGAAGTGTTTGCCATAGGTGACGGTACTGCGGGAAGAGAAACAGAACAGTTCATTAAAAAGATGCAACTGAACCTTCCTGTATTTTTAGTGAATGAAGATGGCGCTTCTATTTATTCTGCTTCTGAAATCGCAAGAGAAGAATTTCCCAATGAAGATATTACGGTACGTGGCGCAGTAAGCATCGGCAGGCGATTGATGGATCCGTTGGCCGAACTGGTAAAGCTGGATCCTAAAAGTATTGGTGTAGGACAATACCAGCATGATGTGAATCAATTTCGTTTAAAAGAACGGCTCGATCAAACTGTTGTGAGTTGTGTAAATAATGTAGGCGTTAATCTTAACACAGCCAGTAAACATTTATTGAGTTATGTAAGCGGTATCGGCGGCACATTGGCCGATAATATTATTAAGTACAGAAATGAACTGGGAAAATTCAGCAACCGCAAACAATTGCTGAAAGTGCCAAGACTGGGTGGAAAAGCTTATGAACAATGCGCAGGATTTTTACGTATCAAGGAAGGAGAGAACGTACTGGATCAAAGTGCAGTGCATCCCGAAGCTTATCCTTTGGTAGAAACTATTGCAAAAGACCTGGGTGTTGATATAAGTTCATTGATCGGAAAAGAAGAACTGTTAAAGACCATTGATGCAAAAAAATATGTAACGGAACAATTTGGCGAGCATACGATTAAAGATATCATCAGCGAATTGAAAAAGCCGGGGCTTGATCCACGAAGTGAAGCACAGCAATTTGAGTTTGCCAATATTTACAGCATTGAAGATGTAAAGATCGGTATGGAAGTGCCGGGCATAGTTACCAATATAACAAGATTCGGTGCTTTTGTTGATATCGGTGTAAAGCAGGATGGACTGGTGCATGTGTCGGAAATAGCACATAAGTATATTACCGATCCATCGGAAGTATTGAAACTGAACCAGCCGGTGAATGTAAAAGTTACCGATGTGGATGTAGCAAGAAAACGTATCGCTTTGTCTATTAAACAAACACAGGAAATGCCGGTAAAAGCACAACGTCCGGCATTTAATAAACAACAACCTAAACCTCAAAAGAGTGTAGCGGAATTACCAATGGATGATGCATTGGCTGCATTAAAGCAGAAGTTTGGGAAATAAAATAGTTATTTAATAAAAAGGCCCCGTTGCCAAACGGGGCCTTTTTAATGTCATGCGCAAATATTATAAGTTGAAATTCTTGGAGATGCCAATGTTGACTGTTTTGCCAAAATTGAAGTTGAAGGAATTTGTTCCATCAGCGCCTTTTGGTTTTATATTGGTATAAGTAATGCCACCAATATTAAAGTTCAATCCAAAACTGTTTTTGAAATTAATAAATAACGCAGGAAATAAATTGATCTCTGCAGTAGATGATTTAGATACTGATGAAGTTGTACCGCTGGATTGTGTTTGCTTTAAGCCACCGAACTTGGTTTCAAATTGCCCGTAAACAGCAAACAGGTTAGACAAGCTGTGAGCATAACGTACAAACGGACCAACTGCAAATCCATTTGCTTTGGTTTCAAATGAACCTTCTGTTTGTTTAGCACTTGCAACATCTCCCACAATACCTGCTGTCCAGTTATTGTTGAATTGGTAACCAATTGTAGGACTGAATGAAAAAACAGTTGTCTTGACATCATCAGATAAACCAGGTGCTTTTTCAGTACTTAAAGAAACATTTCCTCCAACTAATAAAGTGTTCTTTTGTGCATTGGCAGCTAAAACTGTTGTTGCCAATAACGCAACACTCATAAATACTCTTTTCATAATTTTTTTTGTTTAACTTTTAGAAATGCAAATTTAAAGTCAATCAAAAAGAGAAAAGTGTTTTTTGTTGTTGAATGTCTTTGTATTAATGAAAAAAAATAGTGTATTGGTTTTGCGTTTTTGCGAAACCGTTTACTGGTAAGTATTACGAAGGAATTTTAAATTGTTTTAATTTAATTGACCGATCAAAATTTAATGTACAGGATGTAACAATAAGCAGTAATCGACAAATTAATAGGGCTGGCTTAACGGATGTTTTTATTTAAAAGCTCAATGAATTTTTTCCTTGCGATCATTTCTGCGCCGAGGCTTTCCAGGTGTTCGGTATAAACCTGGCAATCTATTAGCTGAACATTCTCTTTTTGCAATTGCCCCACATAATTGATGAATGCAAATTTGCTGGCATTACTGATCTTGCTGAACATGCTTTCGCCAAAAAAAATATTCCCGATCCTTATGCCGTATAAGCCGCCTGCCAATTCTCCATTGAGCCATGTTTCGGCACTGTGTGCAAAGCCTAGTGAATGTAATTCGGTATAGGCTTTTTGTACTTCCGGCTGTATCCAGGTGCCCTGCTGATCTTTACGGGCAATGGTCTTGCAATTTTGGATAACGGTTTCAAAAGCTTTATTTATAGTAAACCTGAATTTACCGTTCTGCAAAACAGGGCGCATGCTTTTACTCACCTTTAATTTTTCGGGAAATAAAACAAATCTCGGATCGGGGCACCACCATAATATTGGCTCATTGGCATTGTACCAGGGAAAGATACCGCTTTTGTAAGCAAGCAATAAGCGTTCGATACTTAAGTCGCCGCCAATAGCCAATAATCCGTCTTCACCGGCTTTATGAACCGGGGGAAATGATATTGTTTTATTTAAAAAGTACATAAGCTGTTTACCGGCAATACTGTAAAAAGATTGCCCGGTATTTATCCTCGATGTGGTTTTGTAAGTTGATCAGTTTGCAATAACTTCTATTGTAGCGCCGATCCCTCTTTCCGTTATGGCGTCGCACATTGGCTTTAAGGTATCGTAGCTACCTTCTTTTACGGCATATTTGCCTTTGGTATGTATGATCATAGAGCATTGCTCTGCCTGGTTTTCCGAATGACCGCACACTTCGATCAGGGTTTCAATCACCCATTCAAACGTATTCACTTCATCGTTCCATACAATAAGAGAACAGCTTTCCTCTACAGATGTCAGTGTATCTGTTTCTTCGTTTAACTGTGTGGCTGTATTTGATTTGTCGGGCATAATGCTGCACAAAAATAATAAGTATGTAACATTTCAGGGCACAAATCCTGTCAAATATTTCCATAGTGCTGAAAATCAAATTAAAAGGAGAATATTATTGCCGCGAAGGAAATATGGATACCAGGTATTCGCCCACTTTTGGAGAAAGCCCTTTTATCTTTAAGCAATGGTTGTTGATGTAGCGAAACACATTGGCAGCAGCGGTAAACATATCCGGCAAAAATGAAGCGCCTTCTTCTTTATACAATAAATAAATACTGTTCAGCGCATTGCTGGTAATGATCTGCACTTCACAAACCACTACATGTTCAATATTCTTTACCGCAAAATTAACTTTAGCAGGAAAGCTTACAACACCATTAGAGTTCTTTAAATTGAACTCATCAATGAAAGAAGTTAACTCTGTGGATGATGTGACCATATTGGTAAGTTACGCTTTTGATGGCTGCTGTAAGCCTGTACTTATGCACAAGGTTGTTCAAAAAAACTCTATTCCATTGAGTTTGAGGGAATAGTGCCGGTTATTATTTAAATGTGAATTGTTAAAACGGTATAATCAGCTCACTTCTTCCCATCTGCCGCAAATACTTTAATTTTGTGCTTTCATGAATAAAACTGTTGCACTACATACTTTGGGCTGCAAGCTTAATTTTTCTGAAACCTCCACTATAGGCCGGCTTTTGGAAAATGATGGATTTGTAAAAAAAGATTTTGATGAAGTAGCGGATGTATATGTCATCAACACCTGCTCGGTTACCGAAAATGCGGACAAAGAATGCCGGTTGCTGGTACGCCGTATCCAAAAGAAAGCTCCTGAAGCAATGGTGGTCATCACCGGTTGCTATGCCCAGCTGAAGCCAAAAGAAATAGCGGAGATACCTGGTGTGGACCTTGTTTTAGGGGCCGCAGAAAAATTCAATATTACCACGCATTTAAAAGAAATGACCAAGGGCAACAGCGCTAAGATATGCAGCTGCGATATTGAAGATGTAAATGTGTTTACCGCTTCGCATTCTATAAATGACCGAACAAGGATATTCTTAAAAGTGCAGGACGGTTGCGATTATAACTGCTCCTTTTGCACCATACCAATGGCGAGGGGTAAAAGCCGCAGCGACAGCATTGATAATGTAGTAAGAAATGTAGAGGCCATTGCAGCAAGAGGCGGTAAAGAAGTAGTGCTTACCGGTATCAATCTTGGCGATTTTGGAAAAGGATTCTCCGGTGGTAAAATAAAAGAAGAGAATTTTTATGATCTGCTGAAAGAGCTGGATGAAGTAGATGGCATTGAACGTTACCGTATCTCTTCTATCGAACCAAACCTGTTGAGCAATGATATCATTGAACTGGTAAGCAACAGCAAAAAGATAATGCCGCATTTTCATATACCCTTGCAAAGCGGCAGCAATAAAATACTGGGATTGATGCGCAGGAGATACAGAAGGGAATTGTATGCAGAAAGAATTGGACTGATAAAAACATTGATGCCGCATTGCGGAATTGGTGTAGATGTGATCGTTGGATTTCCCGGTGAAACGGATGAAGATTTTAAGGACACGGTTGAATTTTTAAATGGCCTGGATATTTCTTACCTGCATGTGTTCACGTATTCGGAAAGAGCCAATACATATGCATTGGAATTAAAGCCTGTTGTTCCTGTACATGTAAGAAATGAACGGAATAAAATTTTGCGTAACCTTAGTTATCAAAAAATGCAGCGTTTTACTGAAAGCCATATCGGCGAAGTGCGCAAGGTATTATTTGAAACCGTGAGTAAGAACGGCATGATGGAAGGTTATGCTGATAATTATATCAAGGTAACAGTACCCTATAAAAAAGAATGGGTAAATAATATTGTGGAATGGAAAATTTAAAAGACCGCATATTGAACAAATACCAGGTTACCGTTCATTTTACAATGGACGAAAGCTTTATGACATTTGTGCCGCCGCACCGGCTTTATATCAACAGCCTTATTGAAAAGAATATCCTGGATAGTTATACCGTAAGCATGGAAACGCAGCGCAGCTGGTGGATCGTTAACGCAGCCAGTAAAAAAGAAGTAGAGCAGATCTTATCTAAATCGCCTTTATATAAGTACTGGACTGTTGAGATCGATGAATTATTTGTGTATGATGGTTATTCTTACAGGCTGCCTGCTTTACAATTGAATTAATAGTCCCCTTCTTAATAGTATTTCTTTTTCAGGAAAAATATATCCATAAAAGAAAGTGTCACATTCAGGTTGATATAATTTTCACTTAACAGCGATTTGCTTTGTGCACCCCTTCGGCCGGCTTCCAAAGCGATCATATAACCCAGCGGCGAGTGTTTGCCGTTTTGCCCGTAACCCACACTGGCGCCAAAGTCTGTAACCTGCTGGTCATTCACTCTTAAATAAGAGTTGCCTGCATACAATCCGAATTGAAATACCGATTTTTCAAACTCCCCGCCATAATAATTCTTATCTGTTTTAACCGATTGAAAGCCGAAGGATAATTTATTGCTGGATACCAATTTATAATTGGCACCTTTATAATGTAAGGCATTCCAGTCTTGCCCTTGCGCATTTATGGTAAATGTGTATTTGTTATCCTTTATTAATGCTACGCCAAGATTTAAAGAGGCAGGCAAGGTGAAGTAATCATTTTGCGTAGCGTCTTTTTTTATAAGGGTTGAGTTCTCATCTTCTACATTAACAGTATATTCTGCAAACAACGATGTTTTAGGAGAATATGTAACGCCATAAGTTGACATCCATCTTTTATTGATCCTCTTTTTTGTTTGCAATGCAAAGTTGAAATAATAATTGCGCAGGTAAATATTTTTTGTGGTAAGCAAGGCTGTAGTAAGGTCATTGCTCAAAAGATCTTCTGTTTGTTTAAGGGACCCAAACAAGAAAGAAGAAGTAACACCAACAGAAGTTGCAGGGGTAAGCTGGTATCCATTTGCCCAATAAAACTGGTTAACGCCACCTTCGCCATTATAATCGGCCAGTATGCTGCTGGAAGTACCTTCTATATTTTTATATGCCGCAAAGCTGTAAGCGGCTGTGCTGAAAGGCTGCAGCCCTACAGAAGAACCCCATTTATTGGTTATTTTGGTAGCAATATTTATCCTCCGTATAGCAATGTCAGATGTTTTATTGTTGCTTTCAGATACATCGGCGCCGCTATAAAATATCTGCTTGAAGCGGGTAGAAAGCTCCATAGAAAAATAATTCTTGTTCAGCTTAGTGAGCGATGCCGCATTACTGTTATTAATATACCTGCTGTCTGACAAGGCCACTGCTGCATTCCCCATACCGGTATAACGGTTGAAGTAACTGTTCTCAATATCGCCAATGCCCAGCACAGAATAAGGCGAGCTGTTGTTTTGAGCTCTTAATGCTATCGGTGATACCAATAAAACGATCAATACAATTATAATTGCCGGTTTTTTATTTAACAGATGCATAGTATATTTTTAATTGTGCATTATTTTTTGGGTAATGGCTGTCGCCTAAAACTATACGGTTGAAAATGGTAACAGGTGTAGTAGGCAAAACCAATAATCCATTTTGATTATTGAGGCTGATGGCTATTTGTTCCTTTATATAGTCTGTAATATCATAAGTGTATGCTGTGTTGATACCATACAGGTCATCCATAAAAAGATTACCGTATTGATTTTCTGTTTGCCCTGTAGTTGGATTATACAGGGTTATATCGGTTCCTATCTGGTTATATTGATCAGTAGTAGAAAGGCGCAGTTCGGGCGGAAGCTTATAATAGTCAAAATAAGTACCACTTACAGGACGTAATATCAACTGAGCTTTCATCACTTTAACAAAATTATTCAGCTGCAGTAAATTTCTTAAGTAAGGAAAACGAACCTTAGTTAATGCACCGCTTATATACTGGCTGTAACTTTTATTTTGTGTTTGGGCAGAAAGTAGTTGACTGTTGGATGGGCCCAAAGCTGCAATTGCTGTACCCGTTCTGTTTGCAGAGATGTTGTTGAACTGTTTATCCGCTTCGTTGATGTTAAAATCTATCGTGGCATTTATAAGGAACACATCAGGTTTGCGATAATGCAGGCGCATGATAACGCTGTCTTTAAAACCCATTATTAAGTTATTATTATTGGCTACGATCGCAAGGCCGTAAAAATAATTCATGAATTGCTCATTGCTTGATACTTCCAATGAGTTGGTCCTTAATTTATCAAACAGGTCGAGCCCTACAGCTTGCGGCAAAGGGATCGACAGTGTATCATGAAAGCCCGGACGTATAAGCAATTGCTTGCTTCCTAATGGAGTGCTGTTGTAATTAAAATTTTGGTTATTATAGAATTGATATTCATTGGTGCGAAATTTTAACGGCTCCGTAAGCTGATGAACAGCTATATTATAAGGTGTAAGCGTATCGCCATAAAATGTTTTGTTGAGTTTAAGTATCAATTCGGCAGAGTCGAAAACGCATCCGTAAGGAATATCATAGCTGGTGGGTATCCCCATCTCTACAAATGATTTGGATGTTATAGCGCCAAATTGAGGATCATTATAATTGCCGGCAAGTATTGAGCCCGAGCCCGATGTAGTAACAGAATCTACATAAAGGGTTGATAATTCAACAGTAGAAGTATCTATGTAAACCATATTGGTTGTGCTGTTGTCAATAAAGCCGCTGCCAAAATCTATATACTCTTTTTCGCAGGATACAAAGAATAAGCAGGCAATTGCAACACTGCTCAGCAGCAGCGCCTGGCCTTTAATGGTTTTCGATAGCATCATATCAATTATTTGCGGCAATATTATTTATTCTGTATAGTGCCATATTGTTAATATCTATTAAAGCCGGTTATCTGTCTATCAAAAAAATGCTTTCGCAGTTTTATGCAATGCGATCTGTTTCAATGTACGGTTTACACATATATATAGCCGGATTGCCTGTTGGTATATTACTATGCTGTATTGGTATATAACAAGACAGTGCAAATACTTTTTAACGATTTGGCATTTATGTTTCCTTATACTTTCGATAAAAATTAAACGCATGTATATCTTAAAGAACATTACAGCAATCAGCACGGTTGCTTTTGCATTACTAATTACATCCTGTACAAAATCCGACAGCAGCGATGATGATGTAACAGGAAACTGGATACGCCGGTCTGATTTTGAAGGAGTAGCCCGAAGCGAAGGCTCTTCATTTGTTATTGGCAACATGGCGTATGTAACTACCGGCTACGACGGTACCAACCGGTTAAAAGACCTGTGGCAATATGACCCTGCGCAAAATTCCTGGACACAAAAAGCAGATCTGCCGGGCACTGCAAGAAGCTCTGCAGTAGGCTTTGCTATTGGCGATAAAGGCTATATAGGTACCGGCTATGATAATACTGCTACTAAACTGAAAGATTTTTGGGAATACAATTCTGTAACAAATGCCTGGCTGCAAAAAGCAGATTTTGGAGGATCGGCACGATATGATGCAGTAGGTTTTGCAATTTCAGGCAAAGGATATATTTCTACCGGCTACGATGGTAACTATTTAAAAGATCTGTGGGAATACACGCCTGGGGCAACTTCTGCTGATCCTGGTACATGGGCCGTTAAGATCAGTATGGGTGGTTCCAAACGTGCCGGCGCTGTAGCTGTAGTATATAATAATAGGGGCTACATATTTTCCGGTAATAATAATGGCAGCAGCACAGATGTAAATGACCTTTGGGAATTTGATCCAACTGCTGCAACGCCGTGGACAGAGAAAAGAAAGATAAGCAATGCGAGTGATGATGATTATGACGATAATTACGCTATCATCAGGAGCAACGGCGCTGCATTTGTTATGAATAATAAAGCATACCTCGTTTGCGGAGAAAATGGAGGATTGCTGGCTACAACCTGGGAATATGATTTTGCTACAGATACCTGGACCAACAAAACTTCTTTTGAAGGGGTTGCAAGGGAAGGTGTTATAGGTTTTTCTGTTTCAGACAGGGGTTATATACTTACCGGCAGAAGTTCCAGTACATTATTCGATGATATCCGTGAATTCCATCCAACAGAAGATTATAATTCAGCAGATTAATTATGAGAAAGATAATAACAGCAATAGTCCTTGTTGGTATGATTGCCATATCCTGCAACAACGGATCGCATAATAATAACACAACCGTTTCTAAAGATTCAAAGAATATCAAGTCGTATGTTTTTGAAACTAAAACCGGGTGGGGCTATATCATTACCATTAATGATAAGGTCTTTATCCGGCAACCTTATATACCTGTGATAAGTGGAGAGCAAAGCTTTAAAACAGCGGAGGATGCAGGTAAAACAGCAGCATTGGTCATCAGTAAAATGAAAGAGAATCAACCGCCTACGTTACAAAAAGAAGAACTGGAGAAACTGCGGGTTATATAGAAAGATTTTTCAGGGTTATTTTGTTGTTTTATTGTTTATTAAAAGCAAAGGGTAATTAAGTTTACCCTTTTGTTTTTTGGAGCCACAAATTACACGGATTCTCACTGAGTTACTCAATGAAGGCACGGAGATAAACAGAGACGCTTTGTGTATCTCTGTGCCTTTGTGAATCTTTGTGAAAAGATTATTGTATAAAACGAAATAAAGAATTGCGATAGCTTTCACCAATAGGTATAGAGCGCTGCCCGATAGAGATATCGGTACGGGTAACCACATCAACATTACTGAGCGATACTACAAATGAACGGTGTACACGAATGAAATTGCCGGAAGGTAATTTAGTGGCAAATGATTTTAAGTTCTGCAATGTGATCAATGGCTTGGGGTTATTAATAAGATATACTTTGGTGTAATCTTTCATGCCTTCACAAAAAAGTATCTCATCAAATTTTATCTTGTAAAACTTATATTCTGATTTAACAAAAACAAAATCAGCAGCAGCTGTTATTTCTTTTTGCTCTGTAGCTTGTATATAATCTTTTGCACGGTTTAACGCACCTAAAAATGCATCAAAAGAAACAGGACGGGATAAGTAACTAAATATATTGCAGCCAATATCATCATTCATCAACCCGTTTTCAGATGCAATTACAATGATAAGGATATGTGGCATTTCACGCAATAAAAAGGCGGCCATTTCTTCATCTGTAACTACTGTGGCATCGCAAAGCAAAATATCTATATCAAACTCCTGCAGGTAATGCCTTGCTTCTCTTGCATTTACGGGCTTGCACATCACATTCAGCCACGGAATTTTATTTGCAAACTCGTACACCTGGTTAAAGGATTGTTTACCATTGCCTATTAACAGGCTTCTCAATTTTGGCATAGTTTATAGCGTTTTGTCGGTATCGGGGCCAAAACTATTGCACCTGTTTTGCAAAGAAATGTGAAAGTTAGTCCTCATCACTGCTTACCTATACTAAAATCCGATTAACCTACTTAAGTTGCGTCCTTGCAAATTTTACGTGTATATTTTTACAATACAAAAATCAACATGCAAGCGTATAAGAAATATATCACACCGCTAATTCATCTTACAGGATGGGTAGTATTCTTCCTGTTCCCGTTATTGCCGAATTTTCCGCAGGAGTCTATTCTTAAAATGAGGGGGTTCCAGATCGGTGGTAATTCAACTCATTTTATTTTATCTTTTTTGATGACTAATTTATTCCTGGTCATTTTCTTTTACTCCAATTTGTATTGGCTGTTGCCACGTTTTTATGCAAGAGGGAAAAAAGTGTTGTACTTTATTATCATGGTGATACCTTTTGTAATGACAGTTTATGTTTTACCTTATCTGAAAAACGAGTTGTATCCACCGGAACATTTTTTGCATTCTTTTAATCCAAAGAATGACTCCAATGCTGTGGCGTATGAAACACGAAATGAAAGAGGATGGTTTTCCAGGAGGTCTGCAAGAATGAAAGAGCCGAATGTATCCATCGGGATAAATGGAGATGAGCCGGGCTTTGTTATAGGTAATACGGTTAAGGCAGATGAACCGGCAGTGGCTTTGGGAAGAGGAGATAAGCAGTTCTTTACAACCAATGAAGGAGGTGTAACTTTTTCTTCACGTGTTCCCGATAATTTGCCGCTGCCGCCTCAATCGCTTTTCAGCAGAAGATTGATTATTGATGCAAAGATCGGTTTCCTGCTTTTCCTGCTCATATGGTTCCTCAGCAGTATGATATACCTGGCACAACGCAACCGTTATATGGAACGAAGCAACAAGGAAGCACAGGTGCAAAAACTCGACGCAGAGCTTTCGTATTTAAAGGCGCAGATACATCCACACTTTCTGTTCAATACGCTTAACAATATCTATTCTTTATCCATTTGCCAAAGTGAGCATACACCAGAAGCGATACTGAAGTTATCTTCCATTATGCGGTATGTAACGCAGGATGCAGAAGCTGAAACGGTGCCATTGGAAAAAGAACTGGAGTATGTAGAAAATTACATAGCACTTCAGCAATTGCGCAGCGATAATAATGTTGCTATCGATTTTACAGTAAACGGAAATATTACCAACCAGGTAATAGCACCTTTATTGCTTATCAATTTTATTGAAAATGCCTTTAAGCATGGTATAAGCAGTCATGTAAACTGTTTTGTACGCATTGCTATTAATGTGGAAGGAAATGATTTTTCTATGACGGTGTTGAATAAAAAGATGGCTGCTTCAAAAACAAAATCCAATTCTACCGGCATAAATAATACCAAGCGCAGGCTGGAGCTTCAGTATCCTGAAAAATATACCTTGCTGATAGCTGATGACAGCGACCTGTATAAAGTAACCTTACAATTAAATTTAGCATGATAAGCTGCATTGCGATAGATGATGAACCACTGGCTTTGGAAGTATTGAAAAAGTATATTGCCAAAACACCGGAAGTACGCTTGGTACGAACATTTACCGATGCTATAAAAGCAATAGCCTATTTAGAGGCGCACCCGGTTGACCTGTTACTGTTGGATATACATATGCCGGATATGAATGGAATGGAATTATACACCAGGCTAGCCGAAAAACCTTTAGCAATATTTACCACAGCTCATAAAGAATATGCGGTAGAAGGTTTTGAAATGGATGCGGTTGATTATTTACTGAAGCCATTTAACCTGGCCCGTTTTCAAAAAGCCATACAAAAAGTTGTGGCTTCAAAGCGGCCTGAAGTTCAGGATGAGCATCAGCCATCTTCTCAATACTTATACATCAATGCTGATTATAAAATTGTAAAAGTGGCTTTTACGGATATTATTTTTGTTGAAGCGCTGGATAATTATGTAAAGATCAATACCGTTAATCAGTCGCTTCTTACGTTGTCATCTATGAAGAGTATCTTACAAAAATTGCCCAAAGACCAGTTTACCAGGATACATCGTACTTACATCGTAGCCAATGATAAGATCACTTTTTTCCAATACCGCAAGATCGGCCTCTCCAATGGTATGGAATTGCCCGTAGGGGATACTTACAGGGGCGAAATATCTTTAAAAAAGAAGCAGTTATAAGCAGTTAAGTCCACTATCAGCGAAGTCAGCGGCATTTGCGGGAAATAAAAAAACCTCACAAATGTGAGGTCTTTAGTGGGAGTTGACGGGGTCGAACCGCCGACCCTCTGCTTGTAAGGCAGATGCTCTAAACCAACTGAGCTAAACTCCCTTTTTTAAAATCGGATGGCAAAGATAAGGGTTAAATTTTCCCTGCAAAATTTTTTTGAATTCCTTTTTTGAAAAACAATGGAATATCTATCTGTTTCAATGTAGTGAAAGGCATGCAAATCCTAAATCCTAAATCCCGAATCCGTAATAACCAATAACAATTAACCAAACTCCCAAAAACCTTATCTTGCAGCGTGCTAAAAAGATACTTCCCTTTCATCGCTTTAATTGCAGCCGCTTTGCTGTTATGGTATATAAAAAAATACCAGCGTGGCAATGTTACCATAAAGCCCCCAATAGAGCAGGCAGATACTGTTATTACAATACCAGCTGTTACTTCTCCCGAAAATACGAATAACAGGGAAGGCGATTTTAACAGGCGGGTAACAGGCATTATCTACAGCAAACATGCCCGCTGCCGTATGGAATGCAGGCATATTGATGAATCGGAAGTAAAAGAGATACTGCAATCAGGCACAGTTAATTATAGTAAAATTGAAACAGACGGTCGCGGCAAAACCTATCCACTGGAAGGCATTACCCATGATAAACAACATGTACGGATCGTTTTTGCTCCGCAGGATGATGGTAAAGTGGTAGTGGTAACCTGTATAGACCTTGATACAGAATGGAGCTGCGATTGCAAATAATAACCGCTTATATTATTTAACAGGAATTGCTTATAAAACAAATAGTATTCGTTTAAATTTGTGTTCCTATTGGTAATAGTGGCAAAACGAGTTATCAAGCAATGAAAATAAAATCTTTCCTGGCAAAGCCTTTTGCCAATTATATATATAAGCAGATAAAGCGCTCAATGGAGAATGCTGTAACTGATCAGCAAACCATTTTCAACCAGCTTATAAAAGTGGGCGCCAAAACGGAATTCGGCGCCGACCATGATTTTGCCAACATTAAAACCTACGAAGATTTTGTAAAGCGGGTGCCGATAAGGGATTACGAACAATTTAAGCCCTACATCGAAAAGATAAAGCAAGGCAAACATAATATATTGTGGAAAGGGCAACCCATTTATTTTGCCAAAACAAGCGGTACAACAAGCGGTGTTAAATACATTCCTATCACCAAAGATTCTATTCCTAACCATATCAATACGGCACGCAATGCGTTGCTTTGTTATATGGCCGAAACAGGCAATACCAAATTTGCCGATGGTAAACTAATTTTCTTAAGCGGCTCTCCTGAATTAGAAAGAGTAGGAGGCATACCAACGGGAAGATTGAGCGGTATCGTTAATCATCATGTGCCGAAATATTTGCGGGCAAATCAATTGCCTTCTTACGAAACAAATTGTATTGAAGAGTGGGAAGAAAAGCTGGATAAGATAGTGGAAGAAACGATCAATGAGAACATGACACTCATCAGCGGCATACCACCATGGATGCAGATGTATTTTGACAGGTTGCAGGAAAAGAGCGGCAAAAAGATCGGTGAACTGTTTCCCAACTTTAGTGTAATGGTACAGGGCGGGGTAAACTTTGAGCCTTACAAGGCAAAGCTGTTTGAAAGCATTGGCCGTAAAATTGATTGTGTAGAATTGTTCCCGGCCAGCGAAGGATTCTTTGCGTTCCAGGATTCTCAAAAAGCAGAAGGTTTATTATTGAATACACACAGCGGTATCTTTTTTGAATTTGTACCTGCTGCAGAAATATTTAATGAGAACCCTACACGGTTAACATTGAAGGATGTAAAAGTGGGAGAGAACTACGCTTTGATCATAAACAGCAATGCAGGTTTGTGGGGTTATAATATTGGCGATACGGTAAAATTTGTTTCCACTGAGCCTTACCGTTTGGTTGTAAGCGGAAGAACCAAACATTTTATTTCAGCTTTTGGCGAACATGTGATTGGCGAAGAAGTAGAAAGCGCTTTATTAAAAGCAGCAGAGGAAGAAAATATCCATATCACTGAATTTACCGTAGCGCCGATGATAGCACAGGATGGCGGAAAAAGCTATCACGAGTGGTTTGTTGAATTTGAGAATACACCTGCAGATATGACTGCCTTTGCAAAAAAAGTTGACGATAACCTGCGGAATAAAAATGTATACTACGAAGATCTTATTGCAGGCAATATCCTGCAGCCATTAAAGATAGCAACACTGAAAAAGAACGGGTTTATAGATTATATGAAAAGCATAGGCAAGCTTGGCGGGCAAAATAAAGTGCCCAGGCTCAGCAACGACAGGAAGATAGCGGAAGAGTTGCAGCCGTTTGTGCAGGGCTAATTGTCCATGGTCCATAGGCTATGGTCCATGGTCTAATAACATAAGTTTAATAAAAAACTTTGCCCCATTGTTTTAAAAATGCCCTATTTTTGCATCAGCAAGTACATCTAAAACATTGAAGAACAATATCTCTTATATCACTCACATGAATTACAGCAATGCTGTGATCATTCTATCTACAGGAGATGTGTTCGCATTCCTTCCCCGGCCCCGACGTGGTTGCTGATAGGACGAGCAGTTAAAAGCTGCCCCTGTCAGTGAAAAAATCCCCGGCAACACTTTCAAGATCATTTTTTTTAACTTCTTTCAATTTCTACAATTGGAAAACACCAACATAATTATACGGGTGGCATCTGCACAGGACGCATCTTTTGCAACCATCATTACAGATGAAATGGAGGCCTCGGCTAAGGCAAGGGGCACCGGCATTGCTAAACGTTCTCCCGATTATATCGCCAAAAAAATGGAAGAAGGCAAGGCGGTTATAGCTCTTACTACCGGCAACGAATGGGTAGGGTTTTGCTATATCGAAGCCTGGGGGCACGAACAGTTTGTAGCCAACAGCGGGCTGATCGTTTCGCCGGCATACAGAAAAAGCGGCGTGGCAAAAAACATCAAGGAAAAGATATTTCAGCTAAGCAGGGAAAAATACCCTGATGCAAAAATATTCGGGCTTACCACCGGGCTTGCAGTAATGAAAATAAATTCAGATCTGGGTTATGAACCGGTTACTTATTCTGAACTAACAGATGATGAAGAATTTTGGGCGGGGTGCAAAAGCTGCATCAACTATGATATCCTGATGAGTAAGGAAAGAAAGAACTGCATGTGTACGGCTATGCTGTACGATCCTGCCGATCATTATGAACCACAGGAAACAGCAGATAGTTTTAAAAAGCACTCCAAGCTGTATGAGCGTTTTACCAAAATAAAACAAAGCAGGCTGATAAAATTCTTAAAAAGGAAAGAAGCAGGAGGAACCCCTAAAAGATCATTGCTTCATCATTTTTTTAATTTATAAAGATCAATTCATGTCAAAGAAAATTGTTTTAGGATTCAGCGGCGGATTAGACACTTCGTTTTGTGTAAAATATTTTGAAGAGAAGGGGTATGAAGTACACTCCGTTACGGTAAATACAGGAGGCTTTTCAGAAGAAGAACTGGATGTTATTGAAAAACATGCGTATAAACTGGGCGTTAAAACGCATACCACTATTGATGCGGTGCAGTCGTATTATGATAATATCATCAAATACCTCATTTTCGGAAATGTATTAAAGAACAATACTTACCCGTTAAGCGTAAGCGCCGAACGTTTAAGCCAGGCATTATCTATTGCAGAGCAGGTTAAAAAAATGAATGCTGATGCAGTGGCGCACGGCAGTACCGGTGCAGGCAACGACCAGGTGCGGTTTGATATGATCTTCAACATCATGATCCCCGGTGTAGAGATCATTACCCCGATACGTGATCTTAAATTAAGCAGGGAAGAAGAGATAGCCTATTTAAAAAATAAAGGTGTGGATATGAACTTTGAAAAAAGCATGTATTCTATTAATAAGGGCCTTTGGGGAACAAGCGTTGGCGGCAAAGAAACATTGAACAGCAAGGGCTCATTACCGGAAGAGGCCTGGCCCACACAGGTTACAGAAACAGGAGTTGGTAATTTGGAATTGGGCTTTGTAAAAGGTGAGTTGGTAAAAGTGAATGGAAAAGAATTCAAACATCCTGCACAAGCAATACAGGAAGTACAACATATTGCCGGTAAATATGGTATTGGAAGAGATATACATGTTGGCGATACCATCATCGGTATCAAAGGACGTGTTGGTTTTGAAGCCGCTGCGCCAATGATCATTTTAAAAGCACATCATGCACTGGAAAAGCATGTGCTTACCAAATGGCAATTGAACTGGAAAGATCAACTGGCCCTGTTTTATGGAAACTGGCTGCATGAAGGACAAATACTTGATCCGGTGATGAGGGATATAGAAGCTTACTTTACCAGCAGCCAGCAAAATGTAACCGGTACGGTAGATATCGAATTGCAGCCTTATCGTTTTGCGGTAACTGGTATTGAATCACTGTACGACCTGATGAGCAGCAAATTTGGTAAATACGGCGAAATGAATAATGGCTGGAGCGGCGAAGATGTACGCGGCTTTTCAAAAATATTCGGCAATCAAACCATGATCTATCATTCTGTAAAAGAACAAGCTGATGGTAAATAAGATCAAAATAGGTATTGGCGGCGGGGCTGGTTATACCGGAGGTGAACTGATACGCCTGCTGTTGAATCATCCTGTTGCAGAAATTGTTTTTGTACACAGCAAAAGCAATGCAGGCAAATTAATAAGCCATGTGCACCAGGACCTGGTTGGAGAAACTGACCTTACGTTTTCTGCGGAATTGAATGATGCAATTGATGTGCTGTTCTTATGCGTGGGACATGGAGAGGCGTCAAAATTCCTGGAGCAGCATGAAATAAAAGCAACAGTTAAAATAGTTGATCTGTCGCAGGATTTCAGGTTGGCACAGCATTCATCATCTAAGGACAGGCAGTTTGTTTACGGTTTGCCCGAACTGAATAAAATAAAAATTCAATCTGCTTCCAACATTGCCAATCCCGGTTGTTTTGCTACTGCTATACAGTTAGGTTTATTGCCGTTGGCAAAAGCAGGCTTGTTGAATGATGTATATACAACCGGCATTACCGGCAGCACAGGAGCAGGGCAGGGCCTGGCGGTAACTTCTCATTTCAGCTGGCGGGCCAATAATATACAAGCGTATAAAACATTATCGCATCAACATCTTAATGAAATAGGAGAATCAATGCTGCAATTGCAACCTGCCAATGATGTGGATATAAGTTTTGTCCCTTGGCGTGGCGATTTTACGAGAGGCATATTTATCAGTTCGCAATTGAAATGTGAATTAAGTCTTGTTGAGTTGATGGTGATGTACGAAACCTATTATAAGGATCATCCGTTTGTAGTGGTAAGTAAAGAGCCTGTATTTTTAAAACAGGTGGTAAATACCAATAAATGTGTTGTACAATTAGAAAAGATAGGCTCTAAACTGGTAGTGCATTCTGCTATTGATAATTTATTGAAAGGCGCAAGCGGGCAGGCCGTGCAGAATATGAATTTGATGTTTGGGCTGGATGAAACATTGGGATTGAAATTAAAGGCAAATTATTTTTAGAAGATAACCGCAGAGGCAGAGAGACGCAGAGAGGTTTTTTTAACTCAGCGCCTTTGCGCCTCTGCGGTAAAAAAACAAGAATGAAATTATTCGACGTATATCCATTAAACGACATCACCATTGATAGAGCGGAAGGCTCATATGTATGGGATGATGCAGGCAAAAAGTATCTTGATCTTTATGGCGGCCATGCTGTTATTTCAATTGGCCACACGCATCCGCATTATGTACAGCGACTGGAAGAGCAATTACACAAAGTGGGTTTTTATTCCAATTCAATAAAAATTCCGCTACAGGTAGAGCTGGCAGAGAAACTGGGCAAAGTTTCCGGTAAAGAAGAGTACCAGTTGTTCCTGTGCAATTCAGGAGCGGAAGCAAATGAAAATGCATTGAAGCTGGCGTCGTTTTATAACGGCAGAAAAAAGATCATTGCATTTAAAAAAGCTTTTCATGGAAGAACATCACTGGCTGTTGCAGCAACTGATAATCCCAATATTATAGCGCCGGTAAATGAAACGGATAATGTAGTATTTCTTCCCTTTAATGATGAAGCAGCGCTGGAAGATTATTTTAAACAACATGGAAATGATATCTCATCTGTAATAATAGAAGGTATACAAGGTGTAGGTGGTATCAATGTAGCATCGGATAGTTTCTTAAAAAAGATAAGAAGTCTTTGTGATGAGTATAATGCCATATTCATCGCCGATTCGGTGCAATGCGGTTATGGAAGAACGGGTAAATTCTATTCACACGATCATGCCGGGATCAATGCCGATATCTATTCTATGGCAAAGGGAATGGGCAATGGTTTCCCCGTTGCCGGAATTTCTATAGCGCCGAAATTACATGCGAAGCATTTTATGCTGGGCACCACATTTGGCGGTAATCATTTAGCGTGTGCTGCAGCATTGGCCGTATTGGAAATAATTGAGAAAGATAGCCTCATGGATAATGCTACTGCAATTGGTAACTACCTGATCAATGAATTAAAGCAACTTCCTTATATTAAAGAAGTAAGAGGCAAAGGTTTGATGATAGGTATTGAATTACCGGAAGAATTGAAAGATGTGAAGAAGAAATTATTGTTCAAACATGGCATCTTCACCGGTGAGGCAAAACCGAATGTGATAAGGCTGTTACCAGCTTTAAACATTTCTAAAGTTGAAGCAGATGTTTTTCTTTCTGCTTTAAAAAGTGAATTAGTATAAACCAATTAAAAGATTAGAATTTGAAAAACTTTGTTTCTGTTTCTGATGTTGCAGACATTAACGGGCTGGTGAAAAAAGCATTAGCATACAAAGCAGATCCTTTTATGGATAGAAGATTAGGCGCAGATAAAAGACTGGGCTTATTATTTCTGAATCCATCGTTGCGTACAAGGCTAAGCACGCAGATTGCAGCTTCTAACCTCGGTATGGAAGCTATTGTTTTTAATGTAGATAAAGATGGCTGGGCGCTGGAATTTGAAGACGGTGCCATCATGAGCGGTAATACCGTAGAGCATATTAAAGATGCAGCACCCATATTGGGTAACTATTTTGATATTTTATGTGTGCGCACATTTCCTTCATTAAAGAACAGGGAAGATGACTATAGCGAAATGGTGATCAATTCTTTTATTCAATATGCAGGCGTACCGGTAATAAGTCTGGAAAGCGCAACATTACACCCTTTACAATCTTTAACAGATATAATAACAATTTTTGAAGAAAATCAAAAATCAAAAATCAAAAATCAAAAATTGAAGATTGTTCTCACCTGGGCACCACACGTAAAACCCTTGCCCCAATGCGTGGCCAATAGTTTTGCGCAATGGATCAATGCATGGGGAGAGGCTGATTTTGTGATCACTCATCCGGAAGATTATGAACTGGATAGACAGTTTACTAAGGGCGCAACCATCACACATGACCAGGATGCGGCATTGAAAGATGCAGACTATATCTATGTAAAGAACTGGAGTACGTATAATGATTACGGAAAGATATACAGCAACGATCCGGCGTGGATGCTGACAGAAGAGAAATTGAAATTAACCAACAATGCAAAAGTGATGCATTGTCTGCCGGTAAGAAGGAACGTAGAATTGAGCGATGAGATACTGGATAGCGCCAATAGCTTAGTAACACAGCAGGCGGCAAATAGGGTTTGGGCGGCACAGGCGGTATTGAGCGAAATATTAACCCCATCCCTAAAGGGGGCTAAGGACGAAGAGTAAGTAATATATTTTAGAACAGGATTAGTTATGAAGGATAGAAATAAAGATGATGAAGAGAAGAAATGGAGTATGCATTATGGCGCAACGCATTTATTATTCAGGAGGGCCGAAGAATTAAGAGCGAGAATGACGCCGGCAGAAGAGATCTTTTGGAATGTGATTAAAGTAAATGAATGGAACTTAAAATTCAGAAGACAGCACCCTCTTTCCAATTATATAGCTGATTTTTATTGCCACAGTTTGAAGTTGGTGATTGAATTGGATGGAGGTTATCATGAAAATCAGGATGTAAAAATATATGATGCTGCGAGAGAAGAGCATATCAGAGAATTTGGGATTACTGTCTTGAGATTTAAAAATGAAGAAGTAATCAATAATATTGAAAAAGTATTGTGGATCGTCGAAAATACTATGAATACAATTAATACTACTGCGAAACAGGCAGAGACCTCAAATAACTCCCCTTCAGGGGCGGGGGCAAAACTATTCGTTATCAAGATCGGCGGTAATGTAATTGATGACGAAGCAGCATTAAGTAATTTCCTGAAAGACTTTGCCGCAATTCCGGTTTTGCCCAATAAAGCAGGATCGTCGAATAACTCCCCTTTAGGGGCCGGGGGCAAAATTCTCATCCACGGCGGCGGAAAGATCGCTACCAAAATAGGAGAGCAACTCGGTATGGCGCCCAATTATATCAACGGTCGTCGCATAACAGATGCCGCAACCATTGACCTGGTGACAATGGTGTACGGAGGGTTGGTAAATAAAAAGATCGTAGCCAAACTGCAATCATTGCAATGCAATGCTATCGGTATAACAGGAGCAGATGCAAATTTGATCCCTGCGGTTAAAAGGCCTGTAAAAGATATTGACTATGGATTTGTAGGCGATATTGATAGTGAAAAACTGAAAACTGATAGCTGGAAGTTGTTATTGGAAAATGATCTGGTACCCGTAATCGCACCATTAACACATGATGGCGAGGGCCAAATACTGAATACAAATGCTGATACCATAGCCTCAACTATTGCAACAGTATTATCAACTGAGTATGATGTACGGTTAATCTATTGTTTTGAAAAGAAAGGCGTGCTGGAAAATGTGGAGGATGAGAATACTGTTATCAATTTAATCACAAAAGAAAAATATAAAGCTTTAACTGCTGCCGGTAAATTGTTTGAAGGCATTCTGCCAAAAATTGATAATGCTTTTGCAGCCATTGACAATGGCGTAAAAGAAGTATTGATAGGCGATGCAAAGGACCTGTTGCAAAATTGCGGCACAGCAGTTAAAGGAACATTATTTAAATGAGCATAGATAATTTATATAAAGATGCAGTGGCGCTGTTAAAGCAATTAATAGCCACGCCTTCTTTTTCCAAAGAAGAAGATGGAACAGCAACGATCATAGAAGGTTTTCTGCAGCAAAGAAATATTACAACCAATAGATTGCTTAACAATGTGTGGTGCCAAAATAAATATTTTGATGCGGCTAAACCTACTATCCTGCTTAACTCACATCACGATACGGTAAAGCCAAATCTGCAATATACCAACGACCCATTTGAGCCGATTGAGAAAGACGGAAAATTATACGGGCTGGGAAGTAATGATGCAGGCGGATGTTTGGTAAGTCTTATTGCGACGTTTCTTTATTTTTATGAACAACAAAATTTAAGTTATAATATAGTGCTTGCTGCAACAGCAGAAGAAGAGATCAGCGGTACAGACGGGATCGAAAAATTATTACCCTTATTACCGCCGATAAATTTTGCTATTGTAGGCGAACCAACACAAACTAACCTGGCCATAGCCGAAAAAGGTTTGCTGGTATTGGATTGTGTAGCACATGGAAAAGCCGGCCATGCAGCAAGAGAAGAAGGAGAGAATGCGATATACAAGGCCATGGCAGATATAGAGTGGTTCAAAAATTTTCAGTTCCCCAAAGTATCTGATAGTTTAGGTGCAATTAAAATGAGTGTCACTTCTATCAATACAGAAAATAAAGCACACAATGTGGTACCTGCCAGTTGCAGTTTTATTGTAGATGTTAGAGTAACGGATGAATACACTCATGAGGAGATACTGGAAACAATACATCAGCATACGCATTGCTCTGTAAAGGCCCGGAGTTTGCGTATGCGTTCATCGAAGATAGAACCTGGGCACCCGGTAGTGCAGGCTGGGATTAAGCTAGGCAAAACAACTTATGGTTCACCTACCACTTCTGATGCAGCGCTCATCAATGCGCCGGTATTGAAATGCGGTCCCGGAGATAGTGCACGAAGCCATACCGCCAATGAATTCATTTATACAGAAGAAATAAAACAAGGTATTGAAACTTATATTGCATTAGTGCAGCAGGTAGCATCACCCGTAAAAAACTGATCATGAAACTCTGGCAAAAAGATACAACAACATCAGCAGCAGTAGAAAAATTTACTGTTGGTAACGACAGGGAACTGGATATACATCTTGCACCATTTGATGTATTGGGCTCACTGGCGCATATTACAATGCTGGAGTCTGTGGGATTATTGACCAAAGATGAATTAGAGGATTTGAAAGCAGCGCTTAAAGATATCTACAAACAAATTGCTGCCGGTAATTTTAAACTGGATGATGGAGTAGAAGATATTCATTCGCAGGTAGAGTTGATGCTGACGGCTAAATTAGGGGATGTAGGAAAAAAGATACACAGCGCAAGGAGCAGGAACGACCAGGTGTTGGTGGATATTAAATTATACCTGCGCTCTGAGATAGAACAAACAGTAAACAGTACAAAAACGCTTTTCGATCTGCTGATGCAGCAAAGCGAAAAATATAAGACTTGCCTGTTGCCCGGTTATACGCATTTGCAACTGGCCATGCCATCTTCGTTCGGCCTGTGGTTTGGCGCTTATGCCGAAAGCCTGGTGGATGACCTGGTAACAGTACAGGCCGCTTACGAAGTGGTCAATAAAAATCCGTTGGGTTCAGCAGCAGGCTATGGTTCTTCATTTCCTGTCAACAGAAAAATGACAACAGTATTATTAGGTTTTGATGATCTTAATTATAATGTAGTGTATGCACAAATGGGACGTGGCAAAGCAGAACGCATTGTAGCTTCGGCGCTGGCAAATATTGCCGCAACACTTTCTAAATTAAGTATGGATGCCTGCTTATTTCTCAACCAGAATTTTGCGTTCATTTCTTTTCCGCCCGAGCTTACTACAGGAAGCAGTATTATGCCGCATAAAAAAAACCCTGATGTATTTGAACTGGTACGTTCGCATTGCAACCGCATACAGGCATTGCCGAATGAGATCATGTTAATGACAACAAATCTTCCTTCCGGTTATCACCGCGATCTTCAACTGATCAAAGAACATATCATACCGGCATTTCAGCACCTGAAAAATTGTATTGAAATGACGGGATTGATGCTCAGCAACATTGAAATAAAGAAAGACATTCTCAACAATGAAAAGTATAAATATCTTTTTAGTGTAGAAGAAGTGAATAAGCTGGTATTACAGGGAATTCCGTTTCGTGATGCTTATAAAAAAGTAGGCGCTTCTATTGAAGATAACAGTTTTACTTATTCCACTCAAATAGAGCATACACACGAAGGTTCGATTGGCAACCTGCAGCACGAAGCTATCGCTAACAATATGCAAAAAATCATCAGCCGCTTCAATTTTAGCAAGGCCAATAGTGCTTTGGAGCAATTATTGCATTAAATTGCCGCTTTAACATTGTCTAAAGGGATGCTTGCTTTTAAGGTGCTGAATAAAGACTTGTCAGTACAAATGAGCCCCGCTCTGGCGGGGACGATGCTCAATAGCAGTACAAAAGCCTGTCTCCCAAAAAAATAAACCTAACCTATGGCTGAAGCCATTCAAAAGAAACGCATAGCGCTGTTTGGTTCCACCGGTTCTATCGGAACGCAGGCATTGGATGTTATCCGTACTAACCCGCATTTATTTGAAGCCGAATTACTCACCGCACAAACCAATGATGAACTGCTTATCAAGCAGGCGCTGGAGTTCAGGCCCAATGCAGTGGTTATTGGCGACGAAGCAAAATATCAAAAAGTAAAAGCAGCGCTTGGCTCAACCGATATCAAAGTATTTGCCGGCGAAGAAGCGCTGGAAGAAGCTGCCGATTTTGATACCTACGATATGATGCTGGCCGGTATTGTTGGCTTTGCAGGTTTAAAGCCAACGTTAAAAGCGGTGTCAAAAGGAAAAGCGGTAGCGCTTGCCAATAAAGAAACACTGGTAGTGGCCGGTGATATTGTAATGCAAATGGCCCTGGAAAAACGGGTGCCGGTAATACCTGTCGATAGTGAGCACTCAGCTATCTTTCAATGCCTGGTAGGCGAGGGCAGGAATCCTATTGAAAAGATCGTACTGACAGCAAGCGGCGGTCCGTTCTTTGGAAAGAAACCTAATTTTTTAGTGAATGTAAAACGCGACCATGCACTGCAGCATCCTAATTGGAGCATGGGCGCAAAGATCTCGATAGACTCTGCAACACTGATGAACAAAGGGCTGGAGATGATAGAAGCCAAATGGCTGTTCAATTTAAAGCCCGAGCAGATACAGGTGGTCATTCATCCGCAAAGTATCATTCACAGCATGGTGCAGTTTACAGATGGCAGCATGAAGGCGCAAATGGGATTGCCCGATATGAAACTGCCCATACAGTATGCACTTGCTTTTCCGCAGCGTATTGCCAACGAATTGCCACGCCTGGATTTCAGGAAATACAATACGCTTAGTTTTGAGGAGCCTGATGTTAAAACTTTCAGAAATCTTGCCCTGGCAACAGAGGCTTTATATAAAGGCGGCAATGTGCCCTGCATACTCAACGCTGCCAACGAAATAGCCGTGTGGGCCTTTCTGCGTAACCGTATCGGCTTTTTGGATATGACGGCGGTAGTGGAAAAAACCATGCAAAATGTGGCTTTTATCGAAAAACCTAACCTTCAGCAATATTTTGACAGCGACGCAGAAGCCCGTAATTTTGCGGCTTCGCTGATAAACATGTAATTTTTGCAATGCTGAGTGTAGTCGAAGCACAGCACTATTCAACATTAAAACACAAACCGTTCAATGGATACGCTCATTAAAGTAGCACAGTTTTTTTTATCACTTTCATTACTTATTGTTCTGCATGAGTGGGGCCATTATTTCTTTGCCCGTTTGTTCAAAACAAGGGTCAATAAATTTTACCTGTTCTTCGATTTTCTTTTTCCCATACCAACGGTATTGAATTTTGCTTTGTGGAAAAAGAAAAAAGGCGATACTGAATTTGGTATCGGCTGGTTCCCGCTGGGCGGCTATGTTCAGATAGACGGTATGATGGATGAAACACAGGATGCCGAAAAATTAAAAGCGCCGCCGCAACCCTGGGAATTCAGGAGCAAGAAAGCATGGCAGCGTTTGCTGATCATGATGGGGGGTATCATTGTGAATGTACTGGTAGCATTTATTGTGTACGCAATGGTATTGTTTGTATGGGGCGAAAAGAAGATCATCAATAGTTCCGTAAGAGATGGGATTGCAATAGGCGACAGTATTATGTACAAAGCCGGTTTAAGAGATGGCGATAAGATACTTGCAGTAAACAATGATACCATCCAGTACTTTGATGATGTAATGAAGAAGATATTGATAGGAGGAAGAAATATACAGGTAGATCGTAACGGGCAGCATGTAACTGTTGATATCCCCGAAGATATTTTAGGACAGTTATCTACAAAAAAGATCGACAGGAAAGGCTTGATCGGTCACAGGATGCCTAATATCATTGACTCGCTGGATAAGAATGATGCAAAGAAAAGTAACGGATTCAAATATGGATTGCAGCCCAATGATAAAATAATAAAATTAGACAGCACAGCAATTAATTACTGGGATGAGATATCAAAATATACGGAAACACAAAAGGATTCTGCGGTAATTGCAGTAACGGTGCAGCGGGGCGATTCGCAGAAAGTGATCAATGTTAAGCTGGATGAGAACCATAGATTTGGCTTGTTGCCATTATCTATGGAAAAGCAGGAAGCGATGGGGGTATTTAAGACACATGTTACCGAGTATGGCTTTTTTGAAAGTTTTCCTGCCGGTGTAAAAAAATCATTTGCAAAGCTTAGTGATTATATCGATCAGTTTGCCTTATTGTTCAAACCTAAGACAGGCGCTTATAAAGGAATGGGCGGCTTTGCAAGCATGACACAGGTTTTCGGTACACACTGGGACTGGGAATCTTTCTGGAACATCACTGCATTCTTTAGCATAATTCTTGCATTCATGAATTTTTTACCTATACCGATGCTGGATGGCGGTTATATCCTGTTCACTTTATTCGAGATCATCACCGGCAAAAAAGTACCGGACAGATTCCTGGAAAAGGCAAATATGATCGGCTTCATCCTTATCATTGGCTTGATGTTATTTACCAATGGTAATGATGTGTTCAGGAAATTGAAGGGGTGGTTTTAACAGGTTGATCCGTTAATCGGTTTAAACGTTAATCCGTAAAAACGTTTAAATGGATTAACCAATTAACAGATAAACGAATTAACAGATCAACAACCCGGGGCTGACCGGTTTTGACAGCATAGCTCTTTGTAAGTATAAGCATGTAGTGCGTTGCGTAATTAGCACTTTAATCAGAATACGAAACTCTTAAATGGCAATACTCAGTATGCCATGGCTGCTTAATCGATAGATTAACATCCATTAGGGCCGCCGAACAGGTTCGCCTGTTACCATGTTCCGCCGCCGACTCAAAAACAAAACAGGATGCTGCAACGGAATGATGTGACCGTTGCTTAAGAATATCCATCTAAGGAAGAGGTTGGTTTGTTATGCTCCTGCCTTTTCTCTACAATCAATGCATAAATAAACATGTAGAAAGCTTACGGCGAATATGTTTGGACCAGGGTTCGATTCCCTGCAGCTCCACAGGTAATTTTGAAAAAACGCTATAAATACTATTTATAGCGTTTTTTATTTCCAACCATTCCTAGATTAGTACGATTTTTTCCGGTCAATAGCCAAGTATATTCGGCTCCTGATTTTTTTATTATCTTGGAAAAAAATGAACTGTGCGGCACCTGAGTTTTTATAAGCAAATACCATTCTATGACCAGGGCTATCATTACTACCTGCTTTGTCTGCCTTTGTTTAATAACATCTGCACAGGATAAGCCTGCCCGTTCTGTACAAGAGATCAGCCGGGAACTTTCTCAAAATATAAGTCCCGCCAGGCGATGCGGTCTTCTCCTGAACCTGGCATTTCAATACGCTTACAAACCCGGCCCGGGTGAGACAGAACTGGACAGTGCGTTATTGCTCTCCAACCAGGCAGCAGACCTTAATAAAAACCTGGAAGATAAATTTACCGAAGCAAAGATCTGTCTCATTTACTCTGGCGTGTTCCGGCAAAAAACGGACGGCAAAAAAGGACGTGAATTCTGTCAAAAATCGATCGATCTGTTTAAGCTGCTGCCACCATCAGCGGAGTTAGGAGAAGCATATATGGAGATGTCCCGCTATTATGATCTGTACGCCGAGGGGGGTGTACAAAATAAAAAACAATTTGTGGAACTGGCCTTACCCATTTTTAGAGCAGTGGGAACAAAAGAAGAGCAGGCAGATGTATTAAAAACACTTGCCGATCTTAACCAGGTGCAAAGGAATTTAGGTTTGGCAGTTGTTCAGTTGGATGAAGCATTAACGCTTTATAATAGTATCGGTAAAAAAGATATCCAGGATGTTTATGACCTGTTTGGAACGATCTATGCTGAAATGGGTAACTATACCGATGCTGTAAAATACGGGTTGCAGGCCGTAAGAACAGCAGAAGCCATGCACGACACCACCATAGCACTATGTACTATTTATAACCGGCTGGGGGTAGCCTATTCTAATTGGTCTAAAAATGATGTGGCAATAGTGTATTTGAAAAAAGCAATGGATATAGCAGTGAAGTATAATGATCTGAATGCTATGAAAGTTGTGTTGGCAACTCTTAGTAACGAATTGGTAAGACAAAAAAAATATGATGAATCGCTGGACTATATGAAACTTGTAGAAGAGGCTCTGAGAAAATCAAAAACACTGGACTTGTCAGACAGCGCATTCCTGGATATGGGTTACGCTTACAACTATACCCGGTCGGAACAGTTTGATAAAGCAAAGCCTTATGTAACAGAAATGATCCGGTTAACGGAAAAATATCCGGAGCGGGGCAAATTAAGTTTAGGGGTTTATAATAACCTGGTGCATTACTTCATAGGAACAAAGCAGTATGCAACAGCCGAAAAATATGTAACTGTATATCTTTCGTATGCCCTCCTTGACAAAGGAATGAGAACAATAGCCCGTGCTTATGAGTTGAGATCAAGGGTTGATTCAGCCCTGGGTAATTTCCAATCTGCACTAATTAATTACCAGTCGTTTAAAAAAATAACAGATTCAATGCTAAATGAATCAACGGCTTTCCAGTTTTCGCAAATACAGGTACAGTATGAAACAGAAAAAAAAGATAACAATATTAAATTATTAACACAGCAGACCGAGCTGAAAGAGATCCAGCTTAAGCAATCCAGGTTTACCAACAATGCTGTCATTGGCGCTGTAATAATGCTGATCCTGTTATTGGGCTTATTGTACAACCGTTACTACATTAAGCAGAAAAGCAATAAACAGCTGCAGGTAAAACAGGAAGAGATCAACCAGAAAAATACAGCGCTCGAGGCATTGATAAAAGATAAGGACCAGCTGATCGATGATAAAGATGTATTGCTCGAAGAAAAAGAATGGCTGCTCAAAGAGATACATCATCGTGTAAAGAACAATCTGCAGATCGTGATCAGCCTGCTTAATACGCAATCAAAATACCTGAATAATGAAGAAGCAATAACAGCCATTGCAGAAAGCAGGCACCGGATGCAGGCCATGTCGATGATACATCAAAAACTTTACCAGGGAGGTAATACAGTATTTGTAAACATGCTCAATTATATACGGGAGCTTACTGATTACCTTGAAACAAGTTTTAACACAAACAATAAAATACGTTTTGATCTGAAACTGGACGATATCGAACTGGATATTTCACAGGCAATACCTATCGGGCTGATCTTAAATGAAACGATCACGAACGCCATTAAATATGCATTTTCACCGGGCGCCGATGGTGTTGTTTCTATCGGCATGCAAAATAATAGCGATAATAATATCCTGCTGGAAATACACGATAACGGGGTAGGGCTGCCGCATGATTTTACCATTGCCGGTAGCGACTCGATGGGGATGCGGTTGATAAAGGGATTGGTAAAACAGGTAGGAGGAAAACTGCTGGTTGAAAATGACCATGGCGCCAGGATACAGGTAGAATTTGCTGCCGATACCCACCTGAAAACAATTTCAACCAATGAATTACTAAAAAGTACAGGCGTATTTTCCTGATCGTTAAAAACCAACCCGTCATTGCTGACATGAAAAAAAAGATATTAATTGTTGAAGATGAATTTATAGTAGCCGATGATCTGCAGCTTACATTAGAGCATGCAGGTTATGAAGTGTGCGGCATAGCAGCTTCTGTTGATGAAGCAAAAGAATCAATAAAAAAGAAAAGACCGGGGCTGGTGTTATTGGATATTGTACTGAAAGGAAAACTTACCGGCATTGACCTGGCAAAAGAACTGAAAGAAGAAAATATCCCCTTTGTTTATTTGTCTGCCAACTCCAATCAAAAGATACTGGAGCTGGCAAAGCCTACAGAGCCTTATGGCTTTTTGGTAAAACCCTTCCGCGAAAAAGACCTACTGGTATCGCTTGATGTAGCCTTTTACCGGCATGAGCATAGCCTGGAATCAAAGTTGAGACAGGAAGAACTTTTGCAAAAACAGTTAAGTGAAATAAGCAATGAAGCGTTGGATACCAAACAAAAGCTGCTGAAGATTGCCCGGGTGATGCAATCTCATATACCATTCGACCTTATTGCATTTGGCTCAAGGCCGCTTGATGCTACCCAATTCAATGATGCAGCATATTTACGCATTGGGTTTGATGAATACCAGTTCATTGGTGAAAAAGAATTAATGACAATTACAGGATTAAAACAAAATGATCTTTCCTCAATAATTGAAAACACTGCTACAGACAACGATGCAGTCATTCATACTGATGCTATAATACAACAAAAACCAGGCACGCCTTCGCTGCAAAGAATATTGTTTGATTCATTTAAGTTACAGTCATACCTGGTATTTCCTGTTACGCTAAGCAATGGATTGCAGGTTCACTATTTCTTTTACAATCGCCGGCAGGATGTTTACACTCATCAGCACATTGCTTTATTGAACCGTTTAAAAAGGTGTTTGACAGAGGTTACAGAAAAAATGTTTTTTTCTGAGTCGGCAAATACACCTGCCGCTGTAAATAAAAAGCATAATGAAATGGCTGATCACGAGGTATTCAAAAATATCATTGGGAACCATCCTCTTTTATTGTCAGCGTTAGGCCTCGCCACACAGGTAGCCCCTTACAACACTTCGGTTTTGATACTTGGAGAAAGCGGAACCGGCAAGGAGAAAGTTGCTCAAACCATTCACTCGCTTTCACAGCGGAAAAACGGGCCGTTTATAAAAATAAACTGCGCCGCTATTCCGGCTACGCTGGTAGAATCAGAATTGTTTGGCCATGAAAGAGGTGCTTTTACCGGCGCTGTTGAAAAAAGAAAAGGTAAATTTGAACAGGCTGATGGAGGTACTATTTTTTTAGATGAGATAGGTGAATTGCCACTTGAAGCACAGGTTAAATTATTACGTGTTTTGCAGGAAAAGGAAATTGAGTATGTGGGCGGCAGTTCGCCCATGAAAGTGAATGTACGCATTGTAGCAGCCACTAACCGGAACCTCGAAAAAGAAATAGCTGAAGGTAATTTCCGTCTCGACCTGTATTATCGCCTCAATGTTTTTCCCATCACCTTGCCGCCCTTGCGTGAACGTAAAACCGATATAGAAGCATTAGCAATATTTTTTGCCAACAGGTTTTGCGCAGCATTCAATAAACCATTCACTGGTATTGCTGCATCAATGATGGAAGAAATGTGTGTCTATAACTGGCCGGGCAATATCCGTGAACTGGAAAATATTTTGGAACAGTCTGTAATTCTTAATGACGGCCAATCAAAATTAATATTGAAGCAAAATCTTGTTGCAATGGCTGAATTACCTGGTAAGATAACTATCGAAACGCTCGATGATGTAAGGTACATCCAGAGTGAAACAGAAAGAAAATATATCATTTCCATTCTTAAAAAAACAAAAGGCCGGATACGCGGCATTAACGGCGCCGCAGAATTGTTGAATATCAAACCAACAACTTTAGAATCAAAAATGGCTAAGCTCAATATTAAAAGGGAAGAGCTGTAAGTGATTGTTTCAATTGTTTTATTGTTTAATTGCTTTCATTAATAAAACATCATCTTCTTCTCAATTCTCCTTTTCACCCCCTTTGGAACATCCCGGCCTGTGCCGATCATTATTTCGGGAAGGGGATAAGGGCACCTCACCGGCATTCCCCGATATTTTCAGAGGCTGTACTATATAACTCCAATATTTTCGGAGTTTTTTCCAGTTGTAAATTTTCCTGTTCTCTACTATAATAACTGTAAACAAGCTGGCTTTCAACCTGTTATGGCATTTCATACTGACCCTCAAAACTAAATGGCATATAAATAGTTTGATGTGGCATACAAAACTATTCATTATGACTTATCAAACTAATTGGGATGCTACTGCATCGATCAATCCGAAAAAAGGTTTCAGAATTCACCTGCTCGTTTTCCTGCTTGCCGTTCCGGCAATGTGGATCGTATGGTATTTCACCGACAGAACTTATTTGTGGCCCTTATGGTCAACGCCGGCATGGGGAGTAGGTGTATTGTTCCATTACCTCGGCGTATTTGTGTTTAAAAAATCAAGAAGCGCTTAAGTAAGTGGAAAGAGATGGTGAACGGGAGAAAATTTGCCAATGGAATAGTATTTTTATCAGGTAATGGAAACAGGAACAGCAATATTTTTGAGATCGGTTAGGGCAATCTGCCCTAACCTGGCTGATCCTGAACTTTCGCAGTTTGAATCAAAACTTTTTTCCAAAGAATTCAAAAAGAAAGATATTTTTCTACAGGCAGGTAAGGTGCAGAAAGCAATAGGTTTTATAGCAAAAGGTCTGGTGCGTTCTTTTTTTATTGATCATGACGGTAATGAAATAACTGTAGGCTTTTATGCAGAAGGAGATTATGTTACGCATTATTCTGCATTCATTACGCAGCAGCCCAGCCGGTATTCTATTCAATGTTTAGAGCCTGTAACAATGATCTGTCTTTCATTTGAAGACATGCAATGGATATACCAGCACTTGCCTGGTTTTGAAAGATACGGGCGACTGATCGCAGAAGAAATTTTAAAGCGGCAGCAGGCACGTATAGAGAGTTTTATTTTTCAAACAGCAGAAGAACGTTACCTTGATTTTATAGAACAGCAACCAACCTTATTCAACAGGATCTCCTTATCGCAGCTTTGCAGCTTTCTTGGTATTGAACGGCAAACACTTACCCGCATTCGCCAAAAATTAGCCCACCAATAGTTTTTGACACATTTGTGTCAGGTCAGCCTTTTCTTTATTTAACAGCTTTGCAGTATTAAATCAAAAATGATCTACAATGGCAAAGAATATATTACTTATACTCGGGCATCCTTCTAAAAATTCTTTTAATAAAGCATTACTGAATGCTTATCAAACCGGGGCAGAAAGCACAGGAGCCAATTGTAAAACCATTTACATTGCCGACCTGCACTTCGATGTAAACCTCGCCGACGGATATAAAACCGGCAAAGCTGATCAATTGGAAAACGACCTGGTTACAGCACAACAATTGTTTCAATGGGCCGATCATGTGGTGCTGGTTTTTCCTAACTGGTGGGGAGCCATGCCTGCTGTCACCAAAGGTTTTATCGACAGGCTTTTTCTTCCCGGCTTTGCTTTTAAAAATCATTCCGGTAAAGCATTTCCCGAAAAATTATTGAAAGGAAAAAGTATGCGGGTACTGGTAACTATGGATACGCCTAAGTTTTGGTTTTACCTCGTACACCGGGCATCGCTTTATCTCATACTTAAAAAAGTGGTATTCGGTTATGTTGGCTTTAAGCCCATCCGCTTTTCCACTTTTGGTTTTATGAGAAGATCAACAGCAGCAATACGAAGTAACTGGTTGAAAAAAGTAGAGCAATTGGGGAAGCAGTTCAAATAAAAAATAACATCTCATCAAAAAAATAAAAACAAGATCATGAATCAAGAACAAAAAACATTCAGACGCATTGTGACAGGTCATGATGCGGATGGTAAAGCAGTCATTATTTCCGACGCACCTCCAACGCTTACACAATTGATAGGCGGACCCGGCGGACCAACCTTCTTTGAAGTGTGGCATACATTGGAAACACCGGCATTAATTCATCCACAACCCGATGAACAGGATGAAACAAGCTTAGTGTTGCCGCCTCCTATAAACGGCACCCGCATTCGTGTGATAGAATTTCCACCCGAAGGAGAAGAGATCAAAAAACTTACTTCTTCAGATGCAGCCGCTAAATTCAAATCAATGGGCGATGAAAAAGCATCCACATCCAATGAAGGTGCACCGCATCCTTTAATGCACAAAACAAAAACCGTTGATTACGGCATTGTGCTGGAAGGAGAAATAACCATGGTACTTGATCGTGGCGAGACTATCATCAAAGCAGGAGATATCATTATTCAAAACGGTACCAACCATGCGTGGGCCAACCGCTCTGGCAAAATATGCCGTATGGCTTTTGTGCTTATCGATGGCGAATTCACCTCTATTTAATTCACCACTAAAAATTTACAACTATGCGTATAGAACCATTAGCGCCAGGCACATTGAATGCAGAAGTTCGCTATGTGCACGATGAAATAGCCAGCCTTATCGGCAGAAGCCAAAGCCAGGTAAATATGATGAATGACGAAGGTGCATTGCTTGGACCATTTGCGCCTATGTTGCGCTACCCGCAGTTCGGTATACCGGCCCTGAGTTTTGCACGAACACTTGATATATATGCAACACTCGACAAAAAAGTGCGGGAAATAATTATACTGACAGTCGGGGCTGCCTTTAATGCCCGGTTCATATTGTATGCTCATGAAACCATGGCAGAAGCTTTTGGTATTGATGCAGCTGTTATCGCTTCACTTGCAGCAGGTGGTCATCCCAACGGATTAAATGAGCAGGAAACTATAGCGCACAACATTGCTTATACATTGGCTACCGGTCATGTTGTTCCTGAATCAACTTATAAACACGCGGTTAAACTATTTGGACAGGATGCTGTAGCGGAACTTTTCTTTCTCATCGGCAGCTATAGTCTCATTGCAATGGTGCTGAATGGATTTGATGTGCCTGTGCCGGGAGATAAGAATTAAGGAATTAAGAATTAGAAAATTAAAAGTTAACAATTAAAAAGTAAATAAAATGAAAACAGTAATTATGTCGCTGCTGTCTGCAGCATTCACTATCTCGGGTTTATCATCAACAACAAATAATGATGAGACCTTCAATGCTAAATCAAATACTTATGTACTGGTACATGGCGCATGGCAGGCGCCTTATGTATGGGATGCCGTACGTGCCAGCCTGGAAAAGAAAGGCCACAAAGTGATCGTGGTAGAATTACCGGGTCATGGCGCCGATACTACACTTACCTATACCTTATCCATCGATGCTTATCGTGATAAAGTTATTGATGCGATATCTAAAGTAGATGGAAAAGTAATTCTTGTTGGGCACAGTATGGGTGGAATGGTTATTACCAATGTGGCCGAGAAGATTCCTTCCCGAATAAGTAAACTGGTGTACATAGGAGCGTTTCTTCCTGTATCCGGTCAATCAATTGGTGATCTTGCGATGACTGATCCAGATTCTAAATTGGGGCCGTTGCTTATAGAATCGGCTGATCATTTAACATTGGATGTAAAAAGGGAAAACCTGACTTATCTTTTTATTAATGATGGTTCACAAGCTGAGAAAGACCGGGTATTGGCTAACTACCGGCCGGAGCCAGCCATTCCTTTCGGAAATAAAGTAACACTTACCAAAGAGAACTTTGGTTCGGTAGAAAAAGTGTACATCAAAACATTGCAGGACATCGTCATCTCTCCGGGCTTACAAGACCGTATGATAGCAGCAGCAGGGATCAAATCGGTTTATACCGTTAACACCAGCCACTCACCATTTCTTGCACAGCCGAAAGCAATATCCGACCTGTTGCTTACCATCGGCAAATAAAATTAACGCCACAGAAAAACAATAAGGCCGGTCAATTATCATTCAATTGGCCGGTCTTAAAAAACAGTGATCAAAAATTAAAAGTTATGACAGCGAATAAATTACTGGCACTATCGAAAATAGGTGTTGCAACAGCTACTCTACTCCTTACACTAAATAGTATGGATACAAAAGAACAACAGCCACTTCAACCGGGTAACAGTAAGATAGCAGTGAGATTGATCCGTTATGAAGTAAAGCCGGAGCACCAGGTTGTATTTCGAAAAGCGATCAGTGATTATATCCTTTACTCGCTTAACATCGAAAGCAATATTCTTTCAGAAGCGTATTATGAAGAAGATAAACCTTCCGTTTTATGGATCATTGAAAGATGGAGCGGCAAAACAGCGCTGGATAAGATCAGCAAAGGCATACAGTTCAAAACGATTGATTCATTGTCGAAGAATGCATTAATTGAACCCGCGGAAATATTTTATGTAAAGGATCTTGAACCGCTTACGAAACAGCAATGGCGAAAGAGTGCAGGCAAAGAAGATAAGCCGGTAACTGTTATGCTGTTTGTGGACAGCAAGCCCGGAACGGAAAATAATTTTAAAGAAGTGTACCATACAGCCATGCCGCAATTCCGTAACGAACCCGGCGTTATCAATTACCAGCTTTCGCAGTTTGAAAACGACAGCACACGCTTTGTTACGTACGAGAAATTCAAGAGCGAGGCTGCCTTTCAGTATCACCTGGATTTTCCACCGATCAAACCGGTGCTTGATTATCTAAATACGAGTATCAAGGAACAGCCATTTCAAATTGGTCTTCACAAATTGACAGCGTTTACACAATAATCCCTGCACAGTTTTTTTGGTAACATTATTACATCAACAGTAACAAATAAAGTAAAATGAAAAAGATCAATAAAATCATTCTAGTAGGAGCAATAAGCTTTCTTACTGCAAATTATTCAACCGCACAAACAAATAGTATGAATGAGTTAGCAATCATCAACCAGTTATCAACGCAATCGGCCGTTGTAAATATGCCGGTAACCAAATTATTGAATGCACCGGGAAACGAGACATTGAAGGCCTTCTTCTTTACGCCTGTAAAAGACCCTGCGCTATTGAAAGGTAAAAAGATAGCCGTGCTTGCCGCAGATGGTTTTGAAGAAATTGAATTAACAGGCCCGGTATGGTATTTCAGGCAACTGGGTGCCAGCGTTGATATTGTGGCGCCTAAGTTTAATCCTGCGCCTGAACGATACGGACTTATTTATCCTGAAATGTCGAAAACACATATCATGGCCATACAATACCTGCAACCCGTAGGCTGGTTAAAATTTGACCGCACAGCAGATCAAATAAAAGTGAGCGATTATGATGCAGTGTTCATTCCCGGCGGTGCATGGAACCCGGATAACCTGCGCCAGGATAAAGATGTAATAAAGTTCATCCAGGATTTCAATAAAGCAGGAAAGCTCATTGCAGCAATTTGCCATGCACCGGTTGTACTGGCCTCTGCCGATATCCTGAAAGGAAGAAAGATCACAGGGTACTGGAACATACAGGTTGATCTGAAAAACGCAGGCGGCACTGTTCTGGAACAACCGGTAGTAACAGATGGAAACCTTGTTACCAGTAGGCATCCTATTGATGTAGCTGATTTTTCAAGAGCCGTGGAAAGCTGGTTAGTAAAGAACCCTTCTAAATAAGCATAGTGTAAACAAAGCTTGTTTGATTGCAGCATTGTCATTGAGCAATGCTGCAATATTTTTAAGGATACTAAAAACTGTGTTGGCTATTTTGTATTATTGATAAAAAGAAAACAACAGCAATATGAAAGCACTGATCATCGGCGCTACTGGTGCTACCGGAAAAGATCTGTTAACTATTTTGTTACAGGACCAGGACTATACACAAGTTGTAATATTTGTTCGTAGGGCAAGTGGAATAAATCATCTTAAATTGGTAGAGATCATAACTGATTTTGATAAACCGGAAGAAGTGAGCGAACATATAAATGGAGATGTATTGTTTTGCTGTCTCGGCACTACACTTAAAGCTGCCGGTTCAAAAGATAAACAGTTTCATATTGACTATGAGATACCTTCAGCATTTGCTGCAATTGCCAGGAGAAATGGAGTCGATAAAATAGTGTTGTTATCTGCCTATGGTGCTTCTGTTGCAAGCAAAGTATTTTATTCCAGGCTAAAAGGTAAACTGGAAGAAACTATTGCCGGTCTTGCATTTGACCAATACATTATTTTCAGGCCGGGTTTATTATTGCGAAAGGATACAGACCGGCGGGGAGAACGTATATCAGCCAGTTTGTTAAAGTTTCTGAATAGTTTAGGATTGATCAGGAGATTTCGCCCTTTACCTACTTCACTATTGGCAGAAAAAATGGCTAAGGCACCCAAAGTTTTTGAAGATGGAAAGCATGTTGTAGAGTTGGATAAGATATTTAGGTTTTAATGTTTGGATCAGGGACTCTTCACAGACTACCGTAGTTTTTACAACTACGGTAGTCTTCTGCACTATAACACCGGCTTATTTATTTCTCCCAAAAAATTCGTATCATTATACAACCAAAACCCTGATATGGCCCGGTTCATCTCAACGTCTTCAGCGCTTTCCAGTGAAAGCCTTTCTGTAGCTAACCAGCAAACCAACGGAAGAAAAACATTGCCTGCCGTTGCAGCGTACCAATCATCAGCAGCTCCGGTACAAAGAGCTGTTTCGTTAAGCGCAAACTATATGCCTGCAGGCAATGCAGTAGGGCATATCACTAATCTTAATACACAGGTAGCAGTGGCAGAAAAAGAAGCAACCGATGATGTAAAGAATTCTAAGATCAGGCATTCCAATCTGCAAAGTGTTTATATGAAAAACCCCTCTAAACGTAGTTGGGGATATTGTGTAGAAGAAAAATTGAATACAATAGCAGGAAATATGGGATGGGCTACGCAGCATCGCCTTCCTAATTCAAGGCCTGATTATCATCGAAAAATAGATGGTAATAATGTTTTTGTAGACCTGACGTCAGCAGCAGAGGCCGGTCAGCATGGTAACCATATAACAGGAAAGCTGGACGTTTCCTGTCCTAACGGGCAGCGGCCCGCTAAATGGAAAGGAGCAGATATCACCCATGCATCGTCGGATCCGCTGAACGGCGTACAGGGAATTGTAATTGGTACCAATGGCACTGTAACAAAGGAACATGGACGATATTACCAGGATTATCGCCGGTTTGTAGATAACAGGGATGGAGGCGATTGGTCTCCGGGTATGCAGAACCTTTTGGAGCACTATGGCGGACCTGTATCCAATGCAACATTTACGCAGGTATGGGATGAAAACGACCGTGATGAATTTGTTCGACTGGCAAAACAAGAAATAGAAGATGAAGAAGATTCCGAAGAGTATAAAAAGTATCCTAAAGATGATGATATGGAAGATGAGCATATCGAAAATAATACTAATCAACCTCAGCACCATTATAATGAAAATGATTTTGTAGTAGGCGATGATTCCGGAGATGGCAGCGAAGAATATGAAAATGATAGTGATATTGGTGGTGATGACAGTTATAGCGGTGGTGGTTGATACATGGTCTTGAATTTTTTTTTCATAAAATGAATAACTATTTATTTACCATTCTCGCTTTCAATTGTGCCTTGTAAAGCGAAGCCGGCTGTACTCCTTCTTTATTATTTTCTTCCCAATATGCATCCGGCCTGCCGGGCAGCCTGCCGCTGTATTTTGCTGCCTTCATACCAACAACATAATTCTTTCCCGAAACCCAGGGGTTTTGTATTACAGACCGTGAAGCGGTACAGTTCCAGAATACCTGGTTAACACCCGACCAGCCATGGCCCGTTCCCCAGTTGCCGCGATCCTGTGCATTGATCTCGCCATCGCTTACAATATTATCATATAAAGTACCCATAGCCCAGCGATGATGCGGCCCGATATCTGCATGTGTTTTTATAGCAGTACAATTATAAAAAACATTTGGTCCTGCAACTCTTGCGCCGGTAACAAAATCATGACGGCCATTTTCTGCATGGCAGTTCATAAATAAATTCATCTGGCCATCATTGTTAAATGAATACCGCCGCCCGCCTGTGATCTGCGACTTTCCATCCAGGTAAGTGCAATGATCTGCTGTTATCCATTTACTTTTATAATCCAGGTTCACACAGGAATATCCAAAGAACCGTGCCGTAACATTTCTTACCCAGCCATTTTCAATGCTGTTGAAATGTACAGCATTCCAGCCATGATTTTCTGCGGTATCGCTTTCGTACTCCGATTCCAGGTAAAGGTCTTCAATACCAACTTTTGCAATACGGCCTTTAAAGGTATATTTATAGATCTCTCCGCCGCCGTATGGTGTTTCCATCTGCATTACAACAGGATTGTCAATATAAATGGTATTGCCGGCGATATTGGTAATGATGCGTTCAAATTCAAAATCGAATTCTTTTGCTGTCCATTGTTTCGTTCCTTCTCTCGGCACGATCTTATCCATTTGCAGGTCGCTTATCCATTGATCGGTACCGGGCCTTGCCACAATGATATTATCACCCACCTGTAATCCTTCAACAGAGTTTACTGTGAATGATGTAGCGCCCACAGGTACATAAGCATCGGTGATCTTTTTTCTTGTACCTGCAATTTCTTTGGCACTGCCTGTACCGGACACATCAATAAGATCATGTTGGGTATTGCCTGCAGCTACCAGCTTTGTTTCATTGCCTTCGCCCCGGATAACAATACCAGCTGTTCTTATTTTTATCGTTCCGTGTATTTTATACGTTCCTTTCTTTAATAGAACAGCGCCCCTGAAACCATTCTTATCCGGCAGCAGGGCAGCAACTTCATCAATAGCAGACTGTATTAAAGCGCTGTCATTTTCACTACCTGAAGGAGCAATTGTTTTCACAACAGCGATATCGGGAATGGCCGCATCGCCGCGAAAATAACCTACCCGGCTGAAATCGGGGATGGTATTGCCGTGTTCATCGGGTATATAAGTGAGAGAGCTGTCGCTGTTCATCTTTACCAGTTTCGATTGCCAATGCTGTTGTGCAAAAGCAGGAGCGATGCTGAAGAAGAACAAGCCAAGCCAGGCAGTTTTTTTAGCAGAGAATATTTTCTGTGGCATATCGGTAATTAAAAATTTCGGTTCACCTTTTTTGATCTCAACAAAGCTTCTAAATAATAATAATCAGCATAAATAAGCGGCACATCTATTTCGCTGTTTGCCGGTTTATGGCCTGTGCTGTGCAGTAAAATAAAACCGCTGTTTTGTTTTACAGGCGATAAATAATTTTTAGCCAATTCGCTTACAATCTTGTCGGCAGTTTCAATATAGCCCCGGTTGTTGGTATAAGTTGCCAATTCGTATAATGCAGATGCCGTGATGCATGCCGCTGAAGCATCCCTGGGTTCGTTAGGTATGCCGGGTGCATTATAATCCCAATAAGGTATTTTATCAGCCGGCAGTTTGCTGAGGATATAGTTGGCAATATGTTCTGCCTGTTGCAGGTAAACAATATTTTTTGTTTCGCGGTAGCACATGGTATAGCCATATAATCCCCATGCCTGTCCACGTGCCCACGAAGAAGCATCGCTGTAACCCTGTGCGGTATTCTTTTGCCGCACAGCGCCTGTTGCAGGATCGTAATCCACAACATGATACGAACTGTAATCGGCACGAAAATGATTCTTTAGTGTTGTGTTGGCATGCGCAACAGCGATCCTGTAAAAAGAAGAATCGCCGGTAAGTGTTGTTGCCTCAAATAATAATTCAAGGTTCATCATGTTATCAATGATGACAGGGTACTCCCATTTATCCATGGTAAAATCCCAGGAACGTATCACACCGGTAACAGGGTTAAATCTTTTGGACAGCGTTCTTGCGGCTTGTATGATCACGTTACGATATGCAGTATCTCCTGTTAAGCGATAACCAGTGCCAAAACTTTTATAGATCATAAAACCAAGATCATGCGTAGTGCCGTTGAATTGTTGATCTTTTATCAATGCCGTATATCTTTTGGCTTCATTCAGCCATTGCTGCCTGCCGGTGTATTCATACAGCAGCCATAGCTCGCCGGGGAAAAAGCCGCTTGTCCAGTCAGATGCTTTTACCAGTTTTATTTTTCCATTTTCTATCGACCGTGGAGAAACCAGTTTTGCCGCAGCCGTATCTTTTTTTGCGGCATCAATAACTGCCAGCATGTAGGTTACCTGTTGTTGTGCATTATTGAATTGCTGTGTTATATTTATCTTTTGAGAAAAAGAAACATTGCTCAGCATTGATAAAAGAACGATCAATCCAACAGCAGGATAAACTTTATGCTTGATAATTGTCATCATCTTTATTTTAACCGGTATTTTTTCAACTGCATTAAAGATAATGGTAAAGCCCTTTATCGGATCTTATTTTTTACCGCAGCAATAAAACTGTTCCTTTTATAAACCGATTTCCTGTTTTGATAAAATAATTGTAGGCGCCCGCAAGGCAGGGGCTTCCTTTATATGTACCATCCCATTGGCGGGGTGTATCTTTTGTTTCAAAGACCGGTTGCCCCCAACGATTGTATAGTACTAATTCAAACGAAGTAAAAGCGCCCAATGCAGGGATATTCCACACATCATTCCTGCCATCGCCGTTTGGCGTAAAAGCATTGGGGATATAAATATCATTATACACTTTTACCAATGTTGTATCAAATGAAATACCACAGCCAATTGTTGAAACGGCTTTTAAAATATATTTGGTATCTGCCGGTGGTGCAACCACAGGTTGCAACGAATGGATATCATCGATGTATGTTGCAGGCGACCAGGAATACGTACTGCTGGTGCCGGTTACCTGTCCTGATAACTGCACAGGATGGCCTTTCAGCATTATTTTATCGGGCCCTGCATCGGCTATTGGCCCGGCGCTTACGGTAACAATGATATCAGCTGTGTCTTTGCAGGAGAACTGGTTGGAAACGATAACACTGTATGTTGTTGTTATAGCAGGCGAAGCTTTTGGATTGTATATACCGGCGTTGGAAAGTCCTGTTGCAGGTATCCATTGATAACCGGGCCCGCCGGTTGCAATAAATTGTACACTATCGCCTTTGCATATAGAAGCAGTGGTAAAGCTTGTGCCTGCAACAGGCAAAGGGTTGATGATAACATTGGTAAGATCGCTTTTGCTGCAGCCTGCTGCTGTTGTGACAACTACATTGTATTGCCCTGCCTGGTTAAGCTGTATGGAATTGATAACTAACGGTGAGCCAGAGCCGGTAAAACCATTCGGGCCCGTCCAGCTATATTGTGTGCCTCCGGATGCAGTGAGTGTTAATGGCTGCGATGTGCATACCGGCCCATTATTACCCGCTGTAGTAACCGGGTTGGGATTGATGGTAAATACAAAAGGCTGCGAATATATCCTGCATTGCAGCGAGCCAATGTTGCCTGATTCTGCCACTGCAAGCCGGTATTGATATTTGCCCGGCGCAGCATTGGCAGCAAAATTAACTGTGTAGTTATTGGTATTTGCTGCCGCAATATCTATCCATGATGTACTGGCAGGATCGAGGTATTGCCATTGAAATACAGGATTATTAAAGCCTCCCGAAGTGCTGCATTGCAGTGAATAAGTATGCGCTGTGCCTTCGCAAAATGCTGTTGGTGTTGCAGGGTTGCCATTTACCGAAGCTGTTATCTGCGGCCCGCAGGGGCGAAAGGTAATGTCATCCAATGCAAGATCGTTGCCGCAGCCACCGGGTGCATTATTTACAATGCGCAATACTACATCGGTGCCGCCAACCGGTGTAGTAAAATAAAAACCATATTGTTTCCATAAAGGAGAAGAAGTAGATGCGATATCACCGGTATTGTACGTTTGTAAAACTGTACCGTCTTTTTTTTCTATGTTGAAAGTAAGATTGGGTTTTATGGGATTGCCGTTGCAGGAAGTAGGCAGCAGCACATTGGTTATCCATGCTGCAAATTCGTATGTAGTGTTGCCGCATAAGCCCTTTACCGTATCGGTGTAAAATGCGCCGGGCTGAAACGAGGCATTTACCAGCATGAAATAACCGCCTGCATCGCCGGTATGATCAGAAGAAAGTGTGTGCCAGGTGTTTCCAAAGCAGGCTGTCGTATTATTGCGAACGGTATAATTGCCATCATCCGGACAATCTGTAGTAATGTAATTATAATTGGTAGCCACAGCAGGCAAAGCAGCACCGGGATTGCCGCCGCTGCCAAAAGTGATATTGATGATAGGGTCTCCCAAACTGCCCTGGCAAAGCTGCGCAGTTATTCTATTGCTCAGCAACAGCAATACAATAAATAGCGTAAAAGATCTGACGGTCATCATCGGTAGCCTGTAAATTAATCAATTTGAACTCTTATCCTTAAAAAACCCGGATTATATATCCGGGTACATCAAACAATACAAAACGCATATGAAACAAATTACTGGTACACTCTTATATAATCAACAATGAGCCATTGCGGAAAATAAGTAGTAGCATCAGGATTGCCCGGCCAGTTGCCGCCTACAGCCATGTTAATAATAAAAAAGAAATCTTCATTGAAGGGATAATTGTTGGCACCAAAATCAGCTTTGGTATAGGTTGAATACGCAACGCCATCTACCAGCCACTGTATCTGGTCAGCTTTCCATTCCAAAGAAAAAACATGAAACTCATCATTGAATATTCCAGATGGCAAAGTAAAGTTCCTGCCCAGTTGTGTACTGTTTGGGCCGGGGCCAAAATGCAGTGTACCATAAGTCCGGTTAGCTTCATGGCCGATCATTTCCATCATATCTATCTCACCGCTTTTTGGCCAGGCGCCATATACATTGTTTTGCGGCAACAGCCAGAGGGCCGGCCAGATACCCTTACCTTTAGGAAGCTTTGCACGAACATCTATCCTGCCGAACTTAAATGATTTTTTACCACGGGTAAGTATTTTGGAAGAGGTATAATTCTTTCCTGCATAATTTTCTTTCTTCGCTTCAATGATCATTTTACCATCCTGGAAAAAAATATTATCGGGCCTGTCGGTATAATATTCCAGTTCGTTGTTTCCCCAACCGCAAATGCCCGGGCAGCCATCGCCGTTCTCAAAACTCCATATAGCCGGGTTGAGCGGGCCTGCTGTAAATTCATCCGACCATGCTAATGTGTAGCCGGGATATGATGTTGGTGCATCATAGCCGGTGTTGCTGAATGCAACCTTGCTGTCGTCATTTTCTATGACAGCAGTACCCGTGCCTTTGTATATAGCGCCATTGGTTGCAGCAGAAAGCACTACTTTAAAATCATCATCGCCTTCTTTGATATCATCTGTTGCAACATTTACAGCAATAGTCTTTTGCATTTCATTGGGAAGAAACGTTACCGTTTGTGAAACAGTAGTAAAATCTTCCGTTGCTTTTGCTGTTCCTTCAACAGTAGTATAGTTTACTGTAACACTATTTTTAGAAGCTTTATCCAGCGAAACGGTAAAGTTGAAAACGGTAGTGCCGGTATTCCCTTCTGCATGGGTAATATCATCGATAGATATCTTCGGCAATGCATCTGCAGGGGCAGGGGATGAGCCTCCATCTTTGGAACAGTTGCTGAGGAAGGTAAATAGTAAAATGGCTATACTTAATTGCATATACTTTCGTTTGTTCATAAAAAATACGTTTTAAGAATTCCTGCCTGCTGATAAACTTATAATTTTATTTTACCGGTAAGCTTTATATCCCGGGAAGATGCGCCTACCAGGATATCATATACACCTTTCTCTTTCACCCATTCGCTTTTTATATCGTTGTAATACTGAAATGCATTTTCATCAAGCGTAACCGTTACTGTTTTGGATTCACCGGGCTGAAGAAAAACCTTATCAAATCCTTTCAATTCTTTTTCCGGTCTTGGTAATAAAGACACTTCCTGTTTTACATATACCTGCGCAACTTCGGCACCGGCAACCTTGCCTGTATTTTTAACAGTAAAACTTACAGCAGCGCCTTTTCCGCTTGCTGTTACTTTTAAACCGCTGTAAGCAAATGTTGTATAAGATAAACCATGACCAAATGCAAACTGCGGCGCTACATTATAAGTATCGAAATAACGATAACCTACATAAATATCATCGAAGTAATGTTCATATACCGTATCCTTATCACCCGGATATTCGCCCAGTTTATGCGCAGGATCATCTTCCAGTTTTTTAGGAAAGGTCATCGGTAATTTTCCGGAAGGATTGATATCGCCGAAAATTATCTTCGCCAATGCATTGCCTCCTTCCATACCTGCATACCACGATTGTATAACAGCAGGTGTATTATCTATCCACTGGCTCATGTCTATTGCGCCGCCGCCCATCAATACAACAACAGTTTTTGGATTGGCTTTCAGCACAGCTTTGATCAGTTCATCCTGGCCAAAGGGCATGTTCATATCGGGCTTATCATAATCCTCTGCATCGTAGGCATTGTCTTTCCAGATGGAATAATTATAACCGTGTGTCCATCCGCCTACAATAACAGCAACATCCGCTTTTGATGCCGCATCTACCGCTTCCTGTATCATTGCAGCATTTGCTGTAGCATCTCTTTTAATTTCGTAGCCGGGTGTATAACTGATCTGTATATTCTTTCCTGCAATGTTTTGAATGCCCGCAAGCGGCGTTACTTCATAAAAGGCTCTTATCTGCGAACTGCCGCCGCCCATGGATTGTTTTCTTGCTGCATTATAGCCGATCACTGCAATGGACTTCACGGTAGTTTTGGAAAGCGGTAAAATATTATTTTGATTCTTAAGCAACACGATTCCTTCTTCAGCAACTTTTGCTGCGGTTTGCTGATGCTCTTTTGTGTTGTATTCGCCAACAGGTTTTACACCGCTCATCATTCCTGTTTTATACATCACATACAATATGCGGCTTACTTTTTCATCAATAAGATAAATGGGAACTTTGCCGCTTTTTACCAAACTGATAACAGTATCTCCCATAAAGAATTTACCATAATCAGGATTGGGCAACATGTGAAGGTCGGTACCCATTTCAAGGTCCATACCATTCCAGATGGCCTGCATGGTACTGTTCACAGCGTCCCAGTCGCTCATCACCACGCCTTTAAAGCCCCATTCTTTTCTAAGTATCTGCGTAAGCAAATAATAATTTTGTGATGCCCATTGCCCCCGGAATTTATTATACGAACCCATCAATGTATTAACGCCTGCTTCCTGCACTGCAGCTTTAAAGCCGGGCAAATAAATTTCTCTTAATGCTCTTTCGCTCATCTGCACATCAATGAAATGACGCTTCAGTTCCTGGTTGTTGGCGGCATAATGTTTTACACAGGCAGAAACTCCCTGGGCCTGCACGCCTTTGATATAACCCACTACCATTTTAGATACCAGGAAAGGGTCCTCGCTCTGGTATTCAAAATTGCGACCGTTCAATGGGGTACGAATGATATTGATACCCGGGCCAAGCATTACATTCTTACCGCGGAACTTTGCTTCGCTTCCTAGCACAGCGCCGAAAGCATAGCCCAGGCTTGGGTTCCAGGTAGCAGCAAGACAAACGCCTGTAGGCAGATATGTTCCTGAATCGAGCAGGTTATTATCTAAGTTCCAGTCACGACCATGTTCGGGGCGAACGCCGTGCGGGCCATCCGAAGTAACCAGTTCGGGTATGCCAAGGCGTGGCACACCGCCTGAGGTAAAAGAAGATGAAGCATGTATCATGTGTACTTTTTCTTCCAGTGTCATTTGCTGAATGAGGCTGCGGATCTTTGCCGCAGTATCGATCTTTTGCTGCGCCTGCAATGGAAGATAAAAACAGCATGCTGTTAATAATAGCATGGCTGTTATACTGATGTTCTTCTTTTTCATATAGATTTCTTTATCGGTTTATGTTCGCTGTATTTTTGGTTTGAATGAATTGCAAATAATTAAAGTTGAACCCGCCGCTTATCGCCAATACCCTCAGCCTGTTCCAGCCTTTATTTAGTTTTATATTTCTTGCTGTACTTGTTTTCCATTTTTGTATGCCTCCTGTAGCAGGCAATGCAATATTTCCTGAAACAGTTTCATCATTCAACAACAGCTTTGCTTTTGCAGCAGCTTTTGCAGCAGTGCGAAGGCTGATATCAAACATACCTTCCTGCGGAACATAGATGCTGTATTGCAGCCATTCGCCGGATTCTATCCAGCCTACATTGTAGCCATTGGAAAGCGGAGCGTCTTTGCAGATCTCTATATCTACGCCATCGTTGCGGTATTGGCCACCAATGTTCCAGGGGGTGCGTTTAGAAGTAGATACCCAGTATTCTGCCGAGTCTTTATCGTGATAAGCAACACCGCTTCTGCCGATATCATAATCAGCTGCAAACAAAACAGTATTGTTGTTGATGATATTTTTTTTGAAGGGAATAGTTTCAGCAGTGTACACCTGCCTCATCATGGCATCGGCTACATCGCGGTGAATGATATTGTTCTTGGCATTGGTGTTATCTGCCAGTTGCAGTAAAGCTTTAAAAGCCGCCGCAGGAGATGGTTTCGGCGCTTTGCCCTTCCAGTAATCAAATACCTGCTGTGCACCTGCATTTATCTTTACCTGCATGGGATTATTCAACCCCGCTTTTTTTAAGGGCCACATGCACCAGCCGATATTGTTCTTCTCCATCAGTGCTACTACATCGGTAAACCAGGAGTTGGAGTTCTCACCGGTTTCTCCTGCCCAGATGGGTACATGATATTGTGTGCGGTAATCTAAAAATTTTTGTATAGAAGCATTGTCGGTATAGTTCCAGTATTTGTGAAAACTGATTACCATATTGTTATCCCATAAAGGGAGCAGGCCGTTATAATTATTGGCCCAGCAATTGGCTTCTGCAAAAATGATATGGTTGTTATCAATTTTGCGGATAGCTGTGGTAATATCCTGTAATAATTTTTTTAGCGGTGCATTGGCTTGTTCCGAGCAGCCGTTGCGGTCCGCAGTATTTTCAAAACCCCAGTTGGGTTCATTAAGAATATCATAGCCGCCGATCCATTCTTCATTTACATAACGTGCAGCTAATTTTTCCCATAGTGCAATTGTTTTTTGCTGATTGACTTCTGATTGCCAAAGCGAAAACTTTCCGGTATCCCTGTCTGCAATGGCGATATCGTTGCCTTGCCCGCCCGGTGCGGCATGCAGGTCAAGTATGAGATAGATGTTATTGGCTTTGCACCAGCTAAGCAAACTGTCTGTCAATTGAAAGCCTTTGTTAAGCCAGGTATTTTTTCCTTTCTCTGGTTCTTCTTCAGCAGGTAAAGTAAATAAGTTATAATGGATAGGTAAGCGTACAGAATTAAATCCCCATGCTGCTAATGAATCAATATCAGCTTTTGTACAATGATTATTTAACCAGGCATCATAGAATGTTTGTGTATTTTCTTTGCCGATAAGCGCAGTGATCTTGTTGCGTATATCATGTTGTGTAGTAACAACTCCCGAAAGCTGCAGCATATACGGTTCCTGTAGCATCCAGCCGCCAAGGCCCATTCCGCGAAGGATAACGGATTTGCCGGTTCCATCAACGATGGCAGTATCCCTGGTTCTTAAAAACCCCTGGGCATTTGCCTGTATATTGATCAGCAGGAATGTAATGATAACGAGGTATCGCATGTTAAACATGAATTCAATAAAGCACAGTGGTTTTAAAATAAGGGTGGAAGTTCTACCTATCCACCCTTTTGATTCCATCGAATCTGTCAGTAGAAGAAACGATTGCTGCCTATGAGAAAAAAAGAATGATACATAATTAGAATCCCTGCAGCTGCAATTCCATTCACATCAAATTAATAATGGGCGTTTTGTTTCAACCCGCCTGTTTTAACATCATAATCAGGTATCGGCAATACTTCATGTTTGCCTGTTTGAAAACCTAATGGCCCCAACTCAGTAGCGGCACGGCCCCAGCGTACCAGGTCCTGGAAGCGTACACCTTCAAATGCCAGCTCTACCTGCCTTTCCCTAACGATCGCTTCAAATAATGCAGCGCCTGTAGCAGTTACATCAGGTACGCCTCTTTTCTGGCGTATCTGATTTATATAGCCTCTTGCTTTGGTTTCATCAGTACGGTAATACGCCTCAGCAGCCATCAGCAATACATCGGAGTAACGTATCTGGCGCCAGTTGGTACCGTAGTTCAATTCGCCGATCGGTCCGCCGGTTTGATTAGCAAATGAGCCATACTTTCTTTGGAAATAACCTTCATAGTCCCAGTCATTAGGCGCTGTCCAGTTACCACCGGCTGCGATCAATTCGCCCTGCGACATAATGCTTTGGTTCCTTCTTGCCACACCGCCATCAGCAATAAAGGCGTTCCATAATTTTGCTTTTGGCCTGATGAATCCCCAGCCTGCGATCAGTGAATCGGCAGGAGCTTTTGTATAATAATCTCCTCTTGGCCCCATCAACTGGATATGTATATTGCTTTCCGGTGCAGCGCCCCAGGGAAAATTTCCCCAATCGTAACTGCGGCCGCTGGAATACGATATTTCGAAAATAGATTCCTGCCCGAATTCGCCCGCCTGGGAAAAAGCAGCAGCAATACTTGGCGCAACACTATATACATTGGAGTTGATAACAAGATCGAACTGTGTTGCAGCATCACTCCATTTTTGTTCGTATAAATAGGTCTTGCCCAATAAAGCCTGTGCAGTACCTTTCGAAACACGGAACCTGTCTGCCAGTGAATACGCAGTTTTTAACGGCAATACGTTGGCTGCTTCTGTCAGGTCTTTTTCTATTTGTTTAAATACATCTGCTTTAGGGGCTCTTGGTGTTGATGTAAATTGGGAAGGCGGGATGTCATCCAATACCAGCGGCACATCGCCCCACAATGTAACCAGCTCAAAATAATTATAGGCCCTTAATGTTTTTGCTTCGGCAATAAGGCGTTTGCGCAACGGCGTAAGGTCATCAGATTTGTTGATCACCTTGTTGGCACGATAGATGGAAAAATAACACATTCTCCATGCATCCCTTACTTTATCGTTGGTTGCATCAAATGAATAATCATCCAGCGTTTGATAACCGGGCTGGTCGCCGGAGTTATTGCCACCGCAGTTGCTTTCATCACTCAGCAGGCTTTTTATCATGTAGATGCTTGCCCAGTTATTGTTGTAATGCGCCTGCATCATATCATATACGCCGGTAACGGCTTGTGTAACGTCATCATCTGTTTTATAAAAATCGTTCTCCGGGAAAGCGCCGGGAATTTCGTTGGTAAGAAATTTCTTACAACCTCCTGCTACTATCATAATCAGCAGGCTGACTATCGCAGTTTTGATCAGTGATCTTTTCATGTTGTATAGTTTAATGTTTTTAAATTAATTAGAATGACAGTGATATACCTACTACCGCTTTTCTTGGAATAGGATAACCGCCGCGGTCTATTCCTATACTGTTGCCGTTATTGCTTACTTCAGGATCTACACCGGGATATTTGGTGAAGGTGAAGAAGTCATCCAGCGATACATATATCCTTGCGCTCTTCGATCTTATTTTGCTCAGCAGGTGTGTTGGAAAAGTATAGCCTAACTGCAATTGACGTATCCTCATGAATGAACCGTTAAACACCATCAGGTCGCTGTTATAGATATAAGGATTGGTAGTGTTTGCACGGAACCAGATATTGGTGCTGTTGGCACCGGTCCAGCGGTCGGTAAAAAAGAATTCAGGTTTGTTGGCAGTAGAGCGGTCAGTACGGTTGAAGCCCATCAGCATATCATTACCGGCCTGGCCCTGTACAAATACCAGGAAGTCGAATCCTTTGTAGGTAAGATTAACGTGGCCGCCATAAATGAATTTAGGATGAGGACTGCCGATCTTTGTCATATCCGCAGGGGAGATGATCTTATCACCGTTCACATCTATCACGATAGGATCGCCGGGTTGTGGTGTATAACCGGTGAGGCCGTTCTTTGTTACGTAATCATTTATCTGCGCCTGTGTTTGAAAGATACCATCTGTTTTATACCCATTAAAATACCAGAGGGGTTCACCTACGGTAGAGGAAGTAGCTGTCCACCCGGTACCGATAGCTGCACCTGGCAGCACAGGGGAGTTAGGATCGAGATAGGTTACTTTGTTTTGGTTAAATGAAATATTACCGCCTACTTCATAACCCAATTGGTTTTGTTTAGGGAAATTCTTATAGCTCAGTTCAAATTCCCAACCTTTGTTTTGTACCTCGCCTGCATTTACAGTAGTTAAATAATTACCTACAAATATTGGAGGCACACCGCCGGTCAAAAGGCCTTTGGTTGTTTTTTTATAATAGTCAGCACTAAAGGTGAGGCGGTTGCCTAAGAAAGCAAGGTCTGTACCTATATCATATTGCTCACCGTTTTCCCATCTCAATTCATCGTTAGGCAAACGGGTAGGAGCAGCGCCTACAATGAAACCGCCATTGCCGTCAGGATAAATCATACCTGCGCCAACTGCATTCAGGTAATCTGCCAGGCCAAGGCTTCCTACGCCGCCATTCTGTCCCCAGCTTGCACGCAGTTTACCATAATTAACCTTGCCGGCAAGGCTTTGCGGAAAGAAATCTTCTTTTGTAAATACCCAGCCCGCAGAGAAAGAAGGGAAAGTTTGCCAGCGGTTATTTTCAGGAAGCTTGGAAGAGCCATCTCTTCTTACCGATGCATTGAACAGGTATTTACCCAGGTAATCATAAGTAAGACGCCCGTAAAAAGAAGCACCTGTTATATCAAAGGCAACACTTCCTATCCTGTCATTTGCATCAGGTACATAATCGGCATAAGAGAATTTATCTTCTTCTTTGAACAAACCGGAATAGCTGCCGCCGATATGCACTTCATGATTTTTTTGTTGAGAAGCACCTGCAAGCAATACAAAATTATGATTGCCAAACTTGCGGGTGTAAGTAGCAAAGTTTTCCAGCAGCCAGCTTGTCCAGGTGTCGCTGTAATCGTAGCCGTTGGCAACAGTGTTCTGGCTTTCATCCGAGAACCAGAAGGTTGGTGTCCAGCCGTGTCCTGTCTGGAAAGCAGCATCTACACCAAAACGTGTAGTGAACTTGAATCCTTTGAAAGGCTCAACATCTGCATATACGTTGGCAAAAACTTTATTCTGAATGTTTTGCCCATGCGCCATATCTATCCTTGCTATAGGGTTTCCGTATTCACCTTTTAAGAAATTGGAAATACCATAATAATTACCATTCTCATCCTTGCGCAGCGGCTTGCCTGCAGCAATGGCATTTTGCACAAATGTTGGTAAAGTGCCGGTATAGGTAACCGGTGTAAGCGGATCCATTACCACAGCGCTGCTGAGTATAGAACCAAATTCTGTATTATCAGAAATGGCTTTACGTGTATGGTGTGCAAAAGATACCCTTTCCCCAACAGTAAGCCACGGTTTTACTTTATGATCGCTGTTGAGACGAACAGTATAACGTTTGAACTGTGCCTTCGCACCGCCCACAATACCATCCTGGGTAAATATATTTCCGCTGAGAAAATAATTGGATTTATCATTGCCGCCGCTGAATGATAAAGTATGATGTTGTTGCGGCGCTGTCTGTATCGTTTCTTTCAGCCAGTTGGTGCCGTTGCCAACTGCTGAAACATCAGCAGGGGTTGGCGCATTGGCTACACCGGCTTCAGTTAAATACTGCTGGTATTGCGGTGCATTCATCATTTTAATATAATCGTCCTTTACGGATTGTGTGCCGTATTGAGAAGAGAAAGTGATCTCGCCGGGAGCATTCTTCCTTCCGCTTTTGGTAGTAATGATAATTACACCATTAGAACCTTCGGAACCATAGATAGCGGCAGAAGCGCCATCCTTCAATATTTCTATCGAAGCGATTTCAGAAGGGTCGAGCGATTCGATACCACCCGATTTGATACCATCAATAACATAGAGCGGATCGGTATTGCGGTTAGAAGCCGTACCCCTGATCTTTACGCTGAGACCGGCGCCGGGTTGCCCTGATTGCGGGCTGATGGATACACCGGACACCCTGCCCTGGAGAGCCTGTTCTATCCGGGTATTGGAAACAGTGTTCAGCTGATCGGCCTTAACAGAAGAGATAGCCCCTGTTACCAGGCTTTTCTTTTGCTGACCATAACCAATGATCACCACTTCATCGAGTGTACCGTTTACCTGTACCAGGCCTACGTTTTGAAACCCCGGGGCATTAACAACCATTTCCCTGGTTGCCATACCGGTGTAAGAAAAGGATAACACCGATCCTTTACCGGGTACAGTAATGGTGTAGTTACCTTCTTTATCTGTAACGGTTACGGTGGAGCTGCCTTTTACCGAAACGGTAACCCCGGCAAGGGGCTCATTATTTGTTTGTGAGGTAATTTTTCCTGAAACGGAAAAACTTTGTGCCCTGGCATGCTGAAAGACGATCATGCCGAATAGTACGCATAGCAAAATAGCAGTTTTTTTCATATGCAGTCGTTTAGTTTTGAAAAGAAAAATAGCATCGTAAAAGTAATGGCTAATTGCTCAAAGCACTAAAAAACATATACATCACTACTACATCATTAAGCACAAAAACACAGTTTTTAAGCTATTTTCACCACTTCATTACTACATCATTTAAATTTTCTTACTTTCACATCCAACTTTATCTGAAATGAAGAAGGCCTTTTTGCTCATTTTATACAATTGGTTTCCAGCACTTTGCTTTTCTCAAAATACCATCGGCCTGCCCGATATTATCAACTATTCCAAACAATTCTATAAAGCAGGTGCACAGAACCGCCAGATACGGCAGGATAAAAAGGGCATTCTCTATTTTGCCAATAGTGAAGGTGTTGTTACTTTCGATGGTATCAACTGGAAAACCTACCCGCTTCCCAACAACAGTATCGTGCGATCGCTGGAATTTGGGCCCGATAATAAACTTTATGTTGGGGGCCAGGACGAGTTCGGTTATTTTTCTCCAGGCGAGAACGGCGCCTTGGTCTATCATTCTATGAAAGATATCCTTCCCCCCGAAGAACGTTCCTTTACTGATGTGTGGGAGATCTATTTTTACCGGGACTGGATATTCTTTCAAACCAGTAACAAGATATACCAGGTAAACGGTAAACATTGCAGCATATATAATAGCGTGCACTGGCGCTTCATCACATTATCCAACAACAGGCTTATAGCGCAGGATTTTGATAAGGGGCTGCTTAGTTTCGAGAACGGCATCTGGGCGCCTTTTATAACCAAAAGCGAATTGCCTGCTGATTACTTTGCCACATCAATGACCACCATCGGGCAAGACAGCGCCATCCTTACTACGGTAAAGAATGGAGTGTATTTAGTTGCAGGAACAGTAGTTACCAAAATGCGTTCGGCTTTCCTGGATAATGTTAATGAAATGCACATCTCTTCTTCGGTAATGGTAAATGATAACCATATTGCCCTTACTACCAACCTTGATGGCTGTTATATCATTGATAAAAAAGGAAACCTCGTACAAAAATTTTCACGCAAAGAAGGGCTGCAGAATAATAATATACTGGATGTTTTTTTGGACAGGGAAAAAAATCTCTGGCTGGGGCTTGATAATGGCATTGATTTCATAGCGTATAATAATGCTGTTAAACATATTTACCCGGATTATCTTAATGAAGGTTCGGGCTATGCGTCCTGTATCTTTAATAATGAATTGTATATCGGCACTTCCAATGGCTTATATAAAACGCAGCTTTACGATGAGAAAGATCTGAGCTATATAAAAGGTGTGTTTACACCGGTAAATAATACAAAAGGGCAGGTGTGGAATTTATCTGAAGTAAACGGCAAACTGCTGATGGGTCACCACGACGGCGCTTTTGTTATTGATAATAATACAGCCAAAGCTATTGATAACAGTTCCGGCTTCTGGACCTTTCTTCCGTATTTCAATGTACTGCCTTCTTCTGTAATGATAGCCGGTACTTACCAGGGTATTAATTTTTATGATTACAAAGACGGTGCATTTACCAATAAAAATGTTGTTGCCCATTTTGAATCAGCAAGGTTTGTATGCATTGATAATAACAACATCTGGATAGCGCATCCATACAAAGGCATTTACAGGGTGCAGCTGAAAGATAATGTTCCTGTTACTAAATACTATTCATTGCAGCAGGGCGTGCAATCTCCCAATGGCAATTATATTTTTAAGGTAAAGAACCGTATCATACTCACTACTGAAAATGGCATTTTTGAATACAGCGATGTGAAGGATGAATTTGAACCTTCTGCATTTTATAATGAACTCTTTCCTAAAAAAAGCATACGGTATTTAAAAGAAGATGGTGCAGGCAATATCTGGTTTGTATTTGATAAGATATTGGGTGTGGTAGATCTGTCCGGGTCAAAGCCTCATCTCATCTACTTTCCCGAGCTTACCAATAAATTCGTTAGCGGCTTCGAACATATTTACCCGGTAAATAAGAACAATATTTTTATTGGCGGCGAAAAAGGTTTTTATCATATCAATTACGAGCAGTACAAAAAGATAAAATACCCTTTGCAGGTACAGATCACCGCGGTAAAAGCGATCAATAAAAAAGACAGCCTGCTGTTTGGAGGGTATGCAGGTGAGGTAAATGAAGCCAAATCAATCATCAGGAAAAATAAAGTAAGCCATTCATGGAACTCTTTTCATTTTGAATTTGCATCGCCGGTATATGCGCAGCAGTCCAATATAGAGTACAGCTATTTCTTACAGGGCTTTGATGAAAAGTGGTCGGAGTTTTCGGGGAAAACAGAAAAAGAATATACCAATCTTCCCGCAGGCGATTACACCTTTAAAGTAAAAGCGAGAAATAACCTTGGTAATGAATCGGAAGCAGCTGTTTATAATTTTAAAGTACTGCCTCCCTGGTATCAAACCATTTGGGCAAGGGCCTGTTATGTGCTGCTGTTCCTTTGCGGTGTATATATATTATATGTACTGTTGCAGCGAAAATTTAAAGCGCAGCAGCAACGGCACGAAGAAGAGCAGAAGCGGTTGTTGTACCTGCACCAGCTGGAACTGGAAAAAACGGATAAAGAGATCGTGAAGCTGAAAAATGAAAAACTGGAGGCAGAGATACAGCATAAGAATACCGAACTGGCTTCTGTAGCCATGCACCTGGTACAGAAAGGAGAACTGCTGGGTAAGATAAAGGACCAGATGGTTAAATTAAAACGGCACGCAGAGAGCGAAAAAGATTCGGATGACCTGAAGAAGATCATCCGTGTAATAAGTGATGAAGATAAGATCGATAAGCAGTGGGAACAGTTTACCATGCACTTTGATAATGTGCACAGCGATTTTCTCTCGGCATTAAAAACAAAATATCCTTCTTTGAGTTCTAACGAATTGAAGCTGTCGGCATACCTGCGCATGAACCTTTCTACCAAAGAGATCGCACAGCTGATGAACATTTCGGTACGTGGGGTAGAGATAAGCCGGTATCGCCTCCGAAAGAAGCTGCAGATACCTACCGAAAAAAATCTTTTTGATTTTTTAGTGAAGATAGAATCGGAGAACGGCAATAATAATCATGCCTGATCATTTGCTGTTGCAATTAAAATTCAAAACAACGGCGCTGCAGTAAAAATTACAGATTATGAGCCGTATCTTTAAAATTCATTAACTCCTTATCATAACATGTTCTCGGTTAACACAGTTTACAACCAGGGATTTAATAAGATCATCTTATCAGATGACGTAACAGGTACTGTGGCAGAAGTACTGCCCGAGTGGGGCGCCATGCTGCATTCTTTTTCCATTGTAAAAGATAAGGAAAAGATAAGTGTTATTGACAGCTACGAAAATGCTGCTGATATTGCTGAAAACCTTACTGCCAAAGGGTTCAGGAGCAGCAAGCTTTCTCCTTTTGTGTGCCGTTTGCGACAGGGCAAATATAGTTTTGAAGAACAGGAATATCAGATCACGAAATTTAAGTTGGGCGATCATGCTATCCACGGCTTATTATACGATCAGCCTTTTGAAGTACTGGCAACGGGTGCAGACGAAAATGTTGCTTGGGTAACAATGCAATATGCCTATCGTGGATCGCAGGAAGGTTATCCTTTTCATTACGATTGTATTGTTACTTATGGCTTACAATATGATAATGAACTTTCGGTACGAACAGAAGTGATCAACAGGACAAACGGGCGCCTGCCGATACAGGATGGATGGCATCCCTATTTCACTTTAGGTGGAAGTATCAACAACCTGCAATTGCAGTTCAATGCAGCATCTATTGTTGAGTTTGATGAAGGCCTGGTACCAACGGGTAAATTACTGCCTTATACCACATTCAATATTGCAAGGCCTATCGGGGATACTTTCCTGGATAATTGTTTTGTTTTAGAACAAAAAGAAAATGAGCCGGCCTGTGTTTTATCCAGCGATGATAAAAAGATACGGCTGGAAATAATTGCGGTAGAAAATTATCCTTACCTGCAGATCTACACACCGCCGCACCGCAACAGTATCGCTATCGAAAATTTAAGCAGCGTACCTGATGCTTTTAATAACGGGATGGGAGCGATAACACTTGAAAAAGATGAGCGTATTGCTTTTGAAGTGATCTACCGCATCACTGCGGATTGAGTTTATATACCGCATCACCACCGCGATATTCAAAACTGTTAATATAAACGTTGCTGTTGCTTTACCGATACTGCGAAGTAGCATATAAAGCAAATACACTCAACTTGGTTTCTATTAGGCCCTGCAACTTAATGTTTACAGTACTTTCAGCGTTATATAGTTTTCGTTTTTTTTCTGTCATAGATGTTTGCCTATCGGACAACAGGAATGAAAAATATGAATAGATAATGTCTGATTTCATTTATTATTGCATTTTTAAAGCCGCTTAATAATACGATGGAGAACGAACAGGAAGTTGTTTCATTAAATACGCCTCAGCAAAGGAAAAATAAGCGGCGCTTGTTTTCAATTACGCTTAGCCGCACTTCAAAGAAGCTTATCTTATTTCTTACAGCCATTGCCTTACTCTTCCTTTTCTTTCTTTTACCTGCCAATAAAAAATGGTATAAAGAAAAGGTAATTGGCTATTGGAACGATTTTCGGGTGCAGCGTAAACAATTATCGTTTGAGCAACGCAAAGCAAAACGCTTTGGTGCAGAATACACCTATTCTAAATTCATTGCTGATCTTTTTGAAAAGAAAGGAATAGCAAAACAGGTGCTGGTACTGGTTCCTTCAGAAGCCTATTTTAAACGATATGGAGTTAGCTATCATGTGCCGGAGCCGGTTACCTTTTACTATTTAACCGGGCTTAAAACAGTTTGGCCAGGCGATAGTACCGCAGCGAAGGCAAATTGGTTTGTAACTGTGCACGAAAAGAAATTAAGTATTGATAGTGTAACCAATAGTGCTGCATTAAAAGATACGATTACAGCTTTCAAAAAATAATACATTCAGTATGGTCATCCCGTTGGTTATTATTCTTTTACTGCTGTTGCAATTACTGGCCGGCTGGGGTGTTATCACTTTATTTAAATTAGAGCTTAAACCGGCATTTATTCTTCCATTATCAGTTTTAATGGGCATTGCTGTTTTTTCTGTTATCCCTTTTTTGCTGCAGCTTGCTTATATACCCATTACTTTTATTAGTGTATTTGCTTCATTGCTTGCTGCAACATTATTATTGAACATACGCTTTGCTGCCGGCTTAAAAAACCTTAAACAGAGTTGTAAAAATATACGTTTTAAAACAGCACTTTATGAAGTGCCGTTTCTTTTATTGATCGGTTGTATTGTTTTGCTCAGTATATGGAGATGCTTTTATTTTCCACCCACACCCAGTGATGTAACTACCGGTGCAGAAGCCATTGCAGAATATACAGTTCGTGAACATACCATGATCAACAGCGTTTTTGAACTCACGCAAAACGGCAATACACTTAAGCCGCCTTTTATAACCTGTCTTCAGATCATTTACAAATTTGCAGGTTTCTCTTTTGGGCAAATATGGTTATGCGGTGTTTTTGTAAGTTTCACCATTCTGCTGTATCATATGCTCAGCGCCACTTTGCACCGGTTGATCGCCGGGTTTTTGCTGGTTGCGTTTTTAGCCATACCCGAAATGTATGCGTACACGTTCATGATATTGTACGATTACAGTAATGCGGTATTCTTTTTTCTTACGGTATATTTTCTTATCAGTTATTTTAAAAGCCAGCGCATCAATGAACTTGCCTTTGCAGGCTTGCTGGCAGCCATTGCAACATATATTCGTCCAGAAACATTGTTATTGACCTTTTGTCTTTTGCCGGTCATCTTTTTAAATAAAATAAAACATAAAAAAAGATTGCTGCAATATGTGAAAGAAACTGTTGTTTTTATGTTGCCGGTTATAATAGTATATGTTGTTGCTGTATATATTTATATCAACTGGTACCTGCCGGGCACGTATAATATTTCAGACCAGGTGAATCCGCATTGGGGAAATGTAAAGTCAATACTGCAGCAATACTCTACTACCAATGCAGTTCTTGTTTTCAGTATGCAGGGTGTGGTCTATTACGGCTATTTTATTTTTATTTTCCTGGGGTTTGTTTTAGCAGAACTGATCTTTAAACGGAAGTTTACTGCTACAGCTTTAAATTATCTCTCCATAATAGTGATCATCTATCTTTTTTTTCCTCTCTTAAGTCATGTACTACCGGGTGTATCCGTAGATTATACCGTGAAGAGGGCTTTTCTGAAAATGTTTCCGTTGATGCTTTTATATATGGGGAACAATGGGTTGCTGATCGGTCTGTCGCAAAAGATACGGCGGTGGGAGTTAAAAGCGGGCTCCTGGAAAATGGTTAAATAGATAAATTGTTTTATTGTTGAAGAGCAGCGCTTACTGTTGCAACATTATTTCGCTGCCTGTTCTGCTATCTCACTCATCATGATACCGCTATGGCTTTCATCGTAGGTGCATTCACCATTTTTGATCAGTAAGATCTGCGGCGATTCGTGATAAACAGCAAAATCTTCGGCAACTTTATTGGAGATATTCCGGAAACGGATAAGGTCAAGAAAATAGAAGTCGATGCCGGGAGGTACGGCACTGTTTTCCAGGCGGTTCTTAACAACGCTGCTGATAGAGCAACGGGAGCTATGTTTAAAGATAACCTGCGGTTTTGTTTTTGATGATTCCTTTATGTGTTCTAGCTGTTCTTCCTGCTGGAGATTTATCCAATTCATTGTGTACCAATCCTCTTTTCTTAGTGAATGATCTTCTCTGTCATAGGGCACCCGGTTTTACGGCTGGGGCCGCAACTGCTTAATGCTGCAACTGTAACAGCCATGATCGCAAAAACCAGAAATATTTTTTTCATCATTTTCCTTTTGAAGTTAAAAAAAACTATTATTGCAAATAATTAGGACAAAGATAATTTACCAGCGGTAATTGACGAAATATACTAATGAATTACTTTGCGCCCTGTAAAATTACCAATAACCTGCTAACCCAAGATAATCATGTTGAACTTAACTCGCCCAATTGCATTTATCGACCTTGAAACTACCGGGGTCAATCTATCTACAGACAGAATAATTGAGATAGCGATCATTAAAGTACTGCCCGATGGCAGCCGCCAGGCAAAGCGTAAACTACTGAACCCGCAAATACCTATACCCAAAGCAAGCAGTGATATTCATGGCATTACCGATGAAATGGTAAAAGATGCACCTACATTCAAAATGGCTGCCAATGAAATAAAGATGTTCATCGACAATTGCGACCTGGGAGGATATAACAGTAACCGTTTTGATATTCCTATTTTGATGGAGGAATTTTTAAGGAGTGGATTGAATGTAGACCTGAGCAATAAGAAGATGATAGATGTGCAGCATATCTTTTATACCATGGAACCCAGAACGCTTAGCGCAGCCTATAAATTCTTTTGTAATAAAGAACTGGTAGATGCACACAGTGCAGAAGCTGATGTAGAAGCAACAATAGATGTATTAATGGCGCAACTGGAGCGGTATGAAAAACTGGGCAACAGTGTAGATTCTATTTTAGCTGTAATAGGAGAAGATAAAGTAGTGGATTATGCCCGCAGGTTTTGTTTTGATGATAAAGGTGTAGAGATATTCAATTTTGGTAAACACAAGGGGAAAACTGTAATAGAAGTGCTGAAAGCAGAACCACAGTATTACGATTGGATGATGAGGGGTGATTTTCCTTTACACACCAAGCAAAAATTAACGGAGATACTTAACAAAACGCTGTTAAAAAATAATTAAATGGAATGGTGTAGAGAACATGTTGATAAGGCTTTACGTAAATTATCGTAAATTTGATATATAAGAAACCAGGTCAGTCTATTGGAAAAAATCGTAATCATACCTACCTATAATGAAAAGGAAAACATCGAAAGTATAATCGGTGCCGTAATGAATTTGAAGCAAGGCTATCATGTTCTTATTATAGATGACAACTCTCCGGATAATACCGCCAACATTGTAAAGGAATTATTTGCCAAATATCCCGGCCAGTTATTTTTAGAAGAACGTATGGGTAAACTGGGATTAGGTACTGCCTATATCCACGGTTTTAAATGGGCAATAAGCAAAGGGTATCGTTTTATTTTTGAAATGGATGCCGATTTCTCCCACAATCCTGCTGATCTTGAACGATTGTATGAAGCCTGTAAAGCGGGCGCTGGTGTTGCCGTTGGGTCAAGGTATGTAAAAGGCGGCGCTGTAGAGAACTGGCCGACAGACCGTATTGCTTTATCCAAAGGTGCATCCTTATATACCAGGATAATAACTTGGATGCCGATTAAAGATCCCACTGCAGGGTTTGTTTGTTATCGAAAAGAAGTGCTGGAATCCATCAACCTTGATGGGATAAGTTTTGTTGGCTATGCTTTCCAGATAGAAATGAAATTTGCTGCATGGAAACTGGGTTTCAAAATAAAAGAAGTGCCTATTACTTTTAAGGACCGCAAGCTCGGTGCCAGTAAAATGAATAAAGGCATTGTTAAAGAAGGCATACTAGGTGTATTGAAATTACGCTGGCAAAGTATCTTTAAAAATTATCGTAAAAAAGTTACCAATACGGTTTATACCGATGCTGTTTCTTTTCAGCAATCGGAAGTAATGCTGGATGGAAAATAATGGTTATTTTCTCTGCAAAAAAATCTTTCTCTTTTTAATTGTGTAATTTTTTTTAGTACTGCATCTGTATAACAAATCAATTTGTTATGCAGAAGGTCATTTTAATATTTACACTGGCAGTAGTTGCACTGCTTTCTTTTACAACTTTAGATACTCACGTCATAACGGGAAGGGTTACTGACAAAGATGGTAACCCGGTGCCTTTTGCTTCCGTAAATATAAGAGGAAGCCGCATTGCTGTCAGCGCAGATGTCAGCGGTGTTTTTACTATAAGGGTAGAGGATAACGATATAATAGAAGTGGCAGGCACAGGTTTTAAACAGGTACAGGTAAATGTTGGTACATTAAAAACGGTCACTGTTGTACTGGAAAAAACGGATAATACATTAAAAGAAGTAGTAGTAACAGGTTATGCCGTACAGCGAAAAGCAAGAAGTGTTTCATCGAGTGTACGGAGTGTAAGCGCCCAGCAATTGAATGCTATCCGCCAGGCGAATGTTAATAAAACTGCAAATGGCATACAGGTACATACAGCTACCACCACGCCTGTAGTTAATCAGGAAGGTACAATACGTTTGAGGGGAGAGAATGGGTTGAGTAGTCTTTACTCACAGGACATGAATCGTGAAGGGTACGATTACATAACAGAAAATGCTTTTCAAAAAGTAACGGATAATCCGCTTTCCACTTTTTCTATCGATGTGGATGCAGCTTCGTACAGCAATATGCGCCGCTTTTTAAATGAAGGTCAATTACCGCCCGCAGGTGCCATACGAATAGAAGAGATGGTAAATTATTTCAAGTATGAATATCCGCAGCCAAAAGGCAATGATCCTTTTTCTGTAAATACAGAGATCAGTGCCTGTCCCTGGAATGCCAATCACCGCCTGGCTTTGATAGGATTGCAGGGTAAATTGATTCCTGTACAAAGTCTTCCTTCGGCAAATATTGTTTTCCTGATCGATGTTTCAGGATCGATGTACAGCGAAGAAAAATTACCCTTGTTAAAACAATCGTTAAAATTACTGGTTGACCAGTTAAGGGAAAATGATAAGGTAAGTTTGTGTGTTTATGCAGGCAACGCAGGTTTGGTATTGCCATCAACAAATGGTATGCAAAAGCAAAAGATAAAAGATGCCATTGATGCTTTGGAAGCAGGCGGCTCAACCGCAGGTGGTGCAGGTATCCAGCTGGCTTATAAAACTGCCAAAGAAAATTTTATAAAGAATGGCAATAACCGCGTGATACTTTGTACTGATGGCGATTTTAATGTAGGCATAAGCAGCGATGATGAACTGGAAAGAATGATAGAGAAAGAAAGGGAGAGCGGTGTGTTCTTAACTGTATTAGGATTTGGCATGGGTAACTACCAGGATGCCAAGATGCAGAAACTGGCCGATAAAGGCAATGGCAACCATGCTTATATCGATCAGCTGAGCGAAGCTAAAAAAGTACTGGTGAATGAATTTGGCGGCACCTTATTTACTATAGCCAAAGATGTAAAACTGCAGATAGAATTTAACCCCGCATTGGTACAAGGATATCGACTGATAGGGTATGAGAACAGGATGCTGAACAAAGAAGATTTTAATGATGATAAAAAAGATGCCGGTGAAATGGGCAGTGGCCATACCGTAACAGCATTGTACGAGATCATACCGGTTGGTGAAAATTCTGATTTCTTAAAACGTGCTGATACACTTAAATATCAGCAGGAAGAAAAATTCTCGCCATCTGCATTCAGCAAAGAATTGATGACGGTGAAATTAAGATACAAACAACCCGACGGCGCTGTTAGTAAATTAATGGAAGTGCCGGTAACAGATACTAAAATGGAACTGCAAAATACTTCAGCTAATTATCGTTTCGCATCTTCTGTTGCAGAGTTTGGTATGTTGCTGCGCAATTCTTCTTTTAAACAGCAGGCCACCTATAAAAATGTGATCAGCCTGGCGCAAAATGCTATCGGGGCTGATAGTGAAGGTTACCGCAAAGAATTTTTACAGCTGGTACAAAAAGCTACAACGCTTGCTAAAAAAGCCGACAGGATAAAAAGAAATACAATAGAAAAGGACGAAGACGAAGAAGAGTTATCAGCCACTAAATAAGTTTTAAAATATTGCTTATGAAACAAATGCAAATCTCTATCCCGACACCTTGCCATGAAAACTGGCATGCAATGTTGCCGGAAGAAAAAGGAAGGTTTTGTTTGAGTTGCCAAAAGACAGTGATCGATTTTAGCAACATGAATGATGCTGAAATATTGAAGTATATAGCTGGCGGCAGCAAGAACTTATGTGGTAAATTTTCTCCCGATCAGTTGGGTAGAGATATAACAGAACAACCAGGGCGTAAAAGAAATGTGTTTCGCTATGCCTGGAATATGGCAGTTGCTTTTCTTATATTTTCTGCCAAAACATCGGCACAGGTAAAGCCTGCAAAAGATAATATCGTTTGCGGGCCCGCTACTAAAGTGAATGAAGGACAGGGAAGCATGGTGCTGGGTAAGATGATCGCTGATAGCAGGGTTATCAAAGGCAGGGTAACAGATACTGACGGCAATGCTATACCTTTTGCATCTGTTTATATAAAGAACGGCAAGTATGGCCAATCCTGCGATGCCAACGGAGCTTTCAGGATAACTGTTACCAGTTCCCAATATGATACACTTGTTTTTAGTGCCGTAGGTTATACTTTAAAAGAAGTATCTCTTAACCGCCAGGTTAGTAACGATAGTTTACTGGTACAGTTAAAAGGACATGATATGACAGGATGGTTGGGAGGTGCAGTGGTAATAACGAAAGTAAAAAGAAGAAAGCCCGTTTTTAATCTGTTCAAAAAGAAAGAAACACCTGTTTGTGTAAAGCCGGTGGCTGTAGAACCAAAGCTGAGCATCTTTCCCAATCCAGCACCGGTATTGCAGGAAGTAAAGATGCAGCTAAAAGATCTTGCATTGGGGCAATGGCAAATGAACCTCTACAATTCAGCAGGGAAGCTATTGTTAACCGATCTAATTACCATTTCATCAGCAGATCAAACAAGCTCTATTTCTGCGGTTTATACAAAAATGGCCGGGCTTTATGTAATTGAGTTAACCAATGCATCCCTTAACAAGAAAGTAACCGGCAAGTTGCTGGTTCAATAAACCGAAACTGCGATGAAACAATTAATGGTATCAATACCGGAACCTTGCCACGAGAACTGGGATAATATGTCCCCAACGGAGCAGGGGCGTTTCTGCAAAGCATGTTGCAAAGAAGTAGTTGACTTTAGCGCCATGAGTGATGCACAGATGGTGCTCTACTTCTCTAAACTTACTAGCGAAAAAGTTTGTGGCAGGGTTTATCCCGATCAGCTGAACAGGACAATGACAGCGCCGGAGCCGATCAAAAAGAAGAAATGGTATTGGAACTACCTTGCTTTGTTCCTGCTTTTCTTTTCCAAATCATCGCAAACAAAAGCGCAGGGAGCAATGAAGATCATTGAGACAGCGCCCATTAAAAAGCTGCCTCAAAAAAAAGATTCTATCGTCAATGCAGTAAAAGAACCTGCAAATTTATCTCAGCATTTTTATGGCGCTGTAGGAGGATTGAGTTTTACAACAGTGAATATACCAATAGTAGTGATGCCATTACGTACTGCTACGCTTATTGTAAAAGATGACAAAACAAACAAGCCCATCAGCAATGCTTCTATCATCATAAAAAATTACGATGACAGTAAAACAGAAACCGTTTTAACAGATAAGAGCGGAAAGCGCAAAATAAAAAAGATAAAAGCCAATGAAACCTATTTTATAAAAGTAAGCGCAGAAGGTTATAACAATAATGAGTTTACCATGAGCGAAACTGATTTTGAGGGTAGAAAAACAAGCAAAGAAGTTTATTTAACGAAGAAAGAAATACCTCAAACGAAAACTATTGTAAGGCTGGGAGGAATAAGCTATAGTAACCTGGATAAAAAGCCGATCTATGTTTTAGACGGAACTATCCTTCCTGATAACAAGGACATCGATCCCAATGATCTGCAAGATATCATGATTCTTAATGGTCCATCCGGTGCTGCTTTATTTGGACCGCAAGGCAGCAACGGCGCTATTGTTATGACATCAAAAAAGCAGGCTGCTTATATGGTGTTAGATACTGTAAAAGTTAGCGGTGAATACCACAAAAGGCTGGTGGGGCAAATGACCGTAACGAGTACCACACTTTATTGTAAAAGTTCCGGGCTTACTATTTATAGCGGTAAGCAAAATACCAAAGAGGCAAATGATATTGAAAAACCAAACACGGTAAAACTTTACCCTAACCCTATACCAAAGGGCAATGCCATCACACTTTCATTCAAACTGAAGCAAACAGGTAACTACACAATACGGGTTACCAGTGTTGCAGGTGCGGTTCTTTTGGAAAGGAAATACAATGCTGCAGTAAAGGAGCAGCAACAGGTTATAGAAAGCGACAGCAGGTGGAGTAGCGGGGTATATTATGTTTGGGTGCTCGATGAAAACAATACGCTTACTAACAGCAGTAGTTTCATAGTTCAATAGTGATGGTTGTTTACGCCGGTCATGATGACTGCCTTACGATAGTTTCAAACAGGAGCATCTGGCCGGTTTTTTTCGATTTCTTTCTTTTTACATATCGCACTGGTTTTGGGTAGGTGTCGGAATAGGGTTGAGCGTTCCGGCACTTTTTTATTTAAATGCAGGATGAAACTGTTGTAACGTAGTACGTAAGAAATCCCTATCAAGGTGAGTGTATATTTCTGTAGTGGTAATACTTTCATGGCCCAGCATTTCCTGTACAGCTCTCAGGTCGGCGCCGCCTTCTACGAGGTGTGTAGCAAAAGAATGCCGAAAGGTATGCGGCGAGATACTTTTAACGATACCCGCTTTTTTAGCCAGTGCTTTTAATATCAAAAAGATCATCACCCGGCTAAGCTTGCTTCCTCTTCTGTTTAAAAATAAAATATCTTCCTGCCCGGGTTTTATATCAATATGCACCCGGATGTCATTCTTATAGATGTTGATGTACTTAATGGCATCGCTGCCAATGGGCACCAGTCTTTCCTTATCGCCCTTGCCAATCACACGAACAAAGCCTACATCCAGGTACAGGCAGCTTATGCGCAGGTTTACCAGTTCGCTAACACGCAGGCCACAGCTGTACATAGTTTCCAGTATAGCTTTGTTCCTGCCGCCTTCAGGAGTGCTAAGGTCTATTTGCGCAATGATATTCTCTATCTCTGTAAAGCTCAGCACATCGGGCAATGCCCGCTTAAGCTTGGGCGCTTCCAGTAAAAATGTTGGATCAGTTGTGGTTACCTGTTCGATCAAACAATATTTAAAAAAACTTTTCAGTCCCGAAATGATCCTTGCCTGCGATGCAGGTGTCATGCCCAGTTCGGCCACCCATTGTACAAATTTTTCAAGATCTTTCAGTTCTACCAGTTGCGGCGTTTTCTTATCATCAACGGTAAGCAGGTATTCCGTAAGCTTGTCGATATCACGGAGGTATGCTTCAACAGAATTATCGGCCAGCGATTTTTCCAGTTGCAGCCACGATTTGAATCCTTTTTTATACGGCTCCCACATGATGATTATCCACGTTTTGATTATTCAATCTGATTATACATTATTTTAGCGGCTTAAATTTCGTTAATAGTCATCAATAAACAACATGCAGGCAATCAATCTCCGGTCATTTAAAAGAAAAGTGAAACTTACAGCAAGGTCGATGAAGCGGTTTCTTACCAAACTGGAAAAAGCACCGCCGCGAGGGTTAGATAAAATAACCGCCGCTTTGGAACCGGAAGTATGGAAAGAAGTAGACTGCCTTACCTGCGCCAACTGTTGTAAAACAATGACGCCTACTTATACCAAACAGGATATTAAACGAATATCGGCACACTTCAATCAAACGCCGAAAGAGTTCATGGATAAATGGCTTATCTATGAAAAGAAGGATAAAGACTGGCAGAATAAGAAGCAGCCTTGCCAGTTCCTCAATCTTACCGACAATAAGTGTTCTATTTACGAGATACGTCCTTTAGATTGTTCAGGCTTTCCACATTTGCCAAGAAGGAAGATGGTAGATTATATGCACGTGCACAAGCAGAACATTGAGTATTGCCCTGCTACGTATAAAATGGTGGAGAAGATGCAGGCGGCGATGGGAGGTAGGAGTTAGTAATTGGTAATTAGGGATTAGGATGAAGAGAATAATGTAACAGGTCAATCACCTAATAACAAAATCCCAATTCCAAATTCCTTTTTCAGAGATACACATCTTCGATCAAAAAATATTCAGCAAGCCCTCCTTTAATGATCGTTATCGAAAGTATATCAAACTGTATCCGCTTCCATTCAGGGTATTGATACAAGTATTCTTCAGCCGCATTGATAAGGTTGCGTATCTTCTTTTTATCGGCGCCATCTTCAGGATGGCCAAATTTTTTTGTCCGCCTGGTCTTTACTTCAATGAAATGCAGCACACCATCTTTCGATGCAATGATATCCACTTCCCAATGCGAATGCCGCCAGTTCTGGTGCAGTAGATTATAGCCCCTTTCTGCAAAATAAGTTGCCGCCAGTGCCTCGCCCATACTGCCCGTTTGATTATGTACAGCCATGCCTCAAAGTTATTGGAATACCCTAATTAACAACGGGTTGACAATTTAGAAATCAATCAAAAATTATTACTTATTTTTGCCGAAAGAACTAAAACATGCAAAAACAACAAACTACTTCTATTATAATAGCAGCTTTGCTTATACTGGCAGCGGCCATTTCAAGGGTTGTACTTTATCCTAATAATTTCAGCCCGATGATCGGCATGGCCATCTTTGGCGGCGCCATTATAAAAGATAAACGACTGGCCTTTGCATTGCCGATCATATCTATGTTCTTGAGCGATGTAATGTTCGAAGTATTTCATGTAGCACAAGGTTTCTGGGGCTGGGGTCAATTGGTAGGTTACGGCATCTTTGCTTTAATCACCATCATTGCATTCACGCTTAAAAAGATCAATGTACTTACTGTTGCAGGGTATGCCGTTTTTTCTGCGGTGCTGTTCTACCTGTTGTCTAATACTTCTTATTTTGTATTGGATAATCATGTTTACCACACTTATCCTCAAACTTTTGATGGTTATATTAAATGCCTGGCTGCAGGTTTACCCTTCTTAAAAACCGGTTTGATAGCAGCGTTGCTTTACAGTGGTATTTTATTCGGTGCTTATTACCTGTATCAAAATTATGCAGTTAAAAAAGCTGTTGCATAATTCAACATATTATTTGTTCCAAAGCCGTTCGCCAGCTGGCGAACGGCTTTTTTATTTGAGGATAAACTTTAGTCACCACAGAGCATCTCTGCGAAAACTTTGCTTCTCCATTTCTCTGTGGTGAAATATTAAGGTTCCAATTCAGCGAACCAATACTTATCGTGTAATACCTTATTCTTAACAACAATATGTACAGCTTCATCAAATAACGGGCAATCCAGCACCAATGTATGGAACTCACCATTCTCCCCGCAAACATCAACGCCTGCATTTCGCAGATCAGCAATACAATCCTTATCAATAATTCTTCCTAAAAAAGATGGGCCAAGCACCTCATTACAGCTTACAATCATGGTTTTGATGCCGGCATCCAGCATTTGCATAACCAGTTGTTCCCTGTCTTGTTGCCATAAGGGGAGGAGAGCAGTTAACCCGGCATTGGCACAAACCTTTTCTTCCCAGTCGCGGTGATCCTGCAGGTCAATATCACCAAATATCGCATGGGTAAGATCATACTCTTCTTTAAGTTCAGAAAGAGTTGCGGTAAACTTTGTTTCATAATCGGCCCAACTGCTGCTGACCAATTGTATAGGTAACCCTGCAGCTTTTGCCTGCAATTGCAAAATAGCGGCAGGTATACCATGACTGCGGGAGATCTTTCCTTCTTCATTCAGTACATTCAATAATACTTTAGGGGTATAGCCTTGTTGCATTGCCTGCATTAAAGCAAAGCAACTGTCTTTACCACCGCTCCAACTGCAAAGCGTATTTTTATTTTCGCCACCAAATGAAAAGGTGACAGTAGCAGGAGGAAGTTTGTTTTTTATAAATTTTTCGATCATGATTTAGTTGCACGCCAAGGCGCTAGGTTAAAATGCAAAAGCTGCAAAGAATCTTTTGCGTTCTCTTTACGGCTTTGCGTGAAATTCTTAACCATTCTCTTCATACCATTCATCAACTTCAAGGTGTTTTCCATCAGCGGCAGTTGTAGCCAATTCATCGCAGCGGTTATTAAATGGATTATCGGCATGTCCTTTTACCCAAACCATTTTAACAGCAAACTTTTTAGCAAGCTCGTGATATTCTGTCCACAGATCTTTGTTTTTTTTGCCGCCCTTAAAATCTGTCTTTATCCAGTTCTTCAGCCAGCCTTCTTCTATCGCTTTCACTACATACTGACTGTCGGAATATATCCTTACCGGCATATCAGTTTTCTTCAATGCCTTCAGTCCTTCAATAACGGCCATCAGTTCCATACGATTATTGGTAGTAAGCCTGAAGCCTTTTGCTATTTCTTTACGATGATGGTTATACATCAGTATAGTGCCAAAACCGCCCGGGCCGGGATTGCCACGTGAAGCACCGTCGGTATAAATTGTTATAGTATTCAATGGATGAATTGGTAAATGGCTTAATTGTTTTATTGCTTAATTGTTGTACGGCTTAAACTTCGAATGAATATCTGCTCCCATAAACAAAAAGATCATCAAGCCTAACTCCCTTTAGGGATGGGGCTTGGCTTACACCTGGAACACTCCCGTTTTAAATTCAGGTATATCATTATTATGATCAGCAGCAGCAATACCTTCTGCAATAACCCTTCTTGTTTCACCGGGATCAATGATCGCATCTACCCACAACCTTGCAGCGGCATATTGCGGTAAGGTTTGTGATTGATAACGGTCCATGATCTCCTTCAGTAATTTATCTTCCACTTCTTTGGTGATCTCTTCGCCTTTGCTTTTTAAAGAAGCTACCTGTATCTGCAATAATGTTTTAGCAGCCTGCTCACCGCCCATCACTGCGATCTTTGCCGATGGCCATGCATAAATAAAGCGAGGATCGTATGCTTTGCCGCACATGGCATAATTACCTGCACCGTACGAATTACCTACAATGATCGTGATCTTTGGTACCACAGAATTAGCTACTGCATTCACCAGCTTGGCGCCATCTTTTATAATGCCGGAATGTTCGCTGCGGCTGCCTACCATAAAGCCGGTAACATCCTGTAAAAAAACAAGCGGTATCTTTTTTTGGTTGCAGTTCATAATAAAGCGGGCCGCTTTATCGGCGCTGTCATTATAGATAACACCACCCATCTGCATTTCACCTTTTTTACTTTTAACGATAAGGCGCTGGTTGGCAACAATGCCCACTGCCCAGCCTTCTATACGTCCATAACCACAAACAATACTTTTGCCATACTCTTCCTTGAACTGATCAAAGCTATCTGCATCGGTAATGCATTCAATAAGCTTCACCATATCGTATGGTTTAGTATTGCCTTCGTTTTGTAAACCGTATATTTCTTCTTTACCTGCTTTTGGTTTAACAGCAGCAATACGATTGAAACCGGCTGTTTGAGGCTTTGCCAGCTTGCTCATCAGCTTCTTAATATAATCCAGGCATTCTTTTTCTGTAGCAAATTTATAATCGGCAATACCGCTTAATGCATTATGTGTTTCAGCGCCGCCTAGCGTTTCATTATCAATATCTTCACCAATAGCAGCCTTCACCAAATAACTTCCTGCGAGAAAGATAGAACCATTGCCTTCTACCATCAATGTTTCATCGCTCATGATCGGAAGGTAAGCACCACCTGCAACACAAGCGCCCATTACGGCAGCTATTTGTGTAATGCCCATTGCACTCATCTTGGCATTGTTGCGAAAGATGCGGCCGAAATGTTCTTTATCAGGAAAGATCTCATCCTGCATCGGAAGGAAAACACCGGCGCTGTCAACCAGATAAATTATGGGCAGCTTGTTTTCCATAGCGATCTCCTGCATGCGTAAATTCTTTTTACCGCTGATAGGGAACCATGCACCTGCTTTTACTGTTTGATCATTAGCAACCACAATACATTGTCTGCCATTTACATAAGCAAGTCCGCTTACGGTACCACCGGCCGGGCAGCCACCTTGTTCTGCATACATTTCAAAGCCTGCAAATGCGCCTATCTCAATAAAAGGTTTATCCGCATCGCACAGGTAAGCAATGCGTTCTCTTGCGGTAAGCTTATTACGCTCCCGTTGTTTTTCTAACGACTTTTTCCCGCCGCCTTCATATATTTTTTCCAGTTGCTGCTTTACGCGGCTCCAGGAAAGCTTCATCGCATCTTCGTTTTTGTTGAATTCTATATCCTCCATAGTTAATCGTTAATGGTTAATAGTTAATCGCTAGCGTTCAAATATTGCAGGTGTTTTTATTGATATGGAAAATGTAAATTTGTCAAGCCACCATTAACCATGAACTATTAACCATTAACTACTTACAAAAATATGGGTAATGAGATTAACCGCATACTAAAACTATTTACCGACCTGCAGCACGGCGATTGCTGGATAGGTACCAATTTTAAAGAGGCGCTGCATGGTGTGAATGCTGATAAAGCGGCTAAAGCTATTGCGCCCGGCTATAACACCATCTGGCAGTTGGTAGCGCATCTTACGTATTGGCGCAGTGTAGTAGTGAACCGTCTTAGCGGCAACAGTAACCCGCCGCCCTTTCCTGATTTTTTATTACCTGAAGAATTGAATGAAGCCAACTGGAAACAGACCCTGCAGGATTTTGAAGCGGCATATCATTTGCTTCGCAATGCTATACATATTGTTAAAGAAGAGAACCTTGATAAACCTTCGCCGGTAGAAGGGCAAACATTTTACCAGTTAATATTGGGTTGCCTGCAACATGATGCGTATCATTTGGGGCAGATTGGGTTGTTGAGGAAGTAAATAAATATACTTATGCTGAAAAACTTTTCCTGGCTTCTATTACTACTGGCATCATTTCATGTACCGGCTTTTAGCCAGGTAAAAAAAACATATGATCTTGTTAAAGATTTTGGCGCAAGGGCTGATGACAGAACAGATTGCTATGCCGCTTTTTTAAAAGCTGCTGAAGTTATTTCCAGAGCCGGAGGAGGCACGTTGAATATCCCTTTCGGGAAATATTATATTGCTTCCTATAAAATTCATGGTGGTGACGATGCTAATAAGATTACTGATATTATTTTCATGAACTGTAAAGGGCTTATTATACGAGGCAATAACAGTAAAATACGAATCAATGGCAATTTTACAAGAACAAATGGTTATCAGTCTCTTGACCGCATCTATAAATATTCGTATAGGAATACAGTAGCTCCATTTTATTTTGTTAACTGTAAAGATGTTTTATTGTCAGATATTATACTGGATGGAGGAGTGCTGCAAATGAAAAAAGAAAGCGGGGTAGTAGAAGGTCAATGTTATGGAGTAAGGATCGATGATGAAAAGGAAACAGATGTAAGTAGCCGGATCATTATTAAAAATGTAACAGCGAACCATTTTGCTGCTGATGGATTTCTAATAAAGAGTAATGGCGATGATATAAGTATTCTTAATTGTAAAGCAAAAAATAATGCCAGGCAGGGGATTAGTATTGTTAAAGGACATAATATCAAATGTTATAACTCAGAATTTGATTCTACCGGATCAACAGGCGCATATGGATGGCATATGCCAGGAGCAGGTATTGATGTAGAAAATGAATTTGGTACCGGGCAATTAAAAGATGTTGTGATTAGAAATTGTTCCATGCGTTTTAATAAAGGTTTCCAAATAGTTACAACGTTGTCTTCAGAAAACGTATTGATTGATTCATGCTTTATCGCAGATCCTACAAATGGTTATTCCGATGGGCTACAAGGAGTGGGCATGTATAGCTTAAATTCTACTATATCCAATTGTATTATTTTCGGCTCTATACAAATTGATATTGCAGATCAAATATACAAGGGGCCCGTATTGCAACAATTCAACAGGAATATAATTTATTCCGGTTTCAGAGGCATCATTAGTTCAGATTTTAACAGGCCCAGTAATATAACAGAAAATATTTTGATCATGCTGCCGAATTCTGCAGCAGAATATTTTCCCTATATAAGAAATGCTAATGGTTTTTATAATACTAATATAGTTGTTATGGAATCCGGAAAAGTAAGGAAACAACCCAACAGTATCCTTGCATTAGTACAAGATTTAAAACAGTCAAGAAATAATTTTTGGCTTATCAGCAAATCCAGGGTTACTGTAGCAGAACAAAAAAAATATTATTATGTTCCTGCATTAGGTGGTCCTTTGGAGTACAATATTCATTTTTTGCCCGATAATGATTGGCTTAAGACAAGAGCCGATGCGGCCTGTTGTTATAATTTTATTTCCCAGGAACAGGAAGATGAAATATTAAAAGCAAGTCTTTTTACAGCATTTAAACAAAAAAGCCTTAACGTAACTTATTTGGCAGAGGCTGAAAAAACACGCAAATATGTGAACGGCATTATTACAACTGTAAAGCCAAAAAATAAATACTAGCTAAAGGAAATAACCCTGCTCCTGACAGTATCATTATACTAATTACCCTGTTTATTTATAAGCATCCTTTTTCTCAGCAACTATATAATAAAGAAGCCCACACAGTGCTATGTAGGGCTTCTTCGCGAAAAGGAATTTCTATGCAATTAACCGGAACAAATATATAATCTGGCCGGCGCAGTTTTGTCAATATAATAATGGAACTGTTGTAGTATTTCGGCTACAAAAAGCTTAAAGCGAAAGCAGAAAACCAAAAGCAGAACGCTAATGGCTTTTTGCTTCAAGCTTACAGCTTTCCCCTGCAATATTCTTTGCCGCAGTTGCAGGCCAGTTTACCATCGTGATGTGTTTCGCCGTAATTACAGGTAAGTTCTTCATTCTTTTTTATAGATCGCAGCGTGTATATCTCCACATGTTTATTTATTATCCTCATGTAGCAATTGGGCCGGCAGGAGTGGTTAATAAAACACAGCTCGTTCTTAAAACCCGTGGCATCTAAAGCCAGGCCGTGGTCCAGTTCTACGGCAGCTATACTTTTCTTCAACTTTATTTGCTGGCGGATCTTGCGGATAGTAGTAATTGTTCCTGCCAGCGAACCTACTTTTTTACGCTTCTTTATCTGTTGAAGAGAAAATACGCCTCTGCCATGAATGGTACTTTTTTTTACTATAACTTCATAATTAACTATACCTGATATTTCCATTCCCTAAAGTACCAAAATAAACCATTGCCTTATGCGTTTCCTTGAATCTAAGTTGTACAAGAATTTCCTGTACCCTTTTTGCACCAACATCATTTTTCCTATTATCATTACTACCATAGGTGTGTACCTGGGTATTGTTGTTCAAAAAAATAAAGAGAACAGCGATGACAGGGAAAAAGCAGCACAATATATGTCGTCGCTTAGTACCGACCTGGTTAAGGATACGGTTAAATTAAGCGATATAATAGCCCAGATAAGCGAATCTATAACAGGGCTCGACTCTGCGCTTGACCAGATGCAGCAGCCGATGGATAATATAAATGCCATAAAGCTGAATTATCTTTTTACAATGAAATACGACTGGTTTCCTGATAAGGTGAATTTTACCGAGCGAACGATAATCCAGTTAAAATATAATGGCGGCCTTAGCCTGATCGATAAAAAGAATGTGGCTGACGGCATTGCTGTATATGATGTAGGAAAAGATTTTTGCGACCAGGAAGCCCAATATGTACTGGATGCTTATAAAGAACTGTTATCTACAGAAAAGCAGGTGTACAATTATAAATACCGGATCGATCTGCAGGCGAGGCTTCGTTCAGAAAAAAGTACCGATATAAAACAGTATTCCAATGATGAGCTTTGTACACTGATGGGAGATAAGATAGACCTGGCAACAACTGACAGAACAAAAATAATTGCCTGCTATAATGATTTTGCAGGTTACCGGGCATCCTTAAGATTGTATCGCAGTGCTTTAAAAAAACAACAAACACTTACTAAAGAATTGATCGGCCTGATAAAGAAGGAGTATGATTAAAAAAAAGAGGCCACTGTGAAAACAGTACCTCGTTAAAATCCAATATCCTATGAAAAACCACAAACATTTATGCATTTATTGTGCCTTAATTTTATTTATTGCAGATCGTTAAAATAGGTCGAAAAAAATCCACACTATGGGTTTATAATTCATAAACTGGTGAATAAGTTCCTTACTATTAATATTTTAAGCGGGATGCTATCTTTTCGAAGATTTTGCCTTTATAAGAGATATGTTACTTTAAGGACAAAAAAGGTAATTCAAATGGTTAAATAGCTTTATGGGTTAATTGGTTTATCAACAATTAACCTATGTAGCAATAAATCCATTTAGCCATTATCCCATTGATCTTTAATAAATTACGTTTTTCCTTACCCCTCGACTCCTTCGTTTCCTGGGAGGCCTCCGGTACGATGCCGGTTCCTTCGCGGAAGTTCCGGCAAGCTTTCGGTATAATACCGATCCTTTCGCCGAAGTTCGGGCAAGGTACCGGTATCATGCCGGTGAGTCGCTGCAAATCCGGGCTAATTTTCATGCTTTGATGTCTTAAATGATTGATTATAATACAATTATGACTTTTATTACTGATTGGCCGCATTAATTACCTGGATACCATCATTATAATAATGATGGCTTCGCAGGATTCCTGGCAGGCCGTCGTTATCATCATGACGCCTTTGCGGAAGTTCCGGCAGATTTTCATGATCATCATGATTCCTTCGCAGAAATTCCGGCAAGCTTTCATGATAAAAAATGACTTTGGGCGGCAGCCAACCGGAATACGTAAAAGAAATATAATCTTCTCCATTTCTTCCCTTTTGAAACATCCCGATTATTTCGGGAAGGGGAGTAGGGGTAAAACGACAATAGGCGATTGACAACAAACGATGCAATCCCTACATAACAATTAAACAATAGAACCATCAAGCCGTTAAACAATCCCTCTGCACCTTAACTCCCTTTTAACTCTCCCGCCAATAACCCGCTTAAACTGCGCATTCCATCTACCGTCTTATATATACAAGAAACAAAACAAACTTTTTAACCTAAAAATTAAGTAAAATGAAAAAGTTAATAATTATACTAGCAGCGGTACTTTCAGTTAATGCAGCATCTGCACAAAGCAGGTACGACAACCGGGATGGTTACCAACCAGCTCAAACAAGAGATAGCTGGAATACTAATGACCAGGATCAGCAGAGAACGTATGGTTATAATGATAACAGGAGACGTTCTGATCAATATCGCAGGCAGGCAGAATACGACCGTATGAACCAACAATATGATCAAAGGATCAATGGCTACAGAAATGACCGCTCGCTCAGCAGCTATGAAAGGCAAAGAAGAATAAATGATGCGGAAAGGGAAAGACAACAAAAAGAGAAATCATTTGGTACAGGTTTGATAGTAGGTGGATTGGCTGCACTGGTACTGGGTGCTATCATCAGCAATTAAAGAAGAGTAAGAATAAATAAAGGAGAGGGCCATTTTGAAGTGGCCCTCTTTTTTATTTTGAGTAAATGCGCTGATTGTTTTATTGTTAAATGGATTAATTGTTGATAAAGCAATTGAGCAATAAAACAATTAAGCCATCTGCTTATGAAAACCTCGGTGAGACACAGACTTTAATATTGCTCTATTGCTAAATAGATAAATTGTTGGTAAAACAATTAAGCAATTAAATCATCCAACCATTACCCCAGCTATAACTTCCCTAATGCTTCTACGATCCTGCTCTCCGTTTCCTCATCACTCAATTCTTCCGGAACAAATTCTTTACCGATCACTTTTTCGTAAAGCTCGATATAGCGCTTGCTGATAATGCTTATCCATTCATCGCTCATAGCAGGCACAGTTTGGCCTTCTTTACCCATAAAATTATTTTCTATCAGCCATTCTCTCACAAACTCTTTGCTTAACTGCTTTTGCCGCTCGCCGTTAGCCTGGCGCTGTTCAAAACCATCAGCATAAAAATAACGGGAACTGTCAGGGGTATGTATCTCATCCATTAAATAAATGGTATCGCCAATGGTACCGAATTCGTACTTGGTATCTACCAATATCAGTCCCTGCCTGGCGGCTATTTCTTTGCCACGGGCAAATAACTGTAAGGCATATTTTTTAAGTGTATCCCATTCCGCTTGTGTGGCCAGTCCTTTGGCAATTATTTCTTCGGGAGTAATGTCTTCATCGTGTCCTTCATCGGCCTTGGTGCTGGGTGTAATGATGGGCGAGGGGAAGTAGTCATTTTCTTTCATACCGTCGGGCATAGCAGCGCCGCAAAGTGTTCGTGCGCCGGATTGGTAGGTGCGCCAGGCATGGCCGGTAAGGTTGCCGCGTACAACCATTTCTATTTTTAGCGGCTTGCAACGCTTGCCGATACTAACGTTGGGCGCCGGCACGGTGAGCAGCCAGTTGGGGCAAATATCAGCTGTAGCGTTAAGCATAAACGCTGCTATCTGGTTAAGTACCTGTCCTTTATACGGAATGGGGCGGGGCAGTATCACATCAAAAGCAGAGATGCGGTTGCTGGCAACCATTACCAAAAGATCGTTGGGCATACTGTACACATCCCGTACTTTGCCGCTGTAAAAACCGGTTTGCCCGGGCAGGTTAAATGGAGTCATATTGCTAAAGTAACATCAACGCTTTTAAAAGCCTGCATTTCATATGGTCAAGATTTCAACATATGTTCAGAAATAAAAATTTTTACTTGAAAACAACAATGCTTATTTTGCCCTATATTTCAAACCTAAACAACGCTATTATGAGAAAAGTTACAAGCTATTTGGTTATGGTTTTGCTGGCACAGCTATGTACCCTTGCTGCTTTTGCCCAAAATGTAACCATCAGCGGTAATGTGAGAAATAGTACCAACAAAGATGCAACGGGTGCTGTTTCCGTTACTGTCAAAGGATCCGGTACGGGAACCTTTACTGACGATAAAGGGAATTTTAAACTATCAGTAAAAAGCCTGCCTGTAACATTGCTCGTATCATCCGTAGGATACGAACTCCAGGAAGTAACAGTAACCAGTACCACTTCTACACAGATAGAACTTAAACCATCTAATGCGCTGGGCCAGGAAGTAGTAGTATCTGCCAGCAGGGTGCCGCAAAGGATACTGGAATCTCCTGTATCTATTGAAAGAGTGAGTGCTGCTACTATTCGTACTGCACCTGCAGCCGCATATTATGATGTATTGTCTAACCTTAAAGGTGTAGATATCGTAACTTCTTCTTTAACTTTTAAAACGCCTACCACCCGTGGTTTTGCCGGAAGCGGCAGTACCAGGGTAAATCAGCTGGTAGATGGTATGGATAACCAGGCGCCGGGCCTGAACTTTTCTGTTGGCGGCGTGGTTGGTCTTACCCAACTGGATGTAGATAATATGGAATTGCTGCCAGGTGCATCTTCTGCATTGTATGGCCCCGGTGGTATGAATGGTACTATTCTTATTACCAGCAAAAATCCTTTTAAATATCAAGGATTATCGTACGAGATAAAAGAAGGTATCATGAATACCGACAAACGTTTCCGTAATGTTTCTCCTTACCATAACTGGACAATGAGGTGGGCAAAGAAAGTGTCTGAAAAATTTGCATTCAAGATCGGTGCAGAATTGATCGCAGCGAAAGATTGGCTGGGCTACGACCAACGTAATTACCTGCGCAACGGTACCAGTGGTAAGTTAATAAACGGAGACCGCAAGACCGATCCTAATTACGACGGTGTGAATGTATATGGCGATGAAACTACCATTGATATCAGGACAAATGTGCTTAATGCTATTGCTGCACAGGCTCCTTTCTTAAAAGGATTCATTGATACATTAAATGGCGGTAAACCGATCAACGTTTCCCGTACGGGCTACAACGAATCGGACGTGGTGAATCAAAATACCGTTGACTTTAAACTTTCCGGTGCATTGCATTATAAATTAACTTCTAAGCTGGAAGCTGTATTGGCGGGCCATTGGGGTACCGGTAATACCGTATATACCGGTAGCGAACGCTACAGTTTAAGGGCATTGAAAATAGGACAGTACAAACTGGAATTGAATCATCCTTACTGGTATGTAAGGGCTTATACCACGCAGGAAAATGCGGGTGAAAGCTACAATGCTACTGTTACTACCCGTTTGCTGAACGAAGGCTGGAAGCCAAGTGGCGGTTCAACAGGCTGGTTCTCGCAATATGCACAGAATTACCTGGCCATGCGTTTGAACGGCGCTACTGATTTTGATGCGCAGGTGGCTTCACGTGCATTAGCTGATGCAGGAAGGCCTTTACCGGGCAGCGACCGTTTCAAACAATTATTTGATTCGGTAAGAAGCAAACCGATCTCCCAGGGCGGTGGTTTGTTTGTAGATAAAACCAACCTGTATATGCTGGAAGGCCAGGCTAACCTGAGCCATTTTACCGGTCAATATGCTGATATCATTGTTGGTGGTAACTATAAAAAATACGTATTGAACAGTGAAGGAACTTTGTTTGCCGACAGCGCAGGTAAAATCCCGATCAATGAATATGGTGGCTATATCCAGGCTTCAAGGGCATTGTTCAACAACCTGGTTAAGCTTTCTGTAAGCGGACGGTATGATAAGAACGATAATTTTAAAGGAAGATTTACACCGAGGGCAACAGCAGTTATAAGGATAGCGGCAAATAATAACATCCGCCTGAGTTACCAGAGCGCTTACCGTTTCCCGAGTACACAACAGCAATGGATCAATCTTAACATTGGTTCCAATACACGCCTGCTGGGAGGTAATGCCAATTTCATCCCGTATTATAAACTGGATACCAAACCTACTTTTGAGCTGAGCGCATTGCCTGGTAACACCAGCCAATACCAGTTCAAAGAGTTTAAGGCAGAATCGGTAAATACTTATGAAATAGGCTACAAAGGCTTATTATATAAAGATAAATTACTGGTAGATGCATATGGTTATTATGGCCAGTATCAAAACTTCATTACCCGTACGCTGCTGATACAACCTACCAGCGGAAACGTACAGGATGTGGTAAATGCTTTGGCAGCCAATACACCGGTAAGCAATGTGGGCAGCATATTCTCTATCCCGGTTAATACCACATCAAAAGTTAAAACCTTTGGATGGGGCATCAGCCTCGATTACAGGCTTCCATGGAACTTTGTGTTCAGCGGCAACTTCTCTTCTGATGAATTGAAAGATGTTCCTGCCGGCTTCAATGCTTATTTCAGTACCCCTAAATACAGAACCAATCTTACTATTGCCAATAATGGCTTTGGTAAAGGCAAAAGAATGGGCTTCAATGTAACGTACCGCTGGCAGGATGCCTTCTATTATGAAGGCGATTTTGCAAATGGTAATATTCCTTCTACCAGCACATTGGATGCACAGCTTAGCTATAAGATACCAATGACCAAATCAATGCTGAAGATCGGCGCCAATAACCTGCTGAATCAATATTATACCAACGCAGTGGGTAACTCAATAGTTGGCGGACTTTATTATGTAGGATTTGCGTACAATGTATTTTAATAAGTAACAACATTAAACCATGTTTATGAAACTAATTAATAAGATAAAGAAATTCGGTACTGCGGCTGCGGCATCCCTGCTGTTGTTCACTTCCTGCAACAGGGTAGATACAGCGCCTACACCGTCAGCAATAGATACTACCACTACCGGCATTACCTTAAGCGCAACACTTGCTGCAAGCGCCGATGACAGCTTGTTCAACAGGATGGTGGTACGCAGCGGTTTGCAAAGCACGCTTAATACAAGAACCAACCGTTACACACTGATCGTTCCTAACAATGCTGCCATGAGGGTATTTGTTAATGCAGCTTCAAGCGGCGCTATTCCTGTAGCAGCGCCTGATGCCGTGCATTCTGCATTTTTAGGAAGCACCCTGCCTGTTACAACAGCAGCTTCTATCGTAAGCTATAATATCTTGCCGCAGGTGGTAAGATCATCAAGCTTCCCCACCAGCTTTCCTAATCTTGAATATGCTACCACACTGAACCCGGCGCCTACATTAAGTGCGCTGGCAAGGCTGGATGTTTATTTGAGTAAAAGAAACGGCAACTATATCAACAATATCCCTTTTACTACAGTAGATGTTGCTGCTGCCAATGGTGTGATACATAAAACACCGGCCATCAATACACCGCCGCAACGTGCTATGTGGGAAAGGATAAACACTGATGCTGACCTTACCATCTTTAAAGCTGGTATACAAAGGGCAGACAGCGGGGTGGCTGTTACTTCCACTTCAAGCCTGATCTGGGCATTGAGCAACCTTGGCCCAAGCCTTACTGTATTTGCACCAAACAATGCAGCGATGAAAGCAGCGATCAATTACCTGAGCGGTGGTGCAGTGCCGTTAGCATCGCCTGATGCTGTATTCATAGGCTTCCTGGGTTCCAATAATGTAACTACACAATTAATAAAAGGATTGGTGGTTTATCATATTTTAGGTGTAAGGGCTTTCTCGGTAAACTTACCTACTACAGCTACCAACTATCCAACACTGCTGAATGGTGCGATACCGACACATCCGGGCGTTGGGTTAAAAGCTACGTTTACCGGCCCGTCTGTAACTGCGGCTACTGTAAAGGGTGCTGTGAACCCAACGGCTTCCAACGTTCTGATCAATCCTACACCGGATGGACTACCTTCATACGGTGCTACACCACCGGCGCCATTTGCATATACCGGTACAAGCGATCAGCATTATATCAATGGTACTTTGCATAAAATTGACCAGGTATTATTACCTCAATAAACGTATTTTAGTAAGTATAAAAAAATCCCTGCAGGCAACTGCGGGGATTTTTTTTATGATCATTTATGCACTGCTTTATTTTCCGGCATAGGCATCTTTCATTGCCTGTATATCAAATTTGATCATTTTCATTACAGCTTCCATGGCCCTTTTAGCAGCCGCAGAATCTTTTCCTCCGCCCAGTATTTCTTCCATGCCTTCCGGGATGATCTGCCAGGACAGGCCGAATTTATCTTTTAGCCAGCCGCACGCCTGTTCTTTTCCTCCATCGGCCAATAGCTTTTCCCATTTATCATCTATCTCTGCCTGGTCTTTGCAATACACCATAAGGGAAATGGCTTCGGTAAATTTGAACATCGGGCCGCCGTTGAGTGCCATGAATTCCCGGCCTTCCATTTCAAATACAATGGTCATTACCGATCCTTCGGGGCCCATACTGCCGGCAGGGTAATAACTTGTAGCTTTTGTTTTAAGATCTTTAAAAACAGTGGCATAAAAATTTACTGCTTCTTCGGCGTTCCTGTCGAACCATAAACACGTGCTGATCTTTTGCATATTCGTTTGATTTAGTTTTTAAATTGAAATACATTGACTGTACAAAAGTGCGATTGATTTAATAAACGTACGCTGTGCAAAAGCGACAATTTGTAGTGCTGATTGCGACAGCAAAATAACAGGTAAAATTAAACAACTGCTACAGCTTCACTAATGTCTTTTCTACAATAGCAAATACCTTTTCTCCTTTTTTTGGCTTGATGGAAAAATTGCCGGTAAAGCGGCTGAATGCCGGCAGCACGGCATACATATGGGTAAAATAAAAACAGGAGAAGTGTAAGGATTGCCTGCTGAGCCCGCTGATGCTGATGCCGGGATGCATGTGCCCGCTGAAAGTATAATGATCTTCGCAAGGTTCGCAATCTTCAATATCATGAGCAAATACAAATTTGTCAAGCGTTAATTGTTTTTCAATAACACTGATAGAAGCGGTATCATACCACGCCCTTTCTAAAATATCGTGATTGCCCATTACTAAATGAATGGGCAGGGAAGAAAGATCATTCCGCCACTTTAAAAAGAAATCATGTTCTTTATTGGAACGGCTGTGAAACATATCGCCGATGATAATAAGCTGCTGCGGTTTGAATTGCTGAATAAGTGAAAAAAGACATTGCATGTCTTCTTTAAAAACACCTTGCGGTACAGCGATGCCGGATTTACGGAAGTGGCCAGTTTTGCCTAAATGAAGATCAGAAAGGATCAATGCTTTTTCTTTTTCCCAAAAGATACACCTGTCGGGAGACAGTAAAAAGGTCTGGTCAAAAATAGTGTGGGAGATCGTAGGCCGCATTAGAAGGCAAAGGTAAAAAATAACAATATCCAAACACCAGATCCCAATTCCCAATTCCCAATAACTAATAACCAATAACTAATAACCAATAACTATTTCCCCAATTCTTCCTGCATCCGCCTGATCCTGTCTTCCATTTTTTCAGAAGAAAGATTGATACGGCTCAGGCCATCTACGATAATAGGGAAGGAGAGTGGTGTAAGATGCTGCGGAAAAGTGATAACGATAGTACTGTTGCTGATCCTGGTAAAAGCATTGCGCAGCCGTTGCTCTTCCATTTGTTGTTCCAACACTTCGTGATAAGCCTGTTTCAATAAAATATTATTGGGCTCGTATTCGCTGAATACATTGAACAGTAAACCGGCGCTGCTCTGCAAATGCCTTGCTTTTACTTTTTCGCCGGGCATGCCCTGGAATATCAATCCGCCGATCACAGCAATATCCCTGAATTTCCTCCTGGCCATTTCAGTGCTGTTCATACTTTTTTGTATGTTGATGAGCAGATTGTCTGTAGTAAAAAGATCAACGGCATTGGTATCATCAACAGGAATGGGCTGGTTACTTAATAATTCAAAACCATAATCGTTCATGGCAATGGAAAAGGTGATGGGCATTATCTGCCCGATACGATAGGCAATGATAGCGCTCATTGCTTCATGTACCTGTCTTCCTTCAAATGGATATACCAATAAATGAAAGCCATCTTTGGATTCGATCTGTTCTATCAATACTTCATTGTCTTTGGGGATGTGCGATAATTGTTTTTGAAGGAGAAATAATTCTTTCAGCGCAGTAAGCTCTGTGCTTTTAGCGGCAGCTTTGGGTTGATCAGCCTTATTGAATGTCTGCCTGAGTATATGGCCAAGATTGGCAGTAAGGCTCATCCGTCCGCCCATCCAGCTTGGAACGATAGATTTTTTACTGTTCGATTTTCTTACCAGCGCCGCCATATCTTTTATCATTACCAGTTCTAAATTTCTTCCGGCTAAAGTGAATACATCGCCGGGCTGCAGGCGGCTGATGAACCATTCTTCGATGACACCAACATAACCGCCGCTCATGAATTTTACTTTCATCATCGCATCGCTTACAATGGTGCCGATATGCATACGGTGCCGCATGGCTATGCGGCGGTTGGTAATTCTGTAAACACCATCTTCTCCAACTTCCACTTTTTTATATTCATCATATTGCTGCAATGCTTTACCACCTGCGGTAAGAAATAATAAGAGTTGCTGCCATTCTTCTTCGGTAATATTTCTAAAGCAATACGTGTTTTTTATTTCGTTGAATAACTGTTCGGGTTTAAAACCATCAGAAATAGCGATGGTGCATAAATATTGTATCAGCACATCAAAACACAATAACATCGGTTCACGGCTTTCAATTACTTTTTGTTCAATGGCTTCCTTTAATGCTGCGGCTTCTACCAGTTCCAATGAATGCGTAGGAAGAAAATAAATTTTACTTGTAGCATCAGGCTGGTGGCCACTGCGGCCTGCACGTTGTAAAAATCTTGCTACACCTTTTGGTGAGCCTACCTGTATCACGGCATCAACCGGGCGAAAATCCACACCAAGATCAAGGCTTGCAGTACATACAACGGCTTTCAATTTGCCGGTGTGCAAATTTTCTTCCACCCATAATCTCAGGTCCTGCTCAATACTGCCGTGATGCAATGCAATGGCTCCGGCCAATTCAGGCGCTACATCTAATATGGCCTGGTACCATCTTTCGCTCATGCCTCTTGTATTGATGAAGATGAGCGTTGTTTTATTTTCTTCAATGATCGGGATAACTCTTTTTACCAACCGTATCCCTAAATGCCCGGCCCAGGGATAATTTTCTATCTCATCAGGAATGATGGATTCGATGGTTATATTTTTATGAAGATCGGCTTTTACAATTTCGCCGGTTGTATGTAATGAAGACATCAATACATCTCTTGCCTGTTCTAAATTGCCAATGGTAGCAGAGATACCCCAGGCTGTTGTTGCGGTATTAACGGCAACGATTCTTGATATTGCCAGTTCAACCTGTACACCACGCTTGCTGCCAAGGAGCTCGTGCCATTCATCTACTGCAATTATTTTTAAAGATTTAAAAGTATCAGGATAATGTTTTTGTGCCAGTAATAAATGTAAACTTTCCGGTGTAATGATCAATACTTCGGGAGCCTGCCGCTTTTGTTTTTGCCGTTCACTGATGGGTGTATCGCCGTTACGGATGCCCACCTGCCATTGTATGCCTAATTCGGTGATGACTTCTTCCATGGCACGGCCGATATCTTTTGCAAGGGCACGTAATGGTGTTATCCAAATGAGTTGTAAGCCGTTATTTTTTTTTGACTGGTAATTTTTGGGATGATGATTGATAAAATCAATTACTGCGCCGATGAAAACAGAATACGTTTTACCACAACCGGTTGGTGCATTTACCAGCCCGCTTTTTCCATTGATGATATGCTGCCAGGCTTGTTGCTGAAATGCAAAAGGGTGATGGCCTTTTTGGGCAAGCCATTCGTGTATGATAGTATAACCGGGTGTGGAAGTGAGTTTCAAATTATTATCAACTGATTAGAGTAAATGTATAACATTATTTACTCCAAAAAAGTTAGTTAAAGTGCCACATATTATACGGATTACACTAATTACATCAATTCGTATAATTCGTGCTAATTAGTGTAATTCGTGGTTTACACGTTGAACCGGAAGTGCATCACATCTCCATCCTGCACTAAATATTCTTTTCCTTCAATGCGCAGTTTGCCGTTCTCACGGCAGGCCGCTTCAGATTTGTAGGTAATGAAATCATCGTAAGCAATAACTTCCGCTTTAATGAAGCCCTTTTCAAAATCAGTATGGATAACGCTTGCAGCCTGCGGGGCTTTCCAGCCTTTATGTATCGTCCAGGCCCTTACTTCCTGTACGCCGGCGGTAAAGTAGGTTGACAGGTTTAGAAGTTTGTATGTTGAATGGATAAGACGATCCAGTGCCGGCTCGGTCATTTTATATTCTTCCATGAACATGGCCTTATCATCTGCATCTTCAAATTCTGCGATCTGTGCTTCAATGGCATTGGTCATAACGATCACCTGGTTGCCTTCATTCTTTACGGCTTCGGTAAGTGCGTCAGAAAATTTATTACCGGTATGCATGCTTGCTTCATCAACATTGGCAACATATAAAATTGGTTTGTCGCTTAATAAGAAAAGATCAGCAATAGCTACTTTTTCTTCTTTTGTTAAGCCTAATGAAATAATGTTCTTGCCTTTATTCAGGTGTTCCTGGCAACGCTGTAATATTTCCAGTTCCACTTTTGCTTTAGGATCTGTCTTCGCCATTTTTTCTGTACGCTGTATCTTCTTCTCTACACTTTCAAGATCCTTCAGTTGCAATTCTGTTTCAATGATCTCTTTATCGCCAACAGGATTGATAGGGCCTTCGTCACGCAGTATATTCTCATCTTCAAAACAACGGATCACATGAATGATGGCATCTACCTCACGGATATTGGCTAAAAATTTGTTGCCCAATCCTTCGCCTTTGCTGGCACCACGCACCAACCCGGCAATATCAACGATCTCGATCTGTGTGGGTACAATACGGTCGGGTATTACCAGTTCAGCCAGTTTATCCAATCTTGGATCGGGTACATTTACCAAACCCACATTTGGCTCAATGGTACAAAAGCGGTAATTGCTTGCCTGCGCCTTGGCGCTATTGCTTACTGCATTAAATAATGTTGATTTCCCCACATTCGGTAGTCCTACGATGCCTGCTTGTAAAGCCATTTTAATTTTAGTTATAAGTTATAGGTGATTAGTTATAAGTTTGTAGCCGATAACGAATTTGACGTGCAAAGGTAAGGTTTGAGTCTAAAAGACGTTCAACTAATCACCAATAACTAATCACCAATAACTAATAACCAATAACTAATAACAAATACATGGCTTTAAGCAGAATATGGAGTGCCTTTATCATCATTGCCGTTTTAGCCGCCGCAGGAATCTGCCTTTTTTCTGAAGGGGGCAATACGATCTTCAATAAAATGGTGGTGGGTAAATCGGGAGATACATCCCATACCAAAGTGTACGATAGCAACAATGTAGCCCCGGCTGCGGTATTAACAGCTTTGGGTACCAACAGCAGCTATAAAAGCGGGGAAGACAAATATCTAAGAACTGCGGAAGGCAAGATATTGGTGTATAAAGAACAAGCCGCAGATGGCATTATTGAAACCTGCAAAGTAGCTGTAAACCTGTGTATCGGGCTGATCGGCATCATGGCCCTGTTTATGGGTTTTATGAATATTGCAGAAAGGGCAGGAGGGATACGGTTATTGTCGAGGATCATAGCGCCTTTCTTTTCCAGGATATTTCCCGACTTGCCGAAGGGCCACCCTGCAATGGGGCATATGATGATGAATTTTTCTGCCAATCTTTTAGGGCTGGATAATGCGGCAACGCCTTTTGGTATAAAAGCGATGGAAAGTTTGCAGGAGATCAATCCTGATAAAACGAAAGCATCCAATTCGCAGATCATGTTCTTATGTTTGCATGCCTCAGGATTGACATTGATACCGGTAAGCATTATTGCATTAAGGGCATCTGCAAAAGCTGCTAACCCGACTGATATTTTTATTCCCTGCATGATCGCCACCTTTGTGGCAACTATGGCAGCAATGTTCATTGTGTCGATAAAACAAAAGATAAATGTTTTTACACCGGTGATCATGGGTTGGGTATTGGGAATATCTTCCATCATCGCATTACTGGTGTTGTATATCAAATCTTTGAACACCACACAGGTACAAATTTTCTCTGGTTTGCTGAGCAACGGATTGATATTGCTGATACTCTTTTTAATTGTGCTCGGCGGATTGTATAAAAAGATAGATGTGTTTGATGCATTTATTGATGGTGCAAAAGGAGGTTTTGAGACAGCCGTACGCATCATCCCTTACCTGGTAGGTATGCTGGTAGCGATAAGCTTATTGCGCAACAGCGGCGTATTTGAAGTAATAATGAATGGTATGAGGGTATTTTTTGCAGCATTGGGCATGGATACCCGTTTTGTAGATGGCCTGCCTACAGCTTTAATAAAACCCTTTAGCGGCGGCGGTGCCAGGGGAATGATGGTTGCTACTATGGAAACATTTAAGCCTGATTCTTTTCAAGGCAGGTTAAGTTGTATCCTGCAAGGTTCATCAGATACTACCTTTTATGTGATAGCCGTTTACTTTGGCGCAGTATCTGTTAAAAATACCCGCTATGCTGTGGGCGCTATGTTGCTGGCAGATCTGGTTGGCATAATTACTTCTATCATACTTTGCTATTTATTCTTTGGATAATTATAGAATGCTTAAATAAAAAGAGCAGCAATTTAATTGCTGCTCTTTTTATTTAAGCATAATAAATAACCAAACTGTCTTCTATCTGTTTAGATAAGATAATAGTGTACGGGCCCTTGTACCTGTGCCTGTTGTTGTACCTCTACCATAAACAGTATATATCCTTTCTGTTGATGGGTTCCAGGTTTTTATATCAGAGATAACTGTTGTGGTACCAACCTTTCTTAACTGCAACGTATCGTTCTTGCGTGTCAATGGAAGCTCTACCCAATCTGATGCAAATTTGAACCTTGTTCCAGGCATAACAACAGTATTAAGTTGTTTAGAGAATATTTCTAAAGTATCAGTATTGGCGATCATGTTCACAAACCTCATTTTATAAAATTCTCTTTTTGTTTTTATTACTGTTTCACCAAAAGGCAATACGATTGGGTTTTGCTGAGTTGGGTTGGGAAAACTGTCAGCGAGGAAAATAGTAGTATATCCACCAACAGCTAAATTGTATAGGTTATTGGAGAGTGTATCAGTTGGCAAACTGCCTCCTGCACGGTTCAATACTATTTTTATACTTTGATTGATGCCGGCAGGTACTGCTGCATAACCTGCGGAACTCGGAAATGAACCACCAAAATCAATTGGCGTTGCATTTATCTTTTCGTTGTTCACAAAAATATTCACTGACGGCCCTGCTGCAGGCGTTGCTGCAGAAGGAGTAAGCGCAGTATAAGTATGTAAGATCTTGATGTAAGACTTGTTGTCTGTATAATTTTGCGGCAACACTTCTTCTCTATCCTTATCGCAGGATGCAATGGTAATTGCTGTTGCGGTTATTAATAACATGGAAAGTATATGCTTCATGTTGTTTGTTTTTTAAATTAAAAATTATGGCTCGGTAAACCATTGCCTTTTGGTATGAAAATCGAGAGCTGTAGCACCTATTTGTGTAAGCGCATCTATATTATACAGGAACTCTGAATTGTACCTTGGGCGCACCCTGTAAATTAAGTTGCCATTATTATTCGGAAAAAGATCTCCACCGGAAGGTGGGATAAAATCGGTGTACACCTGGCGTGTTGAGCCTGTTTCAACATCAACATAGTGATAACGCCTCATGTCAGCCCATGTTTCCATAAAACCATAACCATACAGTGCAATATATTTTTGCAACATGATATGTGATAAGTTGAAGTTGGCAACTGTAGGAACTACTGCTGGATTAGCTAAGAAGGATGATGCAGTAGTTCCATCTATTACATGGCCAGCAGGTATATTTTGCGGATATGTAGTAGCAAGCATATCAAAATCAAGTGTGATGCCTTCTTTATACGCAGTAAGCGCATTTGCTTTATCTCCTTTGCGATAATAAGCTTCTGCTTTTAAGAACTTCATTTCAGATGCTGTAACCAAAGGCCATGGCATTGCATTTTGGAAAATGTAACGTTCAACAGATGGGGTAGTGGCTGTACCTGCCAATCCGAAGAAATTTGGTGGTATATCATTTGGTGCAGCAAGGCCGTCATTCAATCCCTTGTTTGGCCTGATGCCTTTAAATGTGCCGTTTATATTTTCCCGTAATTTGTACCATGCCCGGGGATCATTTACACCAGGGAAAGATGTGTTGACACCAGAAAACAGATCGGCTGCAAACCTCGACTGGCGGAAGGTTTGGATATTTCCGCGAAGCGGGCCATAATAGCTGCATTTTGGAGAAGTACCGCCTTCAAATAAAATGTAAGAATTATCAGCATTGGTAGTTGCAGCAAGGTTAGCGTAATAAATTACAGAATCAGGTTTATAATCTGCTTTGTTGGTTGTGCGGTGAAATACCCTTGCCATAATTGCATAAGTGAATTTCTTCCATTTTTCAACATCGCCTTTCATAGAACAGTAGTTAGCACCTAAAGCTAAATTTGCTGCACTTACGCCGTCGCCTGTTTTGCTTAGGTTCTCTATCGCAAGCCTGCAACATCTTTTTACTTCTTCATAAATTTCCTGCTGTGTATCATAATGGAAAACCAACAGGCTGGTATTAAAAGCTTCTTTAAGTATCGCTTCGCCATGCATATCAGTAACAGCTAACCAGCCAAAAGCTCTCATAGCATAAGCAGCGCCAACATAATCCCATTTCTTTTCTTCTGTTCCCCATTCTATTATCTTGCTAAGATTTTGCCCCATGCCATAATAATGCATGGCCCATTGTGCGCCACCAATATCAGATGCTGCAGCAGTACTGTTTGTAGTAGTTTGCCCCATTTGATCGTATTGGTTGCCGGCAGTATTAGTTACCCAAAACTGTATATACCTGCCAACATACTGACCGTCATTTTGAGGGCCGTATAACGAACCATTGGCCGTATTGCTGATGCACATATTAGCTACAACGTTTGGCATCAATGTTTCTATCGGCTGTTTTACCTGTGCGTTCGGATTAGCATAGGCATCATCAATTTTTTTACTGCAGGCAGACAGCAGCAAGGCAATTGACGCTATATGTAATGTTAAATATCTCTTTTTCATTTTGTTGATTTTTATTTTTTAAAATGATGCCCTGATACCAAAATTATAGGCAGCCTGCGTAGGCAATGTGCCATAATCAAATCCAAATGTACCAACACCCCTTGTTCCTGCTGTGTTTGTATTTACTGAAGGATCAGCTCCTGAATAATTGGTTATCAGCACCAGGTCTGTAGCGGTGAAGAATACACTAAGGTCTTTCATCGCTTTTATTCTTCTGAATGTTTTAGCAGGGAAACTATAATTCAATGTAACATCTCTTAACCTGAACCAGTTCACATCTTTTTCAATGAATTCTTCCTCAGGTAAATTCCTGTAATAAAAATCATCATAGTAAGGAATCACAACAATTGTATTTTTTGTGGGATGATCAGTATTTTCAAGGCCATCGCTTAGTACTCCATCTATTACTCTTGGCGTTAAACGATCAGCTGTCATTTTGCTTCTGCCGATCATGGTCAGGAAGTGTTCGGTACCGTTGTAAATATCGCCTCCGATCTTTATATCCCATAAGAAGCTTAGCTTCCAGTTTTTGTAAGCTAAATTGTTAACCCAACCTAAAGTGAAATCCGGTAACCTGTCTCCACGTGGCCTTTGAACGCCATCTATAACAGGATAACCGCTTGTTGGACTTATTAATATTTGGCCGTTATTATTTCTTGCATAACCAAAACCTGATATTGTAGTAGTAGTACCACCTAAAACTACACCACTGCCTACATTCTGAAATACGTTTGCATCAGCAAGATAGTATAACGCTACGTTCTTAGGCATTTCTTCTATCCTGTTCCATTGTTTGTTGAAGTTAAAGCGTGTCGACCAGCTGAATTTTCTCTTTTTAACTACCTGTGCATCTATAGCAATTTCAACACCCTGGTTTCTTGTGCTGCCGGCATTTTGAGTATTTAATACAAAGCCGGTAGCATAACTTAGCCTGAAGTTTTCAATGATCTGGTCTTTGTTAAGTGTATTATAATAAGTTGCATCTATGCCAAGCCTGCTTTTAAGGAAACGCATTTCTGTACCTACTTCAAACGTTCTCTGTTTTTCTGGCTCCAGTTCAGGGTTGTTGTTAAAGAAGCTATAAGAATAGCCACCGCCACTGGCAAGGTTATTTACAAAAACAGATTGTGTTGAGTAAGGCGTATTTAACCTTGCAGTTGCAGCCATAGAGCCACGTATTTTCATATAATTCAAGATATTTCCTCTTTTCAATACCGGGAAGATATCAGTAACAATTGCACTTATGCTTCCACCAGGATAGTTAAATTTCCTGTTCTTTTTTGGAAGAGTAGAAGCTTCTTCAAACCGATGCGTATAGTTAAGGAACACCAGGTTCTTATAATTAAACGCAAACTCGCCAAAGTAAGCAAATTCTCTAAGAATTGACTCGTTGTTTTCTCCATATACATTTCTTAGTAAGCGTGTACGTGTAATAACTCTTGTAGCATTGCTATCAGCAGGGCCGGGCAATGCATTGTAGTCAGCGTTTGTTAAAGGCAGCCCGTTTTTATACATTTTAGAGCCGATAACATTATCAACTATATTGGTTCCTGATACGGCATACATTTCTGTTTTATAATCCTGCCACATCGTTCCGGCCATCAGGCGAAAATTGAAATCTTTGCGCCATGTTTTTCTGGCGGTAGCAGTAATGGTATGATTGTAACCATGATAGCTTCTCCAGAAATTGTCCTGTATGCCACCAGTACTTGCAGAAATAAAATAAGACAGCGGGTGATAACGTAAATAACCTTCTGTTTTATAAGTTTCATATCCAAAGCGGCCTGATAATGATAACCAGCTGTAAGGATTGATATTTATACCTAACGATGTATTATAACGTTCTGTTTTTTCACCAGCCTTGTTGTTATTTACGTTAAATAAAGGATTGTCAAGTTCTGTATTTGAAGTACCAACAAATAGCGGGTTTTTAGTAGCATTATCTCCTTGCGAAGCTACTATATCATTGGTGGTTGGCCAGGATAATAAAGAGATCATGAAACCACCAGCGCTTCTTAATACTTTTTTATTGGTAGTATTGGTATAAGATACGGCAGGAGAGATGTCAATTTTATTGTTCCAGAATTTAGTAGTGTTCGACAGTTTTAAAGTATATCGGTTGTAACTGCTGTTAGGCACTATACCATCCTGGTCGAAATAAGAACCCGAGAACCTGAATATTGATTTCTTGATACCAAAGTCGACACCAAGATTATGTGTTTGTGAAAAGCCTGTTTTGAAGAAAGCATTCTTATTATCATAAAATGTTGTTCCAGGTTCGTAAGCAGGGCCAAAATAACGGAATAACTGTTTGCTGGTAGTATCTCCATTTGAGCCACCAGAAAAGCCATCAAAAAAATCAGGGAATCTTGTAAGGGTTTGTATCCTGAAACTATTATCATATTGTATAGCCAGTTTGTTGCTTTTAGCTTTACGTGTAGTAATGATAATAGCACCGGAACTTGCCTGGCTGCCATATAAAGCTGTTGCTTCCGGGCCTTTTAATATGGTAAACGTTTCAATATCATTTGGGTTGATATCAGCTATCCTGTTATTATAGTCATTATTTCTGTTAGCTGTGTTGGTCAAGCCCGCGCCTCTTTCAACCAAACCTACGCCAGAGCCACCATTGGAGTTTTCATCGATCGTCTGGTTATCTACAATAACCCCATCAATTACAAACAACGGCTGGTTGCTTAATGACAGGGAGTTGAACCCCCTTAATACAATACTTGAAGAAGCACCGGGAACACCTGAAGTAGAAGTAACCGTTACACCGGCCACACGGCCCTGGAGGCTGTTCAAAAAGTTTTCCCGTTGTGTTTCCTGTACTTCTTTACCATCTACTTTTTGAACGGAGTAACCTAATTCCCGGGGATTTCGTTTGATATCCATGGCTGTAACTACCACTTCTTCCATTTTTCCATCTGTAGATATCAAGGTTAAAGCGATAGGGCGGCCATCATTGATCTTTACCTGTTTGGCGGTGAAGTTTACGGAAGATACCACCAGTACATCGCCTTTGGCGGCAGAAATGGTGAAATTACCGTTAGCATCCGTTTTGGTCCCTGTTTTTTTGCCTTTAATAATTACTGATGCCCCTTCAACAGGCGCACCATTTTCCCCGGTAACTCTGCCGGTAATGGTGGTCTGCGCCAGGGCAGCAAGCGGAAGCAAAAAAAGCAGCAATACCATTAGGCTGGTTGCAAATTTTCTCATAGCAATCTGATTTGGTTTGTTTAAAAAATTAAAGCGAAACGCTGAGTGGAGGCAGCGCTCTCTGTATCATTGGTTTTTCAGTCTCTATCGTATTTTAATACCGGTTACAAAACCGTAATGCCTGCAGCCACATAGGGCTGAAGCATAGGATGTTCCGGCGGCAGTTCTGTTATTAGTACATCTATCTTGTTGATGTCGCAAATATGTATCGGCTGAAGCGTATTGATCTTTTCTGATATCGTTAAGCAAACCGTTTTTTGCGATGAAGCGATCATGGTTTGTTTCAGTTGAACAACATCCCAGTCGCTATCCGTAATACCATGCGAAAGGTCAATAGCATTAATACCCAGGAAGCACAAGTCGGGCTTGAGCGTTTTTATTCTCGCCAAAGCATCTGCCCCTAATGTTATCTTGGAATTCCTGGATAGCTTATCGCCGATAACAATTACATCTATGGAAGGATGATTCATGTATTCTACTATAGCCGGGATACTGCCCGAAATAAAAGTAGCCGATAAAGAAGGTGGCAGCATCCGTGCCAGCTCAATAATAGTGGTACCGCCGCCGGTAAGTACGAACATACCGTCTTTTATCAGCCTGATGGCTTTGGCAGCTACAATGCGCTTGCTGTGCTGGGCATATACTTTTGTAGTGGGCTGCGTTACTTTATCGAAAGAGCGGGAAAGGGCGCCGCCATGTACTTTAATAAGCTTGCCTGTATTGGATAATTCCTGGAGATCTCTCCTGATCGTATCTTCCGATACATTGATATCGCTGCTGAGCGAAGCAGACAATACTTTATTGTGGAGATTAACCTGGTGTATGATATAGGCCTGGCGTTCCTTTTTAAGCATTTAGTTAAGTTGGAACGCTAAATAAAGAAAAAAAATGCAAAAAGCAGCATCTGACATGCGGTTTAATGCAGAATGTGTATAAAACCTGCATATATCCTGCCTTAAATTGCGGTTATGGTAAAGTTTTCCTAACGTTTTTACCGCAATCAGCTGCGTTTCTTTGCAGGAGTCTTAGCTTTTGGTTTTGTTTTAGTGGTCGTTTCAGGAGAAGGCTTTACCGGTTTTGGGGCTTTCTTCTTTACCGGCTTGACAATAGCGGATGAATCGGTTGTTTTTGAGCCCTCGGCCTCATCATCTTCTACCTGCATATAATCGCCAAAAAGGCTTGTCAGCGCACGGGCATGATAAACATTGCGGGTAAACCTGTTGCCTATTACTATTATAGTAGCATCTTCATCCAGCAGCCTGATAAAAGCAGCATTGCTGCCATGCCACCAGCCATTATGATAGATCATTTTTTTCCCTGTGGGATAAATGTTCATCCTCCAGCCCAGCCCATAATTATGAACGCCGGGCTTTTCATTGCTGTAAGGAGCATAAGCCTGTTGCAATGTTTCGGCCGTAAACAGCTTGCCGCTTCGCAAGGCCCTGTCCCAAATTAAAAGGTCGCGGGGAGTAGTATAAATATTCTTATCGCCATACACCGCATCCAGGAAATTAAAAGGGATGAGCCCGCCCTTCCAGTCATAGCTTGGCGGCGCTGTAATACTGTCAGCCATATCCAGTACATACGTATGCGTCATCTGCAATGGATCAAAAAAAGCTTGTTTCAGATAAGCAGCATATTTTTCTCCCGTAACTTTTTCTATCAGCAATGCCAGCAAAGAAAAATTAGTGTTGCAATAAGAGAAATGAACATTCGGTGTTCCGATATCTGTGAATTCCGCCTTATGCTGAATTAAAAAATCAAGGATATCCTGGTTGGTGGCGATCTTCGTTTTATCCCAATTCATCTGCTCTAAAAAATGGGTATAATTAGGCAACCCGCTGCGATGGTTCAGCAGTGTTCGTATGGTAACACCCGGGTAATTGAACTGCGGAAAATATTTGCCGAACTCCTCATCAATATTCAGTTTGCCATCCTGCTGCAGTTTTAAAACAGCCATTGCCGTAAACGTTTTTGAAGTAGAAGCGATCTGCAAAGCGGTGTTGGCAGTAATGGTATCCCTGCCGGGTAAGTGCGCCGTGCCGGAATATTTTTCAAAAATGATATTGCCGTTCTTCGCAACGATCATTCCGCCGTTAAAGCCTTTCACTTTCAATACGGTATCATACCAGGCTTCGCAGGCTGCCCTTATCCTTGCTGCTTCTGCCGCTGCTATAGGCACAGGTTTCGGCAATTCAATGATGGCGCTGCTGTCTTTGGCTGCCGAATTTTTTGAAGAAGAAGAAGTACAGGAAGCAAAAAAAGCAACAAAGCAAAATAAAGTTGCATATAGTGATATCGTAAAGGATTTCATTACAATAGCAGGTGCAATATTGAATATGGATCTTAAAGCTCGTAACATAAGTAAGGCGGAGATGGAATATATTTGTGCAAAATAAGGAGTTAAACATATGGCAGACAAAAAAATAACAAGTTATCCCAAGGAAAAGATCAATATCCTTTTTTTAGAGAACATCAGTGATGTAGCGGTAAAACACTTCAATGCAGCAGGTTATGTAAATGTAAAAAAGCTGAACGGCGCATTAAGCGAAGAAGAATTAATAGCGGCTGTTAAGGATGTACATTTATTAGGTATCCGCAGTAAAACAATGATCACCAAAAAAGTACTGGATGCTGCAACAAAACTGCAGGCCATCGGCTGCTTTTGTATCGGTGTGAACCAGGTGGACCTGAAAGCGGCTACAAAAAGCGGCGTGGTTGTGTTTAATGCACCTTACAGCAATACCAGGAGCGTGGCCGAACTGGTGATCGGCGCTTCCATTATGCTGATACGCCGCATCATTGATAAGAACAAAGCAGCGCACGAAGGCAAATGGCTGAAGGAAGCCAGCGGCAGTTACGAACTGCGGGGCAAAACATTGGGCATCATAGGGTATGGAAATATCGGCAGCCAGGTAAGTGTACTGGCAGAAGGGCTGGGCATGAAAGTTATTTTTTATGATGTGGAAACAAAGCTGCCGCTGGGAAATGCGGAAGACAGGAAAACATTGAAAGAAGTAGTAAGCAAAGCAGATATCATCACTTTGCATGTACCGGAACTGAACAGCACTAAAAATCTCATTAATAAAAGCACGCTCAAATATTTTAAACAAGGCGCCATACTTATTAATTACGCCCGTGGCGAAGTGGTTGACCTGGATGCTTTGCGAAAAGCATTGCTGGATGGACAACTTGGCGGAGCGGCAATAGATGTATTTCCGGTAGAGCCCGAAAAGAATGGCGATGCTTTTACCACACCATTGCAGGATCTCAGCAATGTATTGCTTACACCGCATATCGGCGGCAGCACACAGGAAGCGCAACATAATATCGGCGATGATGTAAGCAGTAAATTATTCAATTATTTAGAGAAGGGAATAAGCACCGGCTCGCACACCGTACCTGCGCTGGCTTTACCGCCACAGGAAGGAACGCATCGCATCCTGCATATACATAATAATGTTCCCGGTGTGTTATCCGAGATCAATACACAACTCAGCAAGAACAAGATCAACATCCTGGGACAATACCTTAAAACCAATGACAGTATTGGTTATGTGGTGCTGGATGTTGACAAGCACCTCAGCAAAAATGCACTGGAACTGCTGAAAAAAGTAAAAGCGACTATTAAGGTGAGGATGTTGTATTAAAACACCCCCTCCGCCCCCTAAAGGGGGAACCACGTAGAAGATCAAAGCGATTGAAGTTGAATAGTAAAATGTGATCTTCTCTTTAGTCTTCCAGTTCCCTCTCCTAAAGGAGAGGGGTTGGGGTGAGGTTAACAAACATTTCTTCTTTGCGCCTTTGCGTGAAAAAATCCTTTTAATCATCAAATCAAACCAATCCCCGTCCGCTTTTAATATTTTCAATATTTATTGAAAATTGTGTACCTTTACACTGTAAACAAACAACTATGAAACTCATTATAATAGGCGGGGGATTCGGAGGCTTACGACTGGCACGCAAACTCAGCAATAAACCCGGTTTTGATGTAACATTAATTGACCGGTATAACTTTCACCAGTTTCAACCTTTATTTTACCAGGTAGCTACAGCTGGCCTCGATGCCAGCAATATCTCTTTCCCGTTGCGGAAGGTTTTTCATAAAAGTAAAAATGTACGCTTCCGGATGGCGGAAGTATTGCAGGTAAATACAGCAGATAAAAAAGTGGTAACCGATATCGGCACATACGAATTTGATGCATTGGTAATTGCTACCGGCGCCGATACCAATTTCTTCGGCAATAAGAATTTAATAGATCATGCATTGCCCATGAAAAGTACCCTGGAAGCATTGCAACTGCGCTACTGCCTGCTCAATAATTTTGAAGAAGCCGTAAATGCCGATGTAAATAAACTGCAACGCTTAATGAATATTGTGGTAGTAGGCGGCGGGCCAACGGGTGTAGAATTAAGTGGTGCTATTGCCGATATGCGCCGCTTTGTATTGCCTAAAGATTACCCCGAACTGGATTTCTCTTTAATGAAGATCTATCTTCTGGAAGGTACAGGTAAAACATTGGGCGTGATGAGTGAAAAATCGAGTGAGCAATCCCGGAAATATTTGGAGAAACTGGGTGTAAAAGTTTTGACCAATACCATCCTTAAAGATTATGATGGAGAAAAAGCAACCTTGCAAAACGGGGAGATCATCGAAACTTCAACAGTGATCTGGGCCGCAGGTGTAAAGGGCAATGTGCCCGAAGGCATCAATAAAGATCTTATAGCTAAAGGTAATCGTATAAAAATTGACAGGCATTGCCAGGTGATCGGTTTTCCCGATATATATGCAATAGGGGATGTGGCCTATATGGAAGAGCCCGCTTATCCCAACGGGCATCCGCAATTAGCTCCGGTTGCGATGCAGCAGGCAGATATGCTGGCGCAGAACCTTCGCCGGGTAGAAATGAAAAGCAGCGATAAACAACTGGAAGAATTTGTGTACAACGATAAAGGCAGCATGGCAACAGTAGGGCGCAACCTTGCTGTAGTAGATATGCCCAAACCTAAATTACATTTTGGAGGCTTCTTTGCGTGGATGATATGGATGTCGCTGCACCTGATGCTGATATTAGGCGTTAAGAACAGGTTCTTTGTATTTATCAACTGGGTGTATAATTATTTTACACGTGATCAAAACCTGCGCCTGATATTTAAAGATATGGGGCCGGCACAAAAACCTAAAGGCTGAGTATTTTCTTTGCACGGCTTTTAAAACCCGCGGATTGATGCGGCAGTTGTTCTTCTATCAATAACTTCAATTCCGGTAATATTTCAGGATATTCTTTTGCAAGATTTGCCAGCACTGTCATGGAGAAAACCTTTACTGCTATAGGTTCTGTTGGCGAGGCTAAATACCGGAAACAAATATCCATCAGCTCTCCCCGGTATTTGGCAGGGATATCGATATCCTGTAACAGCCTTATGCTGTTGCGCTTTACTGCATCATGAATGCCGGGTTTTTGTAAATTCTTTATCAACCTGCTCCAGTGTTTTTTAATGAATTGCGGTTGTGCAATAACACAATAGCTTACCGGCCATGCTGCATGCTGCACTTGACGATACTCGCCGGTTAAAAAGATATGGAACAATTCATCAAAGCGCTTCTGATCATTACCCACCCATTTAACAATGCGGAGACACTGCGCTTTTGAATGCTCTTTTAATAATTGATATTGCAGATCGAATGCAGCCATTTTATTTGTTTAGCACATCGTATAATGTTGTCAGTTTTATTTTCTTGACATCAACATAATTATTTACGGTGATCGTCTTCGTTTGGCCGGGCAGCAGGTCAAAATAATTATCGCTGAATGTTATGCCCGGCATTTCCAGGTAAACAAATCTTGCAATAGAATCCGCAGAGATGGTTAATGTATTTTGTTTCAATGTTAATGATATGTTGGATTTCGACAGCGGCATATCTTTAGGATAATACGGATAGTATGTATTATCAGCAAGCGTAAGTTTCTTTTCGCGGTCGATCAATGCAGCATTGATAATTACATCAGCAAAATTGATATTGAGTTCTTTTTTGAATGCAGCTGTATCGTAGTTTATTTTATTGCCCATTATCCACGGTTGAAAACCTGTTTCCTTCCATTCCGTATCCAGTGAATCTGAAAATGCCTGTATGATCTTTCCTTTGCTATCGTAAACAGAATATTTCACGTCTTTTCCATTGGCTAATTCCGGTGAATGCAACGCTACCATAAAAGAAGAATCCTGCATGCGCATTTCGAAATAAGTATCATCATAAGCTTGCTTAACAGCATACCAAGCTGCTTTTGGCTGCCTGCTGTAATCCGTAATGCTCCAGCTTGTTACGGGCCAGCAGTCATTTAGCTGCCATAGTAAAGTACCCATGTTTGCAGGATATTTATTGCGATGCAACGCAATGCTGTTCTTCAAAATATAATATTGAAGACATTGAGTTAGATAAGTGTATTCTTCCAGCGAAAGTTTTTTTAGTTTATTGGAATCGATGAAATACCGGTTGAGATAATAATTCAGTTTATTAAAACCATCATTCGCTTTTTGATGCGCTTTAATTGCAGGAGAATATAAATAGCGATCGAAAGAATCAGCATAGCTTTTTATTGTATTCATATTGGGCATAGCCTGCATGCCGTATTCGCTTACAAATCTTCCTGTTTTATTTTTGAATGCTTCCCAATCTTCCAGCCCCCACCAGATGCCCCAATAGTGGCTGTCGCCTTCGGTAAAACTTTCTTTGTGCCCCCAGCCATTCTTCGGTGATGTAGAAACATACGGCCTTGTGCCATCAAATTCATTTATCCATGTTTGCAAACTGTCTTCAAATAACCGCTCATAATCGTTCCATATTTTAGCCGAATCTGCACCATGCAAATTGAATTGCTCCTGCCAGCCCCAGTTGTGCCAGGCTTCATCTATTTCATTATTGCCGCACCAAAGAACGATGCAGTTATGATTGCGCAATCGCTGTACCTGGTATCTTATTTCTTCTTTTACATTCTTCATAAAAGCGTCATCACCAGGATACATGCCCCCGGCAAACATAAGATCCTGCCAAACCATTATCCCCATTGAATCGCAGAGCTCATAAAATTCATCTGCCTCATACACACCACCGCCCCAAACCCGCAGCATATTCATGTTGGCATCTTTGGCGCTTTGCAGCATTCTTCTGTAATCTTCTTTTTTTAACCGTGGTAAAAAAATATCACCCGGTATCCAGTTGGCCCCTTTCATATAAACAGGCTGCCCATCTTTTTCAAAATAAAAGGAAGTGCCGATAGAATCAGGTTGCTGAATGAGTTTTGTATTGGTAGGTGAGTAATCAAAATCTATTTCATCAATAGCTTTGTCTTTCTCATAAATAGTAATGCTGCAGTTATAATTGTTATCAGCATCATTGTTGTTCCATAAATGAGGCGTTGCAATTTCCCAGTTTACAATTACTTCACTGCCTTCAGTTACTGTGTATTGGCTAAGGGGGATATAGGATACAACATGGTGCTCTAATTTACTGCTGTCCAAATGTAAGAACGTGCCTGTACTATAATAATTCTTCATCTTAAAAGAAGAAAATGCCAGGTGCATTTTATCATATACATTCCCTTTCAGTTTGATCCTCGTTTCTATGAATGCAGTATCATTTTCGATCCTTAAAAGTTTGTTTTGATAATGTTCGATCTTCAGTTTGTTCCATCCTTCCAGTTTTACTTTCTTCCAGATGCCGCATCCGACAAATTTTGGCCCCCAGTCCCAGCCAAACTGGAACTGCGCTTTACGGGCATACACCCTGTTATTATCCGGCAATACCAATGGCAACCTGCTTTTTGCAATACTGTCCACTTTATTTTGAGCAGAGAAGAATTTGACCCGTAAAATATTGTTCGTTCTTTTTAAAAATGGTTTTACAGGAATTGTCCAGCCCCTGAACATATTGTTGGCCTGTAAAATAAGCTTACCATTGAGATAAACATCAGCGTAGGTATCAAGACCATCAAAATCCAGGTCGATATTTTGTTTGGCAAATAGTTTTTCTTCTACATTAAAAACAGTTTGGTATTCCCAATTCACGGAATCTATCCACTGCAGTTTATATTCATTGTTGCTGTAAAAAGGATCGGGGATGAGTTTGTTGTTGAACAGGTCGGTATGTATGGTGCCGGGCACTGTTGCTTTATACCATTTACTGTCGGCTTCTTTACGGAATTGCCAGTGGCTGTTAAGTTCGATGGAATTATTTTGTGCAGCAACAGAAAAAGGGAATGCGAAAAATAGTAAGAGTAATAAGCGCATGTTGTTTTTTTTTACCGCGGAGAGCAGAGAGGGCAGAGGTTACGCGGAGTGTCTCTGCGAAACCTCTTATTAACTCTTGTTCTCTGCGGTGAAATGATCATTTAACGAAGTAATGATTTTCTTTACTTCGCTAACATCCAAGGTAACAGTTTTTAAATTTTCCTTCATGCTTTCATTGTTGTAATTCATCTTGCTATCTACAAATGTTCTTGCCGAAGTATGAAACTCAACAGCGCCGGTTTGCTTTGCCAATTCAATTATATTATCCGCACGAACACCGCTGCCTGGCATGATGATTATTCTTTCATCGGCCTTTTGTATCAGTTGTGCAATTGTTGCAGCGCCATCCATAGCATTTGGCCGCAGGCCGGAAGTTAATATCCTTTCGCAGCCGATGGCAATGATATCTTCCAATGCTTTTGCTGCATCACTCGTTCTGTCGAATGCCCGGTGAAACGTAACACCCATCGGGTAAGCCAGTTCCACCAATTTTTTGCAGCGCTCTTTATCTACACTTCCATCAGCATGCAGCATACCGATCACTACGCCATCGCAACCCAACTGCTTGCATAATTGTATATCTGTTTGCATGATCTCAAACTCAGCATCGCTGTATAAAAAATCCCCACCCCGCGGACGAATGATAGGATACAATTCTATCGACACATTTTTCCTCGCCGCTTTTATAAAACCATAAGAAGGAGTGGTGCCGCCATCGCCGGGGTTATCGCACAGCTCAATCCTGTGTGCACCGGAAGATTGAGCAGCAATGCAGCTTTCGATGGTAAAGGCAATAACTTCTAACTGGTAGGTCATAAGAAATTTTCAATGTTCAACTATCAATGTTCAATTTTCAAGGTGTGCAGTATTTGAACATTGAGCATTGAACATTGATCGTTGAGCATTTGTATTTTTATTTAATAGTAATGCTAGTTTAAAGTTCTGAACTCTAAAGTCCCTTTAGGGATTTAGGGCAAACTTCGATTCATGAAGTTGGTTCTCCCCGTTGCTCTTTACACTAAACGTAAATCCTTTTTGTATAGCATAAGCTCCGTACTGCCCTTTTTTATTCAATGCTAAAAAGCCAACCTGCAATGTCTTTGCTTTTTCTTTATCCCGCTTTACGATTCTTTCTACTGCTTTTTTACAGGCCATTTCCGGGGAGTAACCCTGGCGTAAATATTCCACTACCAAATGGGTACCGCATATGCGTATCACTTCTTCGCCCACACCACTGGAGGTAGCGGCGCCGTATTCGTTATCTACAAACAACCCTGCACCAACAATAGGGGAGTCGCCCACACGGCCATGCACTTTAAATGCCATACCGCTTGTTGTTACAGCACCGGATAAATTATTGTTGATATCCATCGCTACCAATCCCATCGTATCATGGTTAACGGTGCCATCATCAAAAAAGTTTGGGGCAAAAGGGCCGTTCTCTTTTTTGCGTTCAATATTGATCACCGGTTTATATTCACTTTTCTTCAACCAGTTTTTATAGGCATCTTTTGCGCTCTCGGAAAGTTCGCCGCTTTCTAACGGAAAGCCGTTCTCTACTGCAAACTGTTGAGCGCCTGCTCCCACCAAAATAACATGCGGCGTATTCTCCATTACTTTTCTTGCTACCGAAACAGGATGTTTTATTCTTTCCAGTCCTGCTACAGCACCGCAGTTGGCATGCTCATCCATGATGCAGCTATCCAGTGTTACAATTCCATCCCTGTCGGGGTTGCCGCCCAATCCAACGCAGCAATTGATGGTATCTTCTATTTGCCTGGCGCCTGCTTCTACAGCATCAAGCGATCTGCCGCCTGCGCTCAGTATTTTCCAGGCTTCTGCATTTACGGCCATACCACTATCCCAGGTACTTACTACTATAGGTTTTACAGGCGCATCAAAGCTGCCGGCAAAACTTTTTTTTGCAGCAATAAAAGGGGCAGTTAATGCAGATAATTGAAGGAATCGTCTTCTGTTAAGCATCGTTTAGTTTGATTAGATTTTAAATGTCAAGGGAGTGAGATGTGAAAGGTCAAACGTCAGATGTGAGATGTCAGATATCAGAAGCATGCCTCATTTCTTATGTTTCACTTCTCACGTCTGCCGTCTCACATTCCGGCGTGCATGGCCAGTTTCTTCACCATCTCATTGCTCAGCGTATCGGCATATGGGCCGTAAGCGCTGGTGAGTGTACCTTTTAAGCTGCCGTCTTTCGACTCTACCGCATATACCACATCCTGGTCGTCGGGATCAGTAGCGCCTTCAAAACGATGTACTTCGGTGATCTCAAATTCGGATGGGTTAAGGCAGGTGCCGTTTTGTGCACAGGTAATATTGTCGAATGCAATATTGAAATCAAGCGTGTAGCCTTTTGCTTTTAAACCGTTCAAAGCATCCACTACAGTTTCATAGTTTTCCATTGTAAAAATTTGAACTAAGTTAGGGAAAGTTTAGACAGGTGTTTTTATATATACCTGAATGTAGTGATTTGTTGGTAAATTGCGGGGCAGTTAGTGGTTATTGGTTAATAGTTATCTGAACGGGGATTGGGGTGGATTAAATGATTAACAGGATTTCTCTTTTTAAATCCGGATAATCTTTTAATCCCTTTAAATCATAGTTCAGACAAAAAATAGACGGGGATTTGGGCAGATCAAATGATTAACAGAATTAAACAGAGAAATCTAAATAATCCTTTAATCCACCCAAATCCTGGTTCAGACAATTTTATGAGTAAAAACAAAAAGACAAGCAAACGGTCATCGCAGGCAATAACAGTAAAAGGCAGGCTGGATATAAGCCGTAGCGGAATGGGCTTCGTGATCGTAGAAGGAATGGAAAAGGATATCATGGTAAAGCCGAATGATTTCAACCGGGCATTTCATGGTGATACCGTAAGGGTGCAGATCAATAAAGACGGCAATAAGGGCCGCCGTATCGAAGGCAAAGTGGTGGATGTGGCCGAAAGAAAGCAAACCGCTTTTGTTGGCAATATACAGGTAGGCAAAACCTTTGCCTTTTTTACAGCCGATACCGATAAGCCGATCCCCGATTTTTTTGTGCCGCTGGATAAACTTAACGGCGCTGTTGACGGCAGCAAGGTAATGGTAAAATTGGCCAAATGGGATAAGGCCGATAAAAAACCCGAAGGCGAAGTAGTAGCTGTGATAAAGGCAGAAGACATCAATGATTTTGCCATGAAGGAAATATTGCTGGAAGCAGGCTTCCCGTTAAGCTTTGATGATGCCGTAATGAAAGAAGCCAATGAGCTTTCGGAAAAGATAACGAGGGAAGAACTGAAGAAGCGCAAAGATTGCAGGGATATACTCACTTTTACCATAGACCCTGTTGATGCAAAAGATTTTGATGATGCCATTTCTATCCGCAACCTGGATAATGGCAATTACGAGATAGGGGTGCACATTGCAGATGTGAGCCATTTTGTAAAACCCGGTACGGTGCTCGACACTGCGGCTTATGAAAGAGCCACCAGCGTGTATCTTCCTGACCGCGTAAACCCTATGTTGCCGGAAAAGATCTCTAATGAATTATGTTCGCTTCGTCCGCATGAAGATAAATACACTTTCTCTGTCATTTTCCAGATCAATAACCGGGCAGAGATAAAACATAAATGGATAGGACGTACCATCATTCACAGCAACCATCGTTTTACCTACGAAGAAGTGCAGGAGATCATCGAGAAAAAAGACGGGCTGCATTACAAACCTATTTTATTGCTGAACGACCTGGCGCAGCGTTTCCGTAAAGAACGTTTCCGCAACGGCGCCATCAACTTCTCATCGCAGGAAGTACGTTTTCAACTGGATGATAAAGGCAAGCCTATCGGCATCATAGTAAAAGAAAGTAAAGAAGCACATAAACTTATCGAAGAGTTCATGCTGCTGGCCAACAGGGCCGTGGCCGAATATGTTTCCCGGATAAAGATCAATAAAGAACCGATACCATTCCCTTACCGCATACATGATACGCCCGATGATGAAAAGCTGAAACCGTTTGTGGCCTTTGCCAAAAAGTTTGGCTATGCATTTGATATGCACGATGAAACCGCAGTAGCAGCATCGTTCAATAAATTACTGAAAGAAGTACACGGCAAGCCTGAGCAGCATGTGCTGGAGCAACTGGGCATCCGCACTATGGCCAAAGCAATTTATACATCGGAGAATATCGGCCATTACGGATTGGGCTTTGAACATTACTGTCATTTTACATCACCCATACGCCGTTACCCTGATGTAATGGTACACCGCATTTTGCAGGAATGCCTGGATAAGAATTTAAGACCGGATAAGAAGATGGAAGATAAATGCAGGCATTGCAGCGACAGGGAGCGTAAAGCCATGGAAGCAGAGCGGGCAGGTAATAAATACAAGCAGGTAGAATTCATGCAGCAATACCTGGGTGAAGAGTTTGAAGGTATCATCAGCGGCGTGGCATCTTTTGGTTTCTTTGTAGAAACGATAGCGCATAAATGCGAAGGCATGGTAACAACACGTGACCTGAGTGTGTACGATGATTTCAGGCTGGATGAGGCGGACTATTCTTTGGTGGGATTGCGTACGTTCAAAAAATTCAGGATGGGGGATAAGGTGCGCATAAAAGTAGTAGCAGCCAATTTAACCAAGCGGCAGCTGGATTATGAGTGGGTACCCGGCAACACATCCAAACAACCGGCCGTTAGAAAAGCCGAAACAAAAACAGCAGCCAAAGCAGCAGCTAAAAAACCAATACCCAATAAAAAGAAGAAATAAATTGATAACAGCAATGGCGTAATAGTCTCTGCGCCCCTGCGTCTCAGCAGTTTAACACATGCATTCATTTTTAGAACTTTCCAAACTATTCGAAGAGCGGTTCAATGTGCGGCATTTCCCTTCTCACACGCCAACGCTGTACGATCCTGCACAATATATCTTAGGCATTGGCGGCAAAAGGGTAAGGCCCGTTTGTGTGCTGATGGGCAACGAACTGTTTGGAGAAATCATTCCCGATGCATATGATGTGGCGATGGCCATTGAGCTGTTTCACAACTTCAGTTTGATACACGATGATATTATGGACAAAGCGCCGCTGCGTCGCGGTATGCCTACAGTGCATGCCAAATACGGCGAGCCCACGGCCATACTTGCCGGTGATGTAATGTTTGCACAGGCCTATGATTATTTAACCAAAGTAAAATTGGATTATGTGCAGCGCATCATCCAGCTCTTTAATAAAACATCTAAAGAAGTGTGCGAAGGGCAGCAACTGGATATGGATTTTGAAAAAAAGGAAACCGTAACACTGGCTGAATACCTTAACATGATCACGCTGAAAACTTCGGTATTATTGGCCGCAAGTTTAAAGTTGGGCGCATTGCTGGGCGGTGCCGGTGAAGGCAACCAGCAACATTTGTATGAGTTTGGCAAACATCTCGGCATTGCCTTCCAGGTGCAGGATGATTATTTGGATGCCTTTGGCGATCCTGAAAAATTCGGCAAGCAGGTAGGTGGTGATATCCTTTCCAATAAAAAAACATTCCTTCTCATCCGTGCTTTAGAAACGGCATCACCCGCAGCAAAAAAAGAACTGCAGCAATTACTGCAAAGCAACGATGCCAATAAAATAAACAGCGTACTCCAGGTTTATAAAGACTGCAAAGTAGATGACTGGGCAAAAGATCTAAAGGATGAACACCTTCACATTGCATTGCAGCATTTAGAAGATACCGCCGTACTCAGCAACCGCAAAGCGCCGCTTAAGGAATTAGCTGAGTATTTGGTGAGCAGGGAAGTATAAATGGTTAAATGGATTTATGGTTTAATTGTTTTATGGTATAATGGTTTAACCAGCAATTAAACAATTGAACAATTTAGCCATTCAACAATTGATCAATCAATCACTTTTAATATTCCAGGCAATGAAAGTTGAAATCATCAATAAAAATCTTACGCTGGATATTTATGGGTTTTCAGGAACAGCCGTAAATAAAGATTATGCCGGCACGGCCTTTAAATTAATGGACAAAATGTGGCAAACGGTTAAAGGAAAAGGATTAAAAAATAAAGGCATCAATATTTGGGTGTACGAGCCCAATGAAAAAGTATTTGCAGGTGTAGAGCTTTATGAGCCCCCTGATAACAACACAGAACTTGAGCATAAAATAATTACTCTTACAAAGTATGCATACTACAAGCATATTGGTCCATACAGTCTTATAAAGCAAGCGGGACAAAACATGAACCATGAATTAAAGAACCGGGGTTTAGAGACGGCGCTTCCTTACATTGAATTATATGGGCATTGGACAAATGATGAAAGTAAGTTGGAGACGGAATTGATCGTATCGTTGAAGTAATTTTTTTGGAGATGGATAAATTGTTTAATGGTTAAATAGTTCAATTGTTTTATCAGCAATTAATCCGTTTAACAATAAAACCATTTAAATTAAATGCCGGTAAATCGTAAAGGTATCTTATTGACTTACCGGCAAAAAATATAATGGCATCAAGCCTAACCCACCGAAGTGATCTTAACCGAATGCAACATCCAGCCGCAAGCCTCAGCTTTGGTATTCAGCTGCATGATCTCGGCGCCATAAGTACTGATATTGCTTTCCGGGTTTATTAATACAGTAATAGCCTGCGAGCCGGAAACAGACAGATCCTGGAAGGTACCCGTAGGATATTGAAATACCCTGAACTTGTACACTTTGCTGGATTCATTTAATGTGATATTAAATTCAACCAGGTGCTTTTTACCGGCGGTAATAGCATCAAACTCCACCTGTACAGAAGGACTTACCGCTGTAGGAAAAGCCGAACTGAACAAAGCAATATTATTGCTCTCTAATGGATTTGCCAGTACCATCATGGCCGAATACATGCTCAGGTATTTTTTGCCTGCTCTTGGTTTGTTAGGGCTTAGCGTAACGGCAGTGGTCAACGAAGTTGTTCTTACGCCTAACAGCTTAGCAGTTGCAGCATCGGTTAGTCTTGCAGGCTTTAGCGTTGATAATACTGAAGGATCAAACCCAAGCTTTTTAAATTTGTCTGGTGACAATGACAGTGTTGTTGGTTTTTTAAGTACGGCCATAATGTTGGTTTAGATGTGAGTGAATGTTTGCTGTAAAATAATACATTCCGGCAAAATAATATTCTCTTTCCCGCAGAGTCTTCTCTGCTAAGGAGAAGCAGGAGGTGTAAATGGTTGAATGGATTTATGGTTTAATTGATAATTAGAATACGGTTCAATGGCTTAATGGTTCAATTGTTCTATCAGCAATTTATCCATTTAACAATTAAACCCTTTAACAATTTATCTATTTAACAATAAAGCAATTAAATATTTTTTTCCTCAAGCTGCCGTTGTTCATTAATTTACAAGAAGAAACTGTTTAACAAACTAAAATAATCTAAAACAATTTTTATGTCAACCAACAGCGTTTCATTACACAGGGTGCTTAAGGCAACTCCCGAAAAAGTATATCGTGCATTTACCGAATCCCTGGCCCTGGCCTCGTGGCTGCCTCCTTACGGCTTTCTTTGTACGGTGCATGAAATGAATGTAAAAGCAGGAGGCACTTACAAAATGTCGTTTCACAATTTTACTACCAGCAGCAGCCACTCCTTCGGTGGTGAATATGTAGAGATCAAGCCCAATGAATTTTTAAAATACACGGATAAATTCGACGACCCCAATCTTCCCGGCGAAATGATCACCTCTGTCTGGCTGCAAAAAGTTTCGGTTGGTACAGAGATCAAGATCACACAGGAAGGTATCCCTTCTATGATACCTGCAGAAATGTGTTATTTAGGCTGGCAGGAATCCCTGGAAAAATTGAAGAAGCTGGTAGAGCCGGTGATACCGGATGCGTAAATTGTTTTATTGCTAAATGGTTAAATGGATTTATTGTTCAATTGTTTTATCAGCAATTAATCCATTTAACAATAAAACCATTAAACCCATTTAAAATATTTTTGGCAACCATTTGGTTGCCTCTTATCTTTGCAACCATATAGTTGCATCATGATAATAAGAAGAGACGTATTCCAGGCCATTGCCGACCCTACCCGCAGGGAAATAATTCAAAAGCTTGCAAAGCAGCCCAAGAACCTCAATGCCATTGTTGAAGATTTCGACATGAGCCGCCAGGCCATTACAAAACATATCCGCATACTTACCGAGTGCGGGCTGCTGATGATCATCCAAAAAGATAATGCAAAACTTTACGGCGCACAGCTGGATAAGCTGAGTGAAGTAACGGATTGGGTAACGCAATCCAAAAAGCAATGGGCCGGACGCTTTGAAAAATTAGACAAACATTTAACAGCACTAAAAAATAAGCACCATGGAAAAAAATAACAAAGAGCTTTTTATTACCTACACTTTTGATGCTCCCCGCGAACTGGTTTTTGAAGCCTGGACAGATCCTGAACAACTCAAAAACTGGTATGCCCCCGATGACTGCACCATCGAATTCCGATCGATAGAAGCAAAAGAGAATGGCGCCTTTCATTTCTGTATTCACGATCCCGTGCATGGCGATTGCTGGATAAAAGGAATCTATAAAGAAATACTATTTCCCGAAAAACTGGTCTTCACCATGGTATTAACCAATGCCGAAGGCATTGCTGTAAACTCAGTAGAAGCAGGCAAGCAGGAAGACTGGCCGGAAGAGACCATCACCACCGTTACTTTTACTGCGGTAAACGGTCAAACGCAGTTATCCGTTCATCAAACCGTGCTGGAAGAAACTGCCAAACAAACCGGCGCTTATCAAAGCTGGATAAAGATGTTTGATAAATTGAACGGGATCATCGGCGGGAGATAGGTTAAATGGTTGGATGGTTTAATTGTTTTATGGTTTTATTGACTTCCCCGCAGAGTCTCCTCTGCGAGGATTGGCAGCGTAGGGAGGGAGGACTCTGCGGCAGTATGTAACCGAAAAAAGGTATAAACCGGGAAGTACCAGGTATAAGTAACAACCCATTGGGAAGAGAAACCTATAACGGATGTCAATAACTGCTAAAACATGACTTGGTTACGTTACCCAACCTAACCAGGATAGGTTCTTCGCTTAACCAGGATAGGTTACCCAACCTAACCAGGATAGGTTCTTCGCTTAACCAGGATAGGTTACCCAACCTAACCAGGATAGGTTCTTCGCTTAACCAGGATAGGTTACCCAACCTATCCAGGATACGTTCTTCGCTTAACCAGGATAGGTTACCCAACCTAACCAGGATAGGTTACCCAACCTATCCAGGATACGTCCTTCGCTTAACCAGGATAGGTTACCCAACCACTCCGGATAGGTTACCCAACCACTCCGGATAGGTTACCCAACCACTCCGGATAGGTTACCCAACCACTCCGGATAGGTTACCCAACCTAACCAGGATACGTTACCCCACCTATCCTGGATAGGTTACCCAACCAGTCCAGATAGGTTACCCAACCACTCCGGATAGGTTACCCAACCACCCCGGATAGGTTAAATGCAGTTTTAAGCCCCTTGCAATACCCAAACAAATTGTATATTAGATTAATACCTTACTAAACCTCTTCCTTATGCCCTTATTATCTACTTTGGCAGATATCGCCACTATTATCGGAGGCCTGTCCGTTCCCTGCGCCATTCTTTTCTTTTATTATGATAGAAAAAAGGAGAAAAAAAGCCGGGAAGCGCAAAGTTTTAATAACCTCTCTACCGAATGGCGGGATTATTTAAAACTGTATTTAGACCATGCCGAATTGAATGGCCCTGAAAAAAATGCCCGAACCGATAAAAATAAAACCGCCAATGAGATACTGATCTCCATGTTCGAGTCTGCATTTTTTCATTACACCTATTATTCCGGCGATATCAATTCTTCCAACTGGAAAAGCTGGGACAGGTACCTGGATGAATGCCTGAAAAAAGACAGCCTCTTCTTCAGGCAATGCCAGGAAGTAGTAGCCAACCAATATTACTCCAACAAGTTCAATGATCTTTTGGATAGTAAAGTGAAGGCAATACTTAAAGATTAATTACACTAATTGCAAGTTTATTACACTAATTAAAACGAATTACACGGATTGTTTTAATTAATTAGTGTAATTCGCTCTAATTCGTGTAATAGAAAAAACAAAAAAATCAGCGTTCATCTGCGCCATTATCAGCGTTCATCTGCGGTTCAAAGTACGCCACTATCGCCTGCATCGACTTACACAACTTAGTTAACCGCTTATACATACCGCATATAGTAAACCGGCCGCTGTGTTGCCAGTCGGCCTCGTCGTGCTTTTCGTAAAGCGTACAGGCCAGGTGCCACAGTTCCTCACTCATTTTACCCGGGGGGAATAAGGCAATAAAAGCTTTCAGATTGTTGATGTACCGTTGAAATTCGGGATCGTTAAGAGGAGATTGCGGTGCTCCTGAGTCGTTGTTTGTGCTCATTTGTAAAATATTTGCATGAAAAAAGGCGTGTCCTTATACTTATCAACCACCTACTGGCACGGCAATGCCTTGACCGGTTGAAAGTAAAGGAACACGCCCTTTTTACAGGCGTGTCCGCTTTAACTTGCTTAGGTCGAGAAATTTGCCGTTTCGTAGATTAAGCTTCGTTATAGTTTACACTAATATTTTACAGTTGTAAAAATACGGGAATGTTTTTTTATAACTGCGTGACTATAAGACACAAAAATGGGAGAGATGGTTGCATGGAGGAGGATATTTTTTTTAGGGCAGGGGTTTCAGGGACTTAGTGGTTGAATTGTTTTATTGTCTTTTGAACCGCAGAGACGCAGAGACGCTGAGATTTTAAAATCAATTGCTTTGATAGAAAAAACCTCTAATAAATATGCTTATTATTTTTTCCCAATCCATCTCTTTGTAATTTTAGTTAATTCTTCTGATTTTGTCGGCTCATTTAGCCAGCCACTAACAAAACTTATATCATTTGAGTCCGGAAGTTGATCTGGTAAAAGCTTATTGATTCGAATACGACTCGGTAATGCCGCAGCTTCTCCCACGAAAATTGCTTCTCTTCTTGTAAGAGATGGCAACATTTTTGTTAATCCTGATAAACTGTCAGGTAAGAATTTTGAAACATGCTCCTGATCATTTGAATTCGTAAGGCGAAGTATTATCCATGAGTTACATTGTGATAGAACTGTTGCTTCAACATCAGATGGCCTTTGAGAAATAAGCATTAGGCCAACTCCATATTTTCGTCCTTCTTTTGCAATTCTTCTTACGGCCTCTTGCGCTTCTTTATATTGTGCTTCACCATGATTAGGAACATATCTGTGAGCTTCTTCACAAATAAACAAAACTGGATCTTTCTCTCTTTCTTCTCTAGTTTGCCATAATTTATATTGAAATAATAATCTTGCAATCAAAGCAGTTAGTGGTCCCGCCACTTCATTTGGTAACCCTGAAATATCTACTATTTTTAAATTTTTTTCTTTTATATCACCTTTTACTTCTCCAAAAAATTGCGATAATACATCTTCTAGTGTAGGCGATGAACCATTGTATTCATCTATAATAAAAGAAAGTTGAGGGTTAGATCTTAAAACTTTTAATTTTTTAAGTATTGCATCAACTTTATCTCTTCCAGCTGTTGCAGCAAGGTTTTCAGCTTTGCCTGCTTTTTGTCCTTGAATTTTATCTAAATGTTTAATAAATTCAGATAGTAAGAATGGAGTTGGTTTATCGCGATCAAAATTTATTATTTGGGAAACATCAACTCCTGCTACAGGAATGTCATCATCTGCTTCACCTAAAGGAGTATCACCTATATTTTGAACCAACCCCTGACTTAATAATCTTGCATAGGTTATAGCTTGATAAACCATATTAGTTTGTGATGTTGCTTCAAATTCTGTTTTCCCAATCACTAATGATCTAAATTCATCACTAGACATTAACCAATAGGGCAATTTTAATTGTTCACCTTTCGCTGAACTAGTTGAAGCTTCATTATAAGCTTTATAAACAACAGCTTTTTCACCAAATGCCTTCGCATATTCACCATGGGGGTCGATGATAACTATTCTAGGAGATATGTTTTTATCTTTAATTTTATGTGTTAGGACTGAATGTAAAATTGATGCAACTGTTCCAGATTTTCCTGACCCTGTAGAACCTAATATTGCACAATGGTGCCCAAATAGTTTATCAATATTTGCCTTACAAACTGCATTATTGCCGCCGACATAATGACCTATGGGGATCATCGGGTCATTATCATCTTTTACATTTTCTGCTGCACGATAAATATTTTCTAACTCTTCATTAAGACATAAAAATGCATCTTGAAGTGGCAGAGGATATGTTTCAATACCTCTTATAAAATCTAATCTTTTTTTTGTACTGCTCCAAGTTCCTTGCCCAAACAAATCAGCTTCTAAAATTCTTTTGTCATCGCCAGGTAGTATAGTTGTTTTCCCTTCTTCTGCTAATATATCAGATTGCATTCGGAGAGATCTTACATAAGCAAATAATATTTTTCGACCGAATTGAATTTTTATAATACTTCCAATTTGACCTATAGAGTATACTTGACCAAATACTGATCTTGTTAGCTCTGTTATTTTTATGTCCAATTCTATCTTTAAAGAATTGCCACTTACTTCTATAATTTTTCCAATTCTCAACGCTGGAATTGTTGTAAATAATTCTTTATTCATATTCGCCTGTTAAAATGAAATTTGTTAATCCTGAAAAAGTCCACCATGATAATTCAGCTCCGCTAGAACACTTTATTAAATCTGTTGAATTGTAATAAATTCCTTTTTTGCCAGCTACATAAACTCTTCTGCCAAATTTTTCACTCTTAAGCCAGTTATCTAAAGTCTTATTTATAACTATATCAGTTTCTGGGCACTCTAAAATAAATGCTACTAAAGTTGTGCGATTATCTCTTGATGATAATGCAGATTCAATCTCTGCATTAATATGTTCATCGCCAAAACTGTATCCACATGTAATCAGAACGTTATCATCAGGAAAATTTAAAGCATTTCTGAAGCCATTAAAAAGATAAGAAAAAGGGTCTTTTTGTGTTTCTACATATTTTGTTGCTTGCGGATAAATCATAATATCTGATTTGTTAGCTAAATACTTTGTTCCGTATCTATTCCTTATTAACCCTTTTTCTTCGTCGCGTTGCCAATCTATGGAACCGTGAAGTTTATATAATAAGCATTTATTAGGAAGATTATTTGAATCTTTAAATTCAAATTGAGGATTCCAATATGCAATTGCACCTCCTGAAAACCCATCAACTACTGTAAATTTTTCAAGTCCTAAAGCATCTTCTAATAAAGTATCGTAATTAGTAGTAAAAAAATTGAGTTTTGATCGTGATAATAAATTTGACCTATTAGAATAAATTGCCTGGACAAACTTAATATGATGCTCAATTTCTACGATTGGAGAATCAAATTTTCCAATAACTTCTTTCCCGCCTTCACTAGAATAGCCATAACGAACAGTATCTCCAATTGCCTCTATTATTGATCCATGAAGATGTAATAATTCTTCATTAGTAAAAGTCTTTTTTTGGATTGTTGCTGATTTTGACTTAGCTCTTCCTGCCAGAGCAATTAAATCTCCGATATGACTTAAATAATGTTCAATGTGTGCTTTGTTATCTAGTTCACTTATTAAAAGAGCATATATCTCTTTATCTTTTGCGTTACCATTACTGTCGATCATTGTCTTTACTCTATTCGTCAAGGGATACATGAGCGGAATATTTGAATTGCAACTTATTCCAGCTCCCAATAACCAGTTTTGCCTACTAGAGTCAAGTTGTTTTTTTAAATCTTCTGTTATTATATCAAAGTCAGGGATAGTCATGTTTTAGCAAAGTTTACTTGAATAAATAATTATCTATGGAATTGCGAATATATTATTGAGTTCATGCTTTATCTGTAAAATCTTTGCATTAAATCGTTGTATATCATCAGATAAATTTTGATCAGCATTTATTACAATAAAATTCACATTAGGAACTTGCCTTCCTACGCTTAAGACATTATCAATAATCAGTTTAGCATGATGTTCCCATTTAAATTCAATCAAAAAAATATTTAACCTATCGTAAGTTGAAAATATGGGCTGAGTTAAAAGTGTAATAAAGTTGTTGGAACTATGGAGTGTTGGGCAAAGGGCAGTAAATAAATTTTGCCCATTATCTATAGAATTGTCTATTCTCTTTTGAACATGATTAATCCAGTTTTGTCCCCAATAATCATCATTTGAATGTGTTTCGACTGTAAATTCAACATTAAAGTTTACTCCCGTCATTCTATATTTCTCACCATAAAAATATTTGACCCTCTCATTAAATAATTCTTGAATTATAGTTGTTTTACCCCAATTGTTAAATCCAGTTATGAAAAATGCTTGTCTCATATGAAATTCAGTTTATAAAACATGGTGTTACAGGAAAGTTGTTAAGTAATTAGAGACTGGTAATTTACTTAATTTAAAATGAAGCATCTTTACCAGAAAGAGAATTATAGAATTCCAATTTTTTTCATTTCCCAAAAGCATTTTGCAGTAGCATTAATATCAGCCGCGGCATTATGAGCTTCTTCAAATCCTGTTCCAAAAAGTTTATAGTGTAATTCCGAAAGTTTTGGCCATTTATATCCATAAGCCCCATTAAGTCTACAGTAATTTGTAGATTTTTCCATTGTACAAATTCTGTTTTTATTTGGTATGTCATTGCTCATTTTTTGTCTAAGAAATTCGGCTCCAACAATTTTCTCATCAAAACTCATATTATGAGCAACTAAGTAGTTTACTTTTGCTACTAAACTTTGAAAATCATTTAAAACTTTTTGCAATGAAACACCTTCTTTCATTGCTCTTTCAGTAGAAATTCCATGAATGTTTGATGCTTCAGCAGGAATGGTAAAACCCTCAGGTTTTATAATAAAATTACTCTCACTGATTTTAGTTCCATCTTTTTCATAATGTAACCACGCAATTTGCACAAGACGTGGCCAATTATTCAAATCACTTATAGGAGCTTTCCAATTTTTGGGTAACCCCGTTGTTTCAGTATCAAAGAATAAGTACATATTTTATTGGTTTAATTAAGGGTAAAAAACTAAGTCATTTAAAGACTCTTAAAATGAAACATTTGCAAAACTAAGTTAATTTAAAATAAAATACAATATGTATATTAGTCTAAAAGTGAGTGACACAACGATGCCGTCATGAAAAAATCAATGCCGATAACAAAAACTTCGCTAAGTTTAACTCGAAACTGCTTATACTTAAAAATTGAAAGATCAGGCAATTAAGCTATAAGCCATTTACCCATTTAACAATAAACCCCTACTTTAGAGCAGCATTTATTTCCCTAAACCAACCTTATACCTATTTTATGGACAGAACCCTAAAAGTGTTTAAACCAAGCGGCCACCTGCTTGTAGAAGTTACGTTTGATTACGACCATCCACGGCAATGCAAGGCCCACCACCAGGAATACCGCCAGCTGTATGATGACAACGACCCGAATGATGAAAATAGATCAGTGTACCCCAGTATGGATATGGAGCATTATGTTACCTACAGGGAATTTAAATCGATAGACGAGATAAAAGCGTATGATAAGGATTTTGTGAAGAATGAAATAGGGCGTTATCTCCACGGTGTAGATCTCAACAAATGCAGGTTTGAGTATGATGCGTCGCCGGTATTGTATCGTTATGTACTGGAGAACCACAGAGGTTTTATGGCGGTGATCAATGTGCTGTTCAGCTTTATTGATAATACCAAAGAGATAAAATTATTATCGGGCTATCATCCCCGCTTTGATATGGATGTATCTACCAACAGCCTGGAAACAAATGTTGGCGCTATTGTTAAGATACCGCTGTATGTAGATAGAGACGAGCGGGAGATCAGCAGCCATGATCTGCGGAGACTCCCGGCATGGTATTGATTGGTCGATGGTCGATAGTCCATGGACCATAGCCGGGTATGCGAATTGACAGATAAAGCTGAGATTGAAAAGTTGTGCTATTGACGATGGACAATGGACCATAGACCATAGCCGGTTATGCAGAGCAATAGATAAAGCTGAAATTGAAAAGTTGTGCTATCGACCATGGACTATCGACCATCGACCAATAAAAAAAGCCGGAGTATCTAAACTCCGGCCTTGCCTTGGTGCCCACGAAAGGAATCGAACCTTCACGCCCTTGCGAACGGCAGATTTTGAGTCTGCTGCGTCTACCAGTTCCGCCACATGGGCTTTTTTACGTTAATCCGTTTAAACGTTAATCCGTATATCCGTTTAAACGTATTAACTAATTAACGGATTAACTAAATAAACAGGGCTGCAATATTACATCAATCGGCTATTCTGTCCAAAATACGTTGAAGGTATTTTTTCTTGAAATAGTATTCTTTGATCTTAAGGAGCTGGGCGGTGGTGATGGTGGCATCATTGTAGTGCTCAATGTCTTCTTTTACATCGGCATAAATGTCGTTTTCAAAACTGCTGATCTGCTGGGCGGAATCATCCGAAAGCGTTTCGTTCAGTTCCATCACTTCCATTAAAAAATCGGGGGGAAGCTGGTATTTCTCTTCCTCTTCTAAAAGGCCCTTTAACTGTAGTACATATTTGATGGTCTCGTCTTGGTTCTGCAATGTTTTAAAGCCTTTGTTTACCTGCGATGAGGTTTCCAGCGCTTCGGCCTGTTCGGCTGCTGTGGCATTGGAAAAAAAATCGGGGTGATATTTTTTCTGCAGTTCAAAATACTTTTTGGTGAGCCCGTTCTTATCTACTGCAAGGCTTACAGGAATATCAAATAATTCGAAATAGTTCATGCCACAAATGTCAAAATTGTGCGGGCATCTGCCAAATTAATTAACTTGCGCCCCAACCCCGGAGGGGTATGCTTTAAACTAAACGATTGATGCTAACCATTGGATTGATACGGGAAGGCAAGATACCTGCTGATAACCGCGTTGCCCTTACACCGGCGCATTGCCGCTGGCTTCACATGAACTTTCCGGATATAAAAGTAATTGTTCAGCATTCCGATACCCGCTGTTTCAGCGATAAGGAATACAGTTCTGCCGGGATGGAAGTGAAGGAGGATATGAGCGAATGCGATGTGCTGCTGGGCATTAAGGAAGTACCGGTTGCTATGCTGATACCGGGCAAGACCTATCTTTTCTTTTCGCACACCAAAAAATTACAGCCGCATAACCAGAAGCTGTTCAAAGCAATATTGGAAAAAAATATTACGCTGATCGATTACGAATGCCTGGTGCATGATGACGGGCAGCGGGTGCTGGGCTTTGGCTTTTTTGCCGGTATTGTTGGCGCACATAATGGTATGATGGCGTATGGCAAACGTACCGGGCAGTTTACACTTGGCAGGGTGCATGCCAGCAAAGACTACCGCGAGCTGATACATACTTATTTTGGATTGAAGCTGCCGAACATTAAAATTGCTGTTACCGGCAGCGGCCGTGTGGCGCATGGCGTACTGGAAGTGATGAACCTGATGGGCATTCATGAAGTGGAGCCTGATGATTACCTGGAAAGGAACTTTGCCTACCCGGTATATGTGCAGCTGAAAGGCAATGAACTGTACACCCATAAAGAACTGAAAACCTATAAGCGGGAACATTTTCATGAGCACCCCGAAGAATACCGCAGCCGCTTTTTACCTTTTGCACGGTGCAGTAATATATTGATGAATGGTGTGTATTGGGATGAAGATGTGCCCCGCCTGTTTGAAGAAACGGATATTGATGAAACCTTTGCTATTGATACGATAGCAGATATTACCGATGATGAACATGGTTCTGTGCCCATCAACCTGGGCGACCAAACAATGGAAGATCCTGTATATGGTATTGATAAAATAACCAAGCAAAAGACAGCGCCTTACCTGCCCGGCAGCATCGATATCATGGCTGTTGGCAACCTGCCGAATGAGCTGCCCCGTGATGCCAGCCAGTATTTTGGCGAGCAGCTTATTAAATATGTGTTGGAAGATATTGTAAAAGGCGGCGAAACGGAATTGCTGAAACGGGCAACTATTGTAAAGAATGGAAAGCTGACAGCACCATACAGTTATATGAAAGCGTATGGTGGTTTATAGATAGAGGTAATAGTCTTTCAACAGTTCCATAAAATCTTTGGTGTAGTGCTGTTGTTCATCTTTAATGATGAGCTCTTGCTGCTGTGATTCACTTTTAATTCTGCTGAAAAATAATATTCCCCTGAAATAGTTATGTGCCGGTGTTTGCTTTACCAGTATTTTTTGGGTAAGATATAATGCGGCTTCTTTTGCTGTGGTTATAAATTCTTCTGTGCGATGATAGGGTAGCAGCACAGCAAAAATTCCTTCCTGGGTTAAATGTGTATCAACAATGTTTATCAAATGCTCCAGCGTTAAGGTTGTATCATGCTTTGCTGCATTCTTCTTTTCATTACCCGATTTCAGGTCGTTCTCAAAAAAAGGCGGGTTGGATATGATGGCATCGTATTTTTTATCCGGGGTAAAATGTATCGCATCTGCATGGATAGCGTGCAATCTTTCTGGCCATGGCGATGCGGCAAAATTTTCTGCGGCCTGTTGATAAGCCGCTTCATCTATTTCGATGGCATCAATAGTTGCATTGCTTTTTTGCGCTATCATCAAACTCAGCAATCCTGTGCCGCAGCCGATATCTAAAACAACATGGCTGGCGTTTCTTTTTATTTCATTGGCCACAATCGCTCCAAACAGGCAGGCATCGGTAGTTACCTTCATGGCACAGCGATCCTGGTGAATGAGAAATTGTTTGAATTGAAAGAAGGAGTTAGGCATTGATTACACGAATTGAAAATTTTATTACACGAATTATTACTAATTACACGAATTAAGAAATCTATTACACGGATTATTACTGATTACACGAATTTAGAAGCTATACGAATTCAATACTAATTAGTGTAATTCGTTTCAATTAGTGTAATAGAAAAAAAATTACCACTCAGCCCGTGCAGTAGGGCTAACAGCTAAATCAGTAAAATTGTTGGCTAAATATTTATAGTATCCTGTAATAGCGATCATGGCAGCATTATCCGTACAATATTCAAATGCAGGAATGAATGTTTTCCAGTTCATGGTTTTGCCTAGTTCGGTAAACGCATTGCGAAGGCCACTGTTGGCGCTTACACCGCCTGCCAGGCAGATATGGGTGATACCGGTTTCTACTGCTGCTTTTTTCAGCTTATTTAATAAGATACTTACAATGCGGTTTTGTATAGAAGCACAGATATCATCAATGTTATCTTGTATGAACTGTTTTTGTGTGGCTTCATCAGCAACAAACTCTTCTTTATAAACATTGCTTTCGCCGGCATTTTTCAAAAAATAAAGTATGGATGTTTTTAGTCCGCTGAAGCTGAAATCCAGTCCTTTGATCTGTGGTTCAGGAAAAACAAAACGCTTAGGGTTTCCTTTAGCAGCGTGTTTATCAATTAACGGCCCGCCGGGATAAGGCAGCCCCAGCAGCTTTGCACTTTTATCAAATGCTTCACCGGCAGCATCATCAATGGTTTCGCCGATCACTTTTAACTGCATGGGCGATTCGCACAAAACGATCTGCGTATGGCCACCGCTTACTGTTAAACATAAAAAGGGAAATTCGGGCTTATCATCTGCAATTAAATTTGCCAGCACATGCGCCTGCATATGATGCACAGCTATCAGCGGTTTATCTAAAGCAAGCGACAACGATTTGGCGAATTGTGTGCCTACCAATAAAGAACCGATCAATCCGGGAGCCTGTGTAAAGGCAATGGCATCAATGTCTTGCAGGGTACAGCCCGAAGCTTTAAGGGCGGTATCCACTACCGGCACAATATTCTGCATATGCGCCCTGCTGGCCAGTTCGGGTACCACGCCGCCATACTTTTCATGCACTTTTTGAGTGGCGATGAAGTTGGCTGTTATCTTTCCATCTACGCAAACGGCAGCGCCGGTATCATCGCAGCTGGATTCGATGGCCAAAATAGTAATTGGTTTTGTCTGAAACATTTGGCAAAAGTAATTTACTCAACACAGAAGATAAAGTATGTTTAAAGAATTATACTCCGGTTCCCCCTTTAGGGGGCTAGGGGGCGTTTTAACTCCGTATCGCCACCACCGGATCTAATTTAGATGCACGCGAAGCAGGAATGATACCTGCAAGTATCCCTACAACAAGGCAGATTATAACTGTTGTGATCAGCATGGGCAATGAAATAAATACCGGGAAGCCTGCAGCTTTGGTAATGATTAAAGCACTTAGCCATACAAAGAAAAGTCCGAATGCCCCGCCTACCAAGCACAGTAAAGTAGCTTCCATTAAAAATTCGAAAAGTATGCTCCGCTTTTTTGCACCGATGGCTTTTTTTAAGCCGATAACATTAGTGCGTTCTTTTACTGTAACAAACATGATGTTGGCTATGCTGAACATGCCGATAATAAGACTGATGCCACCAATGATGGAGCCGATAATATTTAACGTAACAAAGAAAGAAGAAAGCGATTTGCTGAAGGCCTCTACACTGTTCAGTGAAAAATTATCTTCCTGCATAGGTGACAAGCGGCGTACCTGGCGCATTATACCTTTCAGTTCATCCATCAATGCAGCGGTGGTTACTTTTTCTTTTCCTTTCGCAATTAATATCGGGTTAGAGTTATCATCCGAAAAGATCTGTTTGCAAAAGCGATAAGGCATCATCACGCAGTTATCATAATCCCAGCCGATGAAATTCTTGCCTTCTTTTTTTATTACACCGATGACGGTTACTTTTTTTCCCTTTACTTCTATCTGTTTTCCTATTGCCCTGTCGGTAGTGCCAAAAAAAGATTCGGCATTGGCGAAGCCCAGCAGGCAAACGTTGCTGCCGGTGGTAAATTCGCTTGCTGAAAAGAAACGGCCAACATCAAAAGCCAGCGGCTGAATGGTCATCTGTGCTTCAGTAATACCATATATGCTTGCATTCTGAATGACATCATCGCCGTGAGAAAGTGTACTCTTGGTTTGCATCAGGTAAGCGATATCATCAAGCAGCTCCGAACGTTCTTTTATCAGCCCTGCTTCTTCATATTTCATGGTTGGCCTTGCCCTGAATTTCCATATCGGTTGATCGGGGCCGCCGCTGTAATCCCATTTATCAATATAGATGGTATTACTGCCCAGGCTTTTTACTTCATTCTGAATATTTACCTCAAAGCTGTTTACAATAGCCAGCACAATAATGATACAGAAAATACCGAACGCAACACCGGTAAGGCTCAATGCGGTACGCAGTTTATTGCCCTTCAGTTCCTGGAAGGTAAGGCGCAGGGAATTCCATAAAATGTTGAGCGTTGTACGCATGAGGCCAAATTTACGATTTACGGGTGATGTTTTCACCGCAAAGACGCAGAGGAGCAAAGTTCGCTAAGATTTCTTTGCGGTGAAAGCATTCGTAAATCGTCATTCGTAAATCGTAAATCAGTTACCTTTGCGGCTTTACAAAAAAGCAATGAAGTATATCAACGAAATAAATAAGCGCAAGACCTTCGCTATCATCTCTCACCCTGATGCCGGTAAGACCACTTTAACAGAAAAATTCCTGTTATTTGGTGGTGCCATCCAAACGGCAGGCGCTGTTAAAAGCAATAAGATTAAGAAACACGCTACTTCCGATTTTATGGAGATAGAGCGCCAGCGTGGTATCAGTGTGGCTACTTCGGTAATGACATTTGAATACAACGGGCATTTGATCAACCTGCTGGATACGCCTGGTCACAAAGACTTTGCGGAAGATACCTATCGTACGTTGACTGCAGTAGATAGTGTAGTACTGGTGATAGACAGTGTGAATGGTGTGGAAGCGCAGACCAGGCGCCTGATGGAAGTAATTGCTATGCGTAAAACTCCGGTGATCGTTTTTATCAATAAAATGGATCGTGATGGTAAGAACCGTTTTGACCTGTTGGAAGAAATAGAAAATGAGTTGAAGATCAATCTTCATCCAAGTACCTGGCCCATTAACAGTGGTAAGGATTTTAAAGGTGTGTATGACCTGCATGAAAAAAGCCTGGTACTTTTTACTGCCGGTACAAAGGCCAATGATGAAGATGTGGTGGAGATAAAAGACCTTGCTGATGATATTCTTGATAAGAAAATAGGAGAGAAGGATGCGGCAACTTTGCGGGAAGATGTAGAGCTGATAGATGGTGTATATGGCGAGCTTAATACAGAGGATTACCTTTCCGGTAAAACAGCGCCGGTATTTTTTGGCAGTGCGGTAAATAATTTTGGTGTAAAGGAGATGCTGGATACTTTTATTCGCATTGCCCCAACGCCGCGACCACGACATACTACGGTTCGTGATGTAAAACCGGAAGAAGATAAATTCAGCGGGTTCATTTTTAAGATACATGCCAACCTTGACCCCAAGCATAGGGACAGGATCGCTTTTTTGAGGGTGTGCAGCGGCAAGTTTGAGCGTAATACCTACTACAATCATGTGCGTCTGGAAAGGGATTTCCGGTTCAGCAACCCATATAGCTTCCTTGCACGTCAAAAAGAAGTGATAGAAGATGCTTACCCCGGCGATGTGGTGGGGCTTTTTGATACCGGCAACTTTAAAATAGGCGATACGCTTACCGAAGGGGAGCAATTTTATTTCACCGGTATCCCCAGTTTTTCGCCTGAAATTTTTAAGGAAGTAGTGAATAAAGATCCCATGAAAACCAAGCAGTTGGAAAAAGGGTTATCGCAACTTACGGATGAAGGTGTGGCTCAATTATTCACCCAATTTGGCGGTAATAAGAAGATCATCGGCTGCGTAGGCGAACTGCAGTTTGAAGTGATACAATACCGGTTGCTACAGGAGTATGGTGCATCGGTACAAATGAACAGCCTGCCTTTTTATAAAGCCTGCTGGCTTACCAGCAATGACCCAAAAAAGCTGGAAGATTTTACCCGTTTTAAACAAGCAAATATTGCTGAAGACAAAGACGGTCATTTGGTTTACCTGGCACAAAGCGAATGGTTCTTAAATACAGAGCGGCAGAACAATCCTGGTATTGAGTTTCATTTTACGAGTGAGATACATAAGTGATAAAAGGCTAAATTTATAACATGAAAAGTATGAAACTGGATAAGACCATTTTTAAGGCTCAAAGTTTTGAAGAAGCTGATAAAAATAACCTGTTTGATAAAAACGTATCTCTTGCCGACAGGTTAAAATTATCTTTCCATCTTACCTGTACTATTTTTGGTATTGGTGATGAAAAAGATGCGCTGAAACTGGACAGAACAGTATTTTCTGCACGCAAGTTTTAACCTGATGGCAAATATTTTCGAATCTGATTTTAGTGATTTTGTTGCAGCACTCAATATCTCTGATACCGAATATTTAGTTGTTGGTGGCTATGCTGAAGATCTGATACAAGCAAAAAAAGCATCCGGTAGATATAAAGGCCTGGATGATATTGAGAAGTTACAGCAATAGTTCTATTCTTTCAGCTTAAATGCTACGGTGCCATTACTATCCTTACTGCTGCTCACATTAAGCTCATACCGTTTATTACCATCATAGATCACCATCAATGCGGTATTGGGAGGGATGCTGCCTAAATTTTCGGCATACATTATCAGTTCATTACTGCTGTTCCTGTCAACTTTTATCCAGTAAGTGAGCGGCTTTTCAGTAAGCAACTGGTGCGTTGCCACTATTTGTTTATTGTAAATGAGCGTTACACTATCACCATCTACTATTCCATTATCATACAATGTAACCGATATGGAATCATGATCTACAGGTATCTGCCTGATCAATTCGTTCTTCCTCTCTTCTAACGGAACTTGTTCAGGTTCTTTTGTTTTTATAGTATCCTTTATTTTAGGAGTATCTTTTTTTGGAACACAAAGCGCTGCTATTTCATCCATATTCAATGCCCTGTCGTATATCCTTACTTCATCAAGGTCGGCATTTAACCAGAATGGGAAAAAAGGGTCATTCGATTTTCCAAGATACAGATCCTCGCTGCTGGTAAATGTTTCCGGGAATGCGATGCTATATTTTAACTCACAATCCACATATAATTTTGCTGTAGTACCATCATTGGTATATACTACCGAATACCATTGTCCTTTATTGATATAAGGTTGATATGGCGTAAGTATAGTTCCTGTTCCCCTGAAATTATGATGTAAGGAATCTGTCAGCTGATCACCACTGCAACCTGTACCATTTGAATATAAAGCATCATCGAAGCGTAAAGCATAGAAACCAACATTATAATTACCACCTCCTTTTGATAGGATACAACTGGCATGACAGATGTCGTAATAAAAACCTGTAGGTCTTACCTGTACTGATAACGATATCTTATCGGCAAAATTCAGCGATGGCTTGTTAGGGATACGCATGAAATTATCCTTACCATTGAAATGGTAAGCGCTGTTTGGATTGCCCTGCCTGTCGGCAGTTAAAGAAGCATTGTTAAAAACAGGATCATTATGATTGCCACTGGCATCACTGGCATTACCATTGAAAGGATAATACGCTTTAAGCCCACGGTTAAGATCTACCTGGGCAAAAGCGATATTGTGTAAGAATAAAAGGAGCAGTACCAGTTTCTTCATAGATGCAATGTTATGCTGTTGTAACAGCATAAAAATACGTATTTAAAGTTTGTTCATTTGAAAAGCAATTTTCGAAGGTGATGCTTTTACCGTATCAGTAAAAAATTACCTGATAGTTCAGCATTGCCACAATCTGTTTTTGCCTTGATATAATACACATAATTTCCTGCCAGTATCTTGCCTTTATAAAGCCCATCCCAGCAATTTGCCGGATTATCTGTAGTAAACACTTTTTCACCCCAGCGGTTGTATATCGTAAATTCTAATTGCTTAATATACATCCAGTATTTCATTCCATAACAATCATTGATACCGTCACCATTGGGAGTAAATGCGTTGGGCATATACCTGGCCAGGCTCGCATCTCTATTATTGTAAACCGTTACAGTGCCTGTACTGCTGCAACCCGGGCTGGTACTAACAGTTACCGTATAGGTTTGTGTTTTGGTTGGGCTGGCAACAGGGTTGGGGCTTGCAGGGTCACTTAAGCCTTCAGATGGCGACCAAAGATAGTTCGTACCTCCCGAAACACTTAGTGTTACAGAACGATGAGCGCAGTCAATATCGCCCGATTTTGCAGGTATTGCCGACGGTTTCGCAGCAATAAAAACATCTACTGAATCTTTAGATGCACACCCCATAGTATTGGTAGCTGTTAAATAAAAACGTGTAGTGCTGCTGATTGTCGCTGTTGGGTTTCGTATAGTATAGTCATCCAATACGCCTGGGGGCGACCATGAATAACTGCTGGCACCAAAATTACCATCGAGAGTCACTTTTACGGTTGCGGTTCCATCAGAACAAATAAATACATCTTTACCAGCATCAGCAATAGAAGCGCTTGTGTTGACAGTTTTAATAATACTGTCTTTGCATCCATTGATATCTGTTATGACCAGTTTCACATTATATGATCCGGTAAGAGCATAATTATGTGATGTATTTTGTGTGTTAGCTGTGCCTCCATCTCCAAAAAACCAATTCCATTGAACTATAGGTGATATATTAGTATATCCTAAGCCGTGAAAATCATATCCTGTGCAGGACGTAAGAATTTCGTTGAAACGGGCAGAATCAATATTCTTTTTGAATGGCGCTCCGGTAGCAGGCAGTATAAAATTAAACAAGGCACCTCCGGCAGTACCGCTCGTTGAACCACCTGTTTGGCCTGTTGAGATCCATGTACCGTTTGCACCTCCTGCGCTGGTATGCGTAATAGCAGGAGGGAGGCTGGCACTTTTCAACCATACAACGCCACCACCACCACCGGCACCAGGGCCATGATAGCCAAAGGGACTTATATTAGTATAGCTCCCCCCGCTCCCGGCTGTGGTATTGACTTCCAGGTTGTCGGTAAAAGTAACTATATTAAGAATTACAGAGCCACCTGCTCCGCCACCACCTTGTCCATCTCCACAATTGGGGCCGAGGCAAAATGTAGGAGTAATACCTTTGCTGATAATTTTAAATGCATTTGATTTTATTGAAGATGCAGTAATTAAAACAATTCCTCCACCGTTTCCTCCCGAAGTCCCGGTGTTATCATTTTCTTCTCCGGCACCGCCACCACCACCCATAAAAATCTTATTCGAAAGAATTGAATAATTAATAGGGCTGCCCCCCAGGCCCCCAACGTCCAACTGTGGACTAAGACAAAATTCCCTGCCACCAACACCACCAACACCAAAATTAGAACCACCACCACCACCGCTATTAGTACCATTGCCCCCGCCACCTCCATTAGCAGACTTCCCTCTTCCTTTCATATTGTTTTCAGAAAGCGTAAAAATCCCTTCTCCTTTGAATGCTGCTTTAGTTGACGTTGAGTTATAAAAATATCCTGTTTCATGGCAGGTGAAATCATGATTATCAATAATTCCTCCCAAAAAACCTTTACCACTCACATCCATATCAGCCTGCATGTCGATACTGTTTTGCACATTAAAGACCAATACACCACCTTTGCTGCCATCCCATGGTAAACAGGTTAAACTATTTTTAACAGCCACATCTGCATAATATGGTACTCTTATTAACTGCACTTTACCATCGGGAATAGCATAACTTCTTGTAACAACATTTTTAAGTTCTATATTATTTCCTGTTTTTGACTTGACGTAATTAAATTCATAATTGCCGGCATTTCTGTAATCGGTAATATCACCAAAAGCTGCTGTATTGGTGGTATTTATTGCGGCGCCCTTCATTTGAATTAATAAAACAGTATCACCAATATTAAATTTAGAAGCGTCTTCAACAACAAGTATATTTTTGCAAATATCGAATCCCAATACAGGCGTGTACTCATTGATTATACCGGAAATATTAGAAGCGGTAGATAATTGCAAATTCGTAACAAGATAATCTTCTACTTCTCCGTCAGGGGCATACCCGGTTGGTGAGGCCGATTGCGAAACACTGGAAAGCCTTAACCGGAACCCGAAACCGGTTACAGCGCCTAATGGTAAAGATGCAGGCAAACTGGTCCATTGCAGTGTTGCACTTGTTGCATTGGCTGCAACTGTTACTGTTACTGATTCACTGGAAGTGAAAGCTCCATCCCTGTTATAATCGAACCAGCCTGTTAAAAAAGCATTGCTGCCGGTTGTGTTGTGAAGCGGAACAGTTAAAGAATAAGTGCCTCCGCCATTATATAAAGAAAATGTACTTATACTTTCTTCATCTGTACCTGTTGTGTTATCATCAGTTCCCTGTACAGGATCAGGATCTCCTGCTACACTGCCAAGATATAATGATTGATCCTGTACCATAGCAGGCAAAGGAGTTGAAAAATTGCAGGAGTTGACAGGATTGTATTTTAATTCATGTTGGGCAAAACCATAAGAAGCAGGAAGATCTCCCCTGTCTAATGGAAGCAAGATGCCAAACGCAACTGCCATACCCCCGGTTGCCCCGTTCTTATCCAAAAAAACATTTACAGTTAAAGTACCGTTGGCTAATGAATTGGAAGCAACAACAGGACTTTGGCCAACATTGTTGGTACCTTGAAATGTATTTACAATTTTTACCGCCTGGGTATTACAGTTAACCAATGGATCAACAACCGGGCAACCAGCCGTGCGATATAATTCCACCGATTGCCAGGCGCTTCCATTAGTGGTCAGGTTAGTCTTTTCATTATTAAAAAAACTACCTTCTGCATCTGCTGCTATAAGTGTAAAAGGTACATTCGATCCGTTCCTCGTTGCAGTAATGGCAACATTAAAAAGACAGTTTGTATTGCCGGTAGTATTATATAAAGCGGGCTTTACTGCAGCGCTGGAAAAATTATATGCATCCGATAAAACTCCGCACACACAATTGTTCATAACTGCCGGAAAGGGAGGACTGCTTACGCCTGAAAAAACAAATGAAACAGAAAGTCCATCGGGTGTAGTAAATGTTTTTGAAGTGCCGTTAGCAATAGTAACGCCTTGCCAATCGAACCACCATGCCTGGTTTCTTAAATTGCCAACGCCCAGGTCTGCATACTGTGCAAATGAACTTGTTAAAACTAGCAGTAATGCCAGTGAGAGTAAAAATCTTTTCAATGCCGGAATGTTTAGAGTTGTGGTTTTATTAGGGAGCAAGATTAGCGGTGTACTAAAGTAAGGAAATTTTTTATCAATTTTTAAGCTGTTAATCAATAATAACTATAGTATTACAGGCCGGTATAATTATGTGGCGTTATACTTTTCAATTCTTTTTTAAGCGCTGCGGAAACCTTTAATGAAGCAATGAATTGATGAATAGCTTTTTTATCAATGGCTGTTTTGCCCCTGGTAAGTTCTTTTAAGGCTTCGTATGGCTTAGGATAATTTTCCCTGCGTAAAATAGTTTGAATAGCTTCTGCCACTACGGCCCAGTTATTTTCCAGGTCGTCTTTCAATTTACTTTCGTTCAGTAATAATTTATCCAGCCCTTTTTCCAATGACTTTACAGCAAGAATGGTATGCGCTATAGGTACGCCGATATTCCGTAAAACAGTAGAATCTGTAAGATCCCTTTGCAGTCTTGATATAGGCAGTTTACCCGCAAGATGTTCCAGCAAAGCATTGGCAATACCAAAATTGCCTTCTGCATTCTCAAAGTCGATAGGGTTTACCTTGTGTGGCATAGCGCTGCTGCCGATCTCGCCTTTCTTTGTTTTTTGTTTGAAATAATCGATGCTGATATAGCCCCACATATCGCGGCAAAGATCAGTAAGAATGGTGTTGATCCTTTTTACAGCATCAAAATGTGCTGCCAGCACATCATAATGCTCTATCTGCGTAGTGTATTGCTGCCGTTGCAGGCTTAGTTTATTTTCAATAAAATCGTTGGCAAATTTTACCCAGTTATATTTTGGATAAGCTACATGATGTGCATTAAAATTACCGGTTGCGCCGCCAAACTTTGCAGTAAAAGGGATGTAGCTGAATAATTGTATTTGATTTTCCAGGCGTTCTGCAAATACCATCAGTTCCTTGCCCAGTCGGGTAGGAGAGGCTGGCTGCCCATGTGTACGGGCCAGCATTGGTATATGCTGCCATTCTTTTGCCAGCTTAAGAATATGATGTTGTAAATTGATGATAGCAGGTAAATATTCCCGTTCTATGCTTTGCTTCCACAACAGCGGGATAGCTGTATTATTGATATCCTGCGAAGTAAGCCCAAAATGTACCCATTCTGCAAGATGATTGCTATTGCACTTTTCCAGCTCTTTCTTTAAAAAATATTCTACCGCCTTTACATCATGATTGGTAATGGATTCCGTTTGCTTGATCTGTGCAGCATCTTCCAAAGAAAAATTATCTGCTACATCTAAAAGATGTTTCTTTGTTTTGGCATCAAGCTTAAAGAATTTTTTTTCACCCAGGAAAATAAAATATTCCACTTCTACTAAAACCCTGTATTTTATCAAGGCGTATTCAGAATAATATTCGTCTAAATGTTGTACCTGTTTGCGGTACCTGCCATCGATAGGAGAAATAGCAGTAAGTTGATGTAAATCCATTATGAAGCGGTAAATTTGCGCCAAAATTAACTAATTAACATTGGACAGAAAAATAAGGGTTGGCGCTGTAAGTTATTTGAATACCAAGCCGCTCATCTATGGCTTTCAGCAGGGAATGATGAATGACGCTATAGAATTGATCGAAGAATATCCTTCCAAAATAGCTAAAATGCTGATAGATGATGAAATTGATATTGGGTTGATACCGGTGGCAGCCATACTATCGCTTAAAGAGCATCATATCATTTCTGATTATTGTATTGGTTGCGATGGTGAAGTTGCCAGTGTATGCCTGTTTAGCGATGTGCCGATCGGGGAAATAACAACCATACTGATGGATTATCAAAGTCGTACTTCAGTAGCGTTGCTCAAAGTTTTATTGAAGGAACATTGGAAGATATCTCCTGAACTGGTTGCCGGTGAAGCAGGATACGAAGAGTCTATCAAAGGAACTACTGCAGGATTGGTTATCGGCGACAGGGCTTTCAAACAAAGGCTTCGTTCAAAATACATTTATGATCTTGGACAGGCCTGGAAAGAAATGACTGGCTTGCCCTTTGTATTTGCGGCATGGATAAGCAATAAAAAAATGACAGCGGCTTTTTCAGATGAATTCAATAAAGTGACTGCTTTAGGGTTGACTAATATTGATAGTATTGTTCAGGCGATCGATTACCAGTATGCGGATCTTAATGATTACTATAAAAAACACATCAGTTTTTTGCTGGATGAGGATAAAAAGAAAGCGCTTCGCTTATTCCTGTCAAAACTTACTTAGTCTTTAAGCCTATTCTTTTTTTAACAGCGGTGATAACCGGTTCAAGATCGGGAGTCAGCTTCAGGTAATATACTGCCACCATAAAGATTATCGAAAACGAAGCAGAGCGAAGGATAATGCCGGGAAATCCGGAAATATTTTTTGTTAAAAAATAAATTGCAAAATATGCGGCGGCAGCTGTTATAATTGTTTTGACAGAATTGACAGAGAAGGGCTGCATTTTAAATTTATAGTAAATAAACCAAAGGCGGATCGCATTATATACAGTAAGACTGATGAATCCCGCCAGGCCGGCACCTATCATATCATATTTTTGCGTGAGCCAGTAATTAAGCGGTATCGTTAATGCCAGCAACAGTATGCCTGTTATGAATTCGAATTTCCAGTAATTGCTCGTGTGCAACATCTGGCTATTTACGCCAGTGCCCATATCTATAATGAACTTAAGGCCCAGGATCAGTATCACATATTTGCCTGCGGTATAAGCAGGGTTGATGTTGAGCACAGTATAAGCATCATTTATATTCAGCCAGATGTTTAAAAATATAAATAGTGAAATGATGAGCAGGTTGATGGAACTGCGGCTATAGATACGGCTCAATTCAGCCATGTTCTTTTCCTTCCAGGCCCGGGCTAAGTAAGGGCTGCTGATGGTTACAATACTTCGTTGCGGTACCGATATAATGCTGGCTATATAATTGGATAAGGTAAATATTGCTGCCTTTTCCAACCCTCCCTGGCGGGTAAGATTAATACTGTCGAAGTTCGTGGCGATAGCTAAAATGATACCTCCTGCATATACAAACAGCATCATTTTGATGATCTCTTTTCGATGAGTTCGTGTAACGGTGCTCCACCTGAAGGTAAAGTTCAGCAGGTTATGCCTCATTAAATAAACAGCCAGCAGGATGATCAAAACGGCATACGTAAAAATGTATGATTTAACGAACTGATCAAAGTTTACTAATTTAAAAATAAACAGAACAATAAGCAAGGTCACCAAAAGACGGTTAACTGTCTCTCGTAAAAAGCTTGGTACTACTGCTTTTTTATGAATATAGCTTTGTACCTCAAGCATGTAGTAAACAGTGTAGAATAATGTAAATGGTAATATCCAATAGTAATAGCCTATCAGCAATTTAGAAGTAGTCATAAATTTACGTACCACTACCGGTTGAAAAAAATAAGCCAGCAAACACAGAATAGTGAAGCCTATTAGAGTAGATAACAGGGCAAAAGAAAAGAGATCATTTTGTTTCCTGGGCAGCTCGTCATAATAAGGAAAGAAGCGTCCCATAACGGCATGGCTGCCTAAGGTACAGATAGAAAAGAATACCAGGTTGATGTTGATGATAGCTTGTATCAATCCATATTCCTCGGGATTAAATAATCCCTGTTTGGTAAAGAAATAGGTATTGAGGGCGCCCATAGCAAAACCTAAGTAGATCAGTAAAGAAGAAAAGATACTCTGGCGCCTGATGCTCATGTAAATTTAAAATTTTAATTACTCACGGTTTTAATTAATCAGTAAAAAGCTGCATGAAATGCTGTGCAAATTTTTGCTGTAGCGATGAATAGTCGATTGAAGTTATTGTTTTTTTGTTTTGCAGCATAAAAAGCATTTTTTCTGCCAGTTCATTTTCATTTGCCGGATCGAAAAATACGGCATTCTCTTTTACCTGTTCCCGGTGAATCGGTATATCAGAAACCAATATGAACTGGTTGAGTACTTTTGCGTCTTCTACCACAGTGCTCCATCCTTCAAATAAAGAAGGCTGGATAATGGCAATGGCATTTGCCATTAGCTGCAGTTGTTCCTGCCTGTCGATAAAGCCTAAAAACAATACCTGTTCTTCCAGGTTGTTTTTCCGGATGAACTCTTTTATCGTACCAAAGAAATCAGGGTTCCTGTAATCTGATTCTTTACCTGTAAATACCAGCTGAAATGTTGAAGCATATTCCTTCAGCAAACGTAATGCTTTCAATACCACAAAATGATTCTTATGTTTCCAGAACTGGTTGGCAACAATGAAATACGGCTTTGCGATATGATGCTTTTGCTGTAAAGTTTGCAATGGTATCTCTTTATAGCTACTATCAATAAAACTGGTAAAGCTGAGAATACGTTTTTTATTTTTATTGCCGGGATAGAATTTATCAAAATCATCTGCTGCGGTTTTACTGCTGAATACGATAGGATAGCTGGCGGCAACCATTTCTTTATTAATTGCCTTTCTTGAATACACTTCCAGCTTAGAAAAAAAATGCGGCAGGTAATATTCCTGGAAGTCGGGTATCCAATAATAACCATTGCGGATATTTTTATTGCTCATATTGGTGGCCAGCGGATATACATTATCGCCTACAGCAGCAGGCAGCCTGAGCTTGAACAATTTTTTACCGATAAAAAAACGGGAAAATTTATTTGCCAGTTTTTTAAAACTGCCAAGCTTGAAATCAAAAGGCAGAAAAGAAATGTAAGGATAATTGAAGTTCTTTATAACATCAACGTTAGAGTTGATATCATGCAATATCAATAAAACAGGCTTTTCTTCATCGGGAAGTAAATTCAAACTCCTGATTATGTTATGAATATAGTAAGTGCCGCCGATCCAGTTATCATTATACTGGTAAACTAAGGTTATATGTTTTCTTTCAGCCATTTTCCTGTTTTGGTCAATCCTGTTTCTATTGAAGTAGTGTTGGTAAAGCCAAGACTGCTCAATGTATTAATATCGGCCCGCCAGTTCAACGGGTCGCCGGGCTTGGTCTTTTTATTGAAGTTGATATTGATGTCATCAGCAATAGAAGCACAAAATATTTCAGCAGCTTTTTTGATAGTGGTTTCTATTCCTGAAGAAACATTAATGGCTTCGCCATTGAATGCTGCTTTTTTAATGATGCATCCGATGGCCTGTATAAGATCGTTGATATAAATAAAATCCCGGGTCTCCTGGCCGGTACCAAAAAGTTCAATATCCTTTGCTTTCGTTGTTTTCTGAAAAATATCCCAGAATAACTGTTTGCGAAGGTTTTCTCCATACACTGAAAAAACCCTGAGGCTGATCGTTTTGATATTGTAGAGCACAAAATATTCTCTGCAGATCTGCTCAGAATATAATTTATGCCAGCCATATGGTGATAACGGCTTTGGCGCCATTTGCTCTGTAACAGGCAGGTTTTCAGGATTGCCATATACTGCGGCCGATGAGAAGTTGATATACCTGCAGGAAGGATTGTATATCCTGACAGCATCCAGTATCTTAATAGTATTGGTAACATTCAGTTCAAAATCAAGTATGGGATCATTTATCGAAACCGGTACGCTGCCATTACCGCTGGTATTGATGCAGATATCGAACTGTTGTGTTTTAAAAATGGTATTGAAATCAGTGCCGGGTGTTTTCAGTAAAAAAAAAGCAGGCTCATCAGCCGGTATAACATCAGCTCCCCAAACTTCTTCTGTTTGAGAGAAGAAGCGGTGGGCGTGCTGTCCTATAAAACCTTTGGAACCAATTATGAGAATTTTCATTTTTACTGCTGATGCTTAATGTGAGCGATAGAACTGCTGCTATATTATTTCTATAGTGTTGGTTCTTGTATTAAAAACCTTCATTCCTTTTAACAGATCAAGCCGGTCATTGCCCCTTAAAAAAGTAAGCACTTTATTTTCTGAACGGCTTTCTGCAAATTGAGCGTCGGCAAATCCTTCTTCAACCGTGCGTATTTTCAAATCTTTTAATTTATCATTCCGTACAAAATAAGCATTATTGCCATTGCTGTTGCATCCTATGAAACTGTATCCTTTTTCTTTGGCAAGGTCGCAGGCAGAAAGGAGAGAAGTGCCGTAAAAAAGATTGGAATAATGTGCATTGGTCCTGTAAAAGGCAGGATCATAAGGAATAGTCCATGGATTCGATGCACCAAAAACACTATTATATTCTATTATCACCAGCACCGGGTTGATCACATTGATCTCTTTCCATACCCAGTAATCATTTCCATCAATATCGATGTGCAATAAGCCGGTATCACCGGTGAAATTATTCTTTACCAACAGATCATTGATATTTTCGGCGGTAACAAATACATTCAGTGCTGTTAAGTTATAGCGCCAATAGATATTTTCCTGCCGTACTTTATCCATGTTGTTTTTACTACCATCCATAATCAGGCCCTTCCAGTTATCGTTGATCAGCAAAAAGCGTGTGTTACATTCTGTATAATCTTCCACACCAAATTCAATGAAGGTTTTACTGGTAATATCAAGATAATTACATAGAAAATTAATAATGCCATCATCACCCCATTGAGAGAATACTTTAAACTCGGCCAATTGTATGTTAGATAAGATCTGCTCCTTTTTCAAAAAGAAATTATTATCTGCCAACAGTTTGCCGCTGTTTAAATGTGTTTGTTCAACAGTTAATCTTAGTTTGCGCAGCTGGTTTAATTTCTTTTTGAATAACATGAAATGAGTGCTGTTGGTGTATAATATTAATTAGTAGTTTTTTCTTCCAGCTTTTTTATTATAGTAGCAGGGTTGCCTGCAACAAGAACGAACGGGGGCACATCTTTTGTCACAACACTTCCTGCTGCAACAACAGCGCCTTTACCAATAGTAACACCTTTAAGTATAACGGCGTTAAAGTTTATCCATGCATAATCTTCTATTATTATCGGGGCAGTTTGTACGCTTCCTTTTTCTGTGGCATGCCCGTTCTTTACAAGATCAGCAAAAGAAGCGGCCCTTTCGTAAGGATCACTTTCATGTGTATTGGTATCCATAATATTTACATTATGCGATATCAATACATTGCTGCCGATGCTTACTTTTTCGGCTGACCATATCCTGGAATGATCGCCAATAAATGAGTTGTCGCCGATAGTGATATGCCCGCCAAATTTAAATACTAATAACTCGCCCCTTATCCTGCTGCCTTTTCCTGCAATAATATTTCGTTTGTCTTTTGTCATATTCTCCACCCTTGCATTGCCTAAAAATAACGTTCCATTATTGGTTACCTGCTTACTGCAATATTCATTATTCGCAAACGACCTTAGATAACCGGACAGGTTAAAGAATTTCAGCAAAACGTATGCTACGGCTTTCTTGATCATTTAATGCAGGTTCTGTGGTATAAAATTAGTTCTTTTTTAAGTTAGTCTTTATGCGGCCTACAAAACCTGTAAGCTTTGAGAAAAAAGTTTGTTTATATACTTCTTTGAAAAGAAAATCATCTGCCTGTTTATCTATTTCTACATCCGCAGGATGAACAATAGTAACGATGTCTTTTCGGTTGCTGCCTAATTTGGTGTACCATTTAGGCTCGCTGTTAAAATGGGTGCCGGCTGTATTAAAGCCATTGTTTTTTATAAGGTTTGAATTGGGCACTATGCAAATCCCATTGTTTCTCCAGATCGTGTACAGCCACTGATAATCCCACCAGGAGCCCAGTTTGCTGGCATACAAAAATGCTTTCGTCCAGTAGTCGATCTCGGCTTTATCATTAAAAATTGCAGCAAGCTGATTGGTATTTATGAAATCTTCAATGCCATTCATTTCATAACTATATTTTTCCCATGCCCTCGACCATGTGGCCCATCCCCACACGCTGCCGTACTTTGAAAAATAATAAGAACCCCGGCCCCGTTGCTTACCGTTTTGTAAATTAGTCCCGGTTATTTCAAATATCCTTTTATCGTCGGCATACTTATGCAGCATGGTTTCGCAAAATGTAAAAAAACTTTGCAACGGCAGGCAATCATCTTCAAGGATAATTCCCATCTGTTCATTTTCAAAAAGCCAGCTTATGGATTGATAAGGAGCTATGCCACAACCTAAATTCTTCTCCCGGTATAGTTTGTTTACTATAATGTGTGGATGCTCTTCTTCCCATGCAGCAATCAATTGTTTTACCTGGGATACATTCGTAGTGTCGTTTAAATTATCTTCTCTCTCTCCATCAATTGCAACATACAGGCGTGGGGGCGCATAGCCTGCTATTTGCTGTAAGATCTGTTGCGTAAGCTCAGGCCTGTTAAATGCAATTAACAATACCGGTACTTTAGCGTTTGTTATGGTAGCAAGATTATTCATGTTGTTTTATAATACAGCTACTTTTATCCAGTTAGTACAACCGATTCCTGCCGGCCATTCTTTTTTCATTTTTTTAAAGCCAAGCCAATATTCCGGATAAAAAACCCTGGATTTTTTTTCATTTAGATAGGCACCCCACCAGGCAAAGGTACTATTGGACAAAATAAGTATATCAGCCTGCATCAGTAATTGAAGGTCAAATATCTCTGAATTATTTTCAGAATAAATAGCGCCGGGTAATTGAAAGTTTTCTTTTACAAAAGCAATGTCATCACTAATGAAAATAATATTCTTATCAGCCACGTCAACACTATCCAGTGCATTCTTATAATATTGATAGGGGAGCGATAATCCATACCCCAATTCATCGCTGCCCCAATTGATATAATCGGTGCGGCGGATATGGATCACGATATTCTCTTTTTCGTTTTTGGTAAAGTTGCGGATATCGATCCTGAATTTTTCCCTGATCGTAAACTGTCTTTTAATTTCATCTTTTACATTTTCAAAGAATTGTTCCGATTGAAAAAAGCCATCGATCAAAATATTGTTCTTTGTAAATAGCGTAATATTTTGTGATGGGGGTAGGGATTGATCCTGAGTAATTACTTTGGGGTGAAATTTATTGAGTAATAAAAAAATACCTTTTTGTAGGTAATGGAAAAAATAATTTTGCTTCGGCACGTTGAAATATTGGCCGATGCGGATCCTGTATATCTTATGCAGGTAATAGCCCTTATGCACGCGTTTTTTTTGCGCCAACGCAAAAGCATATTGAAATAACTGGTTGCCCAGCCTGCCCTGTATCTTTATTCCAAACATTAACGGTTATCTTTTTTCAAAATGAAACAAGCCGGTGCCAAATCCTTTTGCTTTATCATAAGCTGCAAACAACCGGTCGCCATAAATATATTTTTCTTCCAACATTGTACAGCCTGCAAATAAACGCAGCACATGATCTCTTGTAAAAGCCCTGTGTGCATTGAAATAAATTTTATCGCCATCATCGATAGGCACGCTGATGATAATTTTTCCGCCGGGTTTTGTTATGCGGATCAATTCAGTGATAGCTTTTTCACTTCCGAAAGCATCTACATTATCTCCGTACCTGCCCAAACCAATATGCTCTACTACACAAATAGATGAAACAGATTCCAGTTCATTATCTTTTATCGGAAGTTCCAGGATATCGCCTTTTAAAAAAGTTAGTCCCGGTAATTCAACATCTATCGGCCTTATATCTACCATCGTGGTAGGTACAAATTGCGATACGATGCCTACAAAGCCAACCTGGCTTCCAATATCAAAATGCCTGGCAGGCTTTGCTTCAAAGATCTTTCCGGCAGCCCAGGCGTTTTGATAAAAATAGATAGGATCTAGCGGAGTATTTTCTGTTTTATCGGTAAGACATGGATAAAATATAGTAGTACTGAATGTGGAATTAGGACTGCGCTTTAATTTTTTATGATCCTTCATATACCAGGTGCAGCTTTTGATATAAGCCAAAGGCTTGAACCGGATATATTGTTTAAAGGCCAGTAAAAGGTTTTTTATCATATACTTGCTGAATAAGTGTTTGTGTATTCGAAACAAAGCCTGCAGTTACCGGTTCAATTTCTTTTGCCAGTAAGCAATAATATCTGTAAGGCTTTGTTCCAATGTTATTGATGGCTCCCAGTTAAAATCAGTTTTCATTTTTTTGTAAGAGCCTATGATCTTTCGATTCTCATTTGGCCGTACCAGTTGCGGATTTACCTCGGTATGAATGGTGATGTTAAGCAACTCACTCATTTTTAAAATAATGTCCTTAAGCATGATGCCTTTACCAGAACAGATATTATATACTTCACCGCTGCGACCTTTTGTAAGCAGGGTATAATAGGCTTTTGCTACATCCCGTACATCTAAAAAATCACGGGTAACAGACAAGTCCCCGGTAATGATCTTTTTCTCTTTATTGTCATCAGCCGCCAACTGTACCAGTTGTTTGGCAAACGATGCAATTACAAATTTATCTTTTTGCCCCGGGCCAATATGATTGAAAGATCTTGTAAGGATAATATCCAGGCCAAAACCTTCTGCATAAATATTCGATAACATTTCCTGTGATACCCTTGCTACGGCATAAGGGCTAACAGGTTTCAATTGATGCTCTTCTGTTAATGGTAACTGTTCTTCTGCTACTTCACCATATTCTTCTGATGAGCCGATAGATAAAATGCGGCATTTTATACTGCGTGCCCTTACTTCTTCCACTACATTTAAAAAGATATTGGTGTTGTTTACAAAACTTTCCAAAGGTGTTTGCCAGCTTAAGGCTACGCTGCTTACCGATGCCAGGTGCAGGATATATTCGGGCTTAAAATCACTGAGCAGTTTACCTACTTCCTCTTTGTGCAAGAGGTCGATAAGTTGTATAGTAATGTGGAGATGGGGATAGCGGCTTTTATCAAAGCCTTCCATGCTGCGTGCAATACCCATCACTTCCGATCCCGGTTCTGCCGCATCCAGGTAATCCAAAAAATGCGAACTCACAAAGCCTGTTATACCTGTGATGAGTATCCTCATATTGTTATTGTATTGGTTTGCAGTATGGTTGCTGCTTTTTCTGCGATCTTTCCCCAATAAAAATGATTGAAGAATGCTGCAGGGATAGTCGCCGTTGTATTCATGGTGCTGACTGCATCAGCAAATTTTTCCCAATCATTATCTTCAATTATCTTCATTTTTTCGCCGGTAATATGTTGCGGAACGCCAACAGCGCCGCTTATCGTTGTCACCACATTCATGTCATAACCTAGCGCTTCTACAAGCTTTGTCTTTATTCCCCCGCCATCAACAACGGGGTTAATAAGAATATCAGCGCCTTTATAGAATAAAGTGATGTCATCTACAAAGCCTGCATAGATGATATTTTTATCCGCATACTCTTTTAACTGGTTATACGATTCAGCCAGGTTACTTCCGCATATGATTATCTTATACCTACTATTTTTTTCGAGAAGAACAGGATTTATGTTTGCAAGGATATTATCCAGGGCATCTGTATTTGGCTTGTAGTTTAAAGAGCCATTGAATAAAATGATCCGTTCATCTTCAGCAATATTATATAAGCGTGCAATTGTTTCTTTGGCAGTAATTCTGTCTTGTGCCGATGGGGGAGCGGTAAGCTCAAAACCATAAGTGATAACCGTACATTTTTTCGGATCGAGTTTATATCTTGTTATGCCATACTGCTCATCATCCTGTTGTATAAAAAAATTGAAATGGGCAGAACGGTGTACCATTCTTTCATAGTTCCATAAAATACCCCACCACCATTTACCTATGCTTTTAAATCTTTCCGCTTCTATATTTTGAGAACGTACTACCAATTTTACACCGCAAAACCATTTCAGTAAAATACCCAGCCATCCATAATAAGGATGTTCAATCATGAGGTGGGTTATCTTTTTCTTCCTGATGATCTTTTTAAGTATAAAGAAATAGAACGGGTTGATGTAACGCAGTTTGCCGTTTTGTAAAATGTTCAGCACTTCATATTCTTTTACAAAAGTGGTATCGTTATCCTTTACGGTAACACATGTTGTAGGGATCAATGATGCAAAGAACTTAAAGAACAATGCAATATTCTTTTGTCCACCTATTTTGGGCGGTAAAAATTTATAGGATACCAGTGTTAAAACGTTTATTTGCCCGGGTTTATCCATCAGTTTTAGCAGGCTTGTTTCCTAATGATCTTTTTACCTGCCATGCTACTGTTCCGGCCAGCAAAGCCAGCATCACCCATACAAAGAAGGTAGACAGCTTGGAACCATTGATATAGGCCGCCGGTTCTAATTTGAATTCGATATTGTGTTTACCGGCAGGCAGCATCAATGCTCTTAATACATAATCAGCTTTCAGTACATCGGTCTTTTTACCGTCGATGTACGCATTCCAGTCTTTGTAATAGATCTCACTGAATACAGCAAGCTGTGGTGCTGATGTATTGCTTTCATAATTCACTACATCGTTATCAAACGCTGTTTGTTTGATATACGCAGCACTGTCGGGTGCTGTAAAACTGCTGATCTTTGACTGGTATTCTTTATCTACAATGGCTGTATCCTTCGGATCAACACTGTCCAGCGCTTTCATTTCAGCAGTAGGGCCGTCAACAAAGCGAACTGTTTTCACCAGCCAGCAATTGCCGAGTGCACCGGGGTTGTGTGCCGTATCTGCTTCCTGCTTTTGACCTTGCCGGATGATGTACTTAACGTTCAGCATATTCAACACCTGTGGATTTGGCGTACCTGATAACTGGTATGTGATCAGGTCATCAAAGATGCCGAGTTTGGCAGGGGAGTAGCCGCCAATGCTTTTATGATAATAAGAAGTTTTAGATTCCTGGTAAGGATCGCCTTTGCTCTCATCCAGCACACGATAGTTAGGATCTTTATCCTGTAATATTTGCTGATCTGCTTTTGATAAAGGAAATTCTGCGGCTTCAAAATCTGCCTTGCTGGCAAAGGTCTTATCGTTCAGGAATTTTATATCGAATGTAAACAGTTCGATGAAGGCTGCAAGGGTTACACCACTTATAAGTATGGCTGCGTTCAGTTTTTTCTTCAGGTATAATAAAATAAATGCTGCGGCGATCAATACATATAGTAATGATGTCATTATATCTTTTCCGAGAAATGCGCCCCTGTCTTTTTTTATGGCAGATACAATGCCTCTTGCGTTCGTTTCCTCAAGACCGTAACGAAATACCTGGTCCTCATACACCATATTATCCACCAGTGGCTGAAGATCTTTATTGTTATTGATGGCAATGTATTTCACCTGCATCTCCTGCGGCGCCGCTTTATTTTGCAGCATTTCGTTGATTGCTTTTGTACGTGCTCTATTCTCTAATCCAAAATCGCTGCTCATATAATAGCCTGCAACGATCACAAAGATGGCCGCAGTTACCAGGGCTCCCAGTTTAAATTTTTTCCAGGTTGCTGCATCCTGCTGGTGTGTAATGATATGGTCAAGTGTTAATGCTGCAAGTATCGGCACTACTATTTGTGGTATCACCAAAGCCATAGTAGGCACCCTGAATTTATTGTACAAGGGTAAATGATCGAAGAGGAAATAATTGAATCCCGGCAGGTTCTTCCCCATGGCCATTAGTATACCCAGGATAGTGCTGGCCAGCAACCACCATTTATGTTTCCCATCCAGCATAAACAAACCTAAGATACCCAGGAAGCAAATGATAGCGCCAAGGAAAACGGGCCCACCGGTGAAAGGCTGATCGCCCCAATACACCCGCTGGGAAAGACTGAATGCAAAGTTCTCTGCCTGTCCTTCAGGCACGTTCAGTTTATCGGTAAGGTATTTATATAAATAAGAATTTTCGCCCAGTTTGGGAAACATATCCTGTTCGCCATCCCGTTCTGCATAGTGGGTGCCATAACCTGTTATGCCTGCAAACATCAGGCTGAAGCTTTCCATTCTTCCATAGCTCCATTGAAAAGCATAATCTTTTTGCAGGCCGGTGGTCTTAGAGTCTTTGGTGATATTATCCTTACCGGCAGCTTTGGTATCCATCACCAGCATACCGCCACGCTTGCTGGATTTGGTGTAATCCGCATTCACCCACAGGTTAGCAATATTTACCCCCAGGCCGATAACAGCAGCCAGTACCAGCAGCCCCAGCGTTTTTGCAGCATGGGCCATTTGGTTTTGCTTTATCCAGTTTACCAGGTAAGCAATAGTCATGGTTGCGGCTATTATAAAGAAGTAATAACTTATCTGCTGATGGTTCATCGCCAGCTGCATCATGGTGAAGAATGCAGTGAGTGTAAAACCCCATAAATATTTTCGCTCAAATAAAAGCACCATACCTGCAAGCGTTGCAGGAACGTAAGCCAGGGTAAGCATTTGTGTATCGTGCCCCGCAACAGTAGCAATAGCAGTGAAGCTGCAGAAGGCAAAGGCAAGTCCGCCAATGATAGCTGTCCACGGGCGAACTTTTAATACAGATAAAAGAAGGTACATGCTGGTGCACATCAAAAAGAAAAAGTTGATGGGCTTGGGCAGCCAAAGGGTAAATATATCATTGAACAAGGCGGCCGGGTTCCAGGGCAGCGGGTAACCTACAGAATAGCTGGGCATACCGGCAAACATATTGGTGATCCACAAGGCACCCTGGCCTTTTGCCATGTAACGTTCAGTCAATTGATGGCTCATGCTTTGCCATTGGGTGATATCACCCTGTTGCATAGTAAGGCTGCTGTCTAAAGCTGGTTTACAAAAAATAATGGCTGCTACCAGGAAGATGCCGATAGCAATTAAATGCGGTAATATCTTTTTAAACCAGTTTTGATTCATGTTGTTGTTATTTTAAACTCTAAGATAATTGATTTATTCGGGCTTGGTGGTATGCAGAAAGGAATCGTAAGCCAGCTTTATGCCTTGCTCTAAACCAACAGTATATTTCCACCCGAAGCTGTTGATACGACTTACATCCATTAATTTTCTTGGTGTGCCATCGGGTTTTGATCTGTCCCAGGTTATTGTTCCTTCATAGCCAACAATATCTTTTATTAAGGTGGCCAGTTCAGCAATGCTGAGGTCTTCGCCGGTGCCGATATTTACAAACAATTTTTCATTGTAATGGAGCATCAGGTGGTAACAGGCATTCGCCAGGTCATCAACATATAAAAATTCACGTTTCGGAGTACCGCTTCCCCAAAGGGTTACAGTAGCATGGCCATTGCTCTTTGCTTCGTGAAATTTACGAATCAGTGCCGGTAAAACGTGGGAGCTTTGCAGATCGTAATTATCATTGGGCCCGTATAAGTTAGTGGGCATTGCTGAAATAAAATTGCAACCATATTGATCCCGGTATGCTTCGCAAAGTTTGATGCCCGTGATCTTGGCAATAGCATATGGTTCATTGGTGGTTTCCAATAAACCGGTCAATAAATACTCTTCTTTAAGTGGCTGCGGGGCCAGCTTTGGGTAAATGCAGGAAGAACCCAGAAATAATAATTTCTTTACGTCATTCTTATAAGCAGCATGAATGATATTCGACTCTATCAACAGGTTATCATACAAAAATTCGGCCCTGTAAGTATTATTGGCCATAATGCCGCCCACTTTTGCGGCAGCAAGGAAAACATAGTCCGGCTTTTCAGTTGCAAAAAAATCATCCACAGCCTGCTGGTTGCGCAGGTCAAGCTCCGCTGATGTTTTGGTAATAATATTGGTATAGCCTTCAGCAGCAAGCTTTCTTACAATAGCGCTGCCCACCATACCTCTATGGCCCGCTACAAATATCTTATCTGTTGGTTGCATTAATGTTCAATAGAAGGTTTAATATCAAATCCGCTGTTGATCAAATGTTTTTCTTTATGGAAGATGGCCAGATCGGCAGCAACCATTTCTTTAACAAGGCCATTTAAAGTATGGGTAGGAGACCAGCCCAATTGTTTTTTTGCTTTTGCAGGGTCGCCGATCAGCAGGTCAACTTCTGTTGGCCTGAAATAGCGTGGATCTACAGCTACTACTTCTGTTTCTTCTGCAATTTGATAATCAGGATTGTTACATTTTTTCACAACACCCTTTTCATTTACCCCTTCACCGGTGAATTCTACTTCGATACCTGCTTCTGCAAATGCCATGCGCACAAATTCCCTTACCCGTGTTGTAACACCTGTGGCAATTACATAATCTTCTGGCTTGTCTTGCTGCAGCATCAGCCACATGGCATTTACATAATCCTTTGCATGGCCCCAGTCACGTTGCGCATCAAGGTTACCTAAGTATAGCTTATCCTGTAAGCCCAGGGCTATTTTGGCAACTGCCCTTGTTATTTTACGGGTAACAAAGGTTTCGCCACGTAGCGGACTTTCGTGGTTGAATAAGATGCCATTGCAGGTAAACATGTTGTATGCTTCACGATAGTTAACCACGATCCAGTACGCATATAATTTGGCAACACCATAAGGTGAACGTGGATAGAATGGTGTTTTTTCGCTTTGCGGTGTTTCCTGCACCAGTCCATATAATTCAGATGTAGAAGCCTGGTAGATCTTTGTTTTATCATTAAGATTCAGCAGCCTTACTGCTTCCAAAATGCGCAATGTGCCGATACCATCTGCATTGGCAGTGTATTCAGGTGTTTCAAAACTAACCTGTACATGGCTCATGGCGCCGAGGTTATAGATCTCGTCGGGCTGTACTTCCTGTATAATGCGGATGATATTGGTAGAATCGGTAAGATCGCCGTAATGCAGCTTTAAGCGCTGACCAGGCAGATGGGGATCTTCATAAATGTGATCGATACGCTGGGTATTAAAAAGCGAGCTTCTTCTTTTAATACCATGCACTTCATATCCTTTGCTCAGCAAAAGTTCGGTAAGATAGGCTCCATCCTGGCCGGTTATACCTGTAATTAAGGCTTTCTTCATAATTCAGTTACATATTTTCCAGCTTTAGGCCGGTTTTTAGTTTGTATAAAAAATTTCCTATCGGCGAACGAAGAAGATAGTATAATACCTTCAACCGTATTTGCCAAAGCCACAGCATAAAACTATTGCCGTAATACTTTGTATAGATACGCTTAATATCTTTTAAGGATTGCAGATAGTTGACGCTGCTGGCGCCAGCCGGCGCAAAATTAACCAAAACTGACCTAATAAATACAAATGGCTCATTGGCTATGCGGCATAAAAAGTCATAGTCCATACCAATTTTTTCATTGGTATCATACAGCCCGTATTTAGTATGCAGCGCTTTTTTTACGAACATGGTCTGGTGGCAGATGCTTCTCATACCCCGGTATAGTTTCTTTTTTTCAAAAGGCTTGCCGATGGTTACCCATTGATTGCCCCTCTGCAACCGGTATTTGCCATGCAGCCATTGCAGCGATGTGTCCTGTTCAAATGCAGCTGTAACTGTTTTAATAACAGTGTCATCAAAGAAAGTATCTGCCGAATTCAGCATTACCACTATTTCGCCAGCGGCGTTTTTTATGCCTTTATTAAAAGCATCGGCAATACCGTTATCCGGCTCGCAGATCCATTTCCGGTAAGATGGCTGGCTGTTGGTTTCAAGATGATTTTTGATATCCAGGGTAGAAGAGCCGTCGATAATGTAATGTTCCAAAGGCTTTACCTGCTGCATATCAACAGAATTGCAGGTAGCAATTACCTCTGCCAGGTTGTTATAGCAAATGGTAACTACTGTTATGGTTGGTATATTATTCGGCACTGTGCTGCAATATTACCTTAATAAAAAAGCAGTACAAAATACTGTACTGCTTTTTCCTGTAAATCAAATAGTTTTATTGGCCTGCAGATTGCATGTTTTGCATATTTTCCATTTCGCCTTTCAGGTTCTTACGTTTGAAGAGCGACACATCAAACTTACCAAAGCGCCAGTTGAAATTCAACCGAACTACCTGCGGATCCCTGCGGCGTTCATTATCCTGTACAAAGTCGGCAGATTCTGCATGTGTAGCATACACTTTGGTACGGAAGATATCGCTTATCTGCAATGTCAGTGAAGCTGCATTATTCTTTAAGAATTCTTTTTTGATAGCCAGGTCAAAACCATAATTAGGTTTTATATAACCCTGGGCGCCTGTTTGGCCCTGGCCAAAACCGCCACCACCCATGAAGCCACCGCCACCACCGCCACGGCCGGGAGGCAATATTGTTTTAGCCTGGTAATCGCCGGAGAACTGGATAGAATAATTCTTCGGCAATTTGAAGTTGTTATTCATTTTTGCAAAAAAGCTAACCCTTGAATTATCTACATCACTAACTTTTGCACCGGCTTTTAATGTAGATTGATACAGGTTGAAATTGGTAGTAAGATCCCACCATTTTGCCAGCTTATTTTTAGATATCAATTCGATACCGGTATTATAACTGTTGTTGGCATTAATATAAGTATTGATCAAAACGCTGTCGTTGATATTAGGCGCTACACCTTTATACTGGTAACGGGTAATAAGATCAGTAGTATTGCGGAAATATACTGTAGCCAGGATGCTGTTGTTCTTATTCAGTTGATTCTGGTACGCCAGTTCTATTAAGTTGGTAAACTCCGGAACAAGGTCAGGATTGCCCTGTGAAAGATTCAGCGGATCTGATACATCTATATAAGGAATCAACTGGAAGAAGTTCGGCCTGTTGATCTTACGGGAATAATTCAACTGCATATCCTGCTTGTCATTCAGCTTGTAAGAGAAGAATGCACTTGGGAACAGGCTCAACGGGTAGCTGGTAGAGAATTTTTCGTTGGAAGTAATCAGATTGCCATCATAATTAGAACTCTCTGCTCTTAATCCTAATTGATAAGATAGTTTTTTCAGCTGCTGCGAAAAAGTTATATAACCTGCATATACCACATCGTTGAATTGATAATTATTTACCAATGCAGGTATAGAAGTGCCTTTAAAGAAATTACTGCTGAAGCTGGTGAAGTCGCGGAAAGCAGCACGGGCACCCATTTCGATCTTTATCTTATCTGTAATCGGATTTACAAAGTCTGTTTGTACAGTAAGGTATTTGGTAACGCCGCCGCCGGATGAGCCTTCTGCAAGCGCCGATGTTTTAGGAGAACCATCAGCATTAAAATACTGCGTGTTATAATCGCCGGTGTTATCATTCTTGCTGTAATTATAATTTACGTCGGCAGTCAGTTCTTTATTTGCCTTGGCAAAATTGTGTTTAAAACTGAGCATGGTACCGTAATTGCGGAAATTGCCTTCGTTATAGGTTTTCCTGTAGCCATTATCATTTGAGGTAGTAATTGCATTTACAACAGTATCACGGAAAATATTGATCAGGTCGTTTGTTTTGAACTGGCCTCTTACAATATTACCGCCAATGGTAATGGTGTTCCTGTTGTCTATAAAATAATCCATACCCAACCTGCCAAAAGCAAATACACCATTATTAACAGGATTATTTCTTTGGCTTAAGCTTGCCGTAGTATCGCCGGATAAAAAGTTAGATTGATTGGTACTTACTTCACTTTTAGATCTGCGGAAACCGATCTGTGCATTGGCAAAAACATTTACCTTGCCTTGCTTCATGTTAAAATCGCCGCCAAATGAAGGTTTTGCCCTTGAATCGATGCTTGCTCTTACATTACCGTTGTAGCCTGCTTTGCGGTTCTTTTTCAATACCACATTAAGGATACCTGCGCCGCCGCCGCTGGCATCAAATTTAGCAGAAGGATTGGTGATGATCTCTACACTGGCTATCGCATCTGCGGGTATCTGCTCCAGTGTAAGGGTAGAAGGCCTGCCATCTACAAATATCTGTGGTGCAGCATTGCGCATAGTAACATTACCATCGATATCTACATTCACCGAAGGGATATTCTTCATTACATCAATGGCAGTACCGCCAACGCTGGTCAGGTTCTTCTCTACATTAAAAACCTTGCGGTCTATTTTCATTTCCAGCAATGGCTTACTGCCGGTAACTGTTACACCTGCCAGCTGTTGTGCATCTTCTTCTAATTTGATATTACCAAGATCTTTATCTACAGCATTCATTAAGCCCGAGTAATCGCCATTCTTGGCGCCCGACATATTCAGCTCAAATGCTATTTTTTGTTCGATAGGCTTGTAGCCTATAGCAGTGATCTTAAGTTTATACGAACCCATTATGGAAAGGTTCTCCAGGCTGAATTCGCCTTTTTTGGTAGTAAGCATGCCATTCACTACAACATCCTTCCTTTTTTTGGTAGCGGTGTCAAATTTGTTTTGTATCAATTGTACCGAAGCTGCTTCTACAGGCTTGTTGGTACCGGCATCAATTATTTTACCGTAAAAATGGCCCAGGTTCATACCCTGGCCGCCCATCTGGCCCCTGCCTGCGCCCGGAACCTGTGCTGTAACGGTTATTGCTGCCATTAAAAACGCAGCAGAAAGAACTAATTTTAAAGACTTTATCATTATTGTTTTTTAAACGATTATCACCGAATTGTAAAATCGGTCGCAAAATTCTGTTTTAATTTTCATATTTAAGTTGCTACATGATGAATGGTAGTATAGTGGTAGGCAAGGAAGCATTTGTTAAAAGTATTTTAAGAGAACTGCTTAAAATGTATTTTGAAGAAGAGTTGATTTTGTTTATTTTTGCTGCCCGTTCAAAATGGTAGCTGTAGCTCAGTTGGTTAGAGCATCAGATTGTGATTCTGAGGGTCGAGGGTTCGAGCCCCTTCAGTTACCCAAAGCCTTCCTTAACCAGGAAGGCTTTTGTATTTTTCCGACTCATTATCCGCCACTTATCCTTGTTTTTATCCACCAAAGCCCTTTAACAAAATATTATTTCTCATCAACCGTTTTGATAAACCAAAAGCCCCGCTTTTACGTTATTTTTACACATGCACAAAATTGCAGATTTTATTATGAGCAAAAAATTCCTACCGGTGTTACTGGTGCTTACCGGGGCAAGCTTATTTTTAGCCTTCCAATCCCAGGGGAAAACTGATAATGATAATCCTAAATCCAAATACGCCAAAGTATTGCGTAACGTAGGCTTGTTGTTAGAACAGGGGCATTACAGCCCTAAAACGATAGATGACAATTTTTCCAAAGAGGTGCTGAAGAAGTTCATTGATGAAATGGATAATGATAAGAACATCTTTTTGCAAAGCGATATAGATGGGTTTACCAAAAAATACCAGGCTAAGATCGATGACGAGATACACGGCAGCGAACTGGAATCTTTTTACACCATCAATGATACTTACCTGAAGCGCCTTAACGAAACGGCTATCCTGTTCAAGGATATCCTGCAAAAGCCGTTCGATTTTACCAAAGATGAAAATGTAGTGCTTGACCAGGATAAATTAAGCTTTCCGAAAACAGAAGCAGAGCGTAAAGATGTTTGGAGAAAGCGTTTGAAATACCTGGTATTGGCCAAGTATGTAGACCTGCAGGATGACAGGGAAAAAAATAAAGACAAAAAAGATTTTGTGGCTAAAGCAGATACCACACTGGAAAGAGAAGCGAGGGACCAGGTGAGGAAACAGATGGACCGTTATTTTACCACTAAAAAAACAAGGGAAACGGTAGATGAGAACTTTACCACTTTTGTGAATGCTATTACCGGCAGTATGGATCCACATACGGATTATTTACCGCCAACTGATCTTCGTGCATTCAACGAATCGATGAGCGGTACTTTTTTTGGTATTGGCGCACAATTAAAAGAAGATGATGGAAAGATAAAGATTGCCAGCCTTGTTTCGGGCGGACCAGCGTGGAAAGGCGGCGACCTGAAAGTTGATGACGAGATCATTAAAATTGCGCAGGCAAAAGGAGATTTTGTAGATGTTACCGGCTATGATGTAACAGATGCTATAAAGCTGATACGTGGTTCGGAAAAAGGCTCGGAAGTAAGATTGACCGTTAGAAGAGCGGATGGTTCTGAAAAAGTAATATCAATATTACGAGATGAAATAAAGCTGGATGATGTGTTTGTAAAAAGCGCTATCATCAACGGCGAACATAAAATAGGCTACATCTATTTACCTGAATTTTATATTGATTTCGATCGTCCGGATGGGGCAAAATGTTCTGAAGATGTAGCGAGGGAAATTGAAAAACTAAAAGGAGAAAAAGTAGATGGCATTATCATCGATCTTCGTAACAACGGCGGTGGCTCTTTACCTGAAGTGGTAAAAATGGCCGGACTATTTATTGAAGATGGCCCGATATGCCAGGTTAAAGGAAGAGAAGACAAGCCTTATCAATGGAGAGATAAAGACAAAACCATACAATACAGCGGTCCGCTTACTGTAATGGTAAATGAAACCAGCGCCAGCGCTTCTGAAATATTTGCCGCTGCTATACAGGATTATAAAAGAGGTATCATCATCGGCAGCAGCTCTACTTATGGTAAAGGCACTGTACAACGCAATGTACCGCTGAACCCTGAAAGAGAGAATGTATTGTTTGATAACAAGAAAACAGAAGACCTGGGTAGTGTAAAACTTACCCTGCAAAAATTCTACCGGATAAATGGCGGCGCTACTCAATTGAAAGGCGTGACACCGGATATCGTTCTGCCGGATAGATTGGAATACCTGAAATTCCGTGAAAAAGATAATCCTGATGCATTGCCATGGGATGAAATTGCAAAAGCAGATTATACACCATGGACAAGCACTATCAGCAACAGTTCTATAGTAAACTCTGCATACGACCAGATAAGCACCAGCTCTAATTTTGGTAAGATAAAGACCAATATTCAATGGCTGGAAAAATACAGCGATAAAGAATATTCATTGAATATTGATAAATACAGGCAGGATCAAAAAGAACTGAAAGCTACGTATAAAGAACTGGATACGTTATTCAAATTAAATAAAGAGCTTGATGTAAAGAATATTGGTGTTGACCTGCAAACGATCAATGCGGCGAAAGATAAAATAGAAAAGAACACACAATGGCTGAAAAGGGTAAGCAATGATATTTACATTGATGAAACCGTGAAAGTGATGGATAAAATGATCAATCAAAGTGTAACGGCAAAAGCTAATTAAGTTACAGCTACATAATTACATTGCCCCGTTCGAAAGACGGGGCAATGTTGTTTAAAGGAAGTATTGAACACCTTTTATTTATATCTTTCGTCGGCTATTTTTTTGTGGTGATAGAAATGGCCGAGTGTTATAAAGCCGAGTGCTGCAACAGAGGTAGGATTGTTATTGGCTACGCCAACAGCCTGCAACGCTTCTTCGGTAAAACTTTCAAAAAGCATTTCGGTTGTTTTACGTACTGCTAAAAATTCATCGGCTAGGCTTTGCCATGTTCTGCTGTTGGCATTGGAGTTGGCGGCATACTCATTTTCTTCAAAGCTTGGCAGCGAAGTGCTGTCTTTCCTTGCAAAACAAAGTGCCCGGTAAGCGAATATCCTTTCTGCATCAATAATGTGCTGCAGTACTTCTTTAAGCGTCCATTTGCCCTCAGCATATGCATATAAAGAATGTTCTTCTGAAACCGAAGCAATGAACTCCTTAACAGCTGGCAGTTGATTTTTGAAAGCTGTAAATAATTCTTCTTCGGGAACCTGGTTGATGTAACGCTGAAAATAAGCAGGGTAGGTAGTTGGTGATGGCTTGAGCATACGGTTGTTTTTTTTAATCAGAAAAAGTGAAGTTACTACAAATATAGGCCCCTCCGGCCCCTAAAGGGGGAACCGAGGAGGAGCGGCCCCCTAACCCCCGAGGGGGGAATTGAGGAGGAGATGATACCCCCTCCGCCCCCTAAAGGGGGAACTAAGGAGGAGATTATGTTTTGTTGTTTTGCCCCCTATCCCCCTAAAGGGGTGAAAAGGAGAATTGAGGAGGAGATGATGTTTTGTTGGCCCCCATAGGGGGAATATCATAATGTACGGGCAACATTCCTGTCGTACAAATTATGATTCCTAAGGTTCGGAATGGTATTCACAGGTTACGAAATGGTTTCCCTGTCATGCAAAAGTATATTCCAAGGATTCGAAATAGTATTCCGAGCATACAAAATCATATTCATAGGCTACAAAATAATTTCCCTATGATACAAAATTGTATTCCTAAGCTGCAAATCATGATTCCTAAGGTTCGGAATGGTATTCATAAGTTACGAAATGGTTTCCCTGTCATGCAAAATGATATTCCAAGGGTTCGGAATAGTATTCCTGTCATGCAAATTGGTTTTCATACTATACAAACGGGCATTCATGCTGTACACAGCACCATTCGTTCCTATGGAACGGGTTGCCTGATATTGTTTGCGGTCTTCTACCTACGACATGTTCCTATGGAACAAATGGAACGGAGCAAAGCTCCTGCTGAACATAGTACTTACGAAGGCAAAGCCTTCGAAGAGTGTAGAAGCCCCCTCCGCCCCCTAAAGGGGGAACCAAGGAGGAGATAATGTTTTATTGGTTTTTTCCCGCGAATTTCGCAGATTACGCAGACAAGTATGTTCTCTTCTGCGGTATCTGCGAAATCTGCGGGAATGTTCTTATGGAAAACTGCAGTTCAAATTCTAGCCCCGATAGAAAGGGAAAGCCCGGTGAGGGTAATGTGCGTTGGGGCTGTGCCGTACTTGGACTGAATAGCGGGACAGATGCTTAACCGGAGCCTGATTTTGTGCTCCAAAAAAAGATACTGTTTATCATTGCTCTTATAAAAAAGACGGAGCCTGGAGCCCCGTCTTTCAACTTTAACCTGTTGGCTTATCAACAAATAATTATCCTTTCTTAGTGCTTACCATTTTTGGCTTAGGTAATGTTTGCTTTACCGGCTTTCTTTCGCCTTTCATGGTAGAGGCCAGTTTTACCGCTTCGTATGCGTTAACGATACCTCCTGTTTTAGAGATATCAGACAGGTTTACCATATCATCGCTGCCCGGCTGTTTTACTTTTTCTGACGGTGCCTGTGTTGATTTTTCTATGATATATTTCAGCTGCTTTGCGGATAGGTTAGGGAAATATTCCAGCGTTAATGCTGCAATACCGGCTACCAGCGGACAAGCCATACTTGTTCCCTGCAGATTACCGTAGTTGTTGCCACCTGGCAGTGTTGCATATATCCTTACACCGGGAGAAAAAACATCTACTTCTTTTTTGCCATAGTTGCTGAAAGAAGCTGTGAGGCCACCGGCTTTGGGATCGCCGCTTGCGCCAACGGTGATGATATTGCTTGCTCTTCCTTTGCCATCAACATAGGTTGCGCTTGGGAAATTATCCGCTGTATCAATGTTCTTAGAATCGTTACCAGCCGCATGCACCAGCAATACATTCTTGCTTTCGGCATAGCGGAAAGCATCATCTACCCATTGTTTTTGCGGCGAGAAATCTTTACCAAAGCTCATGCTGATGATCTGTGCGCCGTTATCTACTGCATAACGGATAGCGTTGGCAATATCTTTATCGTGCTCGTCGCCATCGGGTACGGCACGAACCATCATGATGCGTACATTATCTGCAATGCCGTCCATTCCTTTACCATTATTACGTGCTGCTGCAATAATGCCGGAGCAGTGTGTACCGTGCATAGATGTTTCGGCCATGATATCGTTGTTGCCATAATAGCGGTCGTTGATATTGGTTTCATCATCGCCTACTATTTCTTTTCGGTAAGGCCTTGGGGCATTATTTTTTGCTTCTTCTTTACGCTCTTCGCCGGAAATATATTCTGTAAGGCCGTCGATGAAATCTTTATTGGTTTGATCTAGGGCATCATTGCCTTTCATTAAACCAAATAAAGTAGTCTTTGCTTTTTTCTCATCATCCGATTTGGTGATGTAATTATCCAGGTCTCTGCCGGTAAACAGATCTTTACCCAGTGCGATCTTTAAAACGCTGTCGCTTTTTAACAGCGAGGTTTCTATGCGTTTCAGCAGTACAATATCTGCGCCACCGGCATCATCGCCGCCCAAAACAGCTTTTTCTGCTTTTTTGAACATGGTGTATTCGGCTTTATCTGCTTTGCTGAGTGCGGCCTCATTTACTTCTTTACCGCTCCATTTAGCTTTGAGGGAGTGGTACACTCTTGCTGCTTCATAGCTGTCTTCCTTTACATTACGGCCATCTTTGCCGCCAATGAAATTCCAGCCATGAATATCATCTACATAGCCGTTCTTGTCATCATCAATGCCATTACCGGGTATTTCGCCGGGGTTGGTCCACAGGACAGGCTTAAGATCCTCGTGTGTTGTATCAATACCGCTGTCGATAACTGCTACGATAACGGTTTTACTTTTCAGGTTCTTGCTTTTTAAAAAACTGTAGGCCTTATCGGCGCTAACGCCATAATAGCCTGAAGTGGCCTGGTCCATCATATGCCACCCTTTGGGTACTTCATCTTTTTGTGCAAATGCAGCGGAGCTGATAAAGAGTGCCCCGGCAAGCATTTTCGTGTATTTAGTCATATCTACGTATTTGTTTAAGCGAAAATAAACGTAGTATTAATTTAAACAATACCGTTCATCCGGTATTTTCTAAATTTTTGGCTAAAAAAGGGTTAATGGAGGCTATTTTGAGTTTTGTGTTTGTTGTTGCCTGCAGTAAACGGCCAGTCGATTTTTTTTTTCGATACGGTAACTGCCTGTTGTAAAAGATTGTTTAACAGGTTGTTAGCAAAACGATACTTGCTCTTAATTGTGTGCCTCAACATACTACAAGTAGATATATCACTAATTGCAATAGAAATCTTCCTAGTTACACTAATTAATTTACTAGCTATCCTTAGTAGAATAAATGGAATAGATGATTTACTAGATGCACTAAACTTTAGGTATAGCCGCATTCAAAAAAACTAACTTATTTTAAAAGAAAAATATTTTTTTTAGGGTGATGCAACCTTTCTCCTTGTTTTTGCGACTTAGTAGTAACTAAAAGTATAGCACCAATAATTTATGCAAAGAAATTACAACTCAACAGACATGGAGATGCTGATGATAGCAGCTACCATAGTAGACAACGCCATCAGTAACCAGGCTTTTTTACAGGGTAAAAAAAGCGCCTGGTCAGGATCGTTCTTTAATGACCTGAAAAAGAAGGTAGATATTACCTGCCAGAATTATTTTCGTGCAGATGATGCCAATGATCTGCAACAGGCCATGCATGTTTTCAGGGACGTACATAAAAAGGCCCTGAAAGATCTTTTGATCTTTAAAATTCAACTGGCCGAAGACCTTAAGCATGAAGAGAAGCGTTTTAGGGAGATAGTTACCTTGCTCGGCTTTACCGCTTATTACCCGGATGCCTATGACAGGGACAAGGTAGCATTGATAAAACTGCTGGATCAATTCAGGGCAAATGCCTCGCCGGAAATACGGGATGAGATCATGAAAAAGGGAATATCAAGGAACCTTATAAGCGGTATAATTGAATATGATAAGGCGCTTAAAAAAGCGGGTATAAGGCCAGGCAACCTAAAAGGGATTGAAAAGAACATGCCTGTTAAAGCAATAAAAGCATTCAATGAAATTCACAGCAATGTGGTGAAACTTTGCAAAACAGCCATCAAGTTTTATAAAGGCGATGAACAGGCCAGGGAAAAATTCAATTATAAGGCTGTGGCTAAATGGCTGAATATAAAACGCTTTCCTGCTGCTTCGCAGCTTAGGGCGGCGTAAGGCAAAGAGGGGCTAAGAGAACAAGGAGTAAAAGAGAAAAAAGAGTGTTGTTAAATTGTGTGTCTCTTTTGTTGGATGAGAGAATATGAGCAAAGAGAACAAGGAGTGAAAGAGAATAAAAGAGTGTTGCTAAATTGGATATCTCTTTTATTCTCTTTTGCTCCTTTTACTTTTTAGCATTATGGGAATTTAATAAACCCAATTTTGCTGCTGTCAGAAATAGTTATTTGGGGGAACAGATCATCTTTTGTTTTTGGGATGCCATCTTGCCCCGAAGAAAATAAGAAATAATTATTGCCAACTTTACCGTAATTGTACAATAAATTTTTTCTTTCCTGGACTAGCTGGATCGGGTCTTCAATAAAAGCCATTTTATCTTCTGCCAGTAATTGTTTCAGACTATCGGGGTATTGACCATTTTGTAATTTATAGAATTCGATATCTTTTACCAGTGCATTCAATTGCATTTGTGAAATATCTGCAAACCCTTTTTTCGCTAATTCACCATGTTTCATGTAATAAAAAAGAAAAGAATATACTCCTACCGTAAACAGTATACCTGCTATACCGATAATTGCAAGCCATTTGTCTTTATACTTAAATATGGCATAGAGAAGCAGGCCAGCACCAACAAACGCACCAATAAGCGGAATCAGGCAAAGCAATCCTAATAAGTATGGCGGCTTAGATTTGATAGTTACCGCTGAATTGTCGATTTGCATGTGCTTTATATAATGTATAAAACATAATTCTACCTATGCTACATCTCTTTTATCCTCTTTACTCTTTTACCTTTTAGCCTTACAGATCAAATTTAATACCTTGTGCCAGTGGTAATTTATTGGTATAGTTGATGGTATTGGTTTGCCTGCGCATGTACACTTTCCAGGCATCGCTGCCGCTTTCACGTCCGCCGCCGGTTTCTTTTTCGCCACCGAAAGCACCGCCGATCTCAGCACCGCTGGTACCGATGTTAACATTGGCTATACCACAATCGCTTCCGTTTTGCGAAAGAAACTGTTCTGCTTCACGCAGGTTGGTGGTCATGATGGCAGAAGATAAACCCTGCGGCACACCATTTTGCATAGCGATAGCTTCATCAAGGGTTTTATATTTCATGATGTATAAAATAGGGGCGAAGGTTTCGTGCTGCACGATCTCGTAACTGTTCTTTGCTTCGGCAATACATGGTTTTACATAACAGCCGCTTTCGTAGCCTTTGCCTTTTAATACACCACCTTCCACAACAAATTTTCCGCCTTCGGCTTTACATTTTTCTATTGAGGCAAGATAGGCTTTCACTGCATCGGTATCTATCAGCGGGCCAACATGGTTCTTTTCATTTAAAGGGTCGCCGATCTTTAATTGCTTATAAGCATTTACTAATTTCTCTTTGAATTTATTGTACACTTTTTCGTGTATGATGAGGCGACGGGTAGAAGTGCAGCGTTGCCCTGCGGTACCTACAGCGCCGAATGCAGCGCCGATCAATGCCATATCAAGATCGGCATCGGGTGTGATGATGATGGCATTATTGCCACCGAGTTCTAAAAGGCTTCTTCCCAAACGCTGGCCAACAGCGGCTCCCACGGCTTTGCCCATTCTGGTGCTGCCGGTAGCAGATACCAGCGGGATACGGGTATCATTGCTCATCCATTCGCCTACTTCACGTCCGCCACTGATGATATTGCTTACGCCTTCGGGTACATTATTCTTTTTAAAAACAGATTGAATGATATTCTGGCAGGCAACAGCACATAAAGGTGTTTTTTCGCTTGGCTTCCAGATGCATACATCGCCGCAAACCCATGCCAGCATACTGTTCCAGCTCCATACGGCTACAGGAAAATTGAAGGCAGAAATTACACCTACAATACCTAAGGGATGATATTGTTCGTACATCCTGTGGCCGGGCCTTTCGCTGTGCATGGTTAAACCATGTAATTGCCTTGACAGGCCAACGGCAAAATCGCAGATGTCGATCATTTCCTGTACCTCGCCATAGCCTTCCTGCAGGCTCTTGCCCATTTCATAACTTACCAGTTTGCCTAATGCTTCTTTATTCCTGCGTAATTCTTCGCCAACTTGTCTTACAATCTCTCCACGCTTTGGTGCAGGCCAGGTGCGCCATTCGGTAAATGCCTGCTGTGCTTTTTGTACTACTGTATCGTATGCTTTTCTATCTGCTCCTGTAACGGAAGCGATCAGCTTGCCATCTACCGGCGAATATGAATCGAGTTGTTCACCTTTTGATTTCAGCCATTGCAGGCCTGTGGAAACTCCATTGTTGGTTTTGGAAATATTTAACTGTGCAAGAAATTTCATTGGAAAAAATTTTCGCAAAGGTAGGTATATCTTCTTTTTGTTTGATGCGATTGAAGATCCGTAATTGTTATTCGGGGCAATGTGCTTCGGCACCGTTGAAAATAGCAGGCCGCTGGGTTATTTCGTGGTAGCAGATTACTTCTTCGGTAAAGAAATGCAGTACCATGCTTTTGCGGGAAGAGAGTGGGTCGATGATCTTTTCGCCGCCGTGTAAAATATTGGCGTGCCAGATAAATACATCTCCTTTTTTGGCAAGAAAGGTTTCTTTTTTCAATTCATTTTTTTCAATGACTGCATCAATAGCATTCTCGTATTTTTTGTACGATGCTTTGCCTAATAAAAAATAATTACCTCCATGATCGTAATTGTCATTTAAAACATAAGGCAGTTTGTGGCTTCCTTTATAATAAAATAACGGGCCGCTTTCTGCAGTAATATCTTCCAACGCTACCCATACAGCAATAAGATAGCCCAAGGGAAAAGTGGTCATATGGATCGTATCGCTGTGGGCACGCTGCTCGCTGCCTTTTAAAAAATTCAGGCTTTGAAACAGTTTTACTTTTTTGCCTAAGATAAAACTCAGCAGATCTGTCAACCGTTTATCGGTGGCCAGGTCGTATATTTTTTGAGATTGGCGCACGGCAAAAATGATGCGCTCATCCAAACGGTTCTTTGCTTTCTTTTGCTGTTGTAATTGTGCTATTTCTATATTAATGATATCAGCCTGTTCGTTACTGTAAAAGGAGGGGAGTATCATATAACCGTTTTCCGGCCAGGCCAATATCTTTTGCTGTACTGCAAGTGGAAATTCTGTGAATCCTTTTGTTGAACTGATCTGTTCTGCTGTTATGCCGGGCTCATCCAGCCAGGGGCCTTTTGCACCGGCCATTGCGGCAAAATCTTTACTTGCTACAAGATCGGTTACAGATTTTTTAAGACCATACTTTTTATACAGATCATCATTGCACTGCAATTCTTTTTTATGAAAGAGATTGTTGAGCAGGTAAACCCATTTAAATCGTCGCAGCAGGCTCATAACGTTGCTTAATATTGTTCGTTCTCATTGGGAAAATCATTGCTCTTCACATCTTTGATGTATTGCTGAACAGCGCCTGTTATCTGCTCATTCATATTCAGGTATTGACGGAGAAAGCGTGGTTTGAATTCGGTATTGATGCCCAGCATATCGTGCATTACCAGCACCTGTCCATCGCAATAAGAGCCTGCGCCAATACCTATAGTAGGGATAGCAATACTTTCAGAAACTTCTTTGGCCAATGCGGCCGGTATCTTTTCCAGCACTATTGCAAATGCACCTGCTTCCTGTAACAGCAACGCATCCTTTTTTAATTTATTCGCTTCTTCTTCTTCCTTTGCACGAACAGTGTAAGTACCGAATTTATAAATACTTTGTGGTGTTAAACCTAAGTGCCCCATGACCGGGATACCGGCACTGGTTATTTTTTTTACGGCATCTACCACTTCTTCACCGCCTTCAAATTTTACGGAGTGGCCGCCTGTTTCTTTCATTATTTTAACTGCTGATGCCAGTGCGATCTTTGAATCTGACTGATAAGAACCGAAAGGCATATCCACTACAACAAGGCTTCTGTCTACACCACGCACTACAGATTGTGCATGATAGATCATCTGGTCGAGTGTGATAGGTAATGTGGTTTCGTGGCCTGCCATTACATTACTGGCAGAGTCGCCAACCAATATGATATCAATGCCTGCAGAATCAAATATTTTTGCGAAAGAAAAATCATAGGCGGTTATCATCGAGATCTTTTCACCTGCGGCCTTCATTTTTTGCAGGGTATTGGTAGTGATCTTCTTTACTTCTTTATGAACAGACATGGGGAAATTTTAATGATAAATGTTGAATGGCGAAGTAAGGGAGTTGGCTCTGCATTAGAATAAAACAAACCCGGGGAGCTGTCGCTGCTGTAAAAGTAAAAAGAAAATTGATTAGAACAGTATTTTAAATACGGCGGCTGGTGCTTTGCCTTCGTCTCCGGTTTTCCAGGGGCGCATGATAACATGCAGTTCCCGTACTTTATTGAAGACGATGTTTTTGGTTTGATCGTAGTACCAATCCTGTACTACTTCCAGTGAAGTGATGTAAGATTGTGTAAGCTTTTCTGTATAAGGGTTTATGATATTCATGAGCAACATCTCATCATAGGAAGGGTTTCTTGCAGGGTCATTCAAAGCAATGTCTTTAATGATATCTTCAATGGCTAATTTGCTATTGCTGCCAGGAGATATTATGTCCAGCTTTTTATTCATGATGTAGGGCCATAATGTTCTGATCAAATTCCTGCCGTACAATTCTTTCAGTTTGCCTGACCAATACATGGAATCCTGCAATATCATTTTCTTTGTTTGCGAAATGAAGATGACCTTACTGCTTTGCCGGGGTTTATAATGTGCCGAATAATTAAAGCCGGTGCTGAAATAATTTGAACATCCTAAAAAGATACCACTGCTGGTAGTTACAGACATTTTGGGAGACACGAATGGTACATAAGATTTTAATACACCTTTCTCAATATAAAATAACTGGAAGATATCAACAGCATTGTAACTGAAGCTGTCGAAGAGATTAACAGGGACGATATTCTTTGGTGCAGGCATGCTATTACCCACAGAATCGAACAGCATAGGATGTGGATTAAACATACGGCCATCCAGTTCATCTTTTGAATAAAAGAGCGGCTTGTTTTGTAAATCACTGGCAATAGTTATTGGTAAAGATGCTTTGATCTCGCCCTTTTCAAATCTTGTTCTTAAGAGTTCGCTTAGATTGGTTGGCTGAAAATGAATGCTGTCCATATTGTACATGGCCCATTCAATTTTTGGATCGGTTATGAATTTGTCAAAAAGGGTTGGCCCTTCAACAGGAAGTTGTGCAAAGCAACTCTTGCTTAATAAAAGGAAAAGTATAAAAAACAGTTGCTTCATTTTTTGAGAGCCTAACGCTGTGCTGCGCTTTTTTAGTATTTCAAATATGTTAAAGACCTGCTTATTTCAATTCATCCCATAAATGCCGTATCAAGCCATCAACAAGTCCTATTTTGGGAACATATATTTCAGCGGCACCTGCCCAACGCATCGCATTGATGTAGATGAGCAATGCCGGCACGATCACATCAGCACGGTCTTCCCGTAAGGCGTATACATTTATTCTTTCTTCCAATGTTACATTGCTCAATTCTTTGTGGTAATCCCTCAATAATTCCAATGGAAGCGGCTTGCCATCTTTACGTTTGCTCATGCTGAACACTTTATTGATATTACCGCCACTGCCAATGGCTACTACTTCCTTATGTCCTTTGGTAGCGGAGCGTAAAGCCTCCTTCATTTCATCCCATTCGTTCTCTGTTACCAGGTTCTTAAGCAAGCGGATGGTGCCTATATTGAATGATTTTTTAAACGTAAGAATGCCATTGCTGAAAAAAGAAAGTTCGGTACTGCCGCCGCCTACATCAATATACAGGTAACTGTGATCCTTGTCCATATTTTCGGCAATATGGTTCTCGTAAACAAGATTGGCTTCTTTATCGCCGCTGATCACTTCAATAGCAATATCTGTTTCCAGTTTTATTTTGCGGATAATGTCGGGGGCATTTTTTGCATCTCTCATGGCGCTGGTAGCGCAGGCAATCACCTGTTTTACTTCATAGGCGTTCAGCAAATGCTTGAAGGCTTTCATGGTCTGCATCATCATGCCCGTTTTCTGCCTGGAGATGGAGCCGTATTCAAATACATCAAAACCCAGGCGCAGCGGCACCCGCACTAAATTCAGCTTATTGAATGAAGTGGTTTCATTTTCATCAACAATTACTTCCGAGATCAATAATCTTGCTGCGTTGCTTCCTATGTCTATTGCTGCCAGTTTCATTTATCCGTTAATCAGTTTAAATGTTTATCCGTTAATCAGTTTATCCGTTAATCAGTTCAAATGTTTAAACGGATTAACCAATTAACGTATTAACGGATCAACGTGCCACAAAGATAGGAGAGTAGTATCCCCCAATTATGAGCTATCAACAATCGTGCAGTTATGTGGATAATTTGCGGTACAGATAATTATATATTTCTACCTGGCTGCGAACTTTCCTGGTGTTGCGTGGATTTACATATTGATTGCTCAGGTCATTGTCCAGTATTCTTGCCTTGATATTGTCACTGAGTTGTATGCGGAGGATATCCTTCAGTTCCTGCTGTATATCTTTTTCAAAGATGGGACAGGCGGCTTCTATACGGTGATCGATGTTTCGCACCATCCAGTCTGCCGAGGAGATGAATACTTTTTCTTTTCCTCCATGATGAAAGATAATTACCCGGGCATGTTCCAGGTATTCGTCTACAATACTGATGGCTTCTACATCTTTGAACTTCTTGTTTTCTGTAAGCATACAGAAGATACCTCTTACCACCAGGTTGATGGTAACACCGGCACGGGCCGCATCGTATAATTTATCGATCAGCAATTCATCGCTGAGCGAATTGAGCTTAAGAGTTATAGCTGCTTCCTTACCGCTCTTGGCAAATTGTATCTCTCTATTGATCAGTTGTGTGAATTGTTTGCGCATACCTGTCGGGCTAACCACTAATGTTTTGCAGGCCCTTAAATAATGCAACCTGCTTTTTGGCTGTTCCAGGTAATTGAATATGCGGTTCACATCAGCCATTATATTCCTGTCTGAAGTAAGCAGGCAATGATCGGCATATATAAGCGCCGTTCTTTCATTTAAGTTGCCGGTGCTTACAAAACCATAATGCACGGTTCTGTTATTCACCCGTTTTTTTATCAGGCATATCTTGGCATGCACTTTCATATTGGGCACACCCAGTAAAACCTGTACGCCTGCTTCTTCCAGTTCTTCTTTCCATTCCAGGTTGGCTTCTTCATCAAACCTTGCCCGCAGTTCCAATACTGCGGTTACCTGTTTGCCGTTGCGTACTGCATTGGTCAATGCATTGATCACTTTAGAGCGGTCGGCCAAACGGTAGCAGGTAATTTTTATGCTTACCACTTCCGGGTCAATAGCGGCTTCCCGTAAAAGGTCGATCACACTATTGAAGGAATGATAGGGAAAACTTAACAGCACATCTTTTTGCAGCACCACATTGGTAACCCGGTTCACATTTTTTAATGCGGGATGAAGGAAAGGTTTTTTCCTGGGGTTGCGTTGTGTAAATACCGATTCAGGAAAATTGATGAAGTCTTTGAAGTTGTGTATCCTTCCGCCGGGAATAAGATTATCTTTTTGTGATAAGCCCAATCGCCTTACCAAATACGTAAGCAGGGAAGGGTCGATCTCTTTATCAAAAATAAAGCGCACGGGCTTGCCCTTCTTCCGGTTCTTTAATCCTTTTTCTATTTTTTGAATAAGCGAAGTAGAAACATCATTGTCGATATCGATCTCTGCATCACGGGTTACTTTAATGATATGCGCCGAAAAAGTATCGTAGCCAAAAAAGGAAAATATATTGGGCAAACAAAACCGTATTACATCTTCCATCAGGATGATATGCTTTTCATTTTGTTTGGAAGGAAGAATAAGGAACCTTGATAAACGCCTTGCAGGTACCGATACCAATGCAAATTTTTGCGGGATGCTTTTATCTTTTTTAGAAAGCTTACAGGCAAGGTAAATGGATTTATCGTTCAACACCGGGAAGTTCGGGATGCTTTCTATCATCAGCGGAACGATATTGCTGCGGATCTCTTCATCAAAATAAGCAAGGATGAATTTTTGTTGTTCCCTGTTTAGCTGGCTGTCATTAATAAGAAATATCTTTTCTTTTTTCAGTTCCCTTAATATCTCATTCCAGATACGGTCAAATTCTTTTTGCTGATCGATCACTTTTTCCTGTATCTCTTCCAGGATGCTTTCCGGCGCTGCTTCCAGGTGCATGCCGGATTTGTTGCCCAGTTCTATCATGCGCTTAAGAGCCGCAACTCTTACCCTGAAAAATTCATCTAAATTGTTAGAAAAAATACCGAGAAAACGGATACGCTCCCGTAAAGGAACAGTTTCATCAGCCGCTTCCTGTAATACACGGCGATTAAAGGAGAGCCAGCTTATATCCCTGGCTATTGTTTTTCTTTTCCGCAAGCTTCAAATACTGTTTTAGTAAGTGTAGCGAAATTAAAGCGTTCTGTATAAAGGGCAATATTAAGTTTAGGTGAAGAAACAGTCCATGGACCATAGACGATGGACGACTGACCACGGATGAACGACAATAAGCTTTAAGTTTTGTATGCTCAGATCCGTCGTCTGTCGTCTGTAGTCAGTTGTCAACCTCACTTCTTCATTCGCTCAATTATCCCTGTTGTAGAAAAACCTTCTACGATCGGAACGATCTTAACTGCTCCGCCATTGGCCATTACTTCTTTGGCGCCAACGATCTGTTCCAATGTATAATCGCCGCCCTTTACCAGCACATCGGGCATGATAGATGTAATGAGGTTGAGGGGCGTATCTTCTTCAAAAATGATAACGCCATCTGTAAGCATAACCGAAGCCATTACCAGCGCCCTTGAATGCTCGTTATTCACGGGTCTGCTGTCGCCTTTCAACCGCTTTACCGAGGCATCCGAATTTATGCCAACGATCAATACATCGCCGTATGAAGCTGCTTCGCTTAACGAGGCAAGATGCCCTTCATGCAAAATATCAAATACGCCATTGGTAAAAACGATGGTCTTGTTTTGCAGCCGCCATCTTTTTAGTTGAGCCTGCAATGTTGCCGCAGTAAAGAGTTTAGCCGGTAACGAGCTGATCGCTTTCATCTTCTTTCTTTCTGTTGATGTATGGTAAAATGATGAGACAAATAAAACCGGTAATAATAAGGATACTGGTTGACACACCCCAGATCAGCCAGCCGAATGCCTGGCCTAATCCTCCGGATATTCCATAAAGTGTCAATGTTTCCATTACAAAGATGGGGAACACGCCAATGCCGCCGGGTGTAGCTATCATGGCTAAAGTAGCCAGCGTAAGCACAGAACATGCCGCACTGATGCTTAAGCCGGATGTGCCTTCCATTGCTCTGAAGCCAAGATATATCTGTAACAGGTACATGCTCCAGATGAAAATAGTGTGGGCTATAAAGAGCTTTACCTTCTTTAATTTTTTTATTGTTTTAAATCCTTCTCCTATTCCTTTGATGAAGGTATTGATGCGGATGATCACTTTATTATGAGGGAATTCTTTTAAAAGAAATCTTAATAAAGCGATCACGAAAACAATGGCTCCAACTAAAACAACTGCTTTTAACCAGGATATCTTATTAAGCTCTGTTCTAAAATAATTGCCTACAAGGTCAAGTTGTATCAATACCGTAAAGGCAATAAATATCATGAAGCAAATAAGATCGAAGGTGCGTTCGAGTACGATAGTGCCTACAAGCTTATCTACTTTAAGTTTTTCGTATTTGGCAACAATCCCGCATTTTAATATTTCTCCCAATCGCGGTATAGCAGAATTGGCCAGGTAGCCCACCATCGTAGCTGCAAACAAATTCTTTAAAGCAGGATCATAGCCTAATGGTTCCATTAATAATTTCCAGCGCATCGACCTGCTGAGATGGCTCAGCAATGCCATGCAGATTATGGGAAAGATGAGCCAGTAATTGGCATTATTGAGTGCATCGTAAAAGTGTTTTCTTTTCTCTTCATCCATATCCCTTAACTGCCACCATACCAAAAAGATACCGCCGCCCAGGAAAAGCACATATTGTAATATGGATAGCAACCGTTTGTTCATAACAGCTACAAATTACGAAGGGAAAATGAAAAGGCAAATAAGTTGGAGAAATGGATAAATAGCTGAACGGCTAAATTGTTAAATGGTTGAATGGGCCAGGTATTTAATTATTCATTATTAATTATCAATTATTAATTAAACCCTGTTTCCTTCTTTCGGGAAGATAACTTTTGGTTTAAACGTTTTCGCTTCTTCAAAGCTCAGCCTGGCGTAGCTCATTATTACTACAATATCACCCGCCATTACTTTGCGGGCTGCAGGGCCATTCATGCAAATGATGCCCGAGCCTCTTTTGCCTTTAATGATATAGGTTTCAATACGCTCGCCATTGTTCACATTTACGATCTGTATCTTTTCATATTCTATCATGCCTGCTGCATCCAGCAGGTCTTCATCTATGGTGCAGCTGCCCACATAATTCAGGTTGGCTTCTGTAACGGTACAACGGTGGATCTTTGATTTTAAAATTTCTATTGTCATCATCTGTTTGTTTATGCTTAGTTCATAAGCATGTTATCGATCAGCCTGACCTCGTTCAAAAATGCTGCTACCAGGGCTACCAGTTTGGCAGTTCCATCCCAGTGTTGTTGCGGGGCCAGGGTTTTTGCGTCCGCAATTTCCACATAATCTACCTTAAAACCATGTTTTGTTAAATATTCTGTGGCATTATCTTTTAAATAACCAAGATCGCCCGGCTTGATATCTTTCTTCAGCGTGAACAAAACCTGTGATATATTAACAGCCTGCAACCTTTCTTGTTCATTCAGCCGCATATTGCGGCTGCTCATGGCCAGCCCATCATTTTCCCGGAGGGTGGGGCAGATGATCACTTTGATATTCTTTCCCAGCAATTCAACCAGCTTGGTTAATACCATACATTGCTGGTAGTCTTTCTGGCCGAGGTACAGGTTATCAGGCTGAACAATATCCAGCAACCGGTGCACTACCTGGCATACGCCCTGGAAATGGCTCGGGCGGAATTTACCTTCAAGAATGGTTTCAAGATACCCTAATTCATAATGTTGGGGCGAAACCAATCCCCCGGGGTACATTTCTGCCACTGTGGGGATAAATAATATATCGCAGCCCGCTTTTTCGAGCATATTGATATCATTTTCAATGGTAACCGGGTATTTTTCAAAATCTTTAGGGTCATTGAATTGTGTGGGATTTACAAATATGCTGCAAACCGTTAGTCCATCGTGTTCCTTAACGGTTTCAATAAGAGAAATATGCCCTGCATGCAGCGCCCCCATGGTAGGAGCAAAACCAACACTAATGCCTTTTGCCCTTTGTTTGGCGATATGGTCCTGCAGATCGGCTGCTTTCTTAAATAGTATCATTTTGTTGCAATTTGCCCAAATGCTTGCGTAACCTCATTTTCCCAAAAAATTATCTTACCTTTGCACACCTTTAAAAAAGGTAGTCAGCTCATTAACACAACGCAAATGTCAACAAAGAAAAGAATTTTATTCATTGCCAACGAAATGTCTCCCTACCTGGAGCTTACCGATTTTGCCGAGATTGTTAACAAATTGGCTGTTAAGGCTAATGACAGCGGAATGGAAGTAAGGTGCATTATGCCCCGTTTTGGTGTGATAAATGAAAGAAGGCACAGGCTTCATGAAGTAGTTCGTTTGTCGGGCATAAATGTTTCTATTGATGGGGATGATTATCCGCTGGTGATCAAAGTAGCCTCTTTACCTAATGCAAGGCTGCAGGTTTATTTCCTTGATAATGAAGATTATTTTAAGCGTAAATCTATTTTTCATGATGAAAGTGAAAAATGGTTTGATGATAACGGCCTGAGGACGGTACTGTTTTGTAAAGGAGCCCTTGAAACCGTGAAGAAATTTGGCTGGCCGCCGGATATTATTCATTGCAGCGGCTGGATGACGGGCCTGATACCCATGTTCATCAAGAATGCGTATAAGAAAGAGCCGGTATTCGGCAATTGCAAAGTGGTATATACGATTGGTGAAACAACCTTTAAAGAAAAGTTAGGCGCCGATTTTTTAAAGCTGGCCGCTATTAACGATAACGTAACCAAGAAAGAACTGGAACCTTTTAAAGATGCCAATAACCTGGCCTTATTCAAAGGCGGTGCTACATTCGCTGACGCTATTACTTTTGGCGCAGATAAGGTGGACAAGAAACTGGTTGATGAGTTTTCTAAAGTGAAAGGAAAGAAGGTGTTGAAGTATGATGCAGAAAGTGATTTAACAGACTATTTGCAATTGTATGCCGACCTTGCGAAGTAGAAAAACTAACCCCATTATTTAAAAAATATTATTTGTGCAAAGACGTATTCTACTCACTGGAGCCATCGCTTTATTATTATTGAGTTCATTGTTCAACTGGAGTTGCAGTAAATTAGATACTACCGATATTGGCAGCGACCTTATTCCCGCAGTAGATAATGTACATACATTTGCTGATACACTTGTTATAAACACCACACAAGGTATTTTTAATGATACCACGTTAGTGCCACGTGAAGCAGACCATGTGTTGGGCAGGATAAATAACGATCCGCTGTTTGGGCAAACAACTGCTAATATTTACATGCAGCTGAAGCCTACTTTTTTCCCTTATTATTATGGAAATGCAAAGGATACCATCGACAACTCACTGGTGCCGGGCACAGGGTTTGACTCTGTAGTACTTTGTATCAATTACAAAGGCTTTTGGGGGGATACCAACCAGCTTATACATTTAGATGTAAGAACCGTGAATCAGAATAACGGTTTGTGGGATTCTATTTATAAAACAAAGAACATCAATTTTGTGCCTGCTACCGGTAGCCTTATTGGCTCTGCAGATGTAGATGTAAGAACGCTTGGAAACTATGTAAAATACAGCAACCACAGGGATTCTTCTGTTAACCAGATACGCATAAAGCTGTCACCATCTTTTGCAAACCTGCTGTTTACAAGAGATACGATAGATGGCAGTCCCAACAACGCTTTCCGCTCAGATACGTTATTCAAAATGTTCAATAACGGTATAGCTGTATTGGCAACAGGGGCCGGTAATGGCCTGATGTATTGCAACCTTGCAGATACCAATACCAAGCTGGAAGTGCATTACAGAAGAAGGAACGGCGGTATAATTGATACAGCATTTTCTTCCCTGATACTAAATAATTATCCTTCGGGCATATCAAGTAATGGCGTGATGGTTAACGGGCCTTCTTCTACAGTTAATAATATTGTACGCAACAGGCCGGGATTCATTGCCAGCCCTGCGCCGGGAGAACTGTACCTGCAAACAACGCCGGGTACATATGTCAATCTTAATATTCCGGCTTTATCAACTATGCCGAACCGTATCATACACCGGGCAGAGCTGATCGTTCAGCAGATACCGAACAATTCATTCTTTGATGATATCTTCTCTGCACCAGACTATTTGTATGTAGATCTTAAAGATACCGGCGCCACACAAAAATGGAAACCGATCTATTTCGATCTTAACCCGGGCAGCCCTTACGATCCGGATAATACTGCGGCCTTCAGTACCTATTACCCGGCCGGCGGAATCGATCTGTTCTATCATGGAGGATATCGCAGGAGTGGTGTAGATTATTTAGGAAACCCTATCAAGTATTATAACTTTAACATCAGCAGATATGTACAGCAGATCGTTACAAAACATACACCGAATTATGATCTAAGGCTGTATGCGCCATCGTACCTGTATTACCCGCAAATGACAGATGCCGCTTATCTTCCCTTTAATAATCCAACTGCAAAAGGAAGAGTAAAAATAGGTGGCGGTAATAACCCTAATTACAAAATGATGCTGCGGATCATTTATTCGAATCTTTAATTCGTATAAAAAGTTTATCAAGATATGTTCATAAGTCCCCTCTACACAGCAGGGGACTTTGTTCTTTAGGTCTCACACCCTTATCTTTGCAATCTTAAAAAAATAATATGGCGTATTTATTTACATCTGAGTCCGTAAGTGAAGGACATCCAGACAAAGTTGCTGACCAGATCAGTGATGCTTTAATTGATAATTTCCTGGCTTTTGATGCCAACAGCAAAGTAGCCTGCGAAACATTGGTTACCACAGGGCAAGTAGTATTGGCCGGTGAAGTAAAGAGTAAAGCTTATTTAGATGTGCAGGAAATTGCACGTGGTGTTATCCGTAAAATAGGATACACCAAAAGTGAATATATGTTTGAAGCAAACAGTTGCGGTATCCTTTCTGCAATTCATGAGCAATCATCTGATATCAATCAAGGTGTTGACAGGAAGAAGAAAGAAGAACAAGGCGCCGGCGACCAGGGTATGATGTTTGGTTATGCCACCAACGAAACAGAAGATTATATGCCACTGGCATTGAACCTTGCCCATAAATTACTGGAAGAACTGGCAGCTTTAAGAAGAGAGAACAAACAAATTAAATACCTGCGTCCTGATGCGAAGAGCCAGGTAACGTTGGAATATGATGATAATAACAAGCCGGTTCGTATTGATGCAATAGTAGTATCAACACAGCACGATGATTTTGGTAAAGATGATACGATGCTTGCCAAGATCAAAAAAGATATCATCAATATTTTGATACCAAGGGTGAAAGCAAAATATCCAAAATATGCCCACCTGTTTAATAACAAGATCAAGTATCACGTTAACCCAACCGGTAAGTTTGTTATCGGCGGCCCGCACGGCGATACCGGCTTAACCGGCCGTAAGATCATTGTTGATACCTATGGCGGTAAAGGCGCTCACGGTGGTGGTGCATTCAGCGGTAAAGACCCAAGTAAAGTAGATAGAAGCGCTGCTTATGCAACACGCCATATCGCCAAGAACCTTGTAGCAGCCGGTTTGTGTGATGAAGTACTGGTGCAGGTTTCTTACGCTATTGGTGTGGCACAGCCTACCAGTATCAATGTAGTTACTTATGGTACAGCAAAGGTTGATCTTACCGATGGACAAATTGCAGATAAGATAATGACAATGCCATGTTTTGATATGCGTCCTTATTTTATTGAGCAACGTTTAAAACTACGTAACCCGATGTACAGCGAAACTGCAGCATATGGCCATATGGGACGTAAGAATGAAACGGTAGAAAAAACATTCACTTCTCCTGATGGTAAAACACTTAAAAAGAAAGTGGAATTATTTACCTGGGAAAAACTGGATGCAGTAAAAGATGTAAAGAAAGCATTTGGATTATAATACCAGAATCCCCAAGGGGATCTGCGAAGACCATAAGTTCTAAACTTATGGTCTTTTTATTTGTGATAATTAAGTTTAATTTCGAATCGTGAAAAATTTCAGGCAACAACAGCATCGTCCCAAAAAGAATACCTTGATAATCGGCCGCAAGGCTGTTATAGAAGCTATGCAAACCGGCAAACAGCTGGAGCGTATCTATTTGCAGGGCACTGTTCATGGAGAAGTGATAGATGAAATAAAAAAGCTGGCAGAAAAACATTTAGTGCCCATCAATAAAGTACCTGTAGAGAAGCTGAACAATTTCAATGTAAGCAATCATGAAGGGTGTATAGCACTTATTGCAAAAGTGCAGTATCAAAATTTACAGGATGTGATCTCATTTGTGGTAGATAAAGGAGAAACTCCGTTCTTCTTAATCCTTGACGGCATTACTGATATCCGTAACATCGGTGGTATAGCCCGCAGTGCTTTTTCATTTGGCGTGCATGGTATTATCATACCAGATAAAGGCGTTGGCGCTTTGAATGAAGATGCGATCCTTACCTCAGCAGGGGCATTGGAAAAGATCGCTGTATGCCGCGTTAACAGCCTGATGAAAGCTGTTGATGAACTGCATTTGAACGGCATCAAGGTTTTTGCAAGTGAAATGAAAGCCACTAAGAGATCATTCGATATTGATTTTACAGAACCCTGCGCCATTGTAATGGGCGGCGAGGAACATGGTATTTATCCTGCATTAATGAAAATATGCGATGAGCAATTCCAGATACCGATGCCCGGCGATTTTGAAAGTCTGAATGTATCTGTAGCTACAGGCATCATTCTATATGAAGCCATGAAACAGCGTCTTGGTTAAGGACGAAGACTCAGCAATGCTTTATCCTGTTTACGTATGGCTTTGGTAAGACTTAAATAAGTTCTTGCCCTTACTTTTATTTCACCGATATGTGATAATGCAACAGTGTTCACATCTCTTATAAAACCTTCTGTTGAAACATACGAATGCCATTCGCCCAAATGATCCCAAACAGGTTTCCAATAAACGGTTTTATATTTCTTGCCTAAAGGATATCCTGCAAAACCAAACTTATCTAAAAAGATACCCGGCTTCATCATCACCCAGCTTTCACTTGCGTAAATAATGGAGCTGTCGAATATGTTGCCCATGCCCACCATCAGGCTGTCGCCATACATGGGTGCACTTTTTACTGTAGCTGAACCGGGATGTGTAAAGGAAGCGCCACCATAGCAGGAGCCTAAACCAATCTTTGTTTCCGCATCCGTATAAGCTGCTATTCGTCGAAGCGAAGCAGTGTGCAGGGTGTCGTTGATATTTTTATAATTAAAATTATCTTCCCCGATGCTGAAAGAAGAGAAGCCGTTCTTATACAATCCATGAGAATCGAACCAGAGGTTACCGATCTTTGCATGATGCTTTTTCATCAGCCTGTCTATCCTGTTAGCAGCGTACTCACTTTTAGAAGCAACGATCACCCGCATTTTCTTTTTACTGAAAATACTTTTTACAAAAGCTCTTACATTAACAGTAAAAGGAAGAAACTCGAATTTCTTTCCTTTCGAAATGACATATACATTCAGCCGGGTTGTTTTTTTTGAAGAATCAATTGTAACTGACTGTTGGGCTTTGCAACACACCGTAACGAATAAAAAAATAAAAATAAAAACAAGTCTCATGTTTCGCTGTTATAGGTTAAATAATGCAGCTAAACTATATCAGCCGGTAGTTGTTATATAATTGAAACCAACTGTACTAAAAGTGTTATTTGCATTTTATCTTAAATCAAATTGAAGACAGCAGACTTTTATTGAAAGACCTTAAATATTGTTTAATGAATACCGATATTGGTAAGCAGCCGTAAAGAAAATTGCCCGATTACGGAAAATCCGTAATTTTATTTTATGACCGATAACAACCTGCAAAAAGAACTTTTCCGCACTATTAAAAGTTCTTTGCCGCCGAATATCTCCATGGTAGATGAGATCGCAAGCCTGCTGAAACTGAGCTACGACAGTGTTTACAGGAGAATAAGAGGAGAGAAGCCGGTGGCCCTGGATGAACTGAAGCTATTATGTGAACATTTCCATCTTTCGCTCGACCAGGTATTGCAACTGCAAAGTGATAAGATCTTATTTACCGATAATGAAGCGAATGAACCGATAACGAATTTTAAGCAGTACCTCGAAGGATTGCTGCAGCAGTTAAAATACTTCAATGGTTTTAAACAGCGACAACTGATGTACCTTTCTAAAGACGTGCCCGTTTTTTATTTTTTCTATTTTAAAGAACTGGCGGCCTTTAAATCTTTTTTCTGGTGCAAAAGCATCTTGAATGATCCTGCATTTGATGGAAAGAATTTTAACCTGGAAACTTTTGATGACGAAGAATATTTTAAGCTTGGCCAGCAGGTATTGCAGGAGTATAATCTTATCCCTTCGGTAGAATTGTGGAATTATGAAAGCATCAACAGTACTATTTTGCAAATAGAATATTACAGGGATGCAGGTATATTTGAAACAAAAGAAGACCTGCATAAAGTACTGGACAGTTGCGATGCTATGCTGGTGCATATTCAGAAGCAACTGGAAAAAGGATATAAGTTCATGCCGGGTGTTGGTGAGAATACTTTCGGTGCAACCTTACAATTCTATATCAACGAGATCATACTAGGCAACAACAGTATACTGGTAGAAATGGATGGCGCCAAGATCGCCTTCATCAATCATATCGTATTGAAATACATCAGCACCACAGATAAGCGTTTTACCGAAAAAGCATTTGATAATTTCAGGAACCTTATAAGCCGGTCAATACTTATCAGTACAACAGGTGAAAAGGACCGCACTAAATTTTTTAAATCATTAAGAGAAAGAGTACAGGCATGCAGAACATAAAAGATACCGTTCAGTTAATAGAATGTCCACGTGATGCCATGCAGGGTTGGCCGCATTTTATCCCTACCGAAAAAAAAGCTGCTTATATAAACAGCCTGTTGAAAGTAGGTTTTGATACCATAGACTTTGGCAGCTTTGTTTCGCCGAAAGCGATACCGCAACTGGCAGATACAAAGGAGGTAATTGGGAATTTGGAATTGGATGGAAGCCGTTCAAAACTGTTGGCGATCATTGCAAATGAAAGAGGTGCAACAGATGCCGTGATGTTTGATGAGATAACTTACCTGGGATTTCCTTTCTCTGTTTCTGAAACCTTTCAGCAGCGGAATACCAATTCTTCTATACAGGAATCGCTGCAACGGGTAGAGGATATACAGGACCTTTGCATAAAGAACAAAAAAGAACTGGTGATCTATATTTCGATGGGGTTTGGCAATCCTTATGGCGATGTATATAATGAAGCCATCGTTTTTGAATGGGTAAATAAAATGGTGGCGCTTGATATCAAAACGATTTCATTAGCTGATACCGTAGGCCTGGCAACACCGGAGCAGGTAAAGCGTGTTACCAAATATTTGGTTGATTCATTACCCGGTACAACCATCGGTGTTCACTTACATTCTACGGCAGTTAACTGGCAGGCAAAAGTAGATGCTGCGCTGGAAGCAGGTTGCCTTCGTTTTGATGGTGCATTAAAAGGCATTGGCGGCTGCCCGATGGCCGATGATGAACTGGTAGGCAATATGGATACGGAATTAATGATACCTTATTTTCAGCAAAAGGGCTTATTGAATAACCTTGATATGGATGCGTTAGCTGTATCCAGTAAGATGTCTTCTCAAATATTTATCTAACTATTAATTACACTAATTGAGACGAATTACACGAATGAATATTGATATAAAAATCCGTGTAATTAGTTTTAATCCGTGTAATACAAAAACATAGTGCGCATGGATTTTCATTTAGAATTCTCTCCCAAACCTTTTACTGAAAAGATCAGGCACCAGGATAAATTATTACTGGCGGGTTCCTGCTTTACAGAAAATATAGGTGAGAAGTTGAAGCGGCATAAATTTTCTGTTTTAGAAAATCCGAATGGTATTTTATTTAACCCGATCAGCATTGCAAAGTCGATAACCTCTTATATTGAAGACAAGCGCTACACTGCAGACGAATTATTTTTTCAAAATGAGATATGGAACAGTTGGGAACACCATACCCGTTTTTCGGATGTGGACAGAGAAAATTGTTTGCAAAAGATAAATGATTCACAGGCAGCAGCACATACTTTTTTAAAGCAGGCTGATTGGGTATTACTTACATTGGGCTCTGCTTTTGTTTATCAATTGGAAAATAAGAACGTAGTTGCGAATTGCCACAAAGTGCCAACGGATAAATTCAACAGGAGATTATTGGCTGTAGAAGAAGTGCTGGCGGCGCTGGATAACCTTATTCACCGGTTGTTTATGTTCAACCCGAAGATCAGAATCATATTTACGATAAGCCCTGTGCGACATTTAAGAGAAGGTTTTGTTGAAAATAACAGGAGCAAAGCTACCTTGGTACAAGCCGTGCATCAATTGGTAGATAAGTTTGATAAACTGTTTTATTTTCCTGCATATGAATTGGTGATCGATGACCTTCGTGATTATCGCTTTTATGCAGAAGATATGGTACATCCTAATTATGCTGCTACCAATTATGTGTGGGATAAATTCATTACCACCTGTATTGATGAGCCGGCGCAGGAATTAATGAAAGAGATAGCAGTAATAACAGCAGCCAAAGCGCATAAAGCATTTAATCCTACCTCAACTGCCCATGAAAAATTCCTGGCAGCCAATCTTCAAAAAGCAAAGCAGTTGCAGGAGCGATATGCTTATTTAAATTTAGAAGAGGAGATCGATTATTTTGCCGGGAAGTCGTAAAGACGGGCAAAAGAAAATGTTCAATGATCAATGCTCAACCTGCCTGCCGGCAGGCAGGTTTTCAATGTTCAAGTAATAGTCCTTGCTGAAGCAAAGACTTTATCTGTTGTCCGTAGTCAATCGTCTGCCGTTTTTATCGCGGAGAAATGAGAAAGCAGAGATTTCGCAGAGAAATTTTGTATTCTCTTTTTTCACAAAGAACACTAATTACCACAGAGACGCTCCTTGAAACGTTGTGTCATCTTTGTGTAACGCTGTGAACACTCAATGTATCCTATCGCCTCTTAATTCAATTGCTTTCATTACTTCCTTTTCGTACACGAGCCATTCGGCCCAACGCTTTCTTACAATGGCTTTATCAATATAAGTTTCGGCGAGTTCGATGAAGAGGGTATAATGACCGGCTTCGCTTTCCATAAAGCGGCGGTAAAAGTTGCGCATGTATTCATCATCCAGTCCCTCGCTGAGGCGCTTGAAACGCTCGCAGCTTCTTGCTTCTATCAATGCCATGATGAGCATCTGGTCGAGGAAGCGTTCATTGGGGCTGCCGTCTTTTTTTTGAAAGGCCATCAGTTTATTCACGTATTCATCTTTACGTTGTTTGCCCAGCCGCAGTTTTCTTTTTTTCAGTTCGGCGAGTACTAAACGGAAATGCCCCCATTCTTCGGTTACAATGGGACTAAGTTCGTCGATGAGTTTTTCCTTGTCTGCATTTTTTTGAATAAGGGAGATGCAGGTAGTGGCTGCTTTCTGTTCGCAGTAGGCGTGGTCGGTGAGTATTTCTTCGAGCTGCATTTCGGCGAGGTTTACCCAGCGTGGATCGGTGGGGAGGTGCAGGCCGAGGATGTTTTTTACGTCGATACTTTCATTCATAGGACAAAAGTAAGAATTGTGCACGCAAAGGCGCAAAGAGGAAATACAAAAGCAGCAAAGAACTTTGCCCCTTTGCGTTTGCTTTGCGGCCTGACGTGAAGAACTACATTATTAATTCTCTTTTATTTGCTTAATTTACAGCAACATTGATCGTTATGAGAATAATTCCCTTTTTAACCGGCGCTGTTATTACAACGGGCCTGGTTGTTATACTAAACAGCAAATTGGCATTGCCAGCCCCATTGGGTGCATTGTTAAGTCCGCAACATGGCGTGTGGCAAAATGCAGAACCAACGAATGAAAATTTTTCTGCCGACCTGAAATTCCCGCAACTGAAAGGTAAAGTGAGTGTGTACTTTGATGATCGCCTGGTGCCGCATGTTTTTGCGGAGCAGGAGAACGACGCTTATTTTGTACAGGGCTACCTGCATGCGAAGTTCCGCCTGTGGCAAATGGAGTTGCAAACCTATGCTGCTGCCGGAAGGGCGAGCGAGATCATCGGCGAAAAAGCATTGGAGCATGACCGTGAATTCAGAAGATTAGGAATGGTGTATGCAGCGGAGATAGCAGAAAAAGAAACGGATAAAGATGCTGTGATGAAAGCAGAATGCGATGCCTATACTGCCGGTGTGAATTCGTACATAGATGGATTGACAGAAAGTAAATTACCGCTGGAATATAAACTGATAGGGTATAAACCGGAACCATGGTCGAATTTAAAAACGGCGCTGTTCTTAAAATATATGAGCCAGAATTTAGCATCTGGTGAAGATGATTTTGAAATGACGAATGCGAAGAGTTTTTTCAGTCCTGAAGATTTTGCCAAGCTTTTTCCTGCGGTGCAGGATTCACTGGATCCTATCATTCCGAAAGGAACAGTGTTTGAAAAACAAAAAGTATTTCCTATTGCGCCAGCTAATGTTGATTCGCTTTATTTCAATAATAAAGATGTGGCGATGATATCGGAAGAAAAACCTGACCGCAGCAACGGCAGTAATAACTGGGCGGTAAGTGGGAAGAAAACAAAGAGCGGTTCGCCTATATTATGCAATGATCCGCATTTAGGATTAAATCTTCCTTCGCTTTGGTACGAAATGCAGATCTCTACACCAACGTTCAATTCTTATGGTGCTACATTTCCGGGCTCACCAAGTGTTATCATTGGATACAACGACAGCTGCGCTTTTGGCTTTACCAATGGCGGCAGGGATGTGAGGGATTATTACCAGATCACTTTTAAGGATGACAGCCGCAATGAGTATTTATATAACGGAAGTTATAAAACAACGAACTGGCGTATTGATACCATTAAGATAAAAGATAAGCCTGACTTTATTGATTCGGTTGCGTATGTTCAATTAGGAAATGACTGGTGCCCGGTGATGTATGATAAAACCTATGCAGGTGTAAATGACCAGGGCGATGGTAAGAGGGTATCAAACAAAAAATCGTATGCAGTAAGATGGAAAGCACATGACCCAAGCATTGAACTGAAGATATTCAATATGCTGAACCATGCAAAGAATTACAGTGATTACCAGGCTGCGGTTACCAATCTGCATACACCCGGACAGAACGTTGTGTTTGCCTGCAAGAACGGTGATATAGCGATACGTACACAAGGTGAATGGCCGGCGAAATGGAAGGGACAAGGCGATTTTGTAATGCCGGGCATTGACAGCAGTTATTTATGGCAGGGTATGATACCGCAGGATGAAGTGCCTTTTCAATATAACCCTGAGCGTGGCTTTGTGAGCAGCGCCAACCAGAAACCGGTGGATGAAACCTACCCGTATTATATCGGAAGGAACTACCCGATATACCGTGGCTTTACTATTAATAAGCGGCTTGCTGCAATGAGCGATATCACACCAAAAGATATGATGACCTTGCAGACGGATAATTATAATGTGGTGGCAGAGATGATAATGCCACTGATCTGGAAGAACATCAATGAAAGTGCGCTGAATGCGGATGAGAAAAAATATGTGGACATACTGAAACAATGGAACCTGCGCAATGATGTGGGATCGAAGGGTGCAACAGTGTTTGAGTTGTGGTGGGATAAATTTGGGAAAGTGGTGTATGATGATGAATATGCCAAAGCACCGAAAACGATCATGCATCCTTTTGAAAGTACATTACTGGAAGGTGTATTGAAAGACAGTGCGTATTCTTTTTTGGATAATGTAACTACACCACAGAAGGAAACGCTGGCTGATGATGTTACAGCTGCTTTTAAACAGGCAACGGTTGATCTGAAAAAAGCGGAAGCCGAAGGTAAACTGGATTGGGATAAATATAAGGCTACCCGTATCAATCATCTTACTAAACTACCGGCGCTGAGCAGGCTGAACCTGCCGATCGGCGGCGGTGTACATAATATCAATGCTGCAAAAAGCGATCACGGGCCGAGCTGGAGAATGGTGGTGAGCCTTACTGCTGAAACGGAAGCGTATGGCGTATATCCCGGCGGACAAAGCGGTAACCCCGGCAGTAAATATTACGACATGTTCGTAGATAAATGGGCCGCAGGCGAATATTATACATTGTGGTTAATGAAGAAAGGAGAGGAAAAAGACAAGCGGGTGAAATTTACCATGAACTTTGAGAAAGAATGATGTGCAAATTGGTAAATGTGAAAATGTGCAGATGAATAACAATTAAACTATTAAGCAATTCAACAATTGATACCATGAAATTTTTTATCTCTCTTATACTAACTGCTTTATTAAGCTTTGCCGCCTGTCTTTATCTGCCGTGGTGGAGCATTGCTATCGTTGCTTTTTTAATTGCGGCATTGATACCGCAGCGGCCGGTAAAAGCTTTCTTTGCGGCGTTTATTGCGCTGTTCCTGTTATGGGGTGGCTTAAGTTTCTGGATAAGCAGTAATAATGATCATATACTGGCGCACCGGGTATCGCAATTGATATTGAAAATGGACAGCCCTTATATGCTGATACTGGCTACGGCTGTTATTGGTGCACTGGTAGCGGGTTGTGCTGCACTGACGGGAAGTTTTTTAAGGAGGAGTAAATAGAAGCGGAATTGTCAAAAAGATTTAAATTTGTGTAAATACAGATTATATGAGGACAGCAAGTTCATTGGATAAAGAGATCACCAGGTCGTTATCATTGTTAAATACAAAGCAAAAGGAAACAGTATTAACTGTGGTAAAAACATTTGCAGAAGAAGAACAGGAATGGTGGAATGATAAGAAGTTTATTGCAGAAATGGATAAGCGATTTAAAGAGTTGGCAACTGGTAAGGATAAAGGGTTAACATTAGAAGAACTGGAAGCTTCGGCAAGGCAGGCATATAAAAATAAGAACAGGAAAAAGAAATGAATTATAGTGTACGGTTTCACTCTTTAACCGAGATTGATTATAATGAAGCATATGATTGGTATGAAAGCAAGTCAAAAGGTTTAGGGGAGCGTTTTATGCAGGCAGTCAGGAATAAGCTTAATAGCATTTTGCTTTACCCGGAAGCATATGGCAGTAAAGGCAATAAACAATACAGGGAGGCCCAAGTAGATTTTTTCCCCTTCCTGATAGTCTATAAGATCAATAAAAGAAAGAAGGAAATCTATATTACCAATATTCATCACGCTAAAAAGGATCCACGTAAAAAATATCGCAGATAATAACCGGCAAATCCGGTTTAAAATCTTTAATAACCCGGCCCTTAATAGCCGGGTTATTGATTTATATCATCTTCGTGGCTAACTTTAATTTTTCAGTAACAAATGCAGTATTAAATTCGTTTTAATGTTTATGCGAAAAATACTAACTCTTTTATTGGTCATCCTTTCGATCAATTCTTCTGCACAAAAAATTTATGGTACTGTTTATAATGATAAAGGTGACTTGTTGCCTTACTCTTCCATTACTATAAAAGGAACTTCTATAGGTGCCAGTGCCAATAACAGGGCCAAATTTTCTTTCAGTGTTTCGCCGGGAACTTATGTGGTAGTGTGCCAGCATGTTGGCTATACCAAACAGGAAAAAACAGTAGTTGTTAATAAGGAAGATGAAGAAATAACTTTTATCATCAGTGAACAGAAACTGCAACTGGCAGAAGTTATCGTAAAGAGCGGCGCTGAAGATCCTGCGTATGCAATTATTCGCCAGGCCATTAAAAAAAGACCATACTATAATAAAGAAGTGAATGGTTTTGATTGCGATCTCTACACAAAAGATATTATTAAGCTGCGGAATCTTCCCAAACGCATATTGGGACAAAAGATACCGGATGCCGACCGGCAGGATATGGGGCTGGATACTTCGGGTAGAGGCATTATCTATTTATCAGAATCTGTTGCAAAAATATATACGCAGCAACCGGATAAGTTTAAAATGGAAGTAAAGAGCAGCAGGGTAAGCGGCAGCGGCAGTTTTGGTTTTACTTTTCCTACTTTCATCAGTTTTTATAACAACAACGTAACCATATTTACAGAACGGTTCAACCCGAGAGGATTTATTTCGCCTATTGCGGATAATGCACTGAGCCTTTATAAATACAAATACCTCGGCAGTTTTTATGAAGATGGTAAAGAGATCAACACTATACGGGTAACACCACGCCGTACTTACGAGCCGTTGTTTTCAGGTATCATTAATATCACCGATGGCGACTGGCGCATACATAGTGTTGATCTTACCCTCACTAAAACTTCGCAGCTGGAGATACTGGATACACTCCAAATAACGCAGATACATGTACCTGTAGGTGGCGATATATGGAGGGTGAAGAACCAACTGCTGCATTTTAATTTTAAACAGCTGGGCATTGATGCGCTGGGCAATTTTGTAAATGTGTATTCCAATTACGATATCAATCCAACATTTGCCGCAGGTATTTTTAACCGTACCATCATAAAATATGATACTGCGGTGAACAAGCGTTCTAAAGCATATTGGGATACTATTCGTCCTGTACCATTAGAACCTGAAGAGAAAAAAGATTACCAGGTAAAAGACAGCATTTACCAATTGCAAAAAGATTCCAGCTTAACCAAACATGCTATCGACTCGCTGCGCAACCGGCAGGGAAAATTAAAACTGTATAAGATATTCTGGAGCGGTATCAACCGTACACACTACAGCAAAATAAATACCTATCAATGGGGGATAGAGCCGCTGATACAACACCTGGAATATAATCCCGCTGAAGGGTTTGTAGCCAACCTGATCGGGTATTACGAAAAGACACTGCCGGGAAGAAAATCGAGGCTTACGATACAGCCCGGCATACGATACGGTTTTAATAATACGCATTTAAATGCCTGGGTAGATATTAACCTTAGAACAAGGGATTGGGAAAATAATAAAAAATTCAAGCGGTTCAGCTGGACATTGTCCGGCGGTAAACGGGTAAGCCAGTTCAATAAAGAAAGTACGATAACGCCGTTATCCAACAGCATTAACACCTTATTCTGGGGAGATAATTTTATGAAGACCTACGAAAATTATTTCGGCAGTCTTGCTTTTAATAAACGTTACGAAAACGGTTTGCGTTTTACGGTAAGTGCATTATACGAAGACAGGATACCGCTGGATAATACTACCAAATTCACTGTATTCAAAAAAGATTCGGTGAACATTACTCCTAACTATCCGTACGAAAAAATATCCACCCAATTCACCAGGCACCAGGCATTTATCTTAGGTTTTGATATCAGTATAAAACCAGGGCAACGCTATATCGAGTTCCCGAACAACAAGATAGCTATCGGTTCAAAATACCCAACCTTTACACTTAGTTACAGTAAAGGCATCAAGGCGTTTGGCAGCGATGTTGATTTTGATAAATGGCGCTTTACTATCAATGATGATAAGAACTTTAAACTGGCCGGTACATTAAAGTATAAGATAGGCATCGGAGGTTTTCTCAACAGTAAATCGGTACCTATACAGGATTACCAGCATTTCAACGGCAACCGCTCTACGGTTGCGAGTGAATATGTGAACAGCTTTCAACTGGCAAAATATTATGCCAACAGCACTGTGGCCAATTTTTATGCGCTCGGTCATGTTGAGCATCATTTCAACGGTTTGCTTACGAATAAGATACCTTTCTTCAAACGGCTGAACTGGAACCTTGTTGCCGGCAGCAATGCTTTTTATGTAAACCGTACCAATAATTATGTAGAACTGTTTGCCGGTATTGAGAACATCTTTAAAATATTTCGTGTAGATTTTGTTGCTGCTTACGAAAACGGTAACAAAGGCATTACCGGCATCCGCATTGGTGCAGGCGGATTGATCGGCGGCAGTATCAGGCGTACTACCGGCAGTAATAACAGTTTGAGAGGAAGCAGTGTCAATATCAATTTTTGATTTGGTTATTCGTTATTAGTTAATTGTTATTGGTTATTAGTGTTTCTACTTCATAAATCTGAAATCACAAATCATAAATCCTCATTATCTTTGCCACGAAATTTGGTTTGCCCTGCAAGCATCCAATCTTTTAAAGATTTCCTGTTACCGAACGGGATCAAATTAAACACTTATGGCAGTATTACACAACCGGGTTTCCCAGGAGGAGCTCAAAAAGAAATTGTACGAAGAGACCATTCACCGCATTACCATTTCCTTTTACCAGTATTTTTCTATTACTGATCCTAAACAATTCAGGGATGATATGTACACGGCATTGAATGCGCTGCATGTATTTGGCCGCATCTATGTAGCGCACGAAGGTATCAATGCGCAGATAAGCGTACCGGAAGATAATTTTGAACAGCTTAAATCCTATCTCTATAGTATACCGGCGCTCAACGGCATCAGGCTTAATATTGCTGTAGATGACGATGGCAAAAGCTTTTGGGTATTGAAGATAAAAGTAAGGGATAAGATCGTTGCCGATGGTATCCATGATCCCGGTTTCAGCATGGAAAAAAAAGGGCGTTATGTAAACGCTGCGCAAATGAATGAACTGCTGCAGGATGATGATACCATTGTGATAGATATGCGCAACCATTACGAATATGAAGTGGGCCATTTTGATAAAGCACTGGAAATACCCAGCGATACGTTTCGTGAACAGTTACCTATGGCAGTGGAAATGATGGCTGATAAAAAGGATAAGAACATCATTATGTATTGCACAGGCGGCATCCGTTGCGAAAAAGCGAGCGCTTATATGCTGCACAATGGGTTTACTAATGTATTTCACCTGGAAGGTGGTATCATCAATTATGCGAAACAAATAAAAGAGGGCGGATTGCAAAGTAAATTCATTGGTAAAAATTTTGTGTTCGACGACAGGCTGGGGGAGCGTATTACAGAAGATGTGATAGCGCAATGCCATCAATGCGGTAAGCCTGCCGATACACATACCAATTGTAACAATGATGGCTGCCACCTGTTGTTCATCCAGTGCGAAGATTGTAAGGCTAAATATGATGGCTGTTGCAGTACCGACTGTCAAACTATTTATAATTTACCCGAAGAAGAACAGAAAGCATTGCGTAAAGGTGTAGAAAAAGGGCAGATGATATTTAATAAGAGCAGGCAAAGGTTGAGGCCAAAGCTAAAAGACAGGTGAGTTACGATTTGAGATTTACGATTTACGAATGCCTTTAGTTCGAATTGTTTTTATGTTGGTATGCTTAAGAAAATAAATGCCTGTTCGTAATAAATGAAATCGTAAATCGTCATTCGTAATTCGTAAATTCACTTCATGGAAACAGCATTCAATGTCGGCGATGTAGTAGCATTTAAAGCTAATAAAGATATCAAGCTGGTAATAAGCGGTATCGGTAACGATGGCTTTGCACTGCTGCGCTACTTCGACAGTACCGCCAATGAGTTTAAAAAAATAGAGATGCCGTTGGTTTGCTTTGTAAAGGTGGAAGAGCAGGAGTAATTTATACCTTATAAATTATTTTTATGTTTTATCAGGGTTTAGTAGTACCTTACTACGGGTATCGCCCTGAATCATTGCTGCGCAGATCATTCAGGGATGATGCGTTACCAGAAGCCTAACCTAATCAGACATGCCTTTGTACAAAATTGCTGCGATTTTTGATCGTATTAAAACCATTGGGTACACACCTGTAATGGACAGCTATGGTAAAAGGCGGCTCGGCATTTTTAATCTCATCAATTTTTTTGGCTTTGTTACCGGTCTTTTTATTCCTTTTCTTACCTTATCGGGTAAGGGCTATATTCCGCCTGTAGCATGGATCGTATCTTTTGCACCGATAGTGATCAGCGGTGTGGTATTGTTGGCCAACCATTATAAGCTTCACAATTTTGCCATCATATGGTATTTCATAACGTACCCTTATGTTACAGCGCTGGTGTATGTAGGCAGTGTGGATGTGGGACTGGAGCTGTTCTTTATCCTTTACGGCGTATTTGCTGTATTCTTTCTGCAAAAGGTTGTGCATATTCTTTCGGCCATTGCCTTTTCTGTTATCTGCTATTTCGTGATATTCATTTTGTATAAGAATTATAAATACGTATTGTCTGATCTTAATTACCCGCTGTATGTATTTATTCATGTACTGTCGTTGGCACTCATTTTTGTTGGGCTGTTCCTTATTAAAAAAGAGAATACCGATTTTCAGCTGGAGATGAAAGCGGTCAATGAACAGCTTCATCTTAACAATGAAGAAATAGTGGAGCAGGATAAACAGCTGGCGCACAAAGCAGAATTGCTGGAGGCACAAACGGTGCAGCTTACCGAACTGAATGCTGTAAAGAACCGCCTGTTCTCTATCATTTCGCATGATCTTCGTACACCTATTTACGGGTTGCGTAATTTATTTAAGAACATGCAGCAGTACGATCTGCCCGGCGAAGAGATCAAAATGCTGCTGCCCGATATCGTTGATGACCTTCATTATACCACCAGCTTAATGGAAAATTTATTGCAGTGGGCAAAGAGCCAGATGCAAGGGCATAATGTGAATCCGCAATTGCTGGATATTGGCAACATGATCACTGAAGTGCAGCAACTGGTAAGGCTACAGGCAGAAAATAAAAAAGTGTACCTCAATGTTAAGATAGATCAGCCGGTATATATTTATGCCGATAAAGACATGATAGACCTGGTGTTGCGCAACCTTTTATCCAATGCTATCAAGTTTACACCACAGCAGGGCGAGGTAAGCATCAGCACCTGTGTAAAAGACGATACGGTGGAAGTGCTGGTGAAAGATACCGGCATGGGCATCAGCGAAGAGCATATGCTGCAGCTTTTCAGCAATACTTATTTTACTACCAAAGGCACTTCCAATGAAACAGGTACCGGTCTTGGCCTTATGTTGTGCAAAGAATTCCTGGCAAGGAACGGCGGTGATATCCGCGTGGAAAGTAAGGTAGGCGCAGGGAGTGTGTTTACGTTTACGTTGCCGAAGGCGTAGACATGGTTGATGGTCGATAGTCCATGGTCCATAGCACAGTTTTTCAATGCCTGCATTATTTGTCATTTCAACAGGCTCGGCTATCGACTATGGCCCATTATCAATGGTCCATCTGCCATTCTCTTAATACGAAAACAACCCGCTATGAAAACATGGATGATCGAGATCGGCATTGTAGCAGTTATACTCTGCCTGGTCAATATCTTCTTCGCCAACAACCTGGTGAACTGGATAACTACTGCTGCTATCTTATTGACCTTCAATCACGGGCAGATAGGTGACCGGCTGCAGGAGCAGCAGGAAAACATGACCGTGAAGACAGTGGAATGCTATTATAAGCTGAACCGCCTTTTTGCTGCAAAGGAGATCGTGTGGATAGTGGCTTTTTTATGTATGAAGAATTATGCGGCCATTGTGGGCAGTGCATTGTTCTTTTTGTATCCTTTCTGGAGAAAATTTTACCGGCTTAAGATAAAATCTATCGATACCTAATGTTAATACAAACAAAAAACAGGGATTTTTATTTTAAAAAATAATCAATTTGCTGTATATTCACTTACCCTTTTGTAGTTTTTGAAACCCTTAATACACCAGGATGAGTACTATACTACGAATAGTTTTGCTGGGCGGCTTTGCTGTGCTGACCTTTTTTGGACTTTCTTATCTTTTTGACGGTTGTTCGCCTTTTGGCAGATAAATAATTTGAGCCTACTCCTGTCTGCTCATCTATCTCCCTGTGAATTAAGTTTTGCAGGGATTTTTTAACCGCAGATTAAACGGATTACGCAGATGCCACTGATTATAAAAACAATAAAAGTCATGACCAGTATTTATGGCTTTTACTTTTAAATTATATTGGTATTCGGGTTCAATTAATTTTCTTTTAAACAAAAACTATTGATTTTAAAAACTTTCTACGATCGGCCTGCTCCCGGAATATTTTTGAATGAATACCAATAATTGGTATTTTTATAGAAAAAATATGGGAAGAAATACCTCCATTTTATTAGGAGATCACTTTGAACAATTTATTTCAAGTGAAGTGTCATCAGGAAAATATAATTCTGCAAGCGAAGTTATACGAACTGCACTACGGCTTTTAGAAGCAGAAGAAGAAAAAAAGAAAGCACTTAATAAGGCGCTCGTTCAGGGAGAAAAGAGTGGCTATGAAAAAAACTTTAATCCTAAAGCTCACCTGAAAAAACTTCATAGCAAATTTTTATGAAAGTGCGTGGGTATATTATAAGTAAAAAAGCAATAGTTGATCTTGAAGAAATATGGCTTTACACGGTTGAACAATGGTCTGCAGAGCAAGCAGACCGCTATTACAATTTGCTATTTGATGAGATCAACTACATCTGCAAAAACCCTGGTACCGGTAAATCGATGGAACATGTTCGAAAAGGGTACCGTGTATCAAAAGTTAAATCTCATCTTATTTTTTACAAAGTTTTGCCTGATTCTATCGAAGTTATCAGGGTATTATATGAACGAATGGATATTGAAAACCGGCTCTATGAATAAATAGTTTCTGGCAATACGTGATATCGAACATACTCAAAACGATAAAAATTCCTTCTCGATGAAAAAGATAACATTGATGACCGTTGTTATTACAGCGTCTTTTCTTTCCGGTTATGCGCTTAAGGCTTTGCTCACCAATTTAAAGCAAAATGCAGGAGTGCAGGAAATGAGAAAGGTAACGGGTATTGGTGGCATCTTTTTCAAATGCAAAGATCCCCGTAAAATGCGGGAATGGTATCAAACGCATTTAGGGTTAAATACCAATCAATACGGCGCTGTGTTTGAATGGCGCCAGGGTGCAGACACTACCAAAAAAGGATTTACACAATGGAGCCCCTTTACCGATAAAACAACATACTTTGAGCCTTCTGCAAAAGATTTTATGATCAATTACAGGGTTGAGAATATGGAAGCGCTTGTAAGTGAACTGAAAAAGAATGGTGTAAATGTATTGGATACTATTGAAAATTACGACTACGGCAAATTTGTTCATATACTTGATATGGAAGGCAATAAGCTGGAACTTTGGGAGCCCAATGATGTTGAATTTGAAAAGCTGGGATTAAAAATAGGGGCCAGGACAACAAAATAATAATCATTACCTACTGTGAAATTTCTCACTCTTGGGTTATAACGCCACAACTGCTTGCTTCAACTTCTCACTTTTGAGTGGTATATCTCAAGTGGATATATGTATTGTAAATTATTTGTATTACTAAATTACTTTCAATAGCTTTAAATTCATTTTTAACCCTAACACCATTTTATGAAGCTACAATCAGTACTCGTCTCTCTGCTGGTGGCATTTACCCTATCCCTGTTCTCTCTTACTGTAAGTGCTCAAAAACGAAAAAGCTATAAAGCAAAAACTGTTCATGTAAAAAGCTACACCAAAAAGAATGGTACGCATGTGCGGGGGTATTACCGAAGCAGGAAAGGGTAGTTGCTTTTCACTGATACAGCAATATCTGTAAAGAACTTTTTGATCTATCTCTAATCTAAAACTCTAAAAATATACTCTTATGGCAACTGTCTTTACCGTTCACCACGACGTTAATTTTACCACCAAGCCCACGAAAAATTATTTTCTAAGTGTAGTAGTCGGCAATGGCCAAAGCGGCAGCACTACATTTAAGAACCCCGCCGGTACTCTCTTTTCTCCTGATGTACTGAATGTGCCGCTTGGTACAGGGCAGCAGTTAAAAGGCACAACACTGCCGCTGGTTTCGGTAGTAATGGATATCAACCCGCAAACGGATAACATGATCGTTTCCTGCTTTATCCTTACACAGCAGGTAACAGAAGACCAGCTTCAAACATTAACACCTACAGATTCTGTTCCTTTTGCTGCGCAAACCAACCAAACCATTACTTTTTTCATCAACCTAAACTTCCAATGATATGAAGAACGTTCTTTACTGCTTTACTGCCCTGTTACTTTTCAATTCCAAAGCAATGGCGCAGGAAAGAAATATATCCAGCATCTTACCCTCATCGTCACCGGCTTTTACCATATTGGGTACCACACCTACAGATATTTCCAAACCCAATAACTGGAATGCACTGCAAACGGCCCTTTACCAGAACCTTGTTTCCAATAACAGCTTTGTAGTGCCTAAGGATTTTTCGATGGAGTTTTATCCTTACTGGCTGAAGGATCGACCAACGTTTACTTATAAAGATTACCTGAACGGCAAGGGCTTTACCTTGCGCAATGCTGCTATTTCAATTGCCTCTGCCAGAACACAATACGGCAGTGATACATCTCAGTGCCTGGGATTTGGCTTTCGCTTACCCGTAATGACGGGCAACCGTAAAAGCATCAACCAGCTTAACCAGGAGCTTACCGGCAGCATAGATGCACATCGTACCACTGTACTTAAATGGCAATCTGATTTTACTTTCTTCCTGCTTACTTACCCGGGAAGCAACACGATGGCAAAGTTTTTTTCCGACATGGACAGCAATATTGCAACCCCGCCTGCGGGTTCTGCAAATTTGTGGAGCAATAAAATGACAGGTATGGTAAATGATACGCTGAAAGCTGTTTTCAGCGCCAACGGCGACCTGTACAGTGCACATGCTACCCAGATACAAAACGTAATGGCTGCTTATATAAGCAATATGAACCAGGATACTGCCGCAGCTTTTGCAGAAAAGATCACCAAAGCCTTGAAGAGCGCAACCCGCCTGGAGATCAGCGGTGCTATGAGTGTGGCTTTCCCGACAGATAAATTCAATTTTTCCAAAGCGGCAAGGGCAGCCTTATGGGCAGCGTATTCTTTCGATATCAGCGGCAACACTAAAGTAAACGGTACTGCGGCCCTGCGCTATATACACGATTTTGAAGCGGATACTGTTCGTGAAGCCAATAACATTGATGGCATACTGCGGGTGAATTTTGTTTTTGGAAACAAGGAACGCTTTATGGCTTCTGTACTCGGCGACCTGCGCTACCGCTCTGCCAAGGTTGATAAAACGATCATCAACGGCAATCCTTTTTACCGCTTTGAAAATGATATGGATACCAAACTGGTGGTTGACTTGTCTTTTAAACTAACGGATGCCATTGCCTTTTCTTATTCCATAGGAAAAAATTTCGGCAAGGATCTTTATGCCGTTCCTAATTCTCTCATCAGCTTCGTTAATATATTCTATGCGCTTAATACCAAGCTGGCTAAAACGAAGGATAGTAATGAGAATGATAGTTTTGGGTTTAAGAATTAGGGGGATAAATGTTTGATACATTTAAAAAAGCATTCAAGCAATGGAAAAACTTCTTTCTTCATATAAAATACTTGCACACTTAGCCACGCAAATGTTATTTTATAGAAGTCCATGAAATATATTCCGATAATGAAGCTTATTTGAATAAGATAAAATTTAAAGGGCATTATTCTAATCTGAAATTGTCTAAAGCTATTTCAGGCACTTTGCTTAATTACTCATTAATAATTAGTAACTCATTTTTTGACGAATATAATGAGGAATTCACATCATCAAAACATCCGGAATATGCAGACAGAATAAATAAGCTTAAAAAAATAACTAAACCAATTTTAAAGAGATTTAATAAATGGCCTGATTTCAAGGATTATCGAAACAACCTTCTAGCGCATAATTTAAGAGTAAATGGGAATTCAATATTTGATAGTGATTTTCCAAGAAAAAAGTATAAAGTACCACATTCAAACTCTGAAATTATATTACTAGCGGAAATGATGAGAATGATTACTTCTTGTATTAGCTTACAATTTCCCGAATTGGTGGAAAAATTAAGCTGGTCTGAAAATATATTAAGTAAAACAAGTTTTGACCTTATAGAGATTGATGTTAATAAGGAAGTAAATGAATTGTCGAGCCAAATTGATTTAATAAAATCTGTTCTATAAGAAAAATAACTTTAACAATCATAGTCTGCACAAAATTCTTAGGGCTTGAAAATTGTATTTATTATACTATTGATGTTATGCCGCTCATCAGTCGATGCACAAATCTTTCAAGGAACATGGAAAGGAATATACATTACCAGCGACAGAGCCTTTTGGGATAGTATTAAATTGGATTGCAAATGGAATACTGATAAAACTTATTCGATCAAAAGTTATACAAAAGGTAAAGATATTTCCGGCAAAGACACGATTGTTGTTTGCAATGTAGAGTACAAAATTATATCTGCTGATTCGTTAGTATTAGCTGAAACAGCAATACTTCAGCCAACAGGAATAAGTCCAGGGATATGTTTTCAAACAATGGAATTAAAATATTCCTCTGAACATCATTTCCTAAAAAGTCTTATTGGCAAATGGTACTGCAAGTCCGGGAAAGATAAGGGCGACGGATTTATCAGGCTGCAAAAAGTTTCAGATGTTTCTACTTTTGTTATTGGTTGGAATTCTTTTACATTGCAAGAATAATAGCATTCCATGCGCCGCATAATAATCTATATACTTTCTCTCATACTCCTAACTTCCTGCAAAGAAACCAATGAAGAATTATTTGATAAAGCCTATAATCTTGGTAAAGAAAAGAAATATGATAAAGCAATAGAAACCTATACGAAGCTTATAAAGCGTAACCGGAGACTGCAGTTGCCTTATTATAACAGGGGCATTATGTACATGCAGATAGAAAAGTATGAAAAAGCGCTTAAGGATTTTGATGAAGTGTTATCGCTTCAAAATTATGGCAGTGGTTTTATTCTACATTTAACCCAGACTCGCCCATTGCCAGTGAGGAAGACAGGAACCAGGTTCCTTATACTGATGTTTTGTATGAAAGAGGGCAGGTTGAATATTTTATGGACAGCTTGAAAAGCTCATTTTCAGATTTTAAGGTTTTGGTAAATGATAATTATGAAGAAAAGAGCAACTGCCTGCTTTGGCTGGGAACAATAATGATACGATATGGTAAAACAGCAAAAGCGTGTGAATATTTTAACAATGCAAAACAAGCTGCCCTTAGCAGTGAAGACAGGGCTGAAGCGGATAAGATGATAAATTCGAATTGCGGCAATTGAATTTCCCGCAGATTGCGCAAATTTCGCGGAAGATAATTCTTCTCCGCAGATTACGCTGATATTGCAGAATAGCGTATGCTTATCTGCGCTTTCTGCGAAATCTGCGGGCTGCCAAACTGTAACATTTTCAACCTCACAAACGTTTACCTTATAAACCACTTCATGCGCCCAAAACTTCTTTTACTATTCCTGTTCTTTTCAAACCAAATCTATGCGCAACAGGACAGCAGCAAACGGAACTATTTAGCCGAATTAAAAGTGATCGGGAAGAAATTTACCAATGAGCTTTATCCCAATTATGCCAAAATATATTCTTTGCCGGAAAAAGCATTTATTGCAAAGATGGATTCGGTAAGGCTACAATTCAATACTGTTTTAAACAACTATACCGGTAAGCTTGATGCAGGTTATGTAGGGGAGCAGCAAACAGAGATCAAATATTACTTCGACAAACTGCTTATCGAATATCCATTGAACCATGATATTTATATCGGCAACACTTCGAAGACCGCTTCAACAATTCCGCAACGGCTTGAAGGCAACCTTGCCGACTTTAATAAACCTGAACTGCTCACCAATTCGGATTTTACCAGTTATGTAAAGGCTTTTCTTTCTTATCAAATAAATCTTGAACTAAAAAAGCCAGTTTATAAAAATACAGACAACCAACAACTCAATGCAGTTTGGAAACTGATTCCTCAATTCTTTTCGAACCCGGCATGCAGGGCATACTGGCAATTCGATTATTTATATAACCATATCGATAATAACGGGATAAAGAATATAGAACCTGTTTACAATAATTTTAAAGCAACCTGTAAAGACACATCTTATCTTAATAAAGTAAATGCTATCTACACTGAAGATGCTGCCGGCAGGCAGGGCCATTTGATAAAGACGTATAAAACTGTTGGCGCTTTTAAACTGGACATGCACATGTTTTTGCCAGACAGTATAATGAACGGTAACAAAAAAACGGTGATCATATATTTTCACGGTGGCAGCTGGTCGGAAGGGAAGCCGGACTGGTTCTTTTATGCCTGCGAAAATTATGCGAAGAAGGGTTGGGTAGCTTGCGCTGTTGAATACAGAACGTATGGAAGGCACGGCACATTGCCCTTTGATGCGGTGATGGATGCCAGGTCGGCAATTCGCTGGCTCAGGCAGCACGCAGGTGAATATAATATTGATACCAACAAAATTGTGGCATCGGGTAATTCTGCCGGCGGGCATTTGATATTATGTACTGCATTGGCAGATAAGTGGAATGAAAAGACCGATGACCTGAAATTCGGTTCATCGCCCAATGTGTTACTGGTTAATTCTGGTGTGTATGATCTGACGGATCAAAGTACGGCATGGATAAGAAAAGACCTGAAGAATAAAGATCTTGCGAAAGAAATATCTCCTGTTTATCTTTTTAAAAAGAATTTTCCGCCAACATTAATTATTCATGCTACAAATGACAGGAATGTTCTGTATTCAACTGCGCAACAATTTGTAACGGCAATGACAGCGGCAGGAAATACTACAATAGATTTTCAATCTCTGCAAGGTGCCGGGCATTTTATCTGGCTCGACCCGAAATATTCTCCGGAAGTTTCGAGGTTGAGAAGTGAGTTTTTGGGTAAATTGGGGTATTAAGATGCAATAGCTGAATGCTGTATGATTTATGGTTAAATTGTTCATAAAGCAATTAAACAATTGTACAATTAAGCTATTAATCCATTCTTTGGATATTTGTTATATGACGTTAGAGAACTCTAAAATAGAATCAATAAAAGAATACTTCAAAACCCGACCGGTTTTGAAGGCGTATTTGTTTGGCTCTTATGTTAGGGGAATGGCAGATAATGAAAGTGATATTGATATTTTAGTTGACCTTGATTATGATCAAAAAATAGGGTTGCAATTCATTCAAATGAAACTTGATCTTGAAAGATTATTGAATAGTAAAGTTGACCTGGTTTCTTCTAATGGCTTATCAAAATATATTAAACCTCTTGTTGATGGAGAAAAACGTTTGATATATGCGAAGTGAATTCGGTTTAATGGTCAGATTGTTTTATTGCTTGCTGACAATAAAAACAATTAAACCATAAAACAATTTATCCATTAATCCATCTATCAATTAAACCGGCACCCTCAGCACCAGCTGCACCCCATTACCAGGCGTAGTGGTATAATTATAATAACCGCCGATGGCCTGTATCCTGTTCTTCATATTTACAAGACCGATGCCTTCGTAGTTTTTGCTTACACTGTCAAGGTTGAATCCTTTGCCGTTATCTTCCATCCTGAACTCTACGGTATCTTCATTGGCAAACATCGTGATATTGAGCCGGGTGGCGCCCGAATATTTCTGGCTGTTGCGTACAAATTCCTGTATTATCCTGAAAAGATTAATGGATACACTGGGATCGTTTTCTATGTATATGCCATTGGTGGTGAATGTATATTTTATGGAGTTGGCAGCCTGCATCATATCCAGCATTTCCTTTACAGCATTGATAAGCCCTTTTTTATAAAACTCTTTGGGAAAAAGATCATGCGAAACAGAGCGTATGATATTCAGTGCTTCTTCGATGGTTGTTTTGCCGTACATACCCAGTTCCCGCATCCTGTTGATATCCATCTGCTCTACAGGTTGCCACAGGGATTTTTCCAGCGTTCTTACGATCATCGTACCCGAAGCAAGGTATTGGCAGGCGCCATCGTGCAGTTCGCCGGCGATCCTTGTCCGCTCTTTTTCTTCTGTTTGTACAATTGCCCTGAATACTTTCTTTTCGAAGTTCTTTGTCTCGGTAATATCCTGCATGGTAAATAAAATGATCACCACTTTTTTATTGCGTATTAAAAAAGGGGAGCCCTTGCCATCTATATATTTTACCTGGTTGCCGGGTGTGCGCAACCTGAATTCGAACCGGGTAGGCCGAAATGCTTTTATTCCGTCTATCACCGTTTTTTCGATATATGCTTTGTCTTCTTCGTGTATCATGTTGAAGAAGTATTCCAGCTCGGGCTCCTGTTCCTGTCTGCCGATATCCAGGATGCTGTAGATGCCATCGCTCCATTTGATCTCGCCTGTTTCGAGGTTCCATTCCACACTGCCGGTGCCCGACATCTTCTGCGCTTCATTAAGCATCAGCCTGCCTTTTAAAATATTGTGCTCATACTTTTTTTGTTCGGTGATGTTGTGAAAGATGCCACGAATCATCATGATCTCGTCATCCTGGTAGCTGCAGTTGATATTACCGGCACAGCTTATCCTTGTACCGTCTTTGGCAACAAGATCTATTTCCAGGTAAGCCTTATCCTGCCCATCCTTCATTTTGCGGTAAGCATTTACATAATTGTCCATCATTTCTTCATGCAGAAATGTCTTTATATTTTTCCCGATAACTTCTTTGTATTTGTAGCCCAGCGCAGCCAGCCAGCTTTTGTTTACGAATATGATATTGCCTTTGCCATCTATGCTTTGTATCATATCGGAAGTGCTTTCTATGATATCACGGTACCTGGTTTCGTTAAGATGCAATTGTTTGGCTTGTGCCCTTACCTGGGTAACATCCTTGCCGATAATCAACACGGAGGTTATTTCGCCTTTATTATTCTTTAATGGCGATATCATCATTAAGAACCAGTGTACAATGCCAAGCTTGCTGGTGATCTTACATTCCTGTTCGGATGTTTGCTGTTTATCAAATGCATTGTTGCAATTGTTAATGAACGACTCCCTGCAATCGGGATGAATAATATCCAGTATGTTCTTTTGAAATACCTGGTCAATCTCCATTAATGCTACCCGGTTGATATAAGTAATGGTAAACTGCCGGTCGAGTGTAAATATAGCATCGGGTACCTGTGCAGTAATGGCCTGTAGTTTTTCGTAGCTAATACCAAAATTCTTTTCCTGGTCGATGGAAATTTTCCTTAACACCAGCTGCGAAACAACCCTGTCTGCCAGTATCTTCAGTGCTTTTATCTGCGGTTCGGTTAAATTGCCCGGCTTTCGGTCCAGCACGCAGATGGTTCCCAGCGGATATCCCTGTTCTGTTAAAAGAGGGGCACCGGCATAAAATCTTATCTTGTGGCCGCCCGTTACAAAAGGGTTATCCTTAAAAAGATCCTGCTTCGACAGATCATTTATTACCGTAACCTGTGTAGGATTTTTTATAGCAAAAGAGCAAAAGGAAAATTCTATGGGAGTACACTCCAGTTCGCAATCTTTCTTCGATAAGAACCATTGCTGATCTTCAGTAAGTAACGTGATAAGACAAACAGATTTTTCACAGATAATACGGGCAAGCCCGGCGATATCGTCAAATTCTTTTTGATCATTAACGCCAAGTATCTCAAAATCATGCAGTGCCTGCAAGCGGTTTTTGTCGGATATGTTATACATTTCAGTAGGGGGTAATAAGTAATACCACGCATAATCATGCCAGTATTTATCCCTTATTATTTTTCAGCAATACCGGTCGGGGCGTATATTAATTTCCCCATATTGGATATCCCGCAACCTGCAACTGTGCTACTTTTGTTTAACTAAAAAGTAAGATTTTAGCTTATTACAATCAACAAAAGAATTTGCTATTTTAGTGCCGCAGTCAATTCATACTATGAAGTATTTATTTATCCTGATGTTTTCTTTGTTGCATTTAGCTATAACAGCGCAGATTAAGAACGGGGTTTATCAAAGCACCGGGAGATCTTTCCGGGAAAATTATCTTCTTGTTATTGAAGGCAAAAAAGTAACCTGTTACGGGTGGGAAATAACTTCGGCCAGCGATACTGTTTACTACAGATCTTTCGCTTTGCTTGATAAAAGTGAGTACCTGTTTTTTGAAAAATTCGAGTTTTCAAAACACAAGTTTACAACAGGTAAAACGATACAATTTGTTCCGGACAGCAATATAACGCTTGAACCCTTTCTCTTACACAGGTATATGATCAACGTAAAACAAACTAAAGAGGGCATTACTTTAGTGGCTACAAAAGATATTTATGACAGCAGGGCAGATGAGTTTTATTTTAAAAGGGTGGAGTAATTGATTAATGGATAAATGGATAAATTGTTTTATGGTTTAATTGCTGGTAAAACAATTAAACCATAAAGCCATAAAACAGTTAAACCCTTCAGCCATTAAAATACCCGCCCCCGTTAACACTCGCCTAACAATTACCAATCTGTTTTCTGAATAGCTTTAATCATTGATAACCTAAATCTAAATTGAGCATCATGAAAAAAATGATCATTGCCGTAGCTTTGGTACTGGGCTTTTCAGGAATAGCTGCAGCACAAAAAACAACAACAGCCGCTAAACCTTCTACCACAACAGCTGCTGCAAAACCTGCTGTAGTGGCTAAGCCGGCTACAACAACCGCAACCGTTAAGCCTGCCACTACCACTACCGTGGCAAAAACAAAAGCTGATGGTACGCCTGACATGCGTTACAAAGCCAACAAGGCTACAGCAAAAGGCCCTAAAAAGGCTGATGGCACACCGGATATGCGCTACAAAGCCAATAAGGTAAAAAAGAATTAGTTGTTTTAGTATTGTTGCAAATTGAAGCTGCCCGTAAGGGCAGTTTTTTTTATGAGGCGGCAAGTACTAATAATTTCTGGTGCAATGCTATCACCTGTGGTATCAATAATTCCTGTTCATTATTGTTGATGACAAAATCGCAGAGGCGCATTTTTATTTCTTCTTCTATCTGCTCATTCATACGCTTCAGTACTTCTTCGCGGCTTACATTATCCCGGTGCATAACCCGTTGTATGCGCAGAGGGGCAGGTGTGTGTACGCCGATAACATAATCGAGCTGTTGTTGTGATCCGCTTTCAAATATCAGTGCGGCTTCTTTAACAGAGTAGGGGAAGGTTTGGGCTTTCATCCAGCTGGCAGCATCCTGTAAGGTTGCCGGGTGAACAAGGCTGTTCAGCAGTTCCAGTTTTTCCGGCGCATTGAAAACAATACCGGCTATGTATTTACGATTGAGATTGTCATTAGTATAAGCATCTGCTCCAAAATGTTCCTGTATATTTTTTTTAAGCTGTTCATCTTCATGCATCAGGCGCTTTGCCGCTTCATCAGCATAATAAACAGGTACGCCAAGCACTTCAAATATTTTTGACACAGTGCTTTTGCCGCTGCCGATACCACCGGTGATGCCAACTTTTAACATTGAGGGCTTAAGAATTTACGAATGACGAATTACAATTTACGAATGACTTTAAATTGATAGTGTTTCTTGTGATACAAGGTATAAAAAAAATGCGAACAGGTAGGGATAGGAATTTACGAATAACAAATAACGAATAACGTCATCAATACAAGGTATAAAAAAAATGTGAACAGCTTATAAAACATAAGCTGTTCACATTCGTAAATCTAAAATCGTAATTCGTAATTACTTTGCGTCCACAGGTGGCTTATTAACATTAGCCGTCCACTCCATGCTGATAGAACTGCGTTCGATCTTCATGTAACTGCCCGGGCTTGTTTCCAGGTTAAGCGTGCCATCATCATTTACCTTATTTATCGTACCGTGGATACCAGCAATCGTAACGATCTTGTCACCTTTCTGCAAGTCGTTAATGAATTGCTTTTGCTTCTTTGCTTTTTTTGCCTGCGGGCGAATCATAAAGAAATAGAATACCACGATCATACCGCCCATCATGATCAATGTTGTACTGCTTCCGCCTTTACCACTTGGGTCCATCATTAAAAAAATACTTAGTAGTTGCATATTATTTTAGTTGTTTTTTAAAACGTTAATCAGTAAATCCGTTAATTAGTTAATCTGTATAAACGTATAAACGGATTAACCGATTAACGTTTAAACGTTTTAACGTCTACGGTTTACTTATCACCTCGCCGGTTAATAATAACCTTGGAAATTCGGGTTTGGAATTGGAAATAACCGTGATGTTCTTATCAACCAGTCCAACTCTTCCTGAACTGTTGAACACTACTTTTATAAAACCGGTATCGCCGGGCATGATTGGTTTCTCTGGCTTTTCTGGTACGGTACATCCGCAGCTTGCAGATGCCCTGTCGATCACCAAAGGTTTTGTACCACTGTTCACAAAACGGTAATTATACTCCACTTTTTCTCCGTCAGCTACTTTGCCAAAATTATAAACACTGTCAATGATCTGTACCGTTGTAGAATCTTTACGGGCCTCATCTGTTTGCTTTGCAGCATCATCATATATCTTATCCTTCCTCTTCATGTCGCAGGAAAAAAGCAGAACAGGTAATGCAAGAACGATAATGTATTTCATCATTGGTCAACAATTTTTCGCAAAGTTATAGAATTAGGGTTAATGCTTTTTAGAGTGTACTGTTTTTAAAACTCTTTTTGTGGATCTTATTTTCGGCGGTCAATTCTTTATGTATGTTATCCAGCAGGCCGTTAACGAACTGGCCGCTTTGTACGGTGCTGTATTCTTTTGCCAGGTCGATATATTCATTGATAGTAACCTTGGTAGGTATGGTTTCAAAATAAAGGAACTCGCAAACGCCCATCTGCAAAATGATAAGATCAAGCGCAGCAATACGGTCGGCATCCCAGTTCTTCAGCTTTGGCTTTATCAGTTCCATGCACACTTCTTTCTTATCCAATACCGTTTCCAGCAGGCTTTTGGCAAATTCCCATTTTTCTTTGCTTACCATTTCATTAAAATTGAAATTAGCAGGCTTTTGTAAAAACGTAAGTACCAGCTGGTTCATCATTTCTGCATCATCATCCCAGTGAATAAAATTCTCTTCCAGGTGATTGATGAAATCTTCATTGGGAAGCAGGAGTGTGCTGAAAATGAATTCCAAAATATCTTTCTCTGCTTTTTTATCCCTCGATTGTTCTTCGATATAGGCAGTATATTCTTCTGATGCTGTTAACTGGAAATAGATCTTTTTCAGCAGTTCATTATCAATGATATGCGACAGTTTAAATTCGGCAACGGCTCCTTTAAATCCCTGTGCCTCCATTATCTTCCATAGCAATTCATTACCGGCTATTTTGGTATTGATATTAAGATCGCTGGCGGTAGGTAAATGTTTGGATGCTTTCTGGCGGGCATCTGTTTCGGCGTAGCGGGCCACTTCAGTAAGAAAATAAACGAGGTAGGTAAAAAGCTGGCGGCTCTGTTCAACCTTTTTTGTCAAAATAGCTATTGGTTCACCGGGTTTCACTCCTCCGTCCATACTATCAATTGCATAGAGTGTCTGCATCACTTTCACCCGGATATTTCTTCTGCTGATCATTGCGTAAAGAACTTTGTTTAAGTCGGCAAAGGTAGGGGAAAAAGACGCAAGATACAAGCTACAAGTAGCAAGCTGCAAGAAGAATTTGCTGTAGTCTGCTTCTCCTTATAGCTTATGCCTTGAAGCTGGTTTCACTGCCAGTTCTTTTCTATTTTCTGTCGATTTAGCAGGAGGTTCTGACCTTATTTCTTATTTAAAGCTTTGGTATAATATTTATTAAAGTACCTTCGCATTCCCAAAAATGGGTATTTACAATTTTTATCAAAAAAATCATAGAATTATGGCTAAAGTAAAGAATGCTGCTGAAAAATTGAGCATTACACCTTTGCACGACAGGGTCATTGTACAGGCAGATGCTCCAGAAACAATTACAAAAGGAGGCATTATTATTCCAGATACCGCTCAAGAAAAACCACAGCGTGGAACTGTATTAGCTGCCGGCCCCGGCAAAAAAGATGAGCCTACCACTGTAAAAGCAGGCGATACTGTATTATATGGTAAATACGCCGGAACAGAGATCACCATAGAAGGTAAGGAATACATCATTATGAGAGAAAGCGATATACTGGCAATAGTGTAAGCCCCTTCCGTCCCCTAAAGGGGAAACCAGCTCTTTTAAATTTATAGATTTCAAAAATACTAAACCTGCTTAGCCCCGCAGGTTCTAAAGCCCCTTTAGGGGTTTGGGGCAAAATTTACAATGGCAAAAATGATATACTTCGATATCGAAGCAAGAAACAAAATGAAAAAGGGTGTAGATACTTTAGCTAATGCAGTTAAAGTTACCCTTGGCCCTAAAGGCCGCAACGTGGTTATTGAACGCAAATTTGGCGCACCAACAGTTACCAAAGATGGTGTTACTGTTGCAAAAGAAATTGAACTGGAAGAACCTATCGAAAATATGGGTGCGCAAATGGTGAAGGAAGTAGCTTCCAAAACTGCAGATATTGCAGGTGATGGTACTACTACTGCAACTGTGCTGGCACAAAGCATTATCAGCGAAGGTCTGAAAATGGTTGCTGCCGGTGCAAACCCGATGGACCTTAAGCGTGGTATCGACAAAGCGGTAAGCCTTGTTGTGACTAGTTTAAAAGCACAAAGCCAGACTGTTGGCAGCGACAGCAAAAGAATTCAACAAGTTGCTACTATCTCTGCTAATAATGATGAAACTATAGGTAAATTGATTGCAGAGGCTTTTGCTGTAGTGGGTAAAGAAGGCGTTATCACTGTGGAAGAAGCAAAGGGTACCGATACTACTGTTGAGATAGTGGAAGGTATGCAGTTTGACAGGGGATATATCTCTGCTTACTTTGTTACCAACACCGAAAAGATGGAAGCGGAACTGCAAAGCCCGTATATCCTGATCTACGATAAGAAAATATCTACTATGAAAGATATTCTTCCTATCCTGGAAAAAGTAGCGCAAAGCGGCCGCCCGTTGGTGATCATTGCTGAAGACCTGGAAGGCGAAGCTTTATCAACTTTGGTAGTGAATAAATTACGTGGTACTATAAAAGTAGCCGCTGTAAAAGCCCCGGGTTTTGGTGATAGAAGAAAAGAGATGCTGAAGGATATCGCAATTTTAACAGGAGGTAGTGTAATAACTGAAGAGGAAGGGAAAAAAATAGAAGCAGTAGAATTAACAGCTTTGGGGCAAGCAAATAGCATTACAATAGATAAAGATAATACGATAATTGTAGGAGGAAAAGGTAAAAAATCGGCTATAGATGGAAGGATAAATGAGATTAACGCTCAAATAGCATCTACCACATCTGATTACGATAAAGAAAAACTGCAGGAACGCCTTGCTAAATTAGCAGGTGGTGTTGCAGTGCTTTATGTGGGCGCTGCCACTGAAGTGGAAATGAAAGAAAAGAAAGACAGGGTAGATGATGCTCTACATGCTACAAGAGCTGCGGTTGAAGAAGGTATCGTACCAGGTGGTGGCGTTGCTTACATCCGTGCTATTGAAAGCCTGGAGCCCAAGGTAAAAGGGCAGATAGCTGATGAGCAAACAGGTATGGCTATCGTTCGCCGTGCTTTGGAAGCTCCGATCCGTACGCTGACAGAAAATGCCGGTATCGATGGTTCTATCGTGGTTCAAAAGATCAGGGAATCAAAAGGCGATTATGGTTTTAATGCAAGAACAGAAGTGTATGAGAACCTGTTCAAAGCAGGTGTTATCGACCCAACCAAGGTTAGCCGCGTAGCATTGGAAAATGCAGCATCTATTGCAGGTATGTTGTTAACAACAGAATGTGTAATTGCTGATAAGCCAAAAGAAGAAGCTCCGCATAGCCATGGCGCACCGGATATGGGCGGAATGGGCGGTTATTAATAGTTAAAGGTTGATGGTTGAAAGTTAAACGTTGGCCATCCGAGAGATATAGATCCCTCCTGTATTTGCAGGGGGGATTTTTTATAAGTACTTGCATTACTGAGTTTTTTTGTTTTTATTTGAGGATTCTTAAACCTTCAACCAAAACTCAACTACTATGGCAATCCTGGTAATCTGCTACTTAGCATTCATTATTTTCATCATTGCAAGTATCTGGAAAACTTTCGAAAAAGCGGGACAACCCGGCTGGGCATGTATAATTCCCTTTTACAATTATTATATCATGGCCAAGATCGGTGGCGTGAAGAACTGGTGGCTTATCTTCATCCCGCTGGCAAACATTTATATTATCATTGTTATCCTGAATGGCGTTTCCAAAGCATTTGGTAAAGATGCAGGGTTTACTGTAGGATTGATATTCCTCGGCTTTATCTTTTGGCCGATACTGGGTTTTGGCAGCGCCAAATACATCGGGCCAGGCGGCGTTAATCTTATGAAAGACGATATCGACGCTATAGGAAAATAATTTTATTGAATAAAAATTCTTGTTCCCTCTTGCTTTTGCAGGAGGGATTTTATTTAACCACGAAACGAATTACACGAATAACCACTAATGAAATGCAGGGAGCTCTAATTCGTGTTCATTCGTGTAATTCGTGGTTAAACTCCTCTGCGTCGTTGCGCCTCTGCGGTTACCCAACTTGAACATTGAAAATTGAGCATTGATCATTGAACATTTTCTTCTTCTGCTCCATCTACGATCTCCCCATAATCCACCAATAATTCTTCCCCGGCTTTTATATCTCTTAACGCTTCAAAATGATCCCCGTCATTTATCGAAACAATATTAGGTTCATCGCCGTGATTCAGAAAAAGCGACAGGTCCATTTTTTTAAAGCCATGATCCGGCACAAAATAATTCTCCGCATCATACAGGCAGTAATTCTCTATTAAAAATTTACTGTGGGGCGGGAGGGTATCTACTTCCGTTCGGGGAATGGTTATCCATTTATCAGCATCGCCAGGTTTAGAGAACATATCCCTGCATCCTTTTGGGATATCCTTTATGGTAAAAACCCCAATCCCCTCAATGGGCGAGGGGCGCAGCATGACGTAAGTATTGGTGTTTAGTTCTTTCAGCAGTTCCATTTTGTTCATGGGATAAAGTTAATGGTTAATAGTTAATAGGTGAGGGTCTATAGTCGATAGTCCATGGTCCATAGAAATGCATTTAAATTTTGAACTCGGCTATGGACCATCGACAAAAAAACTATGGACAAAATGCATAAATGAATGAACATTCACTTATCTTTGTGCACGATATGAGAACAAGAGACGAAAATAAAATACAGTCCATACGCAAGGAAGCGCTTGCCATGCTGGTAAAAGAAGGCTTTGACGGATTCAGTATTCAGAAGCTTGCCAAAGCCGCAGGCGTATCGCCGGCCACGATCTATATTTATTTTAAAGATAAAGAAGACCTCATCCTGCAGATATGGGTAGAAGCCGCCAACGATATGTCGAGGGAGACCCTGAAGAATTTTAAGCCCGGCATGTCATTTAGCGAAGGGCTTAAAACGCAATGGAAGAACAGGCTTAATTATTGTTTAAAAAACCCCGATCAAATGAAAATGTGGGAGCAGATACGCCACTCACCTTTAAATGATAAAGCGCTGAAGCTGATAGATCCTACGCTTCGTGAAGTAATGGGCGATTTTGTACAACGGTCAATTAAGAATAAAGAATTGGTAAGGGTGCCGCTGGAAGTGTACTGGTCGATAGCATTTGCGCCGCTTTATACACTGGCCAATTTTCACCAGGCAGGACAAAGCGTTGGCGGAAAAAAATTCACGCTTACCAGCAGGATGATCAACGATACCTTGAAACTGGTAGTAAAAGCATTAACCCCCTGATCATAAAACTGTAGCTATGAAAGTATCCGTTTTTAAAACAAACATCCAGTTCAAAAAGCAGGTGCAGCAATTGACACCGCTCTTAAATTCCGTCAGCGATATTAACCGCTGGAACATTGACCTGCACGACCGCGACAAGGTGTTACGCATTGAAGCAGACCGGCATCTATTTGCCGAGATCACTAAACTTATCAAACAGGCAGGATATCACTGCGAAGAATTAACCGATTAACTTATAACGAATGAACACGACCAAACCTATCAAAGAAAAAATATTTACACGCTACCAGGTATTTATCATTGCAATACTGGCCATACTGCAATTCAGTATCATACTCGATTTTATGGTGCTATCGCCATTGGGCGCTATCATGATGCCAACACTCAAGATCAATACCACACAATTCGGATTGGTGGTATCTGCCTATGCATTCAGTGCGGGCGCTTCGGGCCTGCTTGCCGCTGGCTTTGCCGATAAATTCGACAGGAAGAAGATATTGCTGTTCTTTTATTCCGGTTTTATTTTAGGCACTGCCTTATGCGCTATTGCACCCAATTATCATTTCCTGTTAATAGCAAGGGTTGTTACAGGAATTTTTGGCGGCGTAATTGGCTCTATAAGTTTTGCCATCATAGGCGACCTGTTTAAAATGGAAGTGCGGGGAAGGGTAATGGGCTTTGTGCAAACAGCTTTTGCAGCAAGCCAGATACTTGGTATTCCTGTAGGATTGGTACTGGCCAATAAATTCGGATGGAACATGCCTTTCTGGATGATAGCCGGTTTCAGCGCTTTGGTTGCTGTATCTATTCTGCTGTACATGAAACCTGTGGCAGGGCATTTAACAACAAAGTCTGAGCGCAATCCTGTTGAGCATCTTATTAAAACTGTATCTACTAAAAATTATTTACGGGCATTCCTGGCTACCACTTTACTGGCTACAGGGGGCTTTATGCTGATGCCTTTCGGCAGCGCTTTTGGCACCAACAACCTGGGCATTAAAGTAGATCAGTTGCCTATACTCTATAGTATTACCGGCGTATTCTCTATTGTGTTCGGGCCGCTGCTGGGAAAGCTGAGCGATAAGATCGGGAAGTATAAACTATTCGTATTTGGTTCTATATGGAGTATCGTAATGGTGATCATTTATACACATCTTGGTATTACTCCTGTATGGCTCATCATCGCCATTAACGTGTTGTTATTTGTGGGTATCTCTTCCCGTATGATATCTGCTTCTGCATTGATGACGGCTGTACCGCAACCGCACGACAGGGGCGCTTTTATGAGCATCAATTCATCTGTACAGCAAATTGCAGGTGGTATTGCTTCTTTTGTAGCTGGATTAATAATTGTGCAAAAAACAGAAACCAGTCCGCTGAAACATTATGACATACTAGGCTATGTAGTAATGGGCAGCATGACCATTGCGATGCTATTAATGTATGGTATTGATAAGTATGTAAAGCAAAAGCATTACGCAGCAAAAATGTCTGTAGTGGAAAAAGAAGTATTGGAGAAAGAAGAGACGATATTACAGCCGGGATTGGAAAGTTAAGGAGTTACACGCAAAGCCGCAAAGGAACGCAAACTGCCTTTGCGGCTTTTGTTTTTTTATAGCACCTTTGCATGAAAAACTCAAACAGCGTCAGCATAATTTCTTTTACGGCTGTTCAAATATTTTTCATGGATCACTTCGCTCATTGTTTTTTTATGCACTTTACTTTCTACCCAGGAAATGATATCCAAATAAGCAAATGATCTTGTTTCAAAACGGCTCTTCTCAAACTGCTTTACTTTTTGTAAGAATTTTTCAAACTCAGCATGCAATTCTTTGCGGGTGATCTTAAAACTGTTGCGCAGAAATTTGAACATCTCTTCTTCTACAATAGTAAAGTTCTTTCGCTTGCTCATAAAACGATAAACAGATTTGGTAAGCGGCTCCATCAATTCAAAATTGCCGAGCTCGTAATGCGCTAAAAGGTGCAGCAGGCGTGCATAGCATTGCAGATCGTACCGCAGGTCAATTGAATCGTGAATGATGCGGTGCAGGTAATCGATAGACGTACCATAATTGCCGCTGCCAAAATATAACAGGGCGGTTTTGTAATTGAATACCAATATGCGGTGCTTATCGAGGTACAGATCGTACTCTTCCAGTTTTTCTTCTATACCCGGTATCAGCAGCAGGCCTTTTTCAAAAGTGCCTTGCATAAAATGCTTGTTTATTTTTGCATTGGAAGTATAAATGAATGTCTGCACCAGGAAGTTATCATTTTGTTTTACACGCTCTGTTTCACCAAAGGCTTCAAACTTTTTCAGTATCACATCAAACTGCTGGTGATTGCGCAGGTCGAAATGCGCATTCAGCAAGTTGTGCAGTCCTTTAATGTAGTGGCCCGTCTCCACCCGTATCATCGCAGGCTCATTGGTAAACAGGTCAACCCATTTTTGCGTGTAGCGATAATGCATCAAAAAATCCTGGCGGATAAATGCGTACATCGAATAGCATTGGCACAGGTAAAGCTGTTCATAAAATCCTTTGTACGAAAAGGCCGCAGCCGGAAGATTCTGCTTAAAATAGATCTTTACATCTTCCTCATCTTCCTCGTCACGGGCATGGCCATGCTTGATATACCAGCTGTATAACTGCAGCGCAAGATTGGATAATTTTACGATAGCATCTATACGGCGGGTAACATTCATAGCTTCCGCAGAAAGGCTGTCGGCCTTTTCCTGCATACTGCTGGTAATATGCAATGTCTCGATCCTTTTTTCCAGAGCTATAAGCTGGGTAAGATGATTGAATTTGTAATGGGCATGAGCTGTTTCCTTTGCCTTTTCCAAAATGCGGATGCTTTGCAGGAACAACCCTTTTTTGTACAGGATATGCGCATAGTCATGCTGCTCATTCAGTTGAAGATCAATACTGTCGGTGCTTTTAAGCAGGCGCAGGCTGGCCAGTATCTGTTTGTACAAATGTGTTTTTAAATTAGAAAGCTGTGGCTTTTCGATACCCGGCAGTTTTTTCAGCAGCACTTTTTCATCGTACACTTTCAGCTTATCCATGGCATCAAAAAGCTGCACGATCTTAAGGTCTTCTTTGGCAGAACTTCGTTTTATATACAGCTTGAAATGCCTTTTCTCGGCCTTTTCAAGCGAGTGGATCAATTGAAATAATATATCGGAATATCTGTTGGACATAATGAACAGTGTTGCCTGTATCTCAATACAGTTAAGGATTTGCTGTGTTCATACACCGTTTTGACATCATAGTATCTTATACTATATGGTTTTACAGGTGTTGCAAATCGAACTATTTTTACAACGTAAAGATTCACATGGCAGGCAATCGTTGAAAATGAATCGTTAAAGGGTCTTTACAAGCTGATGGCAATCAGCGTTCTTAAAAGAATTTTCAAGAATTTTTCATATGGCAAGCAATCGTTAAAGGGCGCCTGTTTCTACAGGAGGCCCATTTTTTTTATGGTGCAATATAATAAAGTCCACGATAAAAAGATCAATTCACTTCTATATAAGCTTTGCCCAGGTAATAAAACCTGTTCAGCGAATCCTTAATACGGGCAGTATCACTCAATGGCAATGTAAACGGCTCGGCCAGTTTATATTTTACAGAATCACTGGTGTACATGATCACTTTATGGCCACGGGTCGTCAACTCATTCATTCTTTCCAGCGCTGCCGCTTTATTGATCGTTTCTTTAAATACTACCTTAAAAGTGTAACCATCACTGGCAATTACCGGCTTTTTACTTACCGAATCCGGAACGGCGGGGAGCTTGGCTGTACCGGTATCTGCCGAAGGCTGCATTGGTGCGGTAACAGTTTCCTCTGCAACAGGTTTGTGGCGTAAAAAGAAATACCAGGTAACAGCGCCGATCATCAATACACCGATCAGAAGCGCAATAGCAATAAGCCCCTTTTTAGGTATGGCCGATTGTTTGGCCGGTGCTGCAAAAGATATCTCATCACGCTCATCTTTTTCTCTTAATGAAACAGGAGCCGCCACTTCTTTTTTTGTGTTGGAAAAGGAACCTTGTACAAATTCGTATTGCCCGGATTGATTTTTCTCCAGCTTGCCAAGCCCTTCTATGCGAAACGGTTTACCAATATTTAAAAATTGCTTGCCTAATACAAGGTAGGAATCAAGATCAGCGGAAGCCAGGGGTTTTATCTTACGGGTTTGCTGTACAATATAATCAATGAGTTCGTCGTCTTCTGCAGCGCGGGGATTGTATTCAAACTGCACTGCATTCTCCGGCATCACCAGGTCCTTCTCATTTTCCGCAGGCAAAATAAAATCCGGCGAAAGCGTAAAGGTGCCCATACCTTGTAAGGTAACTTTCCTTGCATTATAAAAATGCTGCACCAGCAGTTGTTCAATTTTCATTGATTTTGGTTAAGCGTAACAAAC
>JBEHZB010000005.1:0-352857 GCA_048497855.1 Bacteroidota bacterium | reverse complement strand
CTCTATCGTCCCGATTCATCGGGAAATCTCGCCGTCTCCGCAATGAACCAACAAAAATTTTTCGTTTACATCCTTCAGAGCATGAAGGATTTTTCTTTTTATGTAGGTCAATGTGATGACCTTGACAGGCGAATGTCTAAACATTTCGATGGATTCAGTAAATACACAGCAGCGAAGCGGCCATTAAAACTGGTTTATTTTGAAGTTGTTGATTCAAGAACTGAAGCATTAAAAAGAGAGAAAGCTATTAAAAAAATGAAAAGCAAAACTTATATTCAAGGATTGATAACAGGCTGGAAAAAATATTAGTGTCCGAGTGGTTGAAGGAGTCCCGATGCATCGGGAGAAAGTGTGTATAGGGGAAACTCTATCGTCCCGATTCATCGGGAAATCTCGCCGTCTCCGCAATGAACCAACAAAAATTTTTCGTTTACATCCTTCAGAGCATGAAGGATTTTTCTTTTATGTAGGTCAATGCGATGACCTTGATAAACGTATGTCTAAACATTCGGAAGGATTTAGTAAGTATACAGCATCCAAAAGACCATTGCGACTTGTTTATTTTGAAGTTGTTGATTCAGGAACTGAAGCATTAAAAAGAGAGAAAGCTATTAAGAAAATGAAAAGCAAAAATTTATATTCAAGGGTTAATAAAAGACTGGAAAAAATATTAGTGTCCGGGTGGTTGATAAGTCGGGACGAATCTCTTACTCTCTGTAATTTTATTCAAATCTTTCAAATCCTGAAAGATTTTTTCATTCCAGCACTTTCTCCATCTTCATACTGCGTGATCCTTTGATCAATATATTGGCATTGGTAAAATGTTGTTGCTGATACCAGTCTCTTGCCTGTACTGAATTTTCGAAGTTGATAAAAGGATGCTGCAGTTTATAATAATCGCCACCGGCAAGCACCACATCTTTCCAATGGTATTTACCAATAAGATCAATGATAGCCTGGTGTTCGGCCAGGCTACCGTCACCCAGTTCCATCATGCCTCCCAGTAATAAAATTTTATTTTGCCCTTCCATTTTAGCAAAATTCTCAATTGCGGCTTTCATACTGCTGGGATTGGCGTTGTAGGCATCCAGTATAATTTTATTGCCATCTTTTTCTATCAGCTGCGACCGGCTGTTGGATGGAAAATACTGTTCCAATGCAGCTTTTATTTTTTCATCCGGCACAGAAAAATATTTACCAACTGCAATTGCAGCCAATACATTGGGCAAATTATATTCACCTACCAGTTGTGTCTTTATACTGTCAATCGCAGCGCCGTTCGTAATATTTATCTCTAAGAACTCTTTGCTGTTTTTTACAGAACCTGTTATTTCGGCATCTTTTGTTCCGTAAGTTTTTATCACTGCAATGCCTTTGCTCATTTCTCTCAGGTAATCATAATCCCACATTACAAACGCGGTGCCGTTATGCGTTCTTAAATGATCGTACAGTTCACCTTTTGCTTTGCGCACACCTTCTATGCCTCCAAATCCCTCCAGGTGGGCTTTTCCGCAGTTGGTAATTATTCCGTGGGTTGGCAGTGCGTATTTACAGTATCCTTCAATTTCTTTCTGATGATTGGCTCCCATTTCTATCACCGCTATTTCAGCATCATTCTTTATTTTAAGAATGGTAAGCGGTATGCCAATATGATTGTTGAGGTTACCTTCTGTAGTATAGGTTTTACAGGTTGCAGATAATACTTCATGCACCAGTTCTTTAGTAGTTGTTTTGCCATTACTGCCGGTAATAGCTATAAAAGGGATATGCCTGAACTGCAAGCGGTGATGCAGGGCCAGGTCCTGTAAGGTTTTCAATACATCATCTACCTTTATTATTCGCTTATCATCAATACCGGTTTCTTCATCAACTATAGCATAAGCCGCACCGGCAGCCAATGCCTGCTGCACAAATTGGTTGCCATTGAAATTAGGCCCTTTTAAAGCAAAGAAAAGATCGCCTGATGCCAGTTTACGGGTATCGGTCTGTATATGTGGGTGAGCTAAATATCGCTGGTATAATTCTGTGATGTGCATGCTTCAAAATTATGACAGAAGAAGTAAATATACGTGTATTAAAAAACCCTTCTCCAATGAGAAGGGTTTTTTAATAGTTATTTGATAAGTTCTATTTTTTCTTTTTACGTGAATTCTGTTTGCGCTTTCCAAAAGTATTACCTTCTTTAAAGCCAGGTCCTTCCGGCGGGCCAAGATAAGTTTGTGCGCAACGGAAACCTACAGTGCTGGAAGACTGGTCTTCCTGCATAAAGCGGCGTGTGCCAGGAGACAACCAATAAGGCCTGTCATTCCAACTGCCACCTTTAATTACCCTTGATTGATCGTTGATCAAAGAAGTGATACCATAACCGTAGTACACGCCACTCGCAGAGTCGCCATCAAGATAGTTGATAACATTATTCTTTTGATAGTTGCTGCGGCTGCGTACTTCATCATCAGAAATATCTACTTTTTTCAAATGACCGGCGCTGTCTCTTTCTACTTCGCCAGATGCATTCTTATAGTATTTCTGGAATTTATTACCACGATAATAGTTGAAATCCTGTCCGTCAAGAGAAGTCATTGCCCTGTACACGTCACCTACCCACTCGCTAACATTACCACTCATGTTATACAGGCCAAAGGCATTAGGGTAGAACGATTTGATATTGCCAGGGATAGCTGCACGGTCATTCAAACCACCCGCAACACCCATGTTATCACCACTACCACGTTTAAAGTTGGCTAAGAATTTACCTTGCCAGCTTCCACGGCGGTTGTCACGTAATCCGTTAGGATTATTGCTCCAGGAATATATTTGCTGGTTAGACAGCAACTCTTCACCGCTTTTAGCTTCTTTTTTACGGGGATTAGGGTTTTGTGCCAATATACCATAAGCGGCATATTCCCATTCAGCTTCTGTAGGCAGGCGGTATCCCATGTTAAGGATGCCATCTTCCATAGTCACATTAGCTCTTGGTTTACCATTGATATCTTTAGGAGCATTCTTGGATTTAGGTTTGTTCCTTCCCTGGATCATTTCAGGGTTCATCAAATAGGTCTCCGTATTAAAGGTATTTTGAGCATCACCGGCTTTCATTTCCCTTTTTACAGCATCTTTTTTCAGGTAGCCTTTTTTGATAAGGTTCAGTTCATTTACCCTGTCTGTTCTCCAGATGCAGAAATCATGTGCCTGCTGCCAGTTTACACCAACTACAGGATAGTAATTATAAGAAGGGAAGCGGAAATAATATTCTACGTAAGGTTCGTTATAAGCCAGCTCTTCACGCCAAACCAATGTATCGGGTAATGCTTTTCTCATAACACTGGTATCGCCAACAGCATTGCCTAACCAATAAAGGTATTCGCGGTAGTGAACATTGGCTACTTCAGTTTCATCAATAAAGAAAGAAGGAACGGTAACACGGCGGGGAACATTGTTCCAGTCGCCCATTACATCTTCATCCTTGGCACCCATAACGAATGAACCGCCCTGAACGAATACAAGGCCCGGACCGGCTTTAGGATATTTAACTTTAGCAACATGAAAATTGCCCATGTTCTTGTCGTCGTAATTCCAGCCGGTGGTAGATGATTTTGAGCTTTTTTTACCAAAAAGGCCACCATTTTTGCAGGCGCTTAATGATAGGGCTGCGGCCACAATAAGCATCAGGTTTTTACCTGAAAATAAATTTTGCATGTTCATTCGTTTATCGAATTGTTTAACGAAAGGTTTTCTTTTTTATTGCGTAGGAGGTTACGCAGGTTGCGAATATAAATACTTTAACTGATATAGGGACAATGTGCATATTTTTTTTACGCTTAATGATCCCGAAAGAGGAGAATTACATCATAAGTCTTCTAATATCGCCCCGGAAGATATATTTATTGTGTGTACCCTTATAAAAATTTTTCACATTGCAAATAGCATGTATATAATTGAACAGTAAAGGGTTTGAAAGATGTGGTAGAAAAAAGAATACATTAGATAACAATCACTTACAAAAAAAATTATCATTTGCCATGCAACGAATTCTCAATATTGATTGTCTGTATGTCTGGTTAATGAAAAACACGGTACCATTTTAACGATCCGCGAATAAAATCAGTACTTGGTTTACAATGCTCTTTGATCTTATAGTTTGAGATAGCTTTCCTACACTTATCAATAGCTTTATACACTCTTAATAATATATAGTTTTATTAAAAAGCAATTGGTGGGAGAGAGATTTCAAAAAAACAATTTATTCTTTGAGAAAATTTGTGGGTATGTATAAAAATATTATATTGCCTTCCCTTAGACTTTAAACGGGTGATACAATAAACCGTTGGACACAATCGTTTTAGGTCTCATTGGTACAATAAAACCATAAAAAGCGAAAAGAATTACATTTACCTGATTGTGGTATTGTAAGGGTGGAAAAAGCCGTTATCTTTGAAAAACATATTATTTTATAAATTTTTTTAACAAGATTTTGTATTTTAGTTGTTCATTTAAATAAATCTACTATTTTTACAACTTAAATAGAACCATTAAACTAAACGCTTATAGAGGTAAAGTCTACCTAACCAAGACAAAACAAAACGCATGAAAAAAGTAACTTTGAAACTAACTGCCTTAGTTATGTTACTGGGAGGATTAATTACTACTGCCCAGGCGCAAACAAACCTAAACACAGTAACAACTGCTGTACCGTTCTTAAGAATCAATCCAGATACTCGTAGTAGTGGAATGGGTGATGCAGGGATCGCTACTACTCCAGATGCTTATTCTATCTGGCACAACCAGGCTAAAACTCCTTTTAATGAAAATAAAGGTGGTATCAGTGTTAACTACACTCCATGGTTGAGGGATTTATCTATAAATGATGTATACTTTGCTTCTGTAGCAGGGTACTACAAATTAGATGACCAACAAGCTATTTCAGCTTCAGTAAGATATTTCAGCTTAGGCGATATCCAGTTTACTGATAACCTGGGTAACGATCTTAACACTTTCCGCCCTCGTGAGTTTGCATTCAATGCAGGCTACTCAAGGAAACTGTCAAGCAAAAATTCAATTGCTGTAGCGGTAACTTATATTAATTCAAAACTTGCCGGCGGTACTGTTAATGGTACAAGCTACAAAACAGGATCTTCTGTTGCAGGTGACCTTCATTTCTTCCACAACGGCTTAAAAGCTAACGGAAGCGGATTTAGCTGGGGTGCTACTTTAAGCAACCTTGGTGCTAAGATCTCTTATACCAGCGATGCATCTCAAAAAGATTTCATCCCTGCTAATATCGGTATAGGTGGTGCTTATACAAAAGTTTTCGACGAAAGCAACAAAATTACTTTTGCTCTTGATTTAAATAAATTACTGGTTCCTACACCTCCGGTTCTTACTGGTAACACAGCTTCTGATTCAGCAGCTTTGGCTAAATACCGTAACAAAGGTGTTGTTAGCAGCTGGTTCAGCTCTTTCGGTGATGGTTCTGGCGGTGGTAACGAAGAGTTGAAAGAAATCAACGTTTCTGTAGGTGCTGAATACTGGTACAATAACCAATTTGCTTTCAGGGCTGGTTATTTCTACGAAAATCCATCTAAAGGAAACAGAAAATATTTCACAGTAGGTGCAGGTTTGAAATACAACATGTTTGGTTTGAATTTCTCTTACCTGTTCCCATCAGGCAGCGGTCCTAACCGTAATGCATTATCTAATACATACCGTTTTGGTTTAGTGTTCGATTTTAAGAAATAATTGCATAACTTTTTCATGTAAAAAAGCGTTCCGTTCTCAGGAACGCTTTTTTATTTTTTATACCATTTTTATTTAAGATATTTACAGTTACAACTTTAGTGAAATGTCTTACAGGATTGGCTCAGGTATTGATTTTCATCAATTGGCAGAAGGAAGGGATCTATGGATAGGCGGTGTAAAAATACCCCATACAAAAGGTGCCTTGGGGCACAGTGATGCCGATGTACTCCTCCATGCTATTTGTGATGCTATGCTGGGCGCCCTGGGACTTGGAGATATAGGTGTTCATTTTCCTGATACAGATGATTCGTATAAAAATATCGACAGTAAAATATTACTACAGCAAAGTTTCGACCTTATAAAAGCTAAAGGCTACAAAATCGTAAATATCGATTCAACACTTTGTTTACAACAGCCTAAGATCAAACCTTATGTGCAACACATGCAGGAAGCAATAGCAGGCATACTACATATTGCAACAGGAGATATTTCAATAAAAGCTACCACTACCGAAAAAATGGGTTTTGTGGGAAGAGAAGAAGGCCTGGTTGCTTATGCAACAATTTTGCTTTGTAAGGAATCTGATATATAATCAAACCGACTTTTGAAAAAAACTTTCATCCTATATACTTTATTGTTTTTTGCCTTGTTTGCAACAGCACAAAAACAAAATAATACCTGGTACTTTGGAAAAGGTGCAGGCATTGATTTTAATTATACTCCTGCAAAAGCTTTAAAAGGTGGTAATGTAAGCTCTGTTGAAGGTTGTGCAAGTTTATCAGATAATAACGGCCACATTCTTTTTTATACCAACGGCGAAGTGGTGTATAACCGCAAGTTTGATGTAATGCTAAATGGAAGCGGGCTGGCAGGAGATCAAAGCAGTACCAACAATGTGGCGATAGTGCCATTACCCAATAATGACAGCCTTTTTTATTTATTTGCTACCAGTGCAGCACTCCGGGTAGATCAGCAGTTCACTTACAGCATTATCAATATCAAAGGCGATGGCGGTTATGGAGAAGTGGTACAAAAGAACGTGGTCATCGAGGGAAGTGTGTTTGAAAAATTAGCAGCTGTAAAGCATTGCGATAATAAACAGACCTGGCTCATTGTTCGTAAATGGGAAACAGATGAATACCATGCTTACCTTTTAACGGCTGCAGGGTTAAATATGGTGCCTGTTGTAAGCCATACCGGGCTTGTAATCGGCGGTTATGAGAATAATGCGATCGGTACATTAAAATCTTCCGTTAAAGGAGATAAACTGGTGGCTTTGCATGCTTTTCAAAATGATGTTGTGGAATTAATGGATTTTGATAAGACCACCGGTATCATCACCAATCCCATACAATTCAAACCCAACAGTACTTCGCCGGTTAATCCTTATATAGGATTATACGGCGCAGAATTTTCGCCCAACGGCAAGCTGTTATATATTTCTTCTAATAACTCTTTAACAGAGCCATCTATCTTGTATCAATTTGATATCAGTTCCAACAATGCAGCTGCTATAACAGCATCTAAGCAGGTAATAGCAAAAACAACTCCCTGGTATGCAGGGGCATTGCAGGTAGGCCCGGATAAAAAGATCTATATGGCCATGTGGAAAGATACAGCAGTGTCAATAATAAATGATCCCGATGTAGCAGGAGCAGGTTGCAATTTTAAATTCGATGCTTTATTATTTGATCCTAAATTGAAAGAGCCGGTACAATTCGGATTACCAACATTCATACAAAGCAGTTTTGATCCGGATACGGCACCATTCGATTTTACACGTACCGGGAAATGTACTGATCAGGATATTCAGTTTACGATCAGCCGTACAACAGGTATGGATTCGGTACGATGGTTCTTTGGTGATGCGCAGGAATCAACCACATTATCGCCGCTGCATCATTATACCGGCACAGGATATTACGATGTTAAGCTGATCGTTTACAAAAAGAATTGTTCCGGTTTTGACAACGATATTATTACAAGAAAAATATGGATAGCGCCTGATGAAGATTTTTTAGGAAAAGATACCAGCGCCTGTGTATTAAAAAATGTGCCGTTAACAGCTACGGTAGATGTTGCAGGAGCAAATTATTTATGGAGCACCGGCGATGTAACAAAAGCTATTATAGTGAACGATCCGGGTAAATACTGGTTCCAGGTAGAGCAGAATGGCTGTATTGCATCAGATACCGTTGAGGTTGGCATTAAAATAACACCGGTGGTTGATCTCGGTATAGATACATCGGTATGTTATTCAAAACCTTTTTATCTCAAAGCAAAAACTTCAGTGCCGGTAACCTATGAATGGAACACCGGGCAATCATCGCCACAAATATTGATCTCAAAACCGGGCCAGTACAGTGTGAAAGTTACAGGCGAGTGCGAAGCAACAGATACGGTCAATATTTTTACTGGCGACTGTGATATTTTTATTCCTACTGCTTTTACACCAAACGGGGATGGTAAGAATGATTATTTCGGGATACTGAATGATTTTGTTTCGAGAGATTTTACCATGCAGGTATTTGACCGCTGGGGCAAACCTGTATTTGTTTCGCAAAGCAGCACAGAAAAATGGGATGGAACCTTCAAAGGCAAGCCGATGCCCAATGGCGGTTATTCCTGGATCATAACTTATATCAACGCAATGGGATACACCAAACGCCTGAAAGGTATGGTGCTGATACTGCGGTAGTTAAAATGGCGTTATAAATTTTCGATGTGATTTACTTACCGGCAGAGTATTAACTTTGTCTACATGCAACCGGTTCACGTTAACATCATCAACTTATCAGATAATCCATTACCGACCTATGCTACAGCAGGTTCGGCAGGTATGGATATCAGGGCAAATCTTGAAACGCCTGTTATTTTAAAACCAATGGAACGTTACCTGGTGCCAACAGGCCTTTTTATTGAATTGCCCGAAGGCTATGAAGCACAGATACGCCCAAGAAGCGGCCTTGCCATAAAACAGGGAATAACCTGCCTCAATTCTCCCGGCACAGTAGACAGCGATTATCGCGGCGAATTAAAAGTTATATTGGTAAACCTTAGCGGCGATGAACAGGTGATCAATCATGCAGACCGTATTGCACAAATGATAATAGCAAAAACGGAAAAAGCGGTTTTAACTTTGGTACAGCAATTGAATGAATCTGTACGGGGAGAAGGTGGCTTTGGCCATACAGGTGTACAATAATACATTAAACCTAACCAGAAATAATAGTTATCAATGAAGCATATCATTCCTGTTTTAGTAATCGGCATTTTTTCCTGCACTGTTTTCAGCTGCCGTACAGCCAAGCATCTTAATAAAGCTATTTCAGCAAAAGATACAGTAGCAATAGTGATACCCAATCAGTCATCAACAGATTCGATGGCGGTAATAAATCAAACTATGGCTGATCTTAAAAAGCACTATATAGATTTTAAAACTTTTAACGCCAAGATAAAAGTAGATTATGAGGACAGTAAAGGAAAGCAACCCGATGTTACAGCAATAGTACGGATCGTAAAGGACAGTGCTATATGGATGTCGCTCAGCGCTACCTTTCTTAATATAGAAGTGTACCGGGTATTGATCACAAAGGATAGTGTGTTCTTATTGAATAAACAAGCTAAAGAAGTACAGCTTCGCTCACTGGATTACCTGCAGGATATTACAGAGATACCGTTTGATTTTAAAACATTACAGGACCTGCTGATCGGCAACCCGATCTTTTTAGATGATAATATTGTATCGTATAAAAAAACAGAGAACAGGATATTGGTATCCACTGCAGGAAAATATTTTAAGCACTTACTTACACTTTCGCCGGATAATGCTTTACTTACACACAGCAAGCTGGATGATGTGGATGTAACACGCAACCGCACAGCCGATATCACGTACAGCGATTTTGAAAATAAAACAGGCTTTGATTTTTCTACTTACCGGGAGATCACTGTTTCAGAAAAGAACAGGTTGGATATTCGCCTGAATTATAAGCAATATGAGTTTAACAAAGATTTATCAGTTTCATTTAATATCCCCAAAAATTATAAACGCAACTAGTCGTTATTTGTAATTATGCACAATTGTGGGTTTTTAACCGGGCTCACATTTCCCTGCCAGTTTGTATTTTTGATAAATCTCCTAAATTGCGTCCATGGTTAAAATCATTTTAGCAGCAGCTACTTTTCTTTTTATCGCATCAACAGCTTTTGCCCAGCCGCAAAGCAGGGAAGATCTGGAAAAACAACGTCAGCAATTAAAAAAAGAATTGGAGCAAACTGAAAAGCTACTGAATGATAATAAGGCAAAGACCAAAGAGAATTTTACGCAATGGACATTGATCAAAAAGAAAGTAGATCTGCAGGACAGGGTGATCGACAATCTTAACCGCGACATCAACATATTGGACAACAATATGTACATAACCCAAAAGGATATCAACCGGTACAACAGGCTGCTGGATACACTTAAACAGGAATACGCTAAAAGCATGGTATATGCCTACAAGAACAGGGGCAACTATGATTTTATGAACTTCATTTTTTCTGCATCCAGTTTTAATGATGCTATCAAGCGCATAGCATATCTTAAAAGCTATCGTAATTATCGCGAAATGCAGGGAGAGAATATTTTGCGTACACAGGAACTGCGCAGGCAGCGTATAGAAGAATTATCCGGCACAAAGCAAAAGAAGAATGTAGTGTTGCAAACAAAGGACAAGGAAATGAGTGTACTGGAATCACAAAAGAGTGAACAGGATAAAATATTAAGCGAATTAAAAAAGCAGGGAAAACAGCTGAATAATCAATATGCTGCAAAAAAGAAGCAGATGCAGAAGGTTGATAATGCCATTGCAGCCGCCATTAAAAAAGCATTGGACGATGCACGGAAAGTAGCAAAGAAAGCAGCAGATGATGAAGCAAAAAGATTAGCTGCTGTAGAAAAAGGAAATACGAAAACAACAACTTCAACACCGGTTACACCTGGAAAAACCAATCCAACAAAAAGACCTGAGGTTAAAAAACCGGAAAGTGAATTATTGAATGCAGAGAACATGGCTTTAAATGCCAACTTTGTAAGTAACAGGGGATCGTTGCCATGGCCCGTAGATAAAGGTTATGTATTGATGCATTATGGAACCAATCAATTACCGAGTGGTGTAACAATTGTTATGACAGGTATTACAGTAGCTACCGATATTGGCGCCCCTGTTAAAGCGATATTTGACGGGGAAGTTTCTAAAGTGATCTTCGTTGAAGACATGCAGGTGGTGATTATGCAGCACGGTAAATACTTTAGTACATACAGCAATCTTTCAAGCGTAACAGTGCAAAGCGGCCAAAGTGTAAAAGCAGGCCAGGTAATAGGAAAAGCAGCAGCCAATTTAGATGGCGTAGGCGCTGTTGATTTTTATGTTAATGATGAAAAAAACAATCTTGATCCGGAAAAATGGTTAAGGCGCAGGTGATCCTCAGATCACTTTCTTATACAGGTTTTCATACTGCGGAACGATATTGGCAATATCAAATTTTTTAGCCTGTGCCAATGCATTAGCTTTAAATGTTGCTAAAGTGGCATCATCTTTCAATATTGCCAGTGCATTCTTTGCCATATCCTCAATATCTCCTACGTTGCTCATATAACCGCTATAGCCATTGATATTTATTTCGGGTAATCCACCAGCATTGGTTGATATTACAGGTACTTCAGCAGCCATTGCTTCCAGCGCTGCTAAACCAAAACTCTCATACTCACTGGTCAATAAAAAAAGATCGGCAACAGGCAGGATATCTTCCATCTGTTCCTGCTTACCTAAAAATTTAATATTCTCAACGGATACACAATCCCTGCAAATGCTTTCTGCATAAGGTCTTTCCGGCCCGTCGCCAAGCAATAATAATTTAGCAGGTATCTCTTTATTAAGCAATAAAAAAGTATTGATCACATCATCTACACGTTTTACTTTCCGGAAGTTAGAGGCGTGTACAATGATCCGTTCTCCTTTAGGCGCTATTAATTTTTTAAAAGCATCTACAGGTTTTCTGTTAAACCGTTCTACATCTACAAAATTATGAATGACCTCTATCTCTTTGTCAATGGTAAAGTTCTTATAGGTTTCGGCTTTAAGATTGTCTGATACTGCGGTTAGCACATCACTTTCATTCATAGAAAAAGTAACAACAGGGCTATAGGTTTTATCTCTGCCAACCAAAGTAATGTCTGTGCCATGCAAAGTGGTTATTACAGGAATATGTTTACCCTGCTTTGCCAGTATCTGTTTTGCCATATATGCTGCCGAAGCATGCGGAATAGCATAATGCACATGTAATAACTCGACATTATTATTCATCACCACATCTACCATAGTACTGGCCAAAGCTGTTTCATAAGGAGGGTAATCAAACAACGGATAAGTAGGCACCCTTACTTCATGATAAAAGATATTAGCGTGAAACCTGCTTAACCGCACCGGTTGCTGGTAAGTGATGAAATGAATATTATGGCCTTTCTCTGCCAGTGCCTTGCCCAACTCTGTTGCCAGCACACCGCTACCGCCAAAAGTAGGATAGCATACGATCGCTATGTTCATATAAAACAGTTTAATTTACGGCACACTTTTCATAGAGTGTAAGGTGCAATTTACCGATTTATTTATCATAGTTCTTTCCGTTTATGTATTGGCAAATCAGTAAATTCGTTGTTCAACATGACACCATGAATAAAACATTTTTACTTCTCTCCGGTTTATTTTTTTCACTTGCCTGCACGGCACAAAACAATGATTCGATAACGATAAAAAGAATGTCGGATGATATTCTTTCCAGGGGCAAAGCATACGATAACCTGCGCTATTTATGTAAGCAGATCGGCGCCAGGCTCAGTGGATCGCCACAGGCGCAAAAAGCTGTGGAAGCAACAGCACGTATGCTGAAGGAAGCCGGCGCAGATACGGTGTACCTGCAACCCTGCATGGTGCCTCATTGGGTACGTGGCGAAAAAGAAAAGGGTAAGATATTGCTGGATAAAAATCAAAGCTTCGATCTTCATCTTTGCGCTTTAGGCAACAGTGAAGGCACAGGGAAAAAAGGTATCACTGCCGAAGTAATAGAAATAAACAGTTTTGCTGAATTGGACAGGTTAGGGGAAGCAGGTATAAAAGGAAAAATAGTTTTTTACAATTTTCCTATGGATCCTACCAATATTGAAACCTTCCGCAGTTATGGCGCAAGTGGCGGCAGCAGAACAAGGGGCCCCGCAAGAGCAGCAAAGTATGGTGCAGTAGGAGCGATGGTACGTTCTTTAGCCAGTAACTCTGACGACTATCCGCATACTGGTGTAACGATTTACAACGACTCTTTTCCGAAGATACCTGCCGTAGCGATAAGCACCAATGATGCGGAACGCTTAAGCATTGAATTAACTACACACCCGGTAGTAAAGGCATTCATTATGACCACCAGTACCATGCTTGCTGATGTACCGTCCTTTAACGTAGTAGGAGAAATACGCGGAACAGAATTTCCCAATGAGATACTCACTGTTGGCGGACACCTCGATAGCTGGGACTTGGCTGAAGGTGCACAGGATAATGGTGCAGGATGCGTGCAGAGCATTGAAGTATTAAGAGCGATCAAGGCAAGCGGTATAGCGCCAAAGCGAACAATAAGAGCAGTAATGTTTATGAATGAAGAGAATGGCGGAAGAGGCGGAGAAAAATACCTGGAAGAAGCAAAGCGAAAAAATGAGCATCATATTTTTGCTTTGGAAAGTGATGCCGGAGGATTTACACCGAGAGGCTTTGGTTTGGAAATGAGTGCAGAGCAAATCAAAAAAGTGCAATCCTGGGGAACGCTTTTTTATCCTTATGGTGTATATGAATTAAGGGCTGGCGGTAGTGGCAGTGATGTTGGTCCTTTAAAACAGGCAGGTGCGGCACTGGCAGGGCTTAGCCCCGACAGCCAGCGTTATTTTGATGTGCATCATGCTGCTACCGACACCTTTGAAGCCGTGAGCAAGCGGGAACTTCACCTGGGTGCACTTAATATGGCCATTTTTATTTACCTGGTAGATAAGTACGGATTATAAAACTCTTAAGAAGAAAAGCAGGAGATGTTTTATGTTTTTACCGCAGCGAACAAGAGGCTAATGAGTTTTCGCAGAGTATCTCTGCGGAAACTTTGCTGACTCATTTCTCTGCGGTGAAGATTATCAGGCGAATAATAAAAATATCACCGGCTTTTTATGGAAGTCGGTTTTTTCTTTTTTCCAGTCAGCTACAGTTTTGGTTTTGATATATTCATTGGCGCCGGTTATTTCAGCAGCAATGCATAATTGTGTAGTGGGCTTACAGGTCTTTAATAAGGTTTCTAAAAGCTGGTTGTTGCGGTAAGGCGTTTCAATGAATATTTTGGTGCTCTTATTTTTTTGTGATGATATTTCCAGTTCTTTGATCACCTTCATACGCTCGCCGTTATCAATAGGTAAATAGCCCACAAATTCAAACTGCTGCCCGTTCATTCCGCTTGCCATTAATGCCAGTAAGATAGAACTTGGCCCTACCAACGGTTTTATAGTTACATTTAATTGTTGTGCCACACCAATCAGTACCTGGCCGGGATCAGCAACACCCGGGCAGCCCGCTTCGCTTACAATAGCGATACTTTTTCCTTCCTTTATTTTTTGCTTAAATGTATTTACCTGTTCTTCTTCCGCCTTATGAATAGTGAACCATTCATAATCGTCGATCACAATTTCTTTGCAGATACTTTTTAAAAAGCGCCTTGTGGTCCTTTCATTTTCTGCAAAAATTACGGAGCAGTCTTTAACAGCATCAATGATATAAGCAGGGATGGTTGCTAAAGCACCTTCAGCCAGTACAGAGGGAACAAGATATATACAGGCATTCATGTTAGTGGTTCTTGGTGTTGTATAAACTTAATGTAGCTGCAATTACGGCATAGCTGGGCGCCATTACCCAGCCAAAAAGAGGAACCATATGCATGAGATAAAATATCAGTCCGTTGCCAATAGCAAGCCCCCTGTGTTTGCCGATAAAAGCAATACTTTGCGAAGCAGATAATTTATTTCTTTCGCAGCTGTAATCGAGCATAGAGAAGCCGAGGTAATAACATTCTACCAATAAAGCTATTAGCGGAGTTATCCATCCTACAACAGGTATAAAAGATAAAATAAGAATGGATATGGTATATACCGTTTGCCACAGCATATTTCTGAAAGCCACTTTTATGCCCCTGCCGATATCCTTTAAAAGCTGTGTAAAGCTGAAAGGAAATTCTTTACCTTCCATAATGCTTTCTGTTTTTTCACTGAGGTAGGCAAATACCGGCGAACCGATAATGAGAAAAAGATACTTAAATAAAGAAAAATAAAAAAGCAGCAATACCAGTTGAAGGATGATCTGTCCGAAAATAAGAAAAAAGCTGAGCCAGCTGTTCTGTATCTTTTGCATCCATTCCTTTACACCGGTTTCCAGCAGCATAAAATCAATTGCAGCAGTGCTTGATTTCAGGAAGAATACAATACCTGCAAAAAAAAGTATAGCATAAATAAGACCCGGTATCAGTATCCATTTCCACAAACGGTGCTTAATGATAAAACGGTGTGTTTGGGAATAAGCCTGTATAGAAACGATGATCTCTTTAAGCATATAAATAATAATGTGAGCCTTAAACAGGTTATGGCAAAAGCGTTTTGAAACGTAATTTTAATTTAAAATTCAGTTGTTGGGCTTGAACAGGCCTTAAAGTTAATATTAATGAAGAAGTTAACCATAGATTTTTACGACAGGCAGGATGTAGTAACTATTGCAAAAGAATTATTAGGTAAAGTGCTGGTAACAAAATTCAACGGTATTGTTACTTCGGGAAGAATATGCGAAACAGAAGCCTACATTGCTGTTACAGATAAAGCATCACATTCATTTGGCGGCAAACGAACTGATCGCAATGAACATATGTATGCAGCAGCAGGTACAAGTTATGTGTACATCTGCTATGGTATGCATCATTTGTTCAACGTAGTTACCAATAAAAAAGATATTCCCGATGCAGTATTGATACGGGCCGTAGAACCAATGACAGGTATTGAAGACATGTTGATCCGTACCGGGAAAAAAGTATTGGATAATACGCTCACAAAAGGACCGGGTAATGTTGGTAAAGCATTAGGTATTTCCAAAGCGCATTCCGGGTTGAGTTTATTGAAGAATGAATTGTATGTAGCAGATGATGGATTTAAATTAACCGAAGCGCAAATAGGGATCAGCAAACGTATTGGTATAGATGGTGCAGGCGCTGTGTCAATAGCATTGCCTTACCGCTTTTATATCAGGGGAAATAAATTTGTAAGCGGCTCTCCGAATAAATAGCCACTGATTAAACGGATTACACTAATTTTTTTATTCATGCCTGCTCCCGGTTAAACTCTGTATAATAAAAAACACGAATTGCATATCGCAATTCGTGTAATCAGTATTAATTCGTGTAATTGATAATTAATGCACTAAAAACGCGGACAAGGAATACCCGTTGGCTCAGCCGGTTTTTTAATATAGATCAGGGATAACTCCATACCGCCGCGGCTGTTGGAAGCAGCTTTAAGGCTGGAGATATTAAGATCGTAGCTGGCCCCGATCCTTAAGCCTGCAATTTCGATACCCAGGTAAGGAATGATGGCATCTTTAAGACGAACCCACGAACCGAGATATACATTGGTTGGCCTTTCAAGGTCGCCATTTACATTGGCAGAAATAGCTGCACCCAATGTGGTTTCGCTGGCCTTATTCTGTATCTGGTGAATAGCAGAAACATTCAGGCTAAGCTGATCGGAAACAGGAAAATAGGCACCGCCATGTACAGTGATCCTTCCGGCCAGGTACCAGTTCTTATCTTTAAAACTAACTTTCGGGCGGTTGATATGATACATGGATGTACCGAGGTAAAAATTATTTTGTCCGTTGGTAGAAGTAGAATATAAGATACCGGCATTCATATCAATATAGCTTTGGTTATTGCCATTGCTGATAACATCAGAAGTAGTATTGGTAAAGCCGTTTTGCGTAAGCATATCTTCAAATGTAAGCTTGCTTTGATCCAGGCTCAGGCTGGAATAGGTAGCCTGGAAACCTGCCCCGATAGTACTGTAACCGTTCTCATCCAATGCTTTGTGGTACGACATGGATAAGGAACCGTAATTCAACTTAAGTATATTGTTGGCGCTGGCATCCGAAAGGCCGGAAATACCAATGCCGAAAATATCTTTTTCAGGAATCCTTTTTTTCAGGATGCCAAAATCTATAGAAGCACTGGAAGTAACGTATGCTTTAGGAATGGAAGGCCATTGGTCCCTGTGATTGGCAGCCAATCTCCACACACCGTCAAACTTACCGGTAAAGGCGGGGTTCAGGGTAAGTGGGGAAGAAAAAAACTGCGAAAAATGCGGATCCTGCGCTTTCACGGAAATTGTGAGCAGAATAGCTCCTGCAAAAACAATAAATTTTCTCATTTTCATAAACTGTCTAGAACACTAAAGATAAGCATTTGCACTAAAATGCTGCTTTCAAAATCCGTTAATTCCGTGTTTTTATCCCCGTTTTTATTAATTTATTGGTTTTGTTATATTTCCCAGTAAGGTTGTGGAAAGAAAAAAGCCGGCGAACCGGCTTTACTATGAAACAGCAAATCTCGAAATTGATATTTAGCTCTGCAGTTTTACCCCATAGGCAAGATCGCCGGCATCGCCCAAACCGGGTACAATATAGCCTTTGGCAGTTATCTCATCATCAATATCGCCACACCAGATAGTAGCTTTGGGTTCGGCCCGTTTAACATATTCCAGCCCAACGGTACAGGCAATGGCGCAGGCAATATGCAGCTCTTTGAACTCGCCCTCTTCCCGTATAAATTGAATAGTTTTTACAAGCGATGAGCCGGTAGCCAGCATGGGATCGCTTACAATAAGCACCCTGTTCTCAATATCAGGACTGGCCATATATTCCAGGGCGATCTCAAAACTGCCATCGGGGTTATGCTTGCGGTAGGCGCTGATAAAAGCATTATCGGCCCTGTCGAAATAATTAAGCAGGCCATTATGCATTGGTAATCCGGCACGCAGAATAGTGGCCAGCACCGGTTGCTCCTTCAGCACTTTACAGGTAGATACGCCCATTGGCGTAGTGGTTTCTTTTTCTACCCATTCCAGTTTCTTGCTGATCTCGTAACCGATCACTTCAGCGATCCTTTCCAGGTTGCGGCGAAAACGCATACGATCTTCCTGGATATCTACATTGCGCAATTCACTTACCCAGTTGCTTACCAAAGAATGTTGTTCGCTGAGATTAATTACCATGACCGTTTGTTTTTACCCCTCCGCCCCTAAAGGGGACTTAAGGAGAAGATTATGTTTTGTTTTTTTGAATACTGACTTCAGTTTTTCATAGCATCATCGTTGCATCGCACTCTTGTACTGCAAATCATTTTTCAACTTTTACCGAAGTGTAGATGACTGCCTGCCGGGACAAATCTATAATAAAAAAAATCAGTTTTCAGTTTTTTTAACGGGTATCATTTAACGGTTTCCATCTTACCGGAAAAAAGCAATGCCTTTGCAACAAATATTTTTTAACAAACTCTTTCACAAAAATGTATTTTTATTGTACTTAAAATAACAGCGATCAATTATGAAAAAAGTAATAGCGGGTTTAGTAATTACAACACTTATAATATCGGCCTGCAGCAGCAGCGATAAAAAGACCGGCGATAAAGCAAAAGATAAATACGAGCAAACCAAAGAAACACTGGAAGAAACTGAAAAGAAAAATCCTGCCCGTTTTTTAAGTGTAAGCGGTCATGATAAACGTAACCTCATCGGGCAAACCGTTGTTAAAGGCACATTGACCAACAATGCCAAAGTATGTACTTACAAAGATGTAAATGTGGAACTGGCATTTTACAGCAAGACCGGCGCCCTGCTGGAAAAAGATAATGAAACTGTTTTTGAAGTACTGGCTCCCGGCGAAAGCAAAAGTTTTAAAACAAAATATTTTGCACCCAAAGGAACAGACAGCGTAGCGCTGGTGGTGAAAGATGCGAAGACTGATAAGTAATTAATACTTCAATTTTTTAGGGTCTTGTTTGGAGTGCCAGAATGTTAGCAATATTACCTGGTGGGCTGCTGGATCATATTGATAATAAAGTATTATATACTTGTTTATCGTAGCCTTACGTACTTTTTTGCTTTTTGCGGAAGGGCTGAAACGTTCGGGATCTGAGGCAATAGCTTTGATAACAATATTGGCTTGTGCTATGAAATTTATTATTTCCCTTTCTGACCATTCTTTTTCGAGGTAACTTATATTCTTGTCAAATGTTTTTTGAGCTTCGTTTGACCAAAGGATACTTACAACCATTTCTTATATTTTTTCATCACTTCTTTATGAGTCGTTACTTTGCCTTCTTCGGCATCTTTTAATCCTTTCTTTATGGAAGCCTTTGCCGATGTACTTACATGATCCCACCAATCTTTTTCAGCATTTACTTCCAACATGGCATGGATCATTTTAACCACGTTTTCATCAGCGGTGTCAATATATTTTTTTGTCTGCTTTTTTAATAATGCTATCTCGGTCATACCCGCAATTTTAATAAATGAAGTTACAAAACATTTAGTAAATGAATTGACCGCCTTAAGCTTCGGGCAATTCATTTACATAAACTTAAACGCATCGCCATCAAATAAACCGAGGTCACTTAATTTTAAATGTGGTATTACCAGCAGCGCCATGAACGATAACGTCATGAACGGTGCAGCTAAAGAAGAACCCAGTTCTTCCTTTACCATTTTATCAATTGCTGTATAATCGGCAGCTACTTTATAGCCATCTTCATTGCTCATTAATCCTGCAACAGGAAGCGCCAGTACTTTATCCGCAGCGCCAACAGCACTTACACCTCCTTGTTCTTTTATTACAAGGTTGATAGCTTTTGCCAGGCTTTCATCATCAACCCCAACCGCAACAATATTATGGCTGTCGTGTGCTACAGACGAAGCAATAGCGCCGTGTTTCAACCCGAAATTTTTAATGAATGCATTAGCTATCGGAGCTGTTTTGTAGCGATTGACCACTACGATCTTCAGTATATCATTTTCAACATCACTTACTATTTTGCTGTTGACAACTTTTGGCGCAGCAAGTATTTTATTGGTAATCAGTTGCCCATCCAGTGCTTCTATAACGGGGATATCTTTTTCATTGGTGTACGTTACTTCAAGCGCAGTTTGTTCTATTGCATTGCAATCAAAATTATTAATGGCGTTGCTTTTTTGTGTTTGTATATTGGTCTTTCCGTTTGCTGCAACAAGTTCCCCATTGATATAAGTTTGAGTTACTTTAAAAGTATCAAGATCATCCACTACAATAAAATCCGCAGCATCATTTACTCTCAATAAGCCAACCTGCATCTTATAATGCGCAACAGGGTTGATGCAGGCAGCCTGCAATATCTTAAATACGTCAATATTTTTTGCTGCTGCTCTTGCACAAAGCTGGTTGATATGCCCATCAGCCAAACTATCGGGATGCTTATCATCGCTGCAAAACATCATCTGTTCATAATGCTCATTCATTAAACCGATCAATGCTTCAAAATTTTTAGCAGCGCTGCCTTCACGTATCAATATCTTCATGCCGTACTTTAATTTGTCCAGCGCTTCTTCTGCGGTAAAACATTCATGATCGGTGGAGATACCTGCATCAATATATTTCTTTGCTGCATCTCCTCTTAAGCCGGGCGCATGCCCATCAACCGGTTTGCTATATTTTTTTGCTGCGGCTATCTTTTTTAATACTTCCTCATCTTCATACAACACACCCGGAAAGTTCATCACCTCACTCAGGTAAAAGATATCATCGCTTTGCAATAATTTATCTACATCTTCTGCATTCAATGCATCACCTGCTGTTTCAAAAACGGTTGCCGGTACACAGCTTGGCGCACCAAAATGAAATTTAAAAGGAACAGTTTTGCCGTTGGCGATCATATATTCTACACCCGCCATGCCGCATACATTGGCTATTTCATGCGGATCGCTGATAGTACCCACTGTACCATGTACCACCGCAAGCTTTGCAAACTCCGAGGGAACAAGCATAGAACTTTCTATATGCACATGGCTGTCGATAAAGCCCGGAAGGATATAATTTGCAGAGCTGTTCTCTTCGCCAATTTTTATAAGCTGTGCAATTTTTCCATCTGTCACTATTACTTCTCCAAAATAAATATGACGGTTGAAAATGTCAACGATATTTCCCTGTAAAGTAAATGAGTTCATAAGAGGTAGTTGTGCTATTGAAAATCTAATCTAAAAGATCAGGACGTTTTTCTTCTGTTATTTTTTGCGATTGTTCCTGCCGCCATTCTTCTATTAATTTATGATTACCGCTAAGTAATACATCAGGTACTTTCCAGCCGCGGAATTCCTCAGGTCTTGTATATACCGGTGGCGCCAGCAAATTATCCTGGAAAGAATCTGTAAGTGCGGAAGTTTCATCATTCAATACACCAGGCAGTAAACGGCCAATGGCATCTACTAAAACAGCAGCGCCTAATTCGCCACCGCTTAATACATAATCGCCGATGGAAATTTCTTTGGTGATAAAATGATCTCTCACCCGTTGGTCGATGCCTTTATAATGACCGCATATCAGCAGTAAATTATTTTTTAACGAAAGCGAATTGGCCATCTTTTGATTCAGCGTTTCACCATCCGGTGTTAAATAGATCACTTCATCGTACGCTGTATCTTTTTGTAAACTTTCAATGGCATTCACCAGCGGTTCTATCATCATTACCATGCCTGCGCCCCCACCGAATTGATAGTCATCTACCTGCGCCCTTGCATAAGTGGTATGGTCGCGGAGGTTGATGACATTAACTTCCAGCAGTCCTTTTTCTCTTGCCCGTTTCAAAATAGAATGTGCAAAAGGACTTACTAATAAGTCAGGTACAACGGAGATAATATCTATTTTCAAATTAAATTGCTATTGGTTTTATAATAGGTCAGTCTGATAAAAATTCATCAAGATCCCTTTTTTGCTTTTTTGTTGGCCTGCCCTGTTTGCTCATGCGCTTACCCGTATGAAAAACTGCCGCCTGAAATTTGATGCGCTCTACTTCTTCAGCAGGTGTAATATCCGAATAATAATTGATCGATTCACTGTATTGCACCCGGTGATCCAGTAAACCGGTAACTTTTATGACCCACCTTTTGGCTTCGGTCTTTACTTCATATTCATCGCCGATATTTACGCTTTTGGCAGATTTTGCTGCTGTGCCGCCAAACTTCACTTTACCCTTGTCACACGCATCTGCGGCCTGGCTGCGGGTTTTGTACAGGCGAATGGACCACAGGTATTTATCCAGTCTTAGCTTCTCCTTTTCCATGGCCCAAAAATAGTTCATTTGCGTAAAAACAGGTCAGTCCTGCCTTTTACATCAATGGTGATTGCAGCAACATGTATTTGCCTTAATTTTATTTCTCTAAAAACTTACGTATGAAATTTCGAATTCTAAAGGTTCTCCTCATTGCAGTATGTACGGTTCAATTAGCCACGGCACAACGGGTGGTAAAGTGGACGCCCGATGGAAATGCTTACACTAAAATGAAAGATGGCGGCATTGTAAAGGTTGATCCTATGACCGATGCTGAAACAGTGCTGGTGAAGAAAGAACAGCTTACACCTTCCGGTGCAGCAAAGGCTCTGAACCCGCAATCGTATTCATTCAGTACCGATAACAACAAAGTGCTCATCTTTACCAATACAGCAAAAGTATGGCGCTACAATACCCGTGGCGATTATTGGGTGCTGGATATTGCTTCCGGCAGGTTATCGCAATTAGGTAAAGACCGCCCTGAAAAATCATTGATGTTCGCTAAATTTTCTCCTGATGGAAAAATGGCAGCATACGTAAGTGAACATAATTTGTATGCAGAAGATCTTACTTCGGGAAGGGTAATAAAGCTTACACAGGATGGAACCCGTAAGTTGATCAATGGCACCTTCGACTGGGTATATGAAGAAGAGTTTGGCTGCCGCGATGGTTTCCGCTGGAGCCCCGACAGCAAGCGTATCGCTTTCTGGCAGGTAGATGCTACCAAGATCCGTGATTACTATATGTTGAACACCACTGATTCCAATTACTCGCAGGTGATACCGGTAGAATATCCAAAGGTTGGTGAAGCGCCATCACCTGTACGCATAGGTGTAGTTAGCCTCGATAATAGTTTTATCCGCTGGATGGGTATTGAAGGCGATCCACAGCAGCATTATCTGCCGCGTATGGAATGGAGCGGTGCCAACGAGTTGATGGTACAGCAGTTGGACAGGAAGCAACAGGAAAGCCGCCTGATGTACTGCAATGCAACAGATGGCAATACCCGTACTATTTGGGCGGAAAATGATGATGCATGGGTTGACTTGAACTCGGCAGATATTTTTGGAGAACCCGGTGGTTTTGACTGGATCAATAAAGGGCAGGATTTTATATGGATCAGTGAAAAAGATGGCTGGCGCCATATTTATAAAATTAGCCGTGATGGTAAAACAGAAACCCTGCTTACTAAAGGGAATTATGATATTGGTGTGATCAAATGTATTGACGAAGCCAACAACTATATTTATTTTACGGCTTCGCCAAATAATGCTACACAGTTGTATCTCTATCGTACCAAATTAGATACAAAAGCATCGCTGCTGGATAAGGTAAAGAATATGGGTAAACCAAAAGAAGATCCTGAACTGGTAACTACCGGTACATTTAAAGGAAGGCACGATTACAATATTTCTCCTAACGGAAAATTTGCTACGCATTCTTTTTCAAGCTACAATATTCCACCGGTAAGGGAATGGATAACTTTGCCGGATAACAAACCGATCAATGCAGGAAAGAGCATTGCTGTTTTGGCAAAAAAAGATGATAATATCAATGTAGAATATATACAGGTAACTACAGAGGATAATATTGTACTGGATGCATGGATAAACAAGCCAAAGAACTTTGATCCATCGAAAAAATATCCTGTTGTATTTTATGTTTATGGCGAACCTGCTGCTGCAACGGTAGAAGATGGCTACGGCAATCAGAATAACTTTTTATACGATGGAGATATGAGCGCCGACGGATATTTCCAGGTAGCGCTGGATAACCGTGGTACGCCGGTGCTGAAAGGCGCTGCATGGCGTAAAGCTATTTACCGTAAAATAGGTACGATCAATATCCGTGATATGGCGATGGGCGCAAAGAAAATTTTAGAACAACCTTATTTTGATAAAGACAGGGTAGCCGTTTGGGGCTGGAGTGGTGGCGGATCATCAACATTGAACCTGATGTTCCAGTATCCTGAAATATTTAAAACAGGCATTGCAATTGCAGCAGTAGCCAATCAATTATTTTACGATAATATTTACCAGGAACGCTACATGGGGCTGCCACAGGAAAATAAAGAAGATTTTATAAAAGGGTCGCCTATTACCTACGCTAAAAATTTAGTGGGCAACTTATTGTACATACACGGCACAGGAGATGATAATGTGCATTATTCCAATGCAGAAGTATTGCTGAATGAACTGATCAAATACAACAAACAATTCCAGTTCATGTCGTATCCCAATCGTACACATAATATTTCTGAAGGGCCGGGCACATCTCAACATTTAAGCACCTTATACACTACTTTTTTAAGAAAGAATTGTCCCCCGGGAGGAAGATAAATTTAGCTGTTTATAATAGTAAAATATCCCTGTAATTTTTTTGCAGGGATATTTTTTTGATTTTCACTATCATGATAAAAAAGTATTTTTGAATACTATGCAGCCACTCAACTTTACACCCTTTCCTGTTTTAAAAACACCACGTTTAATTTTAAGACAACTTGAATTAACAGACGAGAACGAAATATTTGTTCTTCGCTCTGATGAAGAAGTAAATATGTATGTTGACAGGCCAAGAGCAACTTCACTGGAAGATGCAAGGACATTCATCAATAAGATCAGAAAGAATATTGCTGATAATGTGGCGTTGTTTTGGGTGATAACAATTGATGATGCATTTGCCGGTACGATTTGCTTATGGAACATAGATATAGCAAAAGAAAAAGCAGAAACAGGATATGAGTTGCTGCCGCAATTCCAGGGTAAAGGAATCATGCAGGAAGCATTGATGGCTTTGCTGCAATACGGGTTTGAAGAGTTGGGGTTGAATTGCATTGAAGCCTGGCTGCATAAAGAAAATGAACGGTCGGTAAAGTTGCTGGAGAAATACCGATTCAACAGGGATAAAACAGCAGAGGTACATATGGATAAAGAAGAGAAGGAAATGGGCGTGATCATTTATTCTTTATACAGAACAGGCGGTACGGCCTCGTAATATAAATACTACACAACATTAGGCGCACCGCCTACAATCGGTTCTGTTTGCAGAAAGTACCTTTACACCAGATTAAATGAGTTATAAAGTTTCTAAAATCCAGTATCCGAAATTAAACCAACGTATCCCGTTCCTTTGAAAACAGCGAACCTCTATTTCCTTTGAAAAGCCTCTGACGAGGCTTTTTTCTTTTTAATAAATTGATCATCTGGCTTTTATTTTCTTAAAGCTTTAAACTCTGAACCCTCTTTCCACTGCGGCCATTTTTCCTGGAATGCCAGCCGCTTGCCAACCTGGAATAATAATTTGAGATCCTTGATAGCGCCTTCCAATGTCCATGTAGCATCTATCTCGTCAGACGGGCGGTGGTAATTTTTTGCTGTGTATTCGTCGGCCAGCTTTTTACCATATTCTTTTCCTTTGCCTACAACATCAATACCGGTCTCCAGGTAAAGTGCAGGGATACCCGCTTTTGCAAAATTGAAATGATCTGAACGATAATAATAACCTGCTTCTGGATGTGTTTCAAAAGAAATATACCCGCTGTCTTTTTCCACTTCTTCTTTTATATAATCTTCAAGATCAGATTGTCCTTTGCCGACGATGATGATATCTTTTGTTTTTCAAAACGGTTCAATCCATCCATGTTTATATTGGCCAATGTTTTATTGGCAGGATAAATCGGGTTCTGTGCATAATATGCTGAGCCTAACAATCCCTGTTCTTCTGCTGTTACACAAAGAATGATGATGGTACGCTCAGGTTTTGTTTTCATGCTTTTGAAGGCCCGGGCCAGTTCCAGCAGACCTGCTGTTCCGGTAGCATTATCCAGTGCGCCATTGTAAATAGAATCGCCGGTTTCATCCGGTTTACCAATGCCTAAATGGTCCCAGTGAGCCGTATAGATAATTACTTCTTCAGGATGTTTGGTACCGGTGATCTTACCGATCACGTTGTATGACTTGTTATAGGTAGCCTGTACTTTCATGGTGGTGGATAATTTAATATCCAGCGGCACAGGTTTAAAGCCCGGCTTATTTGCCTTCACTAATAAAGTAGAATCGTAACCGGCAGCAGTAAATAATTTATTGGCTATGTTTTCAGGTACCCAGCCTATCACATCGCAGTTCTTCACATCCTTGCCACGGTTATCCAGTTGCAATCTTGCTGTATTGAAACTGTTTTGCTGCACACTGAACGGATAACTTGCTGCGGCAGTGTTGTGAATGATCAAACAACCTTTGGCGCCTTGTCGTGCAGCTTCTTCAAATTTGTATGTCCAGCGGCCATAATAGGTCATTGTTTTTCCTTTGAATAAAGTAGAATCGCCAACCCAAAAGCCGGGATCATTTACCATTACCATCACTACTTTTCCTTTTACATCCAGGCCTGCATAATCGTTCCAGTTGTATTCCGGCGCTACTACACCATAACCGGCAAACACCAGTTGTGAGCTATCTAAACTGATAGTTGAATCGGGCTTATTGGTCCAGATGATATAATCATCAAACGCTTTCAGATCAAAATTTCCTTTGGGCGACTGCACCTGCATAGATGGTGCGGCAGTGGCTAATAAATTTACCATCGGCACTTCCTGTAAAAAGCTGTTGCCATTTCCCGGTTCAAGCCCTGCCGCTGCAAATTCCTGCTGCAGGTAGCTTACCGTTCTTTTTTCACCTTCGGTAAATGGCTTACGGCCCATGAAAGAATCGGAAGCTAATACAGTAATATGTTGCTTCATGCTGTCGGCGCTGAATGCAGCCAATCCATCTTCACGATCAATATTGGTTTTTTGATTACATGCTGCAAATAACAGGATGCAGGTCAGGGAAAGAAGGAAGGAAGCTTTGTACATAAGATTTGTTTTAAGGAAAAAATTATACCGTGTTGAAGTTAGCATGAAATTTGAACATTCAGCAGAAAGGATAGAGCTAAAAGAATTTTGCGCAGGCACCCCTTACATTTGTCGTAGTTATCACCTTGTCATCCGGTATAGTTTTATCATCTTTAAACTAAAAAATTATGCAAACGATACAGGTAAAAAACGATATGAAGCTGTTTTATGTAACGGCAACTTCTTTTCCTGATGGGGTGTTGGAAGCGCATCAAAAACTGCATGCCCTGGTACCGTTCTCTATAACCAGGAAATTTTTTGGTATATCACGTCCGGAAAATGGTGTTATCATATACAAGGTAGCTACAGAAGAATTGACGGAAGGTGAAGCAGAAGAATTGCATTGCGATACCTTTATTTTAAAAAGAGGAAATTATATAGCTGAGGTCATTTATGATTTCATGAAAAACATACCGGCTATTGGAAAAACATTCAATGAGTTGCTTACTTATCCGGGGATAGATCCCGATGGTTATTGCGTAGAATGGTACATTAATAATAAAGATGTGCGGTGTATGGTGCGATTGGAAGAATAATTTTCAATATTGAAAAACTAAAAGCCGGGGTGGCTAATCCCGGTTATTTCATGGCTATGCTGCATTTTTCCGCATCATTTTTTGGTGTATTCCAATATATCTGCCGGCTGGCAATCTAATACCTTGCAAATAGCTTCCAGTGTGCTGAACCGTATGGCTTTTGCTTTACCGGTTTTGAGTATGGAAAGATTAGCGAGTGTTAATCCCACCTTTTCCGAAAGCTCATTCAATGACATTTTTCTTCTTGCCATCATTACATCCAGGTTTACTATTATAGGCATAAGTTATACAGTTAATTCGTTTTCAGATTGAATTTCAATTCCTCTTTTAAATACCTGGCCAATTACAAAAAGCGCAACGCCCATGAATAGCCATACATCAGCCCCGCCTACACCTAAGTATTGAATGTCGGGCATTTTTACGCCTTGGGTAACAAACCATTCTGCATATTTAGCCCCGAATAAACAAAGCACGCCGGTAAATAAAGAGAGGTAAGTTATTCTAAAAATAAAACGCTCTGCTGCTTTACTGAAAGGTTGGGTTATGCTTACTTGTTTAGTGTGCTGGATCTTTATGATCAGGTAAAATATCCATGCTTTCATTATAGCTACAATACTCATGAATAACGTCTCCATAAGAAAGTAACCTTTGTCGTAATAATAAAGACTGGAAAGATCAACCTGTTGCCAGAAATGTTTGGCACCAACGGGGTTTAGCAGCATTGTAAAAAAAGCATTGAATATAAAGCCACCGGCTTCAATGCATACCCCTACAAATATTATCCACGACAGCACGTATAATATTTTCAGGATCAGTTTTGTACTTGTTTTCATTATTGATTTGTTTTTAATTATAGTGCAAATATAGATAAATATTTATTGATAAACAATAAATATAGAATTTTTTTCGATAAATTTTTGCAGGTTGAATAAATTGAGGAGCTAACCTATTGATTTTGAAAAAATTGAGATGAAGTTGGAAAGTCGAAATAAAATTGCTTGGGAATTAAAAATAAAAGCCTTGCATTGCAAGGCTTAATCTTGTGATCATTATGGTACAAATCTCGAACCGTTTATTGGAAGATTTGAAATGCTATATAAGGTATACTAGCCATCCTTTTTCGTATCATCGATATCTTTTTCTATATTTTCTTTTTCTGTCGTGAGATCTTTAATTACCTTTTCCACGCCGGCTTTATTTTTATACTTTTCCAGGCTCAGACTATCTAGGTATACCCCGATCATGATTAGGTCAACTTCGTTTGAATTTAACTCTTTGCCTTCTTTTTTACGGCTTTTCACTTTCCGCTTTGCGTCATTTTTTATCGTATTCGATAGACGGGCCTGATCCGGTTCTTCCTTTTCCAGAGTATTTTTAATATATTCCCTCGCCTCCAGGATTGCAGGGTTTATCGGCTTTAGCGGAATTGCCTTGGGTGGATCACCATGCGTCAGACGCCATTGGGCCCCCAAATTAGGCAATGGATTACCGGTCACCCGGCCCTTTGTTTCATCCACAGGTTTGGTGTCAATTCCTTCCTGCATTGGAGATTCAGGACGTTTAATCATACCACCCCACCTGGCCTTCATGTCGGAGGATTTTCTGATGTTGGTGATGCTGATTTTATAGTTATGCCAATTCAATATTCAAAGCTGTATATTCCAAAGGCATTGCTGATAATAAAAAGCATTCCACATTTCGGTCAATGATAAATAGCTTGATGCTGAATAATCCCGGTATTTCTTTACAAAAAGTTGCTTCTTTCATTAATTACATCAATTACAATTATACTGGAGGCAAGCCGATGAAGCAAATTGAAATGCAACGTACCGTGATTGCTGAATATAAACGCATAATTGAAACTGGCGAACTGTGTGGAACAAAAACAAAGAAGGTTCACACCAACCCAAAATTGCCTTCTGATGTAAGAAGTAAGCTTGCAAACCAAATCAATGGAAAATTGAGAAAAGAACAATCGCTACTTGCAATAAAAATGGTCATTGGTGAAATGGAAATTCAAGGCATAAAACCGACCATTGCAAAAGTTGCAGAAATATTGAAAGGTCGTTTGGGAAAAGCAACTATTGAACGTCATTGGAAAAATGTCATTGCTTCACAGGAGCAGACTTCTGCTCCTGTTGCAACTGTATGTCTCACAGAAGAAATTGAGAGAGAATTTGAAAGCCTATGCACCGCACAAGATGGTTTTAAACCATTGGAATATTACATGAATAACTATGACCATGATTTGGCAAGCGAAATGTATAAAAATCAAGAATTAATTACTATTTAAAATATAAACATGAATGACACCACAACAAATTGAATTGATAAATAAGATTCACAAAGGATTAGCAGCAAAAACACAAATCTTTTCCCACGATCTTTTAAAAGCGCAACAAGTTGAAAATGAACTGGTAGAATTATTGAAAACGAAGTATGATTGGAAAAGCATTATCACCAGCCAGGACAAAGGCAGTTGTCCGGGATGGGATATAAAGCTTGAATTGAATGACGGTTCAATAATTCTATTTGAATCAAAAAGCGATTATAAAGCACCCATGACAGGAAATGTTGCTGTTGAATTATTTAGAAGCATTGATTCATATGGTAGCCGCCAAACCTGCTTAATGGCTTCAATATCTAATTACTTTGTTTATAAGATACTTGATAAGTTTTATTGCATTGAAACATCATTGTTGAGGCAAATGTTTGAAGAAAAGAAGTATGTAAGGATACAAAATAACTGTGGAGATGGTAAACGTTCAACGTGTGCTTTGTTTGAATTTAAAAAGTTTTCAAAAGAATGTGAAGTGATTAAGTAACTTGCTTATAAATAATTACTCATATGACATTGTCATCTAATTCAGTTTTTCATTTTACTACTTCCATTGATGTAATAAAAAATATTCTGTCAGATAAGTTCTATGGAAGTTATTGTAAAGAAGTCCTACATCACAAAAATGAAGTTGTCTCAACGTTTATTCCTATGATTTGCTTTTGTGATATACGTCTTGAAACAGTCGCAAAACTGCCAGCATATGGAAAATATGGAATTGGGTTAAGCAAAGAGTGGGCAATAAGAAATAAACTAAATCCAGTTTTTTATTTAGAAAAGGAATCCTTTGTTGCAGAGTCTTTTACAGCTTCTCTCTTTGGGGCTTATGCTTCTGTGAAAATTGATGGAAATGAAGTCAATACTATTTCCCATAAAGTCGAGGAAATAAAGAGATTGCCAAGACCAGAAAATGTTAAAGAAGCTATGTTGGCAAATCTTAGAAAAAGACTTAACGTTTTAAGTTTGAAAGCTAAAGCACTTGAACATATTATATACTCAATGTATTATACAAAACATTATCAAGCTGATTTGGAAAGAGATAATGGAGTCATAAAAAATTATAGATTTTATGATGAAAGAGAATGGCGCTATATGCCACAGTTTCAATGTGCTGTTTGTGAATTAAAAAGAACGGAACAAGAATATATTGCTTGGCGTGCAACAAGGGAACATAAACCATTATTAAATGAAGTACAATTATCCTTTTTATTTTCAGACATTGAACATATAATTGTAGAAAAGACATCTGAAATACCAGAAATGATAAATTTTATAAAAGGACTAAGTGAAGACAAATGTAATGCAGACATCAAGGACAATTTATTGACCAATATTACCTCTTTTGAAAAAATTGAAAACGACTATTAGATGATGAAAAATAGAAATTCCGCATTTGAAATATTAATAGGAGATCAAAATAATCACGGTATCAGGATGTTCGACTTGTACTTTATCTGATTTTCACTTTTTTTAGAAAAGTAGCCATAATATTTAATTATTTTTATGACTAATTGCTTTATATGAAAAAAAATATTTTACTTCCAAAACTGATTTCTTATTTTAAAGAGATGATGTCCTTAGAAGGTAAAGCATTTGTATTAAATAGTTTTGCTACTACTTTTAAAAATGAATTTAAAAAAAGACCTGAGAACCAAGTAGTAAGGGATTTAATGACATCTATTTCTTCCTTTCGTGATTTGTCCAAAATGGAGGAAGGAGATAACCTCTACAACACAGGCTTCAAATACAATGTTTCGACCCTTAGTGTAGACCAAGAATTAGATATTATACTCAGTAAAGAATACTGTCTTATTATATCTCAATGCTACGAGATTTTGGAAAGTTATTTGAACAATCTGTTTACTGATTTAATTTATCATAAAAGAATAGTAGCTAAAAGTATTCCTAAGTTGAAGGACATAACTTTTCCTATTACCAAAAAAAAGCTAAAACAGCTATTAAAGGAGACGGTTGGTAGACCCAAGAATAATAGAGCATACATCAATGCCATTCGGAGACTTTCACCCCATTTCGTAAAACATGAAACTAAAAATATCTATAAACTTAATCTTGGCGTTTGGTTTGACTTACTTGGTGAGGTGAGGCATAATGTTATTCATAATCGGCAAGTAGTTTCAGATAAGCTTAAATTGTATTTAAAGGACAAGCAGAGGTTGAAAGTGTTTAAAATATATTTTCAAATAAAAAACACATACGATGGACGGGTGATATTTATGACCCATAGCCAGTTCACTGAATCAGTGCATTTATGCAAAGAGTTTGCTTATTTTATTTTTAAAGCATTATCAATTGATAACAATTGGAATCCTGTTTACCCATTGCATCAAGAAGGGTATGACTTTCTGGATATACAATAAGAACTTCCATATTTAAAATATTGAATTGCATTTTACAGTTTTATTGTTTGCCCCTGTTATTGATTTAGCAGGGGCTTTTGTTTACATCCCTCAAGATAAACTTCCGTCAAAAATATAGTAAAATATATATTTATATATATTATATTTAATATATTTAGTTATCAAACTTTATTGCCTATGTATATAATTTCTAGCCTTTGAAGTTATTAAATTTTCAATCTATAACTGTTATGATTGCCTAAACACTTAAACTTTTAAAACATGAAAAAAGCACTATTAATTACGTGGTTATTTTTTTCTTTTAGTAATTCATATAGTCAATTGAATCTTACTGGAGGGGTAAGTATGACTAAAAATAATATTGATGGGGAAGTACTTAAACAGATAATTCAGCAAAAACAGGAAGAGGTTTTTGCTAGGCTATTTTCTAATATAATTGTAGGATATTTTAAGGATAAGCCTCTTGATAAAGGAGTATATAATTTTCCAACATATTATGCATTGTACAATTTAGTTTCAGATATGACAATTGGAAAGACTAAAACAACTGTATCAAAAGCAATTTTAAATTCTGCGGTCGAGTTAGCATACATTTATTCTTTTGTTAAATATTTTGAATCATACCAAGAAAATTCTAGAGGAACTGTAACTCAAACAACAGTAGATGCAAATAAAATAAGCACTAATAAGATTGTTACATCTGTTAAGAAAGATGGAGAAGTTATAACTGATAAAGAAAAATTGAAACGACTAAATTTTTATATGGAAGCTGCATTTGATGTTTTAGCGAAAGATAAAACAGTTCAAGACAAGTTTTATTTTAAAAGGCAAATTACATCAACAGAAATAAGTACTTGGTATGATAAATTGGGCATTTTAAATGACCCGGACTTTGCGAATGAAAGCGTAATAAATATTTTAGGAAAATCACAAAAAATATCTGAATTAATTAGCGACATGAAACCACAGGTTGCAAGTTTTCTAGCATACTCAGGGTCTGATGCCAATTTGGGTAATATTACTAAATTGACAAAAACTGCAATTGGGCTTCAAACTCTGAAAGAGGGAGATATAAATAGTGTTAAATTATTACTACTGGAATATGCTAATAAAACAGACTTTTTATTCGACCATAATGTTGTTAAAACACTTATCAATTTAATAGTTGAGAATACACATTTTGGGTTAGATGAAAATCAGAAAATTAATCAAATTTATGTTGATGTTGAAGGTTTAATCTTATCAGTTGATAAGGAATTTATTACCAAGAATAAAAAAAGTTCAATCTCATCCCCCGTTTGGTTTGTAAATCCCCGTTTATTTTTTACAATAGGCGCTTCTACTGCTTTTTTCTTAAATAATGCAAATAGTTTAGACAAAGAGGATGGAGTTGTAAAACCATTAAGGAATGTTAATTTGGCTTCTGAAAAAATAGGGTTTAGAATTAAAGTATGGGATGGAGGATATACGCATGGATTCAGCCCAGGCGAAGTATACAGATGGCACGGAAAAAATTATGTATGGAATAGACCTCAAAAAAAACCATTAATCTCTAGTGTATACTATAATATTTATGGAAGTGGATTGTTATATAATGTACTTAATTTAAAGACAAACCAAAATTTTGATTTCGGCTTTGCCAGTTCAAACATTGGCGTAATATTTTTTAATGGACTTGAATTTTCAGCAGGCTTAGGAATAGTTTATAAAGATGGATTGGATGCAAAAAATTCTTTTTTTAAACTTGATTTTGATATACCAATTGTTGATTATTTAACAGCTTTGAAAAACAAGAAAAACTAATGTTATAATGATTATAAGAAATGAGTAGAATCGGCTACTCATTTCTTGATTATAATCTACATATCTTTTTATGTTGTTTTTTGAATGTTTATAGAAGTCAAATTACTAAAGAAGATAGTAAAGCAATGAATAAACAATTTGTTTGGGAAGAAATAGAGAAAAATTGTTCCAATTAGTTTATAACCTTATAAATAATTTGAAATGTCAATATTACAAAAAACTCAAAATGAGGAAAATAATAAAAAGGAAATGATGCAAAGAATTTATTACAAAATAAAAGGACAATTAAATGATTTGGTTTCTTTAAAAGTAAAAGATATTCGATTGAACTTGGATTTTTCTCTCGGTCCTTTAATTGAATTGTCACTAAAAAATCATAGTTGGTTCAGTATTGAAACTTACTATATAATGATGTATGCCAAATCAATTGACAATATTGCGATTTCGCTTGATAGATATTATCCAGAAACAACTTATTTTGAAGCTGTAGCAAATGAAAGTAATATAGAAGATATTCTTGCACAAGCATTATTGAGATATAAGGGCATGGGATAAATTGTAACAATCTTTCAGCTTTGTTTCAATTGCAAGATTTCCAAATTTAAACGGACATCTTTAAAGCCGCAATCAAGAAGATTAAGACATGGAAAGTTTAAAGGACATTATTTTATAAAAAAGATTAGATTTGTAATGTGAATACACACTTGGGAAATATCATTGATAATGTTGTTGCAACGCTTATTGGAAGCGGTATTATCTATCTTGTATCTCAGTGGGTACTTTTAAAAAAAATCTTTTTTGCTAGGCCTCGGAATAAATTCCCACTAAGGGTCAAAAATGGTCAAACTGGGTCTAGATACCATTCCCACCACTGGCTGTTTTTTGCCTCATTTTCGATATAAATTTCCCACTTGATAATTTTTAAAAAAAGCCCCTAATTCAATAGGGGCTAAAATTGTCACTTTTCAAAAGCCAAAGTAGCTGTTAAATAGCTTTGGTCAGGATAGTAAATTAGATACCCTTTTTTGACCTTAGCAATTTCTTCATTAATTGCATTTTCTAATGCTACCTTTCCTGTCTCCGAATTGTATTCAGCAGGGTCAACATAAAACTTAATTGATGCCATTGTAGCTGAATGATGAAAGATTTCTCTCTTAATGTACTTTCCCATAGTGTGTATATTTTTTAATTATTATACTCACTAATGGCGCTTTGGTTTCATGAAATGTGTAACTTTTTAATTATTCATATCAAGAAGTTTTGCATAGCTTCATCCATTTTAAATATTTGTAGCTTTGACTATGACTTTAGAACAATATCAAGATTTAAATGAATTAGAACAAACAGAAGTTGTTTGGGATAAAGGTGTACTTGTAGGAGAGAGGAAAGAGGGAAATGTTACATATAGATTGTACTTGATGTATGACTTTTACATCGAACAAAAACTAGACAAATATGGGCTTGTCATGTTTTCGCTACAAGCTTATGATTTTGAAAGCTTGATATTAGATGGATATTCAATTACTGAATAGTCATAAATTAATTTTCTAAAATTGATTCTTAATAACTAAAGAGTCAATTTTTTCGATTTTAAAAATATGAGTTGAACTATCAATCTTATCATAAAGAAATAGTACGCTTTTTGTTTGCCCTACATACCAAAAAGAAGAGGTCGTTACAATAACTTTATCATTATACTTAAAACTGTATTTTGAACCTTCTCCATTACATTTCTTTAAATGAATAGCTTGCATAGCCCCAAAATAAATAATACTAGAAAGTAGGGAAATTATCATTAAGCTTGTATTTGATAACCAATTAGTCTGGATATTAAATTCACGACAAAGTACTCTATAACTATAATAAATAAAGGGAATAAAAATAACGCTAGTACATTTATCTATTAATGATAATATAGTATAATTAAAATTAAAATACTTGAATGCCAATAGAGATAAAATATATAATGGAACCCATACCCCTCCTAAAATGTAATAATATTTTATATTTAATTTCTTAATTCGAAATGTAATTACTGAATTATCAGTCATTGTCTTGACATCCTCAAAAAAAATTCTACTTAAAAAGATAATTGCAATTATTCCAAAAGTAATTGTTGTAACAATCCATGGTGAAATTGAAAGTAAAACTTCTCCATAATCCATATAATTCAAAATATCAATTTTGAATGCACTATAATAATAGTACAAGTACGAGTATGGTAATATAAAAGCAAGAAGTGCAATTATTGAAGAGTATTCAATTATTCTTTTAATCATAAGTTTAGTTTAGCTTAGGGTTGATATGAAAGTAATAAAAATAATAATATCATCCACTCAACAAAAATGGGCATATAAAAGGCAGAAGTTTGAATAGCCACAATATGACTTTGCCACATTCAGAACAAAAGGCTTTTACACCAGCCCATACTTTACGCTTGGGTCTTACTTCTACCTTATCGGCAGGATTATTTAAATGTAATTCAATAAATAAATTAATGATTATTGGCTTATCTCCGTTATTGGTGATGTTATTTTGCATTGTCCGCAGCTTTAATTGAACTAAAAAGATTTAGTTAACAATAACTTCACGGGCTGCGTAACGGCTTCGGTGTGTGGAGTTGGTTTGTACACCAAACGTAATGATTTTTTTTTTAAATAAAAAGGACTTTAACTAATTATTATTTTCAAACACACATACTATAACACAACTTGATTTAAAGTAAGCAGTATTGTAAGAAAGAAAAATTAGCTGATTAGTAAGTAAGTCATAGAGAAAGGAATCACTTTGATAAGCCAAAGTATTATGCTGTTTAGATTCTTAAAAATGCTTTTTAGCTTTTCAAATAGTTTTCGTTTTTCTTTAGGCTTTGCATCAACAACTTTGCTTTCTCCAACGATAATTTGGATATTTATAAATGTTACTTCTTTAGCGGTAATGGTGATATTGTTTTCCATATCTACAAAGTTGTAATGTAAACCTACTCGCTTTTTCTTAAACTATTTTTGGTTTCAAACTATATTATTTTTTATAAAAAATATTGATGCAATTACTTGCAAATGCTAGTATTAACGCCTTTATTTGCTTAAAGTTCTTTGTCAATTTATCAGCCTTTGTTCAATTTTCTTATTAGTACATCGCTTTAATATTTATATACAAGTCCGAATTTGTCAAAAAACTTATGCCTAAAACTATTGAAATTTAAGTCGCCAATACTAATTGCACTTTCCAACACATACATACAGCCAGAAAGTGCCACATCCCCTTATATGATAATATAATCATCCTTGATTTGCTTTCTATTGTATTACACCTTATTATTGATTTAATGACAGAGAAGATAGTAATAAGAGTAAGCAAGGAGTGGAAACAATCTCTTTTAAAAGCAGCAGGTAATAAAACATTGAGTGATTATATAAGGAGTGTATTACAAAGACACGAAAGTGTAATACAAAAGGTATTACACAATGAAGAAAATGTAATACAGCCCATCGATAAAGACCAGTTCATTAAAAACCTTGTAATACAAAATCAAAAAGGTCTACCAATTGATGTATTACAAGATGAAGAACGAGAAGATGTAATACATTGTACGAATATCAATAGGCTTAAATTCAAAAGATAATCATCCACTCAGTATATGAGGCACAATCAATGGCACGCATTCTAATATCCAAACCATAAATTGCCATAGCCCTTTGAAGAAAACTTTTACTCTTTCAATGAATTTCTTTTTTGGCTTTGGTGGGGGAGAGTCAACTTGTTTTGATTGATTATCGAAAAAGTAATTATTAGTAATATTAATTACTATAAGTTTGTCGGCATTATTATTATTGTTGATTATCATTAGACATAACATTTAAAAATTAACTAAAGGGTTTAGTTTCTACACTCTTCTTTGTGGGGTCTGTTATGTCTTTGTGTAGTGTACACCAAACTTACAAATTTTATTGAACATTAAAGGGATATGTGAATTGCATGTGAATATCTATTATGCTTAAAATCCTGAATATTATCTCATAAAATCAGCCCTTAAATAAGAAAAATTTTACTGTACTTCAATTAGGCTTGAAATAAGCGGGTTTCTTGCATCAATGCACACATTTACCTCATAATCAGGGATTTTTCAGCAAATCAAAGCAAGGCAAAAATCAACTTTCAATCAATATCTGAATCAACAACAATTCAACAATGGGAATAAAAAAAGGCTTCAATCTCTTGAAACCTTCATTCAGCTTGTAAAGCCTCTGTGTGACCCCTCAGGGACTCGAACCCTGGACCTACTGATTAAGAGGCGTATTTGGAATGGTTTTATATGAATCCATTTGTATGAATGCCGATGATTAATAGCGAATTACGAATTTTATAAAATCACATTATTTTACATGAAATCGCATTTTGCGTGCAAATTGCGTGCAAATTTTTTGTTTCTTTATTGTTCGAAAGTACCCCAATGAAGTCTACCAGTATTACAGTATCACTTGATACCCGTCGGTCTAAATCGGATGGGACATATCCTTTAATCCTGCGCCTAACGCATAACAGAAAAACAACTTCAATTAAAACAGGCATTCATCTTAAAAAGGAAGATTGGGATGAAAATAATCGTGTCGTAAAAAAATCTTATAAAGGAACGATCAATGTTACTCGCCTGAATAATGAAATTCAAAAAAAGAAAGCCGAAGCATTAGACGATATATTAAAGCTTGGCGAAAAATCAAAGCCAGCCTCTGTAAGTGATCTCAAACGAAAAATTGATCGGTCTTCTTCGAGTCATTCTTTTTATGAGTTTGGAGAAAAACTGATAAAAGAATTGATTACATCAGAAAGAGTGGGAACGGCAAGGACTTATAAACAAGTAATGAACTTCCTAAAAACATTCAACAAAGGAAAGCCAATAGAGAAAAATAAAGGCGGCAATCCTAAAACAACAAAGTTCAAAGAGGAAAAGTTTTTTGATTTATCATTCGAGGAAATTGATTACAACTTTCTTATGAAGCTGGAAAATTATCACTTATCCTCTGGCAATGAATTAAATGGTTTGGCATTCAACATGCGAACAATTCGTTCTATTTATAATAAAGCCGCTAAGGCAGATCTTGTTGATAGATCACAATACCCTTTTGCTGATTATAAAATCAAAACAAAACCGACAAAGAAGCGTGCATTAGATAAAGAATCTTTGTCGAAGATCATAGCGCTTTATTTGCCACAAGAGCATACTTGTTTCAATGCCAGGAATTATTTTATTGCAAGCTATATGATGTACGGGATGAGTTTCGCTGACATGGCATTTCTACAAAAGACAGATATCATTCAGGGACGCATTTATTATCGGCGCAAGAAAACGAGTATGCTGTATGATATTAAAGTGTCGGATAAGTTGGAAAGCATTTTTTCTTTTTATGCGCAACAAAACCCTTCTTCAAAATATGTTTTTCCAATCTTGAAGCGAAAGGATGCTTTAGGAAAACAAAAAGATATTTTATCGGCAATACAACAATTCAACAAAAACTTGAGTGTAATCGCAGAAATGTGCGGTATCAAGCAAAGGCTTACCAGTTATGTTAGCCGTCATTCTTTCGCCACTAATGCAATGATGATTAATATTCCAATTAATGCAATCAGCTCAATGCTTGGGCATAAGAGTTTAAAAACAACTGAAATTTATCTCAAAAGTTTGCCAAGCAATGTTTTAGATAATTATAACGAACAAATTTTACAATTTGAGTAACAATCGCTTGAAAATTGTAATGAAAATGTCAGACAAATTATTCTAATGATGATTTAATTTGTTGGGTCATAGAGCTCAACCAAATTAAAACCTATGCCAAAACCTAAATAGGACACTGTCGGTTTAGTTTCTTTTGAGAAACCATTTGATAATCCAAAAGCCCCTACTAAGTTAATTTTATGCACGGAAAATAGCACAGTTGCTCCGTAAGTAATTCCAAATTCGTTTTTATCATTGAGAGGAATATTTATCAGTCCCAGATAAGGACCAAACCCAAATTGGAAGTTCCTTGGATCAATATCTTCATTTTTAAAGAACTTTGTTCTTCCATTAACCCATAAAAATGCAGCATTAAAATTTAAAAATTCTGCTTCGGTATCTCCTGTAGAAAAATTTATGCGAAATGGCAAACTCGTTGCTGTTAGCATTTTATACTTGAATGGAACATTGAATTTTTTCCCCTTTTTCCAATTCGTTATAGTATATTCAAAACTTTTTCCGTTATCAGTTAAATCAACATATGTAGCAGCTGGAGCTGCTGCAATAGAATTAATAATATCATAAAAGTGTATATATAGTTTATCTCCAGTTCTTCTGTCGATAACTCCCAAAAGGCTTTTATAAATTTCTTGTTGTGTGGGTGGGTTTGTTGATGGAACAACAACCATAACTGGGTTCTCTTTCCCATCAATCAATACATAACCTGTTTCAGTTTCCGATATTGGGTCGTTAATCATTTTGAGATTAGCTTTTAGAAAGACTGAATTTTTGAATTTGTAATTAAATTTGAAATGCTGTTGAGTAAAAGCTGTGGCAGGAGTAAATAATACGAACAGCCATACCAGCCTTAATAGGTAGTTAGAATTTTTCATTAGAGTTTTTTAGAAAAATAAATTCTTTTTTGGATAATAAAACAGGTGAAAACACCTATTAATAATAAGCGAGAGCAAATTTTATCACATATATCTGTTAGAAAATTGTTCAACCGTGAAATTCAAATCTTTGTCACAATAGCCGTACTCTAAAGAGTAAGGGCAGCAACTGAAGTCTTTATATACGGGACGAGAGAACACAAACACGCCAGGGTTTTTTCCAACGAAATTTTCCATCTCTCTATATCGTTTCCCCTCTCTGGACCAACCCCTGTTTATATCTCGCCGGTGCGGAAACAAATTAATATCAATAGGACCGCCTGAATAATGTGCAATGAAATGCCCTTTATCAAAATCACCGCCGAAACAACTATAGGCTTTCGATGCCAACCCTACATATTTACGCATCATCGCTCTGTTCCCTAAATTTATTTCGCCTGTCGAAATCCCAAATACGCCAATTACTCTTGAATCAGGAATACTGCACCCATCAATTCCCTGCAAAGCGGGGTCGCCAGTGAAATCATAAATAAAAGTGTATTTGAAAAAAGTCTGTATAGTAACATCACTTGTTTTATTACTGAATCCTTGTGCATCATATTCCTTAACCCACTGATCGGAAATTTTTCCATCAAACAACAAAGTCAGTTCATCAAGCGAAGTGACATTATTTTCACGAATCATATTCTGATAATCGATTGCCATCTGTTCTATTGCATTACCAACAAAACTCTTTCACCAAAACCACATTACTAATGCCATTTATATAGATACTTGCGTCGCTTTGTTTTTACCGACGCAATAAGCGATTAGGCGGCAGTATCGTAATTGCTACTATTTCCGCTTCCTTTATGCGCTTGTAATTTAGTTTTAAGGGCACATTAAATGTATAATAATTTTTTTGAATAAATAAAACTTAATTTAAAAAAAGGGCGAAACATAGACATGTTGCCCTCGATTAATCCGTACCCTATGAAAACGAACTTATCCTTTTCGGTAATGAATAAGGTCATTTTGTTTAGTATTGATATAGTAAAGCATCGCTTCTCCAATTTTTTTATTTGGGACACTGTAATTATCAACAATGCTAAAAGAAGCGATAATACGTACACTGTCTTTTGAAGCGATATACCTCTTATATATTTGACCTGAACTTATATTATAGACCTCAAATAAAGCCTTACCCTTTAGGTTAGGGTTTATTCTGAATTCAATCAGCGTTCCACCCCTGCTATTCACACTATCAGGATGAAAAAGAGATTCGGTGCCAACATATCTTATCTTATGTGTGCCTGAACTATTGGAGGCGATATAGTAAGCGAGAGTGGAATATCCTGAATACTTGCCGAACTGATACGTTGCAACATAGTTCCCGGTTGTATCATAACCCTGTGCTTCATTAACAGGGACAAGCCAAACTTTTCCTACTGTATCAATTAAAGTTTCGGGTGGTGTAGTGCCGCCTCCGCCATCTGATTTGGAACAGCTCGCTAAAATTGCGGCTACTAAAAATAGGTAGTACGTTTTCATGTTTTTAAGTTTTATATTTTTTATAATTAATTTCTCTCAAAAGTTTATGCACTGTACTTAAATGCCATTTTGAATTGTTGCCCATGAATGTTTTTACTTTTTTATCGTTCAATATTTTCACAATTGCTCTTATACTATTAAAACCCATTTCTTGATATTTTTTGATTTTCGGCTTTAACCGCTTTGCGAAAGCTTTATATTTCTGCCGACGCTTACGGTGCAATTCTCTAACAGAGGTTCCAAGTTTCACGCCTCTTGCCTTTGCAGCCTGCAAAGCTTCTCTAGTGCGCCTGCTTATATCACGGGATTCCTTTTCGGCAACAGCCGCAGATATATGAAGTTCAAAATAGTCGGCATTGGGTCTATCAACGCAAATAAATTTTATAGACGATTCCATGAGCAACGCTGCGAATAACAAACGCCTGGTAAGCCTATCCATATTGGCAATTAATAAGGTTGCGTTTGTTTCCTTACATATCTTTAAGGCATTCTCAATAATCGGTCTGTTTTTCTTTGTTCCGGACCTGACCTCTGTAAACTCCGCAATAATTTTTATTTTCCGAAAGGCGGCAAAATTTCTGACATTGAGTTTTTGAGCGTCCAGACCAAGCCCGCTTTTTCCTTGCCGGCGTGATGATGCCCTATAGAGCGCTACTGCTTTTTTCATTTCAACTGCTTTATAAATCAATCTTCATAGCAGTATATCGTTCTCTCATGAACCAAGTATTAACTTCGAACACATTCGTTTAATTTTTGAATCCGATATATTTTTGAAATTCTTTGAAACGCCGTATTTGTTTATATTTCAGCAATACGCCTTTTCAAAAGTTCATTGAAAATTGTACTTGTTTTGTTCGTTGGTGGAGGTTGTTTCATAAACGAACAAAAAAACTTCAATAAGAGTAGGTCTTTGAAAACTAAAGGATTCCTGTTCATACACAAACGTCCGTTTATATATGAACAAATTTTTCTTGGAATAGTAAATAGAGTCAACTCAAATCCTGTTCGAGTTGTGTACGAGTTTGAGCCAAATCAATATTTGGATAAATTCTAGCGAAGGGAAATGTTAATGAGTGGTGTACGCAGGCATCATACGCATCTTTAAAACATCTATTAATCGAATTTCTTACTTCATTTAATAATTCATCAACAGAGAAAGATTCACCTTCAGGAGTAACTTCTATATTTTCTTCGTCCTCATAGATAAATTCTGCATTATTGTATACACCTCGAATACCGATCACAGTGTTTAATATCGCAGGTCTGCTATTTTTATCGAAGCTTACGATAACATTAACTTCCGGTTCAACGAGAGGAACATGAATCCCGAAACCGTTATTGTGATCAAACTCTCGATTTATTTTATGAGTGGCTATTACAATCATATTCTTGAGATTTAAAATTTTTTTTTCGTTTTCTAACCCAAAGACTGGTGTAACAATTTATGAATTTATTTGTATGGGTCGTTCTATAAGATAGTGAGCTGGTTACTGCACGACCGAAAATAATTTTGTTATACTTTGATGAGTAATTAGATTATTTACCTTTTTTTCTATTTTGTCTTTTTTCTTCGGCGGACGCTAGTTTATAATCAACAACATCTTTTATATATGCTCCAATAGTGTTTTTCCAATCCAACAAAGATAGCTTGTTAGTTTTAGGGATATTTACTGTAAAAGTTTCTTGTTTTTGATTGGGTGTATCTATATCTACAACCAGCATCCAATAAGCTTCTTTATCAGCGTGCACATATTTTACTAGCATTGTAACCGGAAGAGCGCCCATGAGATGATTGTATGTTGCCACTCTTAAATTGACTTTTTCGTCATCGCCATCGGTTGTGTTGTCCGAAGCCTTTAATTGAACATGCAGTTCATAAGGAGTTGTATGACCATCTTCAAAAATATTCACAACCAAATCTACTCCATAGTCACCTGATGGTTTCTCCGCCAACCAGTCATGTGGTAGGCTGTTGATGAAAAATCTTTTAGAAATTTCTTCTAAATCATGTTCTCTTGGTTTACTTGGTAATTTTTTTTCCATTAGTTATTCAGTTTTGGTACAATATAAGTATAACATTTTCACTTAAAATGGTTTATTATGAATTGTTCGAAAGCGCTATTCATGATTTGCAATGTTTTAAGTAAAATTGGACTATATAAAACCAGTTTTGTACGGGACTAAAATCTATTTGTTGGCGGTTCAATCTCACTCCACACCCAAACAAAATCAAGCAACTATGACGTAAAAGTTGTAATCGCTTTTTTATTAGGCAAAACAAGTTATTCATATCAGTGGATTTCCATATTATACACTATATCAAACAATAATCTATCTTTCGGGACAAAAAAGAAATCAAATGCTAAAATAATTAGTATTTTTCGTTATTTTTGTGTACTCATTTTGAATATGGCTGTTTTACACCCCAATATTAATCAACTTTTAGATCGTCTTCAATTAAAAGAAGACCAGGGATTATATTATTATAATCAACCTTATTGGCAAAAAAATGGATTCTCATATCGGATAAAAAAAGCATTAGAGGCGATAAAACCTCATGCTTTTTATTCTATTAATAATGAACCATTCATATTATTTTTTACTGCAGACGATACTCGGGAAATCGAAAAAATTCATAATCAAGCTTGGAATTTTCAAGCTCCAATAGTAATTATTGATAGCGGTAATGAGTGGCAAATTTTCAACGGATTTTCTCTTTCAACTAATAAGGTATTTTTGGACAAACTAACGGATGAAGAAAATATTGATGATTTTTCTTTTTGGAATCTTCACTCTGGCAAAACATGGGAGAAATACAATACGGCTTTTAAAAAGAAGCGACTTGATACTTATTTATTAGAGAATATTTCTGTAGCAATCGATTTATTACGTGACGAAGGGCTTAACCGAGAGGAGGCAAATAGTATTATAGGGCGATTAATTTTTACAAGATATTTGATTGATCGTGGTGTGGAGTTGAATCCTAAAATTATAAAGACAGGAAAAGAGCGAGAAAGTTTTCTGGACCTGATTTTAACACCCCAAAAGTTATATTCATTTTTTGCCTATCTAAAAGATGAATTTAATGGGCATTTATTTCCCGTCACAAATAAGGAAAAAAGTAAGTTCAATAACAAGCATTCTAAAATATTATACAATCTTTTTAATGGCGATGATTTGAAAAGTGGTCAACTTAGTTTATTTGACCGTTATGATTTTAATATTATCCCAATCGAATTAATTAGCAATATATATGAGCGGTTTATTGGCAGAGAGGAACGTGATTCTTCACAATCTTTTTATACACCTTCTTTTTTGGTTGATTATATTTTGAGAGATACGGTCGAAGAATGTCTAAAAATTAAATCTTCATGTAAAGTATTAGATCCTAGTTGTGGTTCAGGAATTTTTCTTGTAGAAACATTGAGGAAAATAATCGAAAAAAATCTTTCGAAGAAAAAGCCTGTAGATGATGAAAAGCTTAAAGAGCTTTTAACTGCAAATATTTTTGGAATTGATCGTGATGCAAATGCAATAAACGTAGCAATATTTTCTCTTTATTTGACCCTTCTTGACTACAAGCATCCAAAGGAAGTAAAGAATTTTAAATTACCTCCATTGCGTGATACTAACTTTTTTGAATTGAATTTTTTTGATTCAAGCTTAAAACAAAAAGTAGGTGACATACAATTTGATTATATCATTGGTAATCCGCCATGGAAAAGTATAAGTGATGATTCAGACCATACCAAATTCGTTAATGCACACACACATATTATCAGCGATTTTCAAATCGCCCAAAGTTTTATTGTAAACATCAAAAACTTTAGCAACAAGAAGACTAAGTGTGCTTTTGTAATTACAAGTAAAATCCTGTATAACTTACAAGCACAGAATTTCAGAAAGTATCTTTTAGAAAATCACACGATATTTTCTGTTCTAGAACTGTCTTCTGTAAGAGAATTGGTTTTCAAAGGGGCAATTGGTCCCAGCGCTGTTATTTTCTTCCAGCATTCTGACGATAAAAAAGCTAACTTAGAAAATGTAGTTCATCATGTATCTCTAAAGCCTAATCGTCATTTTGAATTGTTCAAAAATGTTGTAATTGAAAAATTCGATTACAAAAAAGTCCTTCAGAAATATTTTTATGATTATGACTGGGCTTGGAAAATATTTGTGTATGGAAATATTCTTGATTTTTTATTTGTAAAAAGATTAAAAAGTAACTACGAAAACATCAATCAAGTAATTAAAGAACATAACCTAACGGCTAGGCAAGGAGTTCAAATTGGAGGTGGTGATAAAAACGATTCAAGTCATCTGGTTGGTCTTCCATTTATTGATACATCAAAAACCAAGAAACAGCTCCGCAGATTCTATATAGATTTTAAAAATGCCAAAGAATGGTCGTTAAAAAAAATTCATAGACCACGTGTGCCCCAGGTATTTAAGCCCCCTGCGTTATTAATTAAAAAAGGGCTTACAAGTAATTTTGAACTTGTTTCAGCAGTTAGTGAGAAAGAGTGTGTATTTACTGATTCAATAACAGCTATAAGAGGAACTGATAAACAAAAAAATCTACTTAGATCATTGGAAGGATGCATTAATTCTAGGCTTTTTCCTTATTTCACATTAATGACAGGAACATCTACTGGCATCGAGCGTGAGCAAGCGCATAATGAAGATGAAAAATTTCTGTTTCCAGTGTTAATCAATAATGAGATTTCTGCTTTAGTAAAGGAAATTGAAAATCTCACTAAGAAATATGAAGATGCGACTTTAAAAGATGATTTTTTAAGGGGTACAATTTTAAAAAAAGAAGTTGAACTTAATACAGCCTTGTTCAAGCTATATGATTTTTCCAACGATGAGCAAGATTTAATTGCTTATGCAACCGATATCTCGATTCCTTTATATCGAGGTGAAGGGTCGCCATATTTACCACTTAAAAATCTTTCAGCAATTAAGCCTTATGCATCGGTTTTTCAAAAATATTTTTTAAAGCGATACAATAAGGCAGGAGAAAACTTTAAAATTGATATATATATTGAAGAATACTATTTGGCAATTCATTTTCGAATTCTTCCAGATAAACCTCAAAATGTTATTACTGATGAGTCTTTAAGTAAGAACCAGCAATTCTTCAAAATTATTAGTCGCCTTTTCTCAACACCAGAAAAGGTGACGAATGATCTTTTCATGCAGAAAGATATTAAAGGGTTCGAAAGAGATTCTTTTTACGTGATAAAGCCAAACGAAGCAAAAAATTGGCACCCAGCTATTGCTCATTTGGATTTAATGGAATTTGTTGAAGCTATTTTAAAAAAACACCAACCCACCCAATGATGCTTAAATGAATAATTCATTAGATGCTTCAATATTCTCCTTTGGTGATGGATTTCACGCTATGTATTTGCAGGAAGCAATGAATATGCTTTCCAATAGCTTCAAGAAATTGAGTTCCGAAATAAAATATGATAGCAACTATAATGAAAACAAGCTTCGTGACGATTTGGTAAAAAATATTCCTTCAAAACGAGAAGGAGTTGTAATGACCTTAGACACGGAATCTAGAAATATAGATAAAGACAATGTTAGAATTGATATAACAATAATCACTTTAGAAGTGTTAAGCCAACCAATAGATGATTTTGAAAAACGAATAACGATTGAATGTAAAATAATAGGCGTTGATCAATATATAAATCGCAATGGGATTATAAGTTTCGTTGAAGGAAAATATGCTTCCCAACTTTCCGTAGCGGGTATGATTGGCTTTATTTTTCTAGGAACTCCCGATTCAATTAAAGATGAAATAAATGAAAAGCTTAAAAAACATAGTGTCATTAAAACGATCGCGTTTTTAGGTCATAACGAATTAGAGAATAAGTTTCCTGATTCTTATAAATCGACTCATGAAAGAAATCAACTAACACCTATAGACATCTATCATTTACTGTTAGACTATTCTAGCTTAGTAGAAAATTAGTCATCTGCTATTTAAGTTTATAAAATGAAATTTATTATTTTGGAAAACGAAGAATGTACGTTTTAATTGATAAAGTCTTGAGTGAATAAAATGGTAGAAGCCCGAACAACCAGTGTCCTCTAACTTCCTGATTTCAGAAACAGGGAGTTAAAACGGTATTACCAATACCCGAAATTATATTTAAAAGCCATTTATATCCCGTACAAATACTTATTTGTATAATAAATATTCTGCATATATTGGAGCTGAACTATATAATCAAAATTTCTATGGAGGTAATTTGTCTCGAAGACAAAGCTTTTTATGCATTGATAAAACAAGTTGTTGCTCAATTAAAAGATGAAAGCGCAAAAGAAAAATGGATCAATGATGAGCAGGCAATGGAATTGCTGAATGTAAAATCAAAAACGACAATGCAAAAGCTTCGTGATGAAGGTAAGATACGTTTCAGCCAGCCGCAGAAAAAAATCATCCTCTATGATAGAGATTCTATAACCGAATATTTGGATAAAAACGCAAAAGCTACATTTTAATTATGGCAGAATTTGAATATAACGCTTTGGAGGCTACGCAATATCAAGAAGGATTTAACGACAGCTATCAAATAGCACAATATTTTCCTGATTTATCGCATAGCCTATCGCATATTGATGGAGATACCCCGTTTCTTGAAGGATTCAAAGCAGGAAAGGAACAATTTATTCAAGACTATGAAATGAATCGTTACCCTGATTGGCTGCAAAGCAAACGGTTTAAAGACCGGGAGAAAGAAAATGACAAAGACAAGGATGATCTAATAAAAGAATAATACTCCAGCCAACAACCCTATAAAACTATTTTCCTTCTATGGCGCAATCAATTCCGTATGATTCAGACCTGGATACCGTCCTTATAAATTTCACTTCCGAGAACAGCAAAGCTGGCTGGACAATCCGTGAAGCTGTTGAAGGTGTCCAGATATTCGGTGGTATCGGATCGGGTAAAACGTCGGGTTCAGGTCGCACAATTGCACTTAAATATCTTTCACATGGATTCGGAGGGCTCGTTTTAACCGCAAAGCCAGATGAAAAAGATTTATGGGTAGAGTATTGCCGAAAGACAAACAGGTCTAACGATCTTATTATTGTCGAGCCTAACGGAATACAGTTTTTTAATTTCTTAGAATATGAAAGCAATTACAAGGTTGACGGTGCTTCGATTACTGAAAACATTGTGCAGGTCTTAAAAACAGTTATTCAAGCCAGCGAAGAAAAATCAAATGGTAATACCAATGATCCGTTTTGGGAAAACGCTTTGGACATGCTCATCTTTAATACGATTGATTTATGCTTGATAGCCTATGGCAAGGCGACTATTCAGCAAATGTATAACATCGTGCAAACTGCACCGCAAGGCAAAATCAAATTCGACGATAAACCCAAAGTGGATACGTTCATGTATGCATTCGGGCTTGCTGAAAAAAATATCAAAAAGCAGATAGACCAACTTTTCGAAAGCTTATCCGATTTTGATAAAAAAAGATGGCAGAGCGAAAAAGGCTTTCAGGAAAAAAGCATCTTCGATCAATTGCCCGATGCTGCTTTGTTCAGATTCCTGGAGCAATTCTTTTTTGAAACTTATGCTGTCCTTAGTGAAAAGACCCGGTCAATCATCGAGTTTTCATTTACAGGATTTCTATTTCGCTTAATGAAGGAGCCTATCAATTCTCTTTTCTGCAGCAATGATTCCACTTTCACGCCGGAGGATAGTTTAAAAGGCAAAATCATTCTGCTTAATCTTCCAGTCAAAACATATTTCAAAGTAGGTCGGGATATTCAAGTAATGTTCAAATATATCTGGCAAAGAGCAATGGAACGACGGAACATAAAGAATAACGATCGCCCTGTTTTTCTTTGGGCAGATGAAGCGCAAAATTTTCTTCATGAATATGATGCGGATTATCAGGCAACAGCCAGAAGCAGCCGTATAGCGACAGTCTATATTTCGCAAAACCTTCCCAACTATCATGCAAACATGGGCGGTCATTCATCCGAGTACCGTGTTAAAAGTTTCCTCGGCACACTGGCTACAAAAATCTTTCATGCGAATGCAGATATTGAAACAAATAACTACGCTTCCGATCTCATTGGAAAAGCTTATATGGAATCCGTTCAAAGGTCAAAGACACTTGCCGGAGATTTTTCTGCGACCGAATCGACTTCCTTCGATTTGGAGAATCTTGTCAGACCGGAACAATTTGCAGGATTGAAGACCGGAAGCCCTGAAAACAACTTTTTGGTTGAAGCTTATGTGCATCGCCAAAGCAGGCAATTTTCCAAAGACAAAAACTTTAAGAAAATAACATTCATTCAACAATAACCTAAACAAACACCCTATGCAAAAGAACTTGTATTTCAGAACAATTTTACGGCGTGAGAATATTTTGAAAAAAGGTATTTACGATACCTTTCTTGCTATCGCCTCTTTCCCAAGATTACTGATAGAGGTATTTATCAGGAAAAATTTTGGAGAGCGTTATTTCTCCTTCGCTGCCTCGGTTACTGTAACAATTATATTGGCAGCAATCCCATACTTTCTTAATAAGCTCTCAAGCGGTTTTCGGTTTCGAGGACAGGAAGAAAACAGTTTTTGGTCAGTGTATGCCACATGGTATTTATTCCTGATCGCATTTTTATACTTCGCTTTAAAAAGAAGAAATGAAATCCGGCGAAACCCATCTGTTTTTGATTTCGAGAGATTCAGCCTGTGTTCAGGAGCTATTCATCCCTTCTTCTATAAAATCCAATTTTCGAATAAAGCACCAAGCCAAAGAACGGTTGAAACGATTTACGAACCGTTGCTGTTTTTCGTTGGAGGATTAATCCTAATGTCTATAGGTCAGAAAATCGGTGTAGTGATCCTTATTTCCAGCGTTTGTTACAGCTTAGGTTATCTGGCTGCATATCATGATGGAGACAATTTTGTCATGGATAAGATCGATGAGATAATCCTAAATGAGGAATTGGAAAATACATTTGTTAATGACCTTCCGGACGAACAAACAAGAGGCGTGCGGATATATGCTACCAAACCGACGGCTAAAGATTTAAGGGAAAAAGTTGCAAAAGCATTCCTGGAAACTGACGAACCGACCTTTGCCCTATGATACCTAAGCTGTGCTTAGGAGAGATGTCTGATGAAAAAGCTTGGGTAAAAACTATAAAAAACTCCCGCACTGCTTTGTTCAAAAAGCTGTGCATAGGTTAACATGTCGATTTATGTGGTTTTAACCGCCAAGCGTCACTAAAAACACCTCAATGATTCGCATGATACAAAGCGCTTCGGAAGGTCATGCCAAAGCTTACTTTTCCGATGCACTGTCAAAATCTGATTACTACATAAACGATCAGGAACTCTCGGGGCGGCTGCAAGGTCGCCTTGCCGAGCGCCTTGGGCTGGGGCAAGGTGTCGTGGACAAAGAAACATTCTTTGCCTTGTGTGAGAACCGGCATCCGTTAACCGGCGAAAGCCTGACACCTCGAACAAGAGAAAACAGGCGGGTCGGTTATGATATAAACTTTCATGCCCCTAAGTCCGTTTCCATCATTCATGCCTTGTCAAAAGATAGCCACATTGCGGATAGCTTTCAGGCAAGTGTAAATGCCGTTATGAAGGTCATAGAAGCCGATTGTCAAACTAGGGTCAGGAAGGATGGTGCATTTCACAACAGAGCCACCAAAGAGCTTGTGTGGGCTGAATTTATGCATCAGACCGCTCGTCCTACTGACGGGCAGCCCCCTGACCCACATTTGCACATGCATTGTTTTACTTTCAACATGACATGGGATGAGGAAGAAAAACGGATCAAGGCAGGGGACTTTGCCGAGATCAAGCGTGATATGCCTTATTACCAAGCCCTGTTCCATAAGGTCTTTTCGGACAAGTTGATAGAGCAAGGATATAGTATCAGAAAGACAGCAAAGTCGTTCGAAATTGACGGCGTTCCAAAAGCCGTGATTGATTTATTTTCCAAACGCACAGATGAAATCGGGCAGTATGCAAAAGAGAAAGGCATTACTGATCCAAAGAAACTAAGCGAGATCGGCGTACGAACCCGTTCAGCGAAACAAAAAGGTTTGACGATGGCTGAACTACGTACGGCATGGAAAGATCAAATCAAAAATCTCAAAGGCGTATCTGCTGAAGAAAAGCATAGGGATATCCGTTATACAAAAAAAGATTTTTACCAAAAGATAACACTCACGAATTACGTAGACTATGCATTAACACATTGCTTTGAACGTGCCTCGGTGATTCCTGAACGCCGGTTGCTGGAGTCAGCCTTGAAGCATGGCATCGGGGACGGCAACGAATCCAGCGATGCCATTGCCAAGGCGGTACAATCGGATAGCCGTATCATCAAAATAAAAGATGCCGGTAGATGGAAATGCACAACCAAAGAAGTACTTGCTGAAGAAAAAGAAATGGTGTCTCTTGCCCGTCAGGGTTTAGGACAAATCAAATCACTTTATAATGATCTTCCAAACATTCAAAAACTGGAAGGACAACAGCGTAATGCCGTCATCCATATTCTGACGACTTCAAATCGTGTTTCCATTATTCGTGGTGCCGCCGGTACTGGTAAAACGGAATTAATGAAAGAGGCACGAAGGTTGATAGAAATCAGGAGTAAAAGATTAACTGTTGTCGCACCTTCGGGAACCGCCTCAAGAGGCGTTCTCAAAAGCGAAGGATTTGAAAAAGCCGAAACCGTTGCAAAACTTTTTCTTGATAAAGAAATGCAGAGCAATATCAAAGATGGCGTATTGTGGGTGGATGAAGCAGGTTTACTTGGCGTAAAAGATATGACTGCCTTAATCAGGCTGGCGACTAAACAAAATGCACAACTTATTTTGGGTGGCGATACCAGGCAACATGCAAGCGTCGTGCGTGGCGATGCATTGCGAATTTTAAATACGGTTGCCAAAATCAAAACGGCAGAGGTTAGCAAAATCTATCGTCAAAAAGATGAACAGTACAAAGCAGCCGTCGAAGATTTATCACACGGCAAAATCAACTCTGCTTTTAAGCGATTAAAAAATATGGAAGCGATCAAAGAAATTGACCCGCTCAATCCAAATGAAGATTTAGTAAAAGATTATTTGGCTATCGTCAGAAAAGGTAAATCAGCTTTGATTGTTTCACCTACTCACAAGCAAGGTGAAAGCCTGACGAAAGATATCAGGTCGGCTTTAAAGAAAGCCAAAAAGATTGGCAAGCGAGAAATAGCAGCAATCAAACTTACCAATCTGAATTTCACTGAAGCCGAAAAAAGCGACTGGCGTAATATGCAGCCCGGGCTACAGATTCAATTCACACAGAACATTCACCGCATCAAACGCGGATCATTGTGGACAATCAAATCCGTGAATCAGAAAAAAACAGAAATCATTAATGCGGATGGTGTTGTCAAAAGCCTGCCTTATGATTGTTCCAGCCGCTTCGATGTTTTGGAAAAATCAGAAATTCAAATATCCAAGGGCGATAAGATCATGGCGACCCGAGGCGCTTTTGATCTGAATAAAAAACGGATGGATAATGGTCAGGCATTCGATGTTGTTGCAATCAAAGGCGGCAAGATCAAATTGCGAAATAGTTTAAGTAAAACAACATATGAAGTAGATAAAAGCTTTGGTCACTTAGCGCATGCTCATTGCATCACTTCCTATGCCGCCCAGGGCAAGACGGTTGACCATGTATTGATCTCACAACCGGCATCAACATTTACAGCAACAAACGCAAAACAGTTTTATGTGTCCGTATCGCGTGGTAGGCATTCAGCTAGAATTTATACAGATGATAAAGAGGCATTGTTGGAATATGCTTCACAATTTGGCGACCGGCAATCAGTAATGGAATTAATGAGCCAGGATAGATTGCATTTAGATTTTGTGATTTCTAAACAGAGAAGCGATTACACACAGATGCCAGTACAACTTCAAAAAGAAATTCTAAAACGATAATTAACAAAGAAAGTTATGAGCCATGATTACAAATTCAAGATTGACGAGTTGCGAGACAATGATTCTTCCAAAGAACTACAAGCCAATTATGAAGCAGCGGGTAATGTCAGAAACGTTTGCTTTGTGCAACCTGACGGTAAAATGATCTTTCTGAACTATGCGTATTTGATCTCTGGGGAAATAAATCCTGAAAAAACAGAAATCATATTATCATTTACAAGCCATGTTATATACCTATTTGGAATAAACTTGGAAATGATCTATTTTGACTTCATGAAAAATCTACCTTTACACCTAAGCAGCACAGATAGGCGCTATAATGATTTGCAAGAAAAGAAAGGGGGTGTAAACAAAATTGAAATTAATAAGAATTCTTAATCTAGTTAAGCATCTAGAATTAAGCCATATTTGCACGGACACCCACTCAATAAAATTTTAGCTTGCTTTTTACAATTAGGTCATTATATTTGCGTTTAGATGGGTGTAAGTCTGTACCATTGTTAAACATAAAGGAGTTGTTATGCAAAAAGGCGGCGGCGAAGGGACTTAATTAAATTCCCAAGCTATTTTATACATATCGGTGGGTCTAAGTCCTACTATGGTAAAACTGATGATATTATGTTTTCTTCTACATTTTATCATTAATAATGGTGACTCTACTTTTTCCCACCCTTTGTAATCCTCGGTGAGGATAGAGACAACGTTTCCCTCATTTTTAGGTCTTACTCGAGTTAATGCATAAACATTTTTTAATTTTCTATTGTGGGGCAATATAATATCCAAGGTATAGCGTCGAGCGTATCTCGCACTTCTAAGTATCCAAAATTCGTTTTTCCCCTTAAAAGAATCCTTAGTTTGAAAAAAATAATTTGAAATATGTTCTTTGTTCAATACATTTTTGGGATCAAAGTAACAATGAAACAAGATAGAGTTAGTAGAAAACCGGCTTGATGAACTATTTAATCCGCAAATTGATTCTGGTATGATGCTCCCTTCTACTTCCACAGGTACAGTGACTCTGCGTTTACTTCTTCGCGTGCTTAATTTCACAATGTGATCTTTCCTTTCATAAGAAACTAGTGATCCATCGGGCTTCAAGTACTCAATTCGAACATAAATTGAATTATAGATAAAATCAGAATATACATTCTGTAGCCGATAAAAAAGCATGTGCCCAATTTTACGCAGCCAATCATATGTAAGTGCTAAGAATAATGAAACAACCGTAATCGCAATTCCAAAAACTTTTATAGGTTGGATTATTTCAGGGTCCGTGTCTTTGTTAGCGATTATTGTAATTATTCCCACTAACGCCCCGGCAATTATCGTGATTGCAGTAAATAAACGGGTAATGAAATTCATGTTTTTGGTAGGATTTATTTTTTAGGGGATACAATATAATAATTTTTTTAAATACTATAAAATACTTTTAAGGGACATATCCCATCTGTGAAAATGAATGATAGTCGTTACGTGTTACAATAAGATGGTCAGCAATATAAATATCTAATATTCTGCCTCCTTCAATTATCTTGTCTGTTATCTCTCTATCCATCCTGCTAGGGGTTAGATTTCCCGATGGATGATTGTGCGCAAGAATTAATCCCTGTGCCCTTGATTTTAGTGCAATGCCGAATACGACTTTAGGATCGACGATACAAGCCGACATGCCACCGGTTGCTATATGGGATATGCCCATACATGCACAATTTCTATCCAACAGCATGACGTAAACCTGCTCGACCAGATCGATCTTATTCATATCCCAAACCGTCATCATGAGATTATAGGCGGTGCTTGCCTCGGTAACTTTAATCCTGTCTTCGGGTTTCAGTTTATTACGATAGACAAGCTCAATTTCTGAAACAGCAAAGAGGGTACGTGATGTAGCGTTCATGCCTTTCCTTATTACAATTCAAGTTTTGCCATGTGTGCGGCATTTACGTCTTTGTAAGGCGCATAGAGCCGGTTCATGGGGACATGTAATAGGTTTTGTTCTGTCTTACAAAATGCATCCCATGATTTAACAGCTTCGATACCTGGCGCATCGTTATCCATCCAAGTAAAGCAACTGCGATAGCCATAGTTTCGGATATAGGCAGACGCTTTCCTAAGATTCGAAAGCGAATGCAGGATCATTGTATCATTTTTTAAGGGTCTGCCGTTCTGTTGCGTAATAACGGAAACAAAATCAAATGCACCTTCGAAAATATTGATTCCATCCGGTTTAGGCTTTGTGCCACGAATAAAAGTGATATATTTCTTTCCGATACATCCTTTGAATTTTTCGTTACGTAGTTCATAACCTTTCAAATCATTACGCATCGAAAGTGTATGAAACCGCAAGCCAGTAGTATTATTCAAAACGATTGCTTGTTGGAAATATTTAGTAAGAATATTTTCCGGGATTCCTCGATCGGCACCATACCTAATTAAATATTGCTTTGTCAGTTTGCCAGTATGCTTGAGAACAAGGGTTTTATCACAGGGCTTTTCCCCCTCATCCACTACAGGGCGAATGACAGGATGCAGCCCTGTCATATTATTAAGCCACCGCAAGGCATCAGAGACTTGGTGGTCTAAGCCTTGATTAAAAAGATATGCACGCACAAGATGAATGCCATCTCCACCTTTCCATTGAATATCCCCGTAGTCATGCCAAAGATTTTTATTAAGATCGACCCATAAGCTAGGCGTTCTTTCCTTGCGTAAAGGCGAGAAATATAGCTCTTTATGACCGCTATTGCGCTGCGGCGTTAGATTCATCTTGCCAAGAATTACGGAAATGGGTATAGCTTTAGCTTGCTCGATATTCATCGAAGCTCCTTTTAGTAGATGGGGTGTGAAGTTGGGCAATAAAGGGAAAGCTTTGGCGAGCTTTCCCTTTACTTTTGCGGAGAAATTATGATGTCATTTTCTTGAAAATGCATTTTACTGCTGATTTGAATTTGATATGGATTTGCTGGATTTTTAGGATTAGGTCGTGGAAAATTAACATGCAAAGCTGCTGCAGATCGAACATTTCTGAATTGCCTTTTTTAAAAATACTGTATGAAGAATTTCACACAGCACTTTCAGAAATTGAAAGTGCCGGATATATAAGTGATTCGACATAATTTTCGCAATACAATTCGAATATGACAACCGCGTTTCTTACGCCGGTATGTATGAGTGATTTTCTTAGTGAATGAGCGATTCAAGGTTTTGGTTCCAACTTGCCTAAAGGATATTTGGAACCGTCTTTAAGTGTAGCAATTAATGTCTTGCCAGAATTATAACTTTCTGCGAATTGAGTTTCCAAAGCGCCGGGAATTGGAGAGTGAAAAGAAACTGAAACCCTTGCACCTTCGTAAAAAGTGAGCCGCATTGCAAACGCGCCATCCTCATCAGGCTTTGTAATAAAGTATTTAAAAATTTGAGGCGAGTTACCTTCCGTCTTAAACTCCTTCTCATCCAGTTCAAAAGCCTTTCGATAAACGAATTTCCACCTTTCTGCCATCTCATCCATATAAGTAACAAAATCTATTATGCAGAAAATACGTCCATCAAAAGGTTTTTTAAAATGATGATAGTACAATCCATGAGCGATATTCTCAAAGCATCTCTGCAATCTAGGAAAATCAGGTGTTCCTTTTAAGGTCGGAATAGATTTACCGTTTGCGCTTTTTATCATTGATGGAACAGGATCTTTTAAGAATGTATCCCTAAACTTTTCTCTCCGTTCCATTGCCCTCACAACTTTTGTTTGTGTTTGGATGAATCCAAGAAAATTATTTCCCACATAACCGCTAAGTGCTGCCATTAGGAATTCGTCATCTTTAGCTTTTTTAGTATTGTGAAGATCACAAGATGGAACAGTAATAAGATTAGTCCTGAATTTCTTCGTTCCAACATCTTTTTCTTCAGGGAATAGGCAAAGTGGTGGTACGTGCTCCCGAGATGTCGCTGGAGCGCCGCAGATATAGCATTGCTGATTTTTGAGTTTGTCTTTCTTTTTCTTCACAGTAATTGCAAATTACAAAATCTTCAATTCGTTAATCACCTGTATTTTATTGATTAATTACAATCGAAAAACTACTCGCAAATCAATAGCAAAAGGAATTCTGAATACCTAAATATTATTTTTCACCTTCTTGCTTATTTAAATCAAACTGCGAACCATCTTTGAATTGAACAGACACAGGAATTCCTGACTTAATTAATTCAGTCAAAAGGTTACTTGGCTCTTGTGCAGTATCTGGTTGAAATGCAACAAAGACTGTTGCACCTTCATAAAAAGTCATTTTCATCGCTATCAAACCGAACTCGTCAGGCTCCATCATTTCATAATTGAATATTTCAGGCGACCCTCCTTCTGTTTGCGATTTTTGTGGTTCCATCTCAAACCTTTTCCGGCTCAACAATTTATAAGTTTCAGATTGTTCTGCTTCATAAGTTACAAAATCTATAAGAATATGTGATTTTCCTTCAAGGCGTTTCCCAAATTTGTGATAATAAATTCCATGGGCAATGTGTGTAAAACATAAATGTAATCTTGGAAGATCGGGGCGACCTATTAAAACGGGATAATTTCTTTCCATCTCATCTTTTACACTAGATCGAAATATATCCTTCATAATGGCATCCATAAGGGTGTTACTGTTCCTTTCCATTGCTCGTTTAACTTTTGTTTGCATGTGGTAGAAACCAATTATATTGTTTCCTACGATACCTGCCAAGCTTGCCATTAAAAATTCATCATCTTTTGATTTCTTGGAATTGTGAAGATCACATGAGGGAACGGTAATGAGATTGTTTCGGAATATAGATGTCTTGATATCTTTTTCTTCGGGAAACAAGCAAAGAGGGGGAACGTGCTCCCTTGATGTTGCAGAAGCACCGCACATATAGCATTGCTGATTTTTAAGTTTATCTTTCTTCTTTTTCACCAGGAAAGTTTTTAATAACTAAAATTAATAACTCGAATTTAATTGAAGATTGTTGCAATTTGTTTTAGTGACATTCATTTTTATTCAAAAATCGAGGTGTCAAAAAAGAAAAAGGAGATAAAAAATTCTTGACATTGCGAACGAGTTTGCGGTATTATAATTTAATGTTGAAATGGAATTTAGGGTGATCAACGATAAAAAAGAAGTAGAGCACCAATTTGTTTACAAACAAGAAAAAAAAGTTGGAGCCACAAATTATAGAGTCGAAGGATGGATCGGTGGATCGCGAGATATTTCAGTTATTATCTTGATAAGTGAAACGGATACAGGTCTTGGTATTTTTGAACAAATTGCTTTAAGTGATTCAATCCCTAAAAGCATTATTAACCTCCATACCAAAGTAACACAGATTTGTAATGCCGCTTTCAAAAGGGCAACCACACCGCTAAAAGTGGTCAAAAAGCATAATTATTAATTTCAAAGAGATTTGTGAACTTAAGATTGACAAAATTTTTTTACTACAATCCATTTTTATTAAAACCGAGGTTCGATGAAAGTCTATTCTTACGAGAAGATTGAAGAAATTATGCGATTTATGGCGAAGGTTGTTACAAATTATGGCGAGGTTTATTTGCCTCTTTTTGAACGATTGCAAACTGAATTGAAAAATATAGAAAACAGAAAATCTGTAGTTGACTTTGCCAAACAAATAGCTATAACAGATAATAGATAGAAAGAAGCTGCATTGGGTAACATTTGGGGTACACACCAAAATCTTACAGTAGAAACTATCTAATAATTTCAGCAACTTATCCCAAGCTGATTTGTACTAACGAAGCGCTTCGCCCGCTCCAATTTTTAAACCTTTGCTTTTGTGTACGTTGCATTTAAATGGTTAAGAACACGAATTTTCTGTGTTCCCATAAGGGTTTTTGGCAGGTTTCTCGCTCGTTTTTCCGAATCAAATTGGGTAACAAATGGGAAACATTTCTGTGAACTACCTAACAAAACGTGCTAATCGCTATTACTACATTCGCCGAATTCCAAAATCACTTAAAGAATATGATCCTCGCAAGTTTATAAAAATCGCTCTTAAAACTGATTGTAAGCAACTAGCTTATAAATATGCGCTCGCCCGAAACGATGAGTTGGAAGCATATTGGGATGATCTTATAAAAACAGATTCAATTCATTCCAGTGAGAGGTATAAGGCTGCTGTTAAAACTGCACAGCTTATGGGATTTTCCTATTTCCTTGCTCGCGATCTTGCCCAAATGCCAATTAGTGAAATCGTTAATCGTTACGATTCTGGAGCTAATAAGCATGATGCACCTAAAACAATCGAAGCGCTATATGGTGGAGTAGAACAACCTAAAATATTACTCAATCAGTTTTGGGCAAAGTTTTGGGAGTATTCCAAAAACAAGCGTTTGGATAAATCTGAATATCAAATCAGAAAATGGCGCAACCCACGGGAGCGTGCATTGAAAAATTTTATTCGATGTGTAGGTAACAAAGCAGGTTCAGAATTGACAAGAGAAGACATGCTTAGATATCAAGAATGGCAGATCGAACGATTAGATAAAGGAAAAGCTGTTTCAAATACGGTTAATAAAGAAATTTTTTTTGTTAAAAACATTATTGAGTCAGTTTCAGATAATTTGAAACTCAAATTGGATATTCAGCATCTGTTCAGAAAACTTGTACTAACAAAAGATGATGCAAACCGTCGCCTACCTTTTGAAACAAAGTTCATCATTGATACCTTACTTAATGAAAGAAATTTGGAAGGATTGAATGAGGAAGCAAAATATGCACTGTTTGCATTTTCTGAAACAGGCGCTGGCTTTTCGGAATTAACAGGTCTGCTTCCCGAGGATATTGTCCTTGACCATGCAATACCGCATATAATAATTAAATCCCGAAGCAAACAAAGCTTGAAAACAAAGTATCGTCGCCGTGTAATTCCTCTTGTGGGTTATGCTCTTGATGCATTCAAATCTTATCCCAAGGGATTCATCACTTATGTTGGCAAACCGGATAACCTTTCTGCAACGATAAATAAATTTTTGCGAGAAAATAAATTGTTGCCATCAGTAAATCACACAGCCTATTCTTTGCGACATAGTTTTCAGGATCGTTTAACTCGTGCTAATTCTCCCGATAGAGTTCAGGCTGATTTGATGGGTCATAAGTTTAACCGACCGACGTATGGTGACGGTTCAGATTTGCAGCAGAAGCAAGACTGGATGACCAAAATCAAATTAAAACGATAAATGATTAAAGTTGTCTGTGAATTAGAATCAATTATTTGTGTTCATAATCCCAATGTCCACACCTATCGCAAAGCCAGCCATCAGGATTTTGAACCCATGCTGGACAGGAGCATTTCGTGCATGAGCCTAATCCATCATGAATATGATGATGATTATCTGTTGACTTAATAACTTCAAAATTTGGCAGTAAAGTCTCGCTTAAAACTTCTTTTTTGTTTTTTGCATTTTCAGGTATCAAGGAATAGGTGTTCATAATTAATTTTTTTTAAATATAATCAATTCTCCCACCTTAAAAAATGTCATTAAAAATTAATGCGTGCAAAATGCGTGCAAATGAAAAAGGGTTTCAAGTGATAAAGCTTGAAACCCTTGTCTGTCCTGTGACCCCTCAGGGACTCGAACCCTGGACCTACTGATTAAGAGTCAGTAGCTCTAACCAGCTGAGCTAAGGAGTCTGGTGAGCTGCAAATATAAAGACAAAAAATCACTTACAGACTTTCTCCGTGCTGGCTTATATCAAGGCCTTGTGCTTCCTCTGCTTCAGTAACTCGTAACGGGGTAATAAGATCCGTGATCTTTAATAATAAAAATGTTCCGGCAAAAACAAATACAGATACACCGATCATTGTTATAAGATGTACCACAAACAAGTGGCTTTCTCCAAAGACAAGGCCATTGCCAGTAGTGTTGCCGCTGTTGATATTCTGATCAGCAAAAACAGCCGTCAGCATAAAACCAACCATGCCACCAACGCCATGGCAGGGAAATACATCCAGTGTATCGTCGATAGAAGTTTTGGTGCGCCATTCCACCATCATATTACTTACAATACTGCTTACAATACCCACGGTAAGCGAATGAGAAATGCTGATGAACCCGGCCGCAGGTGTTATTGCCACCAGGCCCACAACGGCACCTATACAGGTACCCATAGCCGAAGGTTTGCGTCCACGCAATGCATCAAAGATGATCCAGGTAAAAGCAGCGGCGGCAGAAGCCGTACTTGTTGTTCCCAGAGCAGTGGCGGCCAGTGTATTGGCACCAAAGGCAGAGCCTGCATTGAAACCAAACCAGCCAAACCATAACAGCCCCGTACCTAATAATACGTAGGTTATTCTTGCGGGTTTATGTTCTGCTTTATTGCGCCCTTTCAGGTAAATGGCACAGGCTAAAGCTGCCCAACCTGCACTCATATGCACCACTGTTCCACCCGCAAAATCCAATACGCCATAGCGATACAATAAGCCATTGGGATGCCAGGTGGCATGTGCCAGCGGACAATAGATAAATATGCAGAACAGGCAGATGAACAATATGTACGACGAGAATTTTATTCGCTCTGCAAAAGCGCCCGTTATTAATGCCGGCGTAATGATGGCAAATTTTAACTGGTAAAAAGCGAATAACACCAATGGTATTGTAGGAGCCAGCATCCAGGGTTTATTATTCAATATCCCTTTCATCATAAAGAAAGTAGAGGGGTTACCTATAATGCCACCAACAGAATCGCCGAAGGCAAAACTAAAGCCTACTACTACCCAAAGGATGCTGATGATGGCCATACTGATAAAACTTTGCAGCATGGTGCTGATGACATTTTTTTTGTTTACCATGCCACCATAAAAAAAAGCAAGGCCGGGCGTCATGATCAGTACCAGTGCGGTAGAAGCCAGCATCCAGGAAGTATCTGCACCATTGATGGCTGAGGTTATTGCAGGATCGATCTTTCCGGAAGAAGACGGGATGACCAGCGACAGGATGACAACTGCTATTAAAAGCAGGAAAGGGAAGAGGGCTAGTTTGCGGCTCATTGACATGCGAAATAACTTTTAAAAGGTTAATTGCATGGCAAGCTGTTGTTGTACAATAAAAATAAGGCTTTGCTGTTGATTACACAAATTGAAAAAGAATTTTCACAAAGCTGCACGAAGGATTTCACAGAGATACACAGAGCGTCTCTGTGTTCTTTGTGCCTCATTGTGAGGCTCTGTGACAAAACAAAATGCGCTCTTTTTAAAGAACGCATTTGTATAGTTGAGTTGGAATTGAAGGATTTGAAAGTACTAAGATTATTTTGAATAAAGAATGCATTTTTATTATATCATCCAATATTAATAACGTTGATTATTAATTGTTAATAACCAGTTTTTATATAAAAATTTCTATATAAACTAAAATAGAAATAGTAATTTGGCGGTTGCTTGCTATTTATTTTAACCCGTCTAAAACTGTTTATGATGAAACAACTATTGCTCGTTGTAAGCTTATTATTAAGCGCTACTTTTATTTTTGCACAACAAACCGTTACCATTACAGTAACCGATGCCAAAACCGGCAACCCGGTTGAAAATGCTTCGGTTAAGATCAAATCCAACAACAAAGGCGCAAGTACCAATGCGGATGGTATTTGTAAGATACAGGCCAACCCTGGCGATATACTGGAGATAACCAATGTTGGCTATGCGATACAATCGGTGGCTGTTAAAAATCAAACTGATATTGCTATACGTTTACAAGCTGCGTCTGTTGATCTGGGTGATATCGTTATCATCGGTACACGTGGTGCTGCAAGAGCTAAAACAGAAACACCTGTACCGGTTGATGTTATCAAGATAAACCAGGCAGGATTACCTACTGCTAAAATGGACCTGACCTCTGTTTTAAATATGGCTGCGCCTTCTTTCAATTATAATAAACAAAGTGGTGCTGATGGCGCCGATCATATTGACCTGGGTACACTACGTGGCCTCGGTCCTGATCAAACCCTGGTTTTAATAAACGGCAAACGCCGCCACTCTACAGCATTTGTAGCGTTATTCGGCACAAGGGGCAGAGGCGAATCCGGCGCTGACCTGAATTCATTTCCACAAGCGGCGGTTGACAGGATAGAGATATTGCGTGACGGCGCTTCTGCACAATACGGTTCGGATGCGATGGCCGGTGTAATGAACATCATTTTGAAAAGAGACGTTAATCACTGGAGCATCAATGCGGGCTGGAGCGGTTATTATGATAACAAATTCAACAGTTCAAAATTCAATGGCGGCAATCAATATTATTCAGGTAATAAGGTAGATGGCGGCACATTTACTTTTTCAACAAACGGTGGTTTTGTATTGGGAAAGAGTGGCGGCTTTGTAAATATTTCTATCGACCTGCTGACACAGGAAAAAACATTTCGCCAGGTAGATACTGCCAACTGGCAGGGCGATAAAAATGCATTGCCTTACCTGAATACCGGCCGCAGGGCTTTTGGTGATGGTTCGGTAACTACCGGTGGCGCTATGTATAATATGGAGCTACCCTGTGCTAAGAAAAAAATTACCTTCTATTCTTTTGGCGGTTATAATTATAAAGAATCGGATGCCTTTGCTTACAGCAGGAACTGGAGTGGCAAACCGGAACGTTTCCCTGTGGATGCAGGTGGTAATATTCAGTATGATCCAAGTATCATGCATACTGCCAATGATGGGGAGATCTATTACAATCCGCATATTCAAACCCACATCAACGATATATCATTTGCCGCAGGCCTAAAAGGAAAAGCTAAAAGAGACTGGAACTGGGACCTGAGCAATACCTTAGGCAGAAACGATTTTCATTATTATGGAGATAAGACCTTCAATGCTTCTATGATCATAACACCAGGCACACAACGTCAAACGCATTTTGATGATGGCGGATTTAATTTTTTACAAAATACAATCAATCTTGATTTCAGCAAATCATTTAAAACAATTGCCGAAGGCCTTAATTTAGGTTTGGGTGCAGAGTATCGCCTGGAGCATTATGCGATCTATGCCGGCGAAGAAGCATCATACAAAAATTATCATACTGCTGATATATTTTATCCAAATGTTGGAGAGAACAGAACACCGGCCTCGGGCTCACAGGGCTTTCCAGGGTTTACGCCTTCTGATGCTATAAAAGCCGACCGTTCGAACGTGAGTGTGTATGCAGATGGTGAATTGAATGCAACTGCTGCATGGCTGGTAGATGGTGCGGTGCGTTTTGAGAATTATACGGACTTTGGATCGGTGTTTACCTTCAAATTAGCAACTCGTTATAAGATATCTCCCGACTTTAATTTAAGAGGTTCGGTAAGCACCGGCTTCAGGGCGCCATCTTTACAGCAAATAAATTTCAGCAATACCCTTACTTCTTTTTCAGGCGGTCAATTAGTACAATCATTGATCGCACGTAACGGCAGCGCTATTTCTAAAGCTGCGGGCATTCCCGATCTGAAAGAAGAAACCTCGGTGAACAGCAGCATTGGCTTTAGCTGGAAAGCAATGCCTGGACTGACATTCACTGTGGATGGCTATATGGTAAAAATAAAAGACAGGGTAGTGTTGTCTGGTTTATTCAGTAAAGATGATCCTACCTTACCGGCATCTTTTACTTCACAGATACCCTCGGATGTTTCTACTGTTCAGTTCTTTGCCAACGCAGTAAACACAACTAATTACGGATTGGATATCGTTGCCGACTACACCAAAAGATGGGGCAATCAAAGTTTCAAAGCTTTGCTGGCCGGCAATTTCCAGCATATGAAACTGGATGCGATACATGTACCTGATGCATTGAACGGTACTGCGCTCAATCAAAAAACTTTTTACAGCGACAGGGAAATTGCTTTCTTAAAAGCATCTGCGCCTGATATGAAATTAAACCTGAACCTTGAATACAACTGTCATAAGATAGGCGTAGGCGCACACTTAACATATTTCGGCGCTATTAAATTATTAGGCTTTGGCGATGCTACTGCTGATAATCCGAATCAAACCGGTATCAATCCGCAAGTACCTTCTGATGCAGATCCTTCCATTTATGTACCGGAGGTATTTGATTATAAAGCTAAAATGGTAACAGACATTTTTGCATCGTACAAATTATCAAAGAAGGTAACGGTATTTATTGGCGCAGATAATGTATTCAATGTGCACCCGGCTCTTGGTGTAAATCAACTGGCAAAAGGTTGGGCAAGTGATAATGAATCCGGCGGCCCATGGGACAGTGTGCAAATGGGTTTCAACGGAATGCGTATGTTTGGTAAACTGGCCTTTAATTTTTAAGATGACATAATTTTTATGATACACAGCGTTGGCAGCCAAAAGTTGTCAACGCTTTTTTAAATTATACAAAATGAAAAAGATCGTAAGGAATAATTGTTTTATTGCTATACTGCTATGCATTGTGCAGATTTCCGTTGCGCAAAACAAGATCGTTGTTTTTCAATCCGATTTTGGATTGAAAGACGGCGCTGTTTCAGCAATGAAAGGTGTAGCAATGGGTGTTTCTCCTGATCTTAAGTTATACGATCTTACACATGAGATACCGGCATACAATATCTGGGAAGCTGCCTACCGGCTGGAACAGACCGTGCGCTACTGGCCAGCAGGAACCGTGTTTGTTTCAGTGGTTGACCCCGGTGTAGGCACCAGCAGGAAATCGGTGGTGCTGAAAACAAACAGCGGTCATTTTATTGTTACACCTGATAATGGTACACTTACTTTAATAGCAAAGTCATTAGGCATTGCAGAAATAAGACAGATAGATGAAGCCGTTAACCGCAGAAAAGATTCAGAAAAATCATACACCTTTCATGGAAGAGATGTGTACTCCTATACAGCTGCAAGATTAGCGGCAGGTGTGATCACCTATGAACAGGTAGGCCCTGCTTTGCCAAAAGAAGTGGTTACGATACCTTACCAGGAAGCTGCTATGGAAGGAAAAAAAATAAAAGGCACCATTACTATTTTAGATGTGCAGTATGGAAATATCTGGACGAATATTAATGCAGCGTTGTTTAAAGAATTGGATGCTAAAGTAGGCGATCAGATAGCAGTTACCATTTACCATAATAAAGTAAAAGTGTATCAAAATGCAATGCCTTATACTGAAACATTTGGCAGTGTTGCAAAAGATAAGCCCCTGCTTTATTTGAACAGCTTATTGCAGGTTTCTTTTGCATTGAATATGGGCAACTTTTCAGCTGTGCATAAAGTGTACAGCGGTAGTGACTGGACGGTAGAGATCAGTAAGAAATAATTAAACTGCAGACTCGTTAATAAGCAAAGCCTGGGGCAGCATCAATAAGAAAGGTAATGCTTTTGAATAATCAAGTACTTCATATTCCAAACCTAATAAGCGAATATTACTATAATAGGTTTGATGGTTGGTGTAATAATTCTTTTCAGATTGTATCAGCCATGCTTTAGCGCCAAGCTTTTCAGCAAGGAACCATTTTTCAATAAGCCTGGCAGTTCTGCCATTGCCATCATCAAACGGATGGATCTTTACAAAAATCAAATGCAATAAAGCTGCAAAGAAAAATACTTCGGCTGTTGAAAGATCGCTATTGTTCAAAACAGCAAGGTCTTTGTAAAATTTTTCCAGTTCGGCTTCTACTAGAAAGGGAGGGGCAGCTACGTATTCTATCTTTCCATCGGGCATTGTTACAAACATATTGCCGGTCCGTATCTTTCCCTGTTTGCTTTTAGGTAAGATATTGCTGGTCAGTTGTTGATGAACTAAAGCTATATTTTCTTTATTGCAGCTTGATGCTTTTGCAAACTGGTAAGCATTGTACAGGTCATCAATCTTTCGGGTATAATCAGGCAAAAATTCTACGCCAAATCTTTTATGCTTTACATAAGAGTCAAGTTCGATACTTTCTCCTTCTATCTTCGACGAATACACCGCAGCAACGGAAGTGTAAAAACTAAAATCATCTAAAGACAATTCGCTGTCTTCGAGCTCTTCATATTTTTTTAAACCGGCGACTGAAACATTTTCACAGTATGCCTCTAAAAGAGAAGCAGGTAATATTTCAAATTTTTCAGTCATTGAATCAGTTGCTTAAATTTTTCCCGGGTATTCTTCCAGTGCTTTTTCCAAACAATCCATCGCTGCATTGATAGCATCTACGTTCAGCACATAAGCCAGGCGTACTTCCTGTTTACCAAGTCCTGCTGTGCCGTAAAAGCCTGTAGCTGGTGCCAGCATTACAGTTTGTCCATTGTAAGAAAATGATTCCAGCAGCCATTGACAGAATTTATCGCAATCATCAATAGGCAGTTTTGCCATTGCATAAAATGCGCCGCCGGGGTTAGGGCAAAAAACACCAGGTATCGCATTTAATCGTTGTACAATAGTATTACGGCGCAGTTTGTATTCTGCTTTGGTAGTATCAAAATAATTATCAGGAAGATCAACAGCGGCCTCAGCCAATATCTGTGCAAAAGATGGCGGGCTCAACCTTGCCTGTGCAAACTTCATCGTTGCATTCAGCAGTGCTGTGTTCTTTGTAACAAAAGCGCCGATACGTCCGCCACAGGCACTATAGCGTTTGCTGATCGTGTCCATCAGCACTACATTATCTTCCACGCCTTTTAAATGCATGGCGCTGGTATGTGTGCCTTCATAGCAAAATTCACGGTAAGCTTCGTCGGCAAATAAATATAAGTTGTGTTTAAGGATGATCTGTTTCACTGTTTCCATTTCTGCGGCGCTGTATAAATAACCAGTGGGGTTATTGGGATTGCAGATAACAATCGCTTTTGTTCTTGGCGTAATTACTTTTTCAAAATCTTCAATAGGCGGTAAAGCGAAACCTGTTTCGATAGAAGATGTAATAGGTACAACCTTCACGTCAGCTTCTACTGCAAAGCCATTATAGTTGGCATAAAAAGGTTCAGGTATGATCACCTCGTCACCTGCATCCATACAGGCCATAAAGCCAAAGATGATGGCTTCGCTGCCGCCGGTTGTAACAATGATCTGCTCGTGCGTAACATCAATACCTACTTTTTTATAATAGCCAACGAGTTTGCGGCGATAACTTTCATTACCTGCGCTGTGACTGTATTCCAGTACTTTGAATTCGCTGTTGCGCACAGCATCGAGGCATTGTTTGGGTGTTTCAATATCAGGCTGACCGATATTAAGATGATAAACCTTTGTGCCTTTTCTTTTTGCCGCTTCGGCATAAGGCACTAATTTTCTTATGGGTGATGCCGGCATGTGCTGGCCACGTTGACTGACTGTTAGCATAGCGCAAATATACCTGTTTTCAGTTTTGTGTTAGTGTTTTTCACCGCAAAGACACTAAGCTGCAAAGAACGCAAGGGTAGCGAAACTTTGCGCCTCTGCGCCTTTGCGGTTAAAATCATTAAGTTTGCAGCATGCAAATCTTCCAACTCAACAGCCGTATAATTATTACCTGCAGCAACCGGTTGTCTCCTTATTTAGAAAAAGAAGTGATCGAACTTGGCTTTAAACCCGTACGTGTTTTTAAAACAGGTGTTGAACTAAAAGGAACATTGGCAGATTGCATCAAACTTAACCTGAACCTGCGTTGTGCCAGCCAGGTGTTATTTTCTATAAAAGAATTTACAGCACGTAATGCCGATGACCTGTATAAAGTATTGATCGGCTTTGAATGGGAAGATGTGCTGGCAAAAGACGGTTATTTTTCTATTACCAGTAATGTAGATAATGAAACGATCAATAACCAGTTGTATGCAAATGTAAAGGTGAAAGATGCGATCGTTGACCGTTTTAGAAATAAGACCGGTGAGCGGCCCGATTCAGGGCCTGAACTGGACAGGACAGTGATCCATTTATACTGGAAAGAAAATATTGCAGAACTCTTTATTGATACGTCGGGTGAAACATTATCCAAACATGGTTACAGAAAGATACCGGGTAAGGCGCCGATGCTGGAATCGCTGGCTGCTGCTACATTACTGGCTACCAGGTGGGATAGAAGATCACCTTTTATTAATCCTATGTGCGGTTCGGGTACAGTAGCTATTGAAGCAGCTTTACTGGCCACGAACAGGAAGCCGGGTTTACTGCGTATTAATTATGCGTTCATGCACCTGGTAGGTTTTGAAGAAAAAATGTACGAAGCAGAATTTAAAAAACTGGAAGAGCAAGTGAGGGAAGTACCTGGTTTAAAGATCATTGCTACTGATATCAGCGAAGATGCTGTTTTTGTTTCTAAAGTAAATGCAGGCATTGCAGGTGTGGAAGAACTGATCGAGTTTGGTGTTGGCGATTTTGAATTGACAGCTATACCTGAAGAAAACAATGGTGTTGTTTATTTTAACCCGGAATATGGCGACAGGCTTGGCGTGGAAGCTGAACTGGAAGGTACTTATGCAAGGATCGGCGACTTCATGAAAAAGAAATGTAAAGGTTATACCGGTTATATTTTTACAGGCAATTTAGAACTGGCAAAAAAGATCGGCCTGAAACCAAAGCGCCGTATAGAATTTTATACCAGTAAAATTGATTGCCGGTTGCTGGAGTATGAATTGTATGCTGGAAGCAGGGAAGGTTCAAAGCTGAAGGTTGAAAGTTAATTGTCTATGGTCCATAGACGATGGTCCATGGACAAGCGTTAACCATGAAAAGTCTCCACATACAATTCCTCCACTTTTTTACGGGCCCAATCCGTCTTTCGTAAAAACTTAAGACTTGAATTGATACTGGGATTATTAATAAAGCAATTGATACGGATGATCTGCCCTAATTCTTTCCAGCCGTATTCTTCTGCTAATTTTTCCAAAATAGTTTTCAGCGTAATGCCATGTAGTGGATTATTCTTTTGTTCCATTATTTATACCAGCATTATAGTTGTTCCGGTTTGATGAATTACATCTCTAATTTACACAATTGCTGTTATCCGTGTTGACTTTTCACCTCAACTTGAGTAAGAATACACTCGGGCTGATTCATTTTTCATAGAAATATCCTGTTGCTGGTTTAAGGCATCCTATTTGAAATCAGGGAGAGTATTAACCAGAAAACAAAAAATTATGAAACGTACTAAAATTTCTATGTCGAAATATATTTTGGCAAGCGCACTGGTGTTGATCGGTGCAACAATCGGCTGTAATTCAGATTCGAAAAAAGATGAAGGCAGCACTGTAGTTAGCGCAGATACGGCTAATGCAATGAATACCACGCCTGTAGATAATACAGCAGCAACTACAACTCCGGCAACGGATACTAATACCGCTATGAACAACAGCTCAATGGCAAAACCGAACCCTGCAAAAAAAGGTATGAAGGGAAAGGTTACGGTATCAGAACAGGCCAAAAGTTCCAACAACAATATGACCGCAGATAACTCTGGTGTTTATGGCAGCGCAGAGATAATGCCTGCATATCCAGGTGGTTATAACAAGATGGCAGATTTCTTTGCCAGCAATATTGAATATCCGCAGGATGCAACAGACAATGGTATTGAAGGTACAGTAGATGTAAGTTTTGCTGTGGATGAAACAGGTAAACTGTCTTCACCAAAAGTAATAAGCCCAAGGATCGGATATGGTATAGAAGAAGAAGCATTACGTGTGGTAAATAAAATGCCAACCTGGACCCCGGGCCGTATCAAAGGTAAAAATGTAAAGACCTATTATACCTTACCAATAAGGTTCCAACTTTATTAATATTTTTAAGTATATCATTTTTATCTTTACCATAATTATTAACTATTAAATTGAAATAAACATGCGCATCAAAAATTTTTTTAAAGCACTTACCCTGGCTGTTGTAATGACAATTGCCTTTTCTTATCAATCCAATGCAGCTGTTGCTCCGGCTTCGTTTGTTGCTCCTTCAGACAGTACTAAAGATGCTGAGATAGCTGCCAACATTGTAAAGCGTGTAACAGAGATCGACAATATGGATAAGACGAACCTGTCTCCCGCAGAAAAAAAGGAATTAAGGAAAGAATTGATGGATATGAAAAAACAGGCCGACGGATTAGACAAGAGGGTTTATCTTTCAATAGGTGCTATCATCATCATCATTTTATTGCTGATACTGATCTTAAGATAATTTTGTTTTAGTTTAATTATAATCTTCCTGCTGCGATATTGTATTTGCAGCAGGAATACTTTATAAAAAAAAGCCCCGGAAATATACCCGGGGCTTTTTTTTATAAAGAGCAGATTATTTATTACCTGCTAAAATATAGTCGCCCTTAATGGTCATCGGAATCTTTTGACCCATTACATTCATATCTGCAGTTACATCCATTTTATAATTACCTGATTGCAGGTAACCGTCTTCCAGCTTAACGGTCAGTGTACCTTTTTGCGAACCCTTCATATCCATATCCATGCTAACACCACCCTGGCTCATATTTCCTTTACCATCGATCACACCATCCACATCAATATCTGCCAACCCGTTCTTTACCGCAGCCAGCTTATATTTTATTTTTATTTTCATGTCAATGTTCGCAACATTCACTTTTGTTTCAGCATCCCAGGTATCGCCTACTCTTACCGGTTTTGAAGGGTACATGCTGAACATCATACCATACAGGTTATTCAGCTGATCTTTGGAAAACATTTTCTCCATCATCTCTTTTGTAGTAGGGTCCATAGTGCTGTCGCTGGTAAAGATCTCATTCATGCCGTTCACTTCAGTGATCTCATTTTTTGGAGAAAGCTTTATTGTAATTGATTTGCCAATGATGTTATTATTCACTTTGTTTAATACGCTGTCTGGCATATCTATTCCTTTCATACCCATATCCATGGTCATATGCGCTTTGGTATAGGTCATTTTTAATTCTTTGCCTGAAGTACTATCGCCGCCGGTTACATCAAATTTGCTGCCCATGTCCATTTTCATTTTCATGTTCATCGATTGTCCTGCCATGGTCATGCTGGTGCTCATGTTCATCTGTATATCATGTGTAAACGTATCTCCGGTCTTTAACCGCATTTTGATGGAATATGCTTCACCGGAACCACCAGAGTTGCAGGCTGTAAATAAGGATAGCATTAAAGTAGCTGTTACCAATGCCAAGAGAGTTCTTTTCATAAATGTAGTTTTGATTTTGTGTAGAATTAAAGGTATAGATAATTATTGTAAAAGGAAATGCGGGTAAAAATAAAGCACCTTTAGTATCAGGTGCTTTATTTTTAGCTACAGAACAAAATTACATTCCCATTTTCTTTTTCAGATTTTCATCAATGGCATCCAAAAATTCTTCGGTATATAAATAATGTTCACCGTGATTTACTTTATTACCATGAATGCAAACAGCAAGATCTTTTGTCATTTTGCCGCTTTCAACAGTTTCGATACAAACAGCTTCCAATGCAGTACAAAAATCGATCAGCGGTTGATTGCTGTCTAATTTACCGCGGAAAGAAAGGCCTCTTGTCCAGGCAAAAATTGATGCAATAGGATTGGTAGAAGTTGGTTTGCCGGCTTGATGGTCGCGGTAGTGACGGGTAACTGTACCATGCGCTGCTTCAGCTTCCATAGTAGTGCCATCAGGGGTAACCAATACAGAAGTCATTAAACCTAATGAACCAAAACCTTGTGCAACAGTATCGCTTTGCACATCACCATCATAATTTTTACAGGCCCATACAAAATTGCCGTTCCATTTTAAGGCGCTGGCCACCATATCATCAATTAAGCGGTGTTCATACACAATACCGGCAGCATCAAAATCTTTTTTAAATTCATTTTGATATACTTCTTCAAAAATATCTTTAAAGCGGCCATCGTATTTTTTAAGGATAGTATTTTTTGTAGAAAGATACAAGGGCCATTTTTTGCTTAGTGCCATATTGAAACAGCTTCTTGCAAAACCGTAAATACTTTCATCAGTATTGTACATGGTTAATGCAACGCCATCGCCTTTATAATTATACACTTCAAATACCTGCGCTTCACCGCCGCCTTCAGGAGTAAAGGTCATGGTTAATTTTCCTTTACCTTTTATTACGGTATCGGTAGCACGGTACTGATCGCCAAAAGCATGACGGCCAACAATGATCGGCGCTGTCCAGTTGGTAACCAGGCGTGGTACATTCTGCATCACGATCGGCTCACGGAAAACAGTACCGTCAAGAATATTCCTGATCGTTCCGTTCGGGCTCTTCCACATTTGCTTCAGGTTAAATTCTTTTACCCTTGCTTCATCAGGCGTGATAGTAGCGCATTTGATACCTACGCCGCAGGCTTTGATAGCATTAGCTGCATCAATGGTAACCTGGTCGTTGGTCTCATCGCGGTATTCCATACCAAGATCATAATATTGAATAGGAACTTCCAGGTAAGGAAGTATCAGTTTGTCTTTAATGAATTTCCAGATGATCCTTGTCATCTCATCACCGTCTAACTCTACAACGGGGTTGGTTACTTTGATCTTTGACATGTTGTTTTATTTAACTTTTATATCTTTTGCTTTTACTTTAATTATTTTACCATTTTCTGAAAAGATAAGCACGCCATTGGTTTGCTGCTTAGACTTAACTAATCTCTTAAATGAAAGACGCAAGCCCTTTTCTAGACGGCTGGTAAAATTATCTTTTTGTTTATCCTTTTTCTTCATTTAGCTTTTTTGTTGTGACTCGATTGATATAAAACTTCTTACAGTTCTTCGCTGGTCAAATTTATATCATTAAGATAAAAAATAGCTAGACAAACTTTGCTTCAAAAAAATATTACAAACTCGAGCTCTTCTTCAACTGCGCATCTCCCGTAACAATACCCATATTCGAAATGATCGCTTCACCAAACTCACTTGTTTTTAAAAGCGTAGCGCCGCTCATTAAATTATAAAAATCAATGGTTACACTTTTGCGCATGATGGTAGCCTGCAATGCAGACGTGATCATTTCCGCAGCTTCTTTCCAGCCGATGTAATCCAGCAGCATACAGCCGCTTAAAATTACAGAAGAAGGGTTCATACTGTCGGTGCCTGCAAATTTAGGCGCTGTACCGTGTGTAGCTTCGAATACGGCATAGCCTGTTTTATAATTGATGTTGGCGCCGGGCGCAATACCGATACCCCCTACTTCTGCGGCAAGTGCATCAGAAATATAATCACCATTTAAATTAAGGGTAGCCACCACAGAAAAATCCTGCGGCGCAATCAATATCTGCTGTAAAAAATTATCGGCAATAATATCTTTCACCAATAATTTTCCTTCGTGCAATGCTTTACGCTGTACCTCGTTGGCATGTGCCTCGCCGTGCTCTTTTTTTAACTGATCCCATTCATCCCAGGTAAATGTTTTATCAGCATATTCATTGCGGGCCACTTCATATCCCCATGTTTTAAAACCACCTTCGGTAAATTTCATGATGTTGCCTTTGTGTACCAATGTAACAGAAGGCAGATCATTTTCCAGCGCATATTTTATTGCGGCTCTCACCAAACGCTTAGAACCTTCGTTGGATACAGGTTTTACACCATAGCTGCTATCGCCGGGAAAGCGAACGCTTTTAACACCCATTTCTTCTAAAAGGAATTTTTCAAACTTTTTAGCCTCTTCCGATCCTGCCTTCCATTCAATGCCCGCATAAATATCTTCAGTATTCTCCCTGAAGATCACCATATCAACTTTCTCCGGGTGTACCACAGGAGAAGGAACTCCCTTGAACCATTTTACAGGTCGCACACAGGCATACAGGTCAAGATCCTGCCGCATAGCCACGTTCAGCGAACGGATACCGCCGCCGATAGGAGTGGTTAAAGGCCCTTTGATAGAAACGATATAATCTTTTGCTGTTTGTAATGTTGCAGCGGGCAGCCATTCGCCGGTTTGGTTAAAAGCTTTTTCGCCGGCCAGCATTTCTTTCCACTCAATTTTTCTTTTACCGTCATAAGCTTTTTCTATCGCTGTATTAAAAACCTTTTCGGCTACTTTCCATATTTCCGGGCCTATGCCGTCGCCTTCAATAAACGGGATGATTGGATTATTGGGAACATTCAGTTTGCCATCATTTCCCATTGTGATTTTTTCTGCCATAACTGTGCCCCGGCCCTAAAGGGTGTTCCGGAGATTATTTTTTGTTATTAATATTTTGAGCCCACCTACGGTGCTGCTATTAAACCGTATTGCATCGCATGGAACATCCCGATTATTTCGGGACTCTTGTACTGTATATTTTTATTGAGCGGAACCCGGTTTGAGGTGCAAAAGTAAGCCCAAAAAGCGTTAGAAAGAAGTGTAGAGAAAAGATAACAAAAGCATTTTTCACAAAGATTCACAGAGCAATCACAAAGCGACACAGAGATAACATACTCTCTCCGTGAATCTCTGTGATCCATAGTGCAGCTTTGTGAAACTATTTAGTGGTTAAAATTAATACTGCAATTCAGCCAACCGCTGTCGATATTCACTTCGGGATATTTTTTATAAAAATTGATCGCAGGCTCATTCCAGTCCAGCACCTGCCATACCATGCCGCTGTATTGTTTTGCTTTGCATTCATCCAGTAAAGCATCAAACAATAATTTACCAATGCCATGTCCCCGCATCTTTTCCGATACCAAAAAATCTTCCAGGTAAAGGCGCTGTCCTTTCCAGGTGCTGTAACGGATGTAACATAGTGCAAAGCCTTCTATTGCTCCATCTACTTCAGCCACCAATGCCCACCATACAGGCTGTTTGCCAAAACCGCTTTCTACAAAATGATCGAAAGAGACTGTTACAGCGTCAGGCTCCTTTTCATATACAGCCAGCTCGTGTACCAGTTCCATCATTCTTTTACAATCTTCTTTTACTGCTTTTCTGATTATAATATCTTTGTTCAAGGATTCCATTTTTGATAAAAACTTTTAAATAATCGTACTCTTGTAAGCCTCTCCTTTGGAGGGATTGCGGAGGCTGTAAAAATAAGAAAAACCATGAAGGAACTTTTGCAACAATACGCAGCCTATAATGTGTGGGCCAATCAAAAATTAACCGACTGCATCGGCAACTTAACCGACGACCAGATCAACCGGGAAATAACCAGCAGTTTTTCTTCTATCTACAAAACCCTTTTGCATATGTGGTTTGCGGAAGATATCTGGTACCAGCGGCTGCAACTGACGGAACAGCCTGTTTCTGCAGTGGACCAGTTTACCGGCAATTTTTCGGAACTGGTAAAACGTTCGCACCAGCAATCCGTACAGTTGGCTGATTGGGTGCAAGCCGCAACAGAAGCACAATTACAGCATGTATTTGCATATCACAACCTGAAGAAAGAGCATTTTAAAAACCCGGTGTATCAAACACTGTTACACGTTTTTAATCATGGCGCTTATCATCGCGGCCAACTGGTTACCATGCTGCGGCAATTAAATGTAACCAAGATACCGCCAACAGATTTTACTGTTTTTATAAGAAAGAAATAGGAAGAAGCGGCAAGCTTCAAGTTGCAAGCTTCAAGGGATAACCTTTGTAAATGAAGGAATCTTAATTATTCAAAAGAGATTAGCCTGGTTGTATGCTTCTCCCTTGCAGCTAACCCCTTGCAACTGATCTCTAATTGTGATCGATCATCGTTAAGGTTACACCATAGCTGCCATCTGAATATTTACCGGGGCCAACACCTGTTGAAGAAGGCTGGTACTCACTGTGTAAGAATTTACGGTAAACAAGGCCAATGTTCTTGGCATATTTTTCATAGCTAAGGTTGCGTTCGCTATAGCCGCTGGGGTCGGCAGGGTTACCCACAGTTTCATCCTGCTGGTTCACCCTTAAGGTGCTGTCGAGTGTAAACGTACCTACTTTCGAACTTACATTCACACTGTCATAAGTATAATCCCAGTCGTCCATGTATTTCAGGTCGGAGTTCAGCGAATACGTATCGATATAACTATTGCCCTTCCAGGAATAATCATTACGGATAGGGCGCTTTAATTTAATATAGCGAAGATTATTTTCTATGAATTCGATCGTGTTATCAACCGGCACTGTCATGAACGTATTATCAGGCATCCATGCATCAGCAGAAGTTTTGCGGATATAGCGGATGATACGGTAAGCCGGGCGGCCCAGGGCATCGGTTATCTGGGCATCTACATAATGTTTTACCTGGTAAGTGATAGTAGTATCTTTTGTACCGAAATTGATATAACGCAGGGAATCCAGTTGATAGGTCACATATTTGCCAACAATTAGTGGAGAGTAGTCGGTTAGCGCTGCCATTTCATAATCTTCCGAACTTTTTGAACAGGCGCTGAATAACACTGCAAAAACGATCAATACCGGTAATAAAACTTTTCTCATAAATGTAAGTTACAAATTAAAGACCCAATTATACGCCAAAAGGTTGCTCGGAGCGTTGAATAATTCCTCCGCCTATTACATCATCACCTTCATAAAAAACCGCACTTTGCCCGGGGGCAATGCCTTTTACGTCGTCATAAAAACGTACAGCAATGCCATTTTCGTATGTGTACAGGTTACTTAATGCGCCTTTATCTTTATAGCGGATCTTCGTTATGGCTTCCATTCCGTCGGTAATACCATCGTATTTTATCCAGTTTACCTTTGCCACTTTCATTTCGCTGCGGTTCAGTTCGGTTTCTTCGCCAAGCACTACCGTATTGGTTTCGGGTATTATTTCGGTAACAAAAGCGGGCTTGCCAAGAGCAATATCCAGCCCTTTCCGTTGCCCGACAGTATAAAAAGGATAGCCTTTATGCTTGCCCAGTATTTTGCCATGTTTATCAATGAAATTACCGCCGTCCACCCGTGCTTCCAGCCCATCCACATTACGCTTTAAAAAGCCCCGGTAGTCATTATCCGGTACAAAGCATATCTCGTAGCTTTCGCTTTTTTTAGCCAGTTCAGGATAGCCGAAATCGTGGGCCATCTGGCGTATCTCGCTTTTATGATAGGTTCCCAACGGCAATAAGGTCCTGCTCAGCAGATCCTGCTGCAAACCCCACAGCACATAGCTTTGATCCTTGGTTTCATCAATGCCTTTGCGTATGAAATAGCGGCCGTTGGTATGCTGATGTACCTGTGCATAATGCCCGGTGGCGATAAAATCACACCCTAAAGCATCGGCTCTTTTAAGCAATGCCCGCCATTTGATATGCGTATTGCACATTACACAAGGGTTTGGCGTGCGGCCCGCCATATACTCTTCCACAAAATTATCGATCACAAAATCGCCGAATTCTTCCCGTATATCCAGTATAAAATGCGGAAACCCATGCTGCACCGCAGCCTGCCGTGCATCATTAAAACTATCCAGGTTGCAGCAGCCCGTTTCTTTTTTGCCGGTTGTGCCCACGCTGGTGGCATAATCCCAGGTTTTCATGGTAATTCCCACTACTTCGTACCCTTCCTTATGCAGCATAAGAGCCGCTACGGTACTATCTATACCGCCGCTCATTGCCATTAATACTTTACCTTTTTTACTCATATTGAAATCCTTCGATGCAAAGATACAGGGGATTTGTGATTTTGGATTTACGATTTGTGATATAAGCCTTGCGGGGCCTGTTCTCTTCGAAGGCTTTGCCTTCGTAAGCGTTATGTTATAAAGGGATTTTATCCCGTTTCTCTTTGCGCAAGGGTACGGAGCAAAGCTCCTGTTGAACATAGTACTTACGAAGGCAAAGCCTTCGAAGAGTGCGGGAAGAACATACTTATCTGCGTAATCAGCGTAATGTGCGGGAGTATTCCTCACAATGCTGAATAACTTTCATTTTTCACGTTTCACTTTTCACTTACTTTGCATTTATGCAGCAATACCTTCATCTTCTACAACATATAATTGATACAGGAAACGACAAAAGCGACCGCACCGGCACCGGCACCCGCAGTGTATTTGGCTATCAAATGCGGTTTGATCTTGCTGAAGGTTTCCCACTTGTAACAACAAAAAAATGCCATCTTAAGAGTATCATTTACGAGCTTTTATGGTTTTTGCAAGGTGATACGAATATTAAGTACCTAAAAGAACATAACGTAAGCATCTGGGACGAATGGGCCGATGAGAATGGTGATCTTGGTCCTGTGTATGGCAAGCAATGGAGAAGCTGGGAAGGGGCAGATGGAAAAACAGTTGACCAGGTAACGGACCTCATCAAACAAATAAAAACAAACCCCGACAGCCGCAGGCTTATTGTAAGCGCATGGAATGTGGCCGATCTGCCGCAGATGCGCTTGATGCCTTGCCATTGCTTATTTCAATTTTATGTAACGCCCCCTAACCCCCTAAAGGGGGAACAAAAAGGCAGGCTGAGTTGCCAGCTTTATCAGCGCAGCGCCGATGTATTTTTGGGCGTGCCTTTCAACATTGCATCTTATGCTTTATTAACGATGATGATTGCACAGGTATGCGACCTGCAGCCCGGGGAATTTGTACATTCTTTTGGTGATGCACATTTATACAACAATCATTTTGAACAGGCGCATTTACAATTGACAAGAACACCTTTTCCATTGCCGCAGATGAAGATCAATCCTGCCGTAAAAAATATCTTCGATTTTAAGTTTGAGGATTTTGAATTACTGAATTATCAGTCGCATCCCGCTATTAAAGCGCCGGTGGCGGTGTAGTTCAAAATTCAAAAGTTGTGGCAGCAGTTAAGTTGCCTTATTTTTACTGTTGAATTTTTACTTTTGAATTTATTATGATCTCATTTATAGTAGCCGCATCCACTAACAATGCCATTGGTAAAGACAATGACCTGCTTTGGAAATTACCCAACGATATGCGGTTCTTTAAAAATACTACCTGGGGTATGCCGGTGATAATGGGGCGTAAAACATTTGAATCGGTAAATAAAAAATTTCCCGGGCGCATCAATATTGTTATTACCAGGCAAAAGGATTGGGAAAGAGAAGGCGTGATCGTTGTGAGCAATCTTGATGAGGCATTGAAAAAAGCGGAAGAAACAAACTGCAAAGAAATTTTCGTCATTGGCGGCGGGGAAATTTTTAAAGAAGCTATTTCAATTGCGGATAAGATATATCTAACAAGGGTACATGCCATATTAGATGGTGATACTTTTTTCCCGGAGATCGATACAAAAGAATGGGAACTGGTTCACGAAGAGAATTTTGGAAAAGATCAAAAGCATTTATACGATTATTCTTTTCAAACCTGGGAACGTAAACATTAATCTGTAATTTGATCAAAGTCCCCTTTAGGGGATTTAGGGTTATGTACACAGCATTTCAATTAGCAAAAAAATATGCTCGCTATTATTTTACCGCTTCCAACGGAAAGGGCCATGGTGTGCATTCTCCTTTTGTGTTTGATTTCATTATTAATGTATTGAACGATAAAAAGCAGTACGATCATTATGTTGCAATTGAAAACAGGAGGAGGGAATTAAAAAAAGATACTGCTGTAATTGAAGTGCAGGATTTTGGTGCAGGTTCTGCTGTAATACGGTCCAATAAAAGAGTGGTAAAAGATATTGCGGCCTCATCATTGAAACCTAAAAAATATGCTCAATTATTATTCAGGATAGTACAATATTATAAACCTGCCACCATTCTTGAACTAGGTACTTCATTTGGCATTACCACAGCTTATCTTGCCGGTACGGGAGCTACGGTATATACCTGCGAAGGCGCATCATCCATCGCAACCATTGCAAAACAAACATTTGCCCAGCTGCAGTTACACAACATACGGCTTACCGAAGGAGATTTTGCACAAACCCTTCCTTTGGTATTGCAACAACTGCATACTGTTGATCTTGCTTTTATCGACGGTAATCATAAAAAAGAACCTGCGCTGGAATATTTTACACAATTGCTGCCGCATTGCAAAAGCAGTTCTATATTGATATTTGATGATATACATTGGAGCAAAGAAATGGAAGAAGCATGGGCAGCCATCAAAGCGCATCCTTCGGTAACATTAACGATCGACCTGTTCTTTATCGGTCTTGTTTTTCTCAGCCCCGATTTTAAAGTTAAGCAGCACTTTGCTATCCGATTTTAATTTTCACTATCTTAGTTGCAATTATTTCATTTATGACAATTGGCGTTTTAAAAGAACCATCTCCTGAAACCAGGGTGTCTTTATTACCGGAACATTTAGCGACCCTTAAAAAATGGAATGCAGATGTATGGATAGAAACAGGTGCAGGCGATAAAGCCTTTGCTTCCGATGCAAATTATACAGCAGCAGGCGGTGTTATAAAAAACCGTGCTGACATTTTACAACAGGCCGATATTATTTTATCCATCAATCCGCCGCAGGCTTCAGAAACTGCGGGATTGAAAGGAAAAATTTTGTTAGGTGTTTATCAGCCACTGTTCAATGGAGCATTAATGAAAGAGTGGGCAGCACAGGGTTTTACAACATTCAGTATAGATATGCTTCCACGCACTACCCGTGCACAAAGCATGGATGTGCTCAGCAGCCAGGCAAATATTGCTGGCTATAAAGCCGTGCTGCTGGCAGCCAATTCATTTCCCAAATATTTTCCCATGTTTATGACGGCAGCCGGAAGTATTCCGCCTGCCAAGATGTTGATATTGGGCGCAGGTGTTGCCGGTTTGCAGGCTATTGCTACTGCAAAACGTTTAGGTGCCGTGGTAGAAGTATTTGATACCAGGCCCGCTGTAAAAGAAGAAGTAATGAGCCTTGGCGCAAAATTCGTAGAAGTGGAAGGCGCTGCCGATGCCAGCAAAGCCGGTGGTTATGCGGTAGAACAAACAGAAGAATTTTTGCAGCGCCAGAAACAACGTATCGCTGAAAGCGTGGCCAAGGCAGATATCATCATTACCACTGCACAGCTGCAAGGTAAAAAAGCGCCAATATTAATTACCACAGCCATGCTGGAAACCATGAAGCTGGGTTCTGTAGTGATAGATATTGCAGCATCAACAGGTGGTAATACTGAAGTGTCGAAAAATAATGAAACGGTGGTTCATAATGGCGTTACTGTAATAGGTAATTCATTTTTACCATCGGATATGCCAAGTGATGCCAGTAAACTGTACGGAAAAAATGTATTGAACTTTTTACAACTGGTTATTAAAGACGGGCAGGTGAATTTAAATTTTGAAGATGACCTGGTGAAAGGAAGCTGTATTACACATGATGGGGCGATAACGAATGAGAGGGTGAAGGCCCCCTAAATCCCCCACAGGGGAACTTTGGAGTCTGAAATTTTGAAAAGACTTTTGATAATTATAGATTAAAATTTGGGCCTTTTATGGATAATGTATTAAACTGGATAACCGAGAATCAACAGATCATTTACATTGTGATACTGATGATATTTGTTGGTATTGAAGTGATCGGGCGTGTACCGAGCGTATTGCATACACCGCTGATGAGTGGCGCCAATGCCATACACGGCGTAGTGATCATCGGCGCAATAATAGTAATGGGCAAAGCGGAAGAAGATAATTACCTGGCTTTATCATTGGGTTTTTTAGCAGTGATATTGGGAACGCTGAATGTGGTGGGTGGTTTTGTTGTTACGGACAGGATGCTGGAGATGTTTAAGAAAAAGAAATAGTTGAATAGTTGAATAGTTGAATAGTTGAATGGTTGAATGGTTGAATGGTTGAATGGTTGAATGGTTGAATGGTTGAATGGTTTGGCGATGCAAGATATTCTGTACAGGTTGGTTAAGCTTCGCAGGAGCGATAGATTGCACCAATTAAAAATAATTATATAATCTTCTAAACAATCTTCTCGGTTTCCTCCCCTTTGGGGAGATAGAGGGGCCGGGGTGTTATTATGGAACTGAATTTACTTACCATTTGTTATTTGATAGGCTCGGTAACATTTATTATCGGGTTGAAAATGCTGTCCAACCCCGCTACGGCACGTAAGGGAAACCTTGTGGCTGCTGCAGGTATGACAATAGCTATTGCCGGTACTATCTTTTTATATGAAGAAGACGGCGTGAAGCTGCATAATTATTTATGGATCTTCGGTGGCCTGGCTATTGGCGGTATTATAGGAACACTTTCTGCTAAAAAAGTGAAGATGACCGCAATGCCTGAAATGGTAAGTCTTTTCAATGGTATGGGCGGCGCATGTGCGATGCTTATCTCATTGGTAGAGTTCGATCATTTGTCGGAAGAGATTGCTGCAACAGGCGATGCAACGGGACATACGGGTAAAGTTATCATTATAGTTTTAGGATTGATCATCGGTTCCGTTTCCTTTGCAGGAAGTATGATCGCCTGGGGAAAACTGAATGGTAAAGTGAAAGACTTTAGTTTTGCCGGGCAAAATATCCTTAACCTTATTATACTGATAGTGGCATTAGGCGGCGGCGCTTACCTTGTTTCAGATCCTTCTCAAAAATATTTGATCTACGGCATCTTGTCGTTATCGTTAGTATATGGTGTTTTATTCGTAATGCCGATCGGCGGTGCAGATATGCCTGTGGTGATCTCTTTACTTAATTCCTTTACCGGCGTGGCAGCAGCCTGCGGCGGATTTTTGTACAACAATAAAGTGATGCTTACCGGCGGTATATTGGTTGGGGCAGCGGGTACTTTACTTACCATATTGATGTGCAAAGCCATGAACCGTTCATTAAAAAATGTATTGATCGGTTCATTCGGTGGCGGCAGCAAAGCCGCAGGAGCAGCAGGTTCTAAAGAACAGGGCGCATATAAGGAGATCAGCTTAAGCGATTCTGCAATGCTGATGAGCTATGCCAATAAAGTAATGATCGTTCCGGGATATGGATTGGCTGTGGCGCAGGCGCAGCACATTTGCCATGAGCTGGAAAAGATACTGACAGAAAAAGGCGTTGAAGTGAATTACGCTATTCATCCTGTTGCGGGCCGTATGCCTGGGCACATGAATGTGCTATTGGCAGAAGCAGATGTGAGCTATGATAAACTGATGGAAATGGAAACTGCCAATGATGAATTTAAAACAACGGATGTTGTATTGATATTAGGCGCTAATGATGTGGTGAATCCTGCTGCAAAAAATGATCCTTCTTCACCGATATATGGCATGCCTATTTTAGAAGTGGAACTGGCTAAAAATATTATTGTTAACAAGCGCAGTATGAAGCCGGGCTACGCAGGAATTGAAAATGATCTTTTCTTTCAACCAAAGACCAGTATGCTTTTTGGCGATGCCAAAAAAGTATTGCAGGATCTTGTTGCAGAAATAAAAGCGATATAATTTATTGCCTGCTGTTTGTTAATTTTTGTCCAATAAACAAAACCTTATACTTCTCATCAACAGTTTTATCGCATTTTTATGATCGATAACCTAACCTGTTGTAATGAGACCAACTTTACTTTGTATTTCCATTATTTTTTCTGTCAAAGCGTTCTCTCAATCACAACATTTGGTATTTGGTAAAATAATTAATGGCAAACAGGAGCCGCTTGCCTTTGCCAGCATACAGGTAAAAGAGATCATGGCAGGTACTGTTACTAAAGAAGACGGAACCTATTCGCTGGAACTTGATGAAGGGAAATATACTTTGGTAATAACATTGGTAGGTTACAAGCCGCAGATCGTTACCGTAATTATCACCAAAGGCAATACGGAAAAGAATATAATAATGGAAGCGGCTGAAGCTACTGATCTTTCGGAAGTAGTTATAAAAAGCAGGAACAGGGACAGGGCAGAAGAATATATCCGCAATGTGATAAGACATAAAGATGCTATTGAAAGTGCCGCCGGGGCTTATTCCTGTAAAGTATACATCAAAGCAGTGGAAGAAGATTCATTGCCGCTAAAGAAGATGAAGAAGACAGCGGCCAATGATTCGCTGATGAAAATAAAAAAAGCGAATGCAGCTCTTAACGGGATGGCGATGGCGGAGATCGTTTTGCAACTTGATCGCAGCGGAAAAAATATAAAAGAAGAAAGAACAGGTGTAACAAAAAGAGGCAAAACGGGCGACCTGTTCTTTCTTTCTACTACCGAGGGCGATTTTAATTTTTACAATAATCTTGTTACTGTTCCGGCTATTTCTCAAACTTCATTTTTATCTCCGCTCAGCTATAGTGGCTTGTTAGCTTACCGTTACAAAGTGCTGAACACAGCAATAGTGAACGGAAAGAAAATATATACGATCAGTGTAAAGCCAAGACAACTGAGCAATGCTACGGTAAAAGGTGAGATAACCATTGCAGATGGTTCATGGGTGGTACTGCATACTAAATTGCAATTGCCTGAATATCATTTGCCGCAATACGATTTTTTTGAGGTGGAACAGCAATACAATTTTATTAATGATACTGCATGGCTGATCACCCGGCAGCAGTTTACGTACAATGCCGTTGCAGGAAAAAGCAGGGCCTCGGGAAAAACAATTATCACGTATAATAATTTTGAGCTGAACAAAAATTTTGAAAGAAAATATTTTGGTACAGAACTCAGCTCCGCTACGCAGGAAGCGTATAAACGAGACAGTATTTTCTGGCAAACAAACCGCACCGAGCCATTAACATCAAAAGAGATTCGCTTCATCCATTATAAGGATAGTATTTACAGCGCTACACATACAGAGGCCTATCTCGATTCAATGGATAAAGTGATCAATAAAATTACCTGGAAGAAGATGCTGTACCAGGGACAAATATTTGCGGATCATAAAAAGCAGCGGTCCTGGTCTATACCACCGCTGCCGGCCATATACAATCCTGTTCAGTTTGGCGGTGCAAGGCTACAGGCTTCTTTCATTTATGATAAGACCTATACTTCCAGAAAGAATATAAACCTGTATACAGATCTGAGTTACGGGCTTCGTAATAAGGATATCAATGGAAGCATACGGTTCAATAAACTGTACAACCCGTTTAACCGAGGCTCCTACGAAGTGCGGCTTCAAAAAGATTTTGAATTTATTTTTGAAGGCGATGCATGGATCAACATGCTCAAGCGCAGCAATGTTTATCTCAATAAAGGGCTTGGCTTTGGCCATAACCTTGAAATTGCAAACGGTTTATTTTTTTATACAGATGTTGATATAGCTTTTCGCCGCTCGGTAAGTAATTACAAAACGAATCACAGGGTAGATAGTTTGTTTGGCGATATACTGGATAATAACCAGGCTGTTGCCTTTTCTTCTTACAATGCATTGTATGGTAAGGTTCGATTGGAATATACGCCCCGTCAGCGTTATATCAGGGAGCCCAAAGAAAAGATCATCCTTGGTTCATCGTGGCCAACAATATATGCGCTTTGGAGAAAAGGTATTCCGGGGCCGTTTGACAGTAAAGTAAATTTCGATTACCTGGAGTTTGGTCTTCGCCAGTCATTTAGAGTGGGCATATTAGGTACATCATCTTACACCATAAAAACAGGATCATTCATCAATGATAAAGATCTGCGCCTGGTAGATTATAAATTTCAGCGCAAAGGCGATCCGCTATTATTCATGAATCCTAATGAGGCCTTCCAGTCACTCGATTCTACATTCCCGGTGTTTCATCGTTTTTACGAAGCGCATTATGTACATGAATTCAACGGCGCATTGCTGAATAAAATCCCTTTGTTTAAAAAATTAGGATTGAGAGAAATTGCCGGTACCGGTTTTTTGCTGGCGCCCGAAAGAAATAACCTGCGGTATGTAGAAGTGTTTACCGGTATCGAAAGAGTATTCAAATATCCGTTCAATGCTTTAGGCAAGTTCAAATTAGGAGCCTACGTTTCCGGCTCTGCAGCCAACCAGTTCAGGAATCCTGTTCAGTTTAAAATAGGTATCACTACCTGGGATAGAAAGAATGGAAAGTGGTTTTAAATTTTGGTTACAGGCTTTTCTAATTCTGTTAAGCTTTTATGATGTTTGCTTTTTCACCGCAGAGAAATGAGAGAAGCAAAGTTTTCGCAGAGGCTCTCTACGGAAACTTAATTCACTCATTTCTCTGCGGTGAGAGAATAACTTTACTCAAAATTATTTTGCTAAAAATTCTTTTATGAGCGGGAATTCTTTAGCCGGTTCTTCTACCTGCGGGTTGTGCCCGCTTTTTTCGAACATTACAAATTTTGCCTGCGGACAATACTCTTTATACTTAACCTGCATCCACGGAACAGCCACCCTGTCGTATCTTCCGGCAATAATGAGCACCGGCATCTTAAGGTCTTTTAATTGTTTCCTGAAATCAAAATTGCCGATATCACTTCCTACAATAAAATCGCCATCCTTGCCCACCATCTGGTAATACAGTTTTGCATTGAACGAATTGGGATAAGGCTTGCCACCTCGTCCAATAAAATTATTGGGATTATACGCATACAGAAAACCGTAAGGCACTGCACCATAAATATCCTGGTGTGCATCATCGCTTGATATACCGCCTTTTTCTCTCAGCTTCATTAATGTATCCCATACTTCAGGATAATTGGTTTTAATTTCACGATTGCTGTTATCATCATTTTCCTGCCACATCACAAAACTGTGAAAGCCATTGGCAATAATAAGATGGCTTACATTTTGGCCATACCTGATCGCATATCCCTGCGCAACCAAACTGCCGTACGAATGACCGAGCAAGCTTATCTTATCCAGGTGCATTGCTTTTCTTAAGCCTTCAATGTCTTCTATATCCCTGTCTAAAGAATAGTCGGATACTTTTGTTGCCGTATCCGATTTGCCTCTTCCAAAAGCATCAAAATAGATCAGTTGAATATTAGAGTTTACACTTAATGAGTCAAAGCTTCTGTATCCTAAATGGCTGCCGCCCGGCCCGCCGGGAATAATGATCAACGGGGCGCCTGTACCAACAGTTACGGTGTACAGTTTGGCACCATTTACGGTATAGTATTTTCCATCGGTCCAGCTATCCGGAAATTTTTGTGCAAGAGCAATATTTGCTGCAATTAGAATACAGTATAAAAAAAATATCCTTTTCATATAATCATATTTAAATTTGGACATTAACCAAATATAATAACTTGTCGCAACAATTACCACCGGCATTGCTGGCTTCTTTACAAGCGGTAAAAGGCTTTAACGAAACAGCTTTTGTACAGGTGCACCAGTCGGGTGAACAAATAACATCCATCCGTTTCAATCCTTCCAAAAAATCAGAGATCCTAAATCATAAATCAAAAATCCCCTGGAGTTCCCAAGGCTATTATCTTTCCGAACGTCCATCATTTACATTGGATCCTTTATTTCATGCAGGCGCTTATTATGTACAGGAAGCCAGCAGCATGTTTTTGGAAGAAGCATTAAAACAAACAGTTGATCTTTCTACATCAATTCATGTGCTGGATCTTTGCGCAGCGCCAGGGGGCAAATCAACATTGATACAATCGTTGATCTCTGCCGAAAGTTTACTGGTGAGCAATGAAGTGATCAAAACAAGGGTAAATATTTTAGCAGAGAATATCACTAAATGGGGCGCCGCAAATGTGGTAGTCACCAATAATGATGCAAAGGATTTTCAGCGGCTGCAAAATTATTTTGATGTTATCGTAGTAGATGCTCCTTGCAGTGGAAGCGGTTTATTCAGGAAAGACCCATTGGCAATTGAAGAATGGAGCGAAAATAATGTGGAGCTCTGCAGCCAGCGCCAGCAAAGGATATTGGCAGATGTACTACCTGCATTGAAAGAAGATGGCGTACTGATCTATTCCACTTGTTCTTATTCTGAAAAAGAAGATGAAGCAATTTGCGATTGGCTGATCGATGAATTTAAGATAGAAAGTCTTTCATTATCACTTAAAGAAGAATGGAACATTATAGAAACAGGATCTGAAAAAAATAAAGCAGCCGGTTACCGTTTCTATCCTGATAAAGTAAAAGGCGAAGGTTTTTTTATTGCTGCATTTAAAAATGCAGGAGAGGCAAGCGAAAGAAAAATAAAAACCAATCAAAAAAACAAACCGGAAAAGCCGGCCGCAAAAGAAACAGAAAGCGCCAGGTTATGGCTGGCAAATGCAGCCGGTTTTTATTTTATTAAATTGAATGAAGAGCTTATTGCATTGCCTTTGTTTTTGGAACAACAGCTGCCAATACTCCAGTCGGCATTGTATATAAAGAAAGCGGGCGTTAAGCTGGGCACTGTTATCCGCAATGAATTGATACCGGATCATGAGCTGGCGCTCAGTACTATCCTTGCCGCAGAAATACCTTTTGTTGAAGTGGATAAAGTAACAGCATTACAATATCTTCGAAAGGAGGAAATAAAAATTGAGAGCGGCTTAAAAGGCTGGGCCATCATCATGTACCAGGGGTTGGCATTGGGCTGGGTGAAGATTCTGCCCAATCGTGTCAATAATTATTACCCAGCTGCATGGCGCATTCTTAACAAGTAAATGGGTGTATTAACCAACTAATTTTAGGATATTTGCCAGCAAAATATTTGTAGATCAATAAAACCTTATTTTAGTGAGAGCCAATGATACCGTAAGGTGATTGTTTTATCTATAAAAATTAAAAGTTCGATCGATGAAAAAAGTTTTAAGCATTTTGTTTTTTGTTCCGTTGTTTGCCCTGGCTCAAAAAGGAACTACGCATACTGTTGCAGCAAAAGAAAGTTTTACCAGTATCGGCCGTATGTATAATGTGAACGGACGGGAACTGGCCAATTATAATAAACTGGATTACGATAAGGGCCTGTCTATCGGGCAGGTGTTAAAGATACCGGCAACAGCTACCATACCGCCGCCGGCAAAAACAGAACCGCCGGTTGCAAAAGTTACAGCGGTAAAAAGTACAACTCCAACAGGTTCTCCCATTTATCATACTGTAGGGAAAAAAGAAACACTTTATCATATCAGCACTTTATATGGTAAAGTGCCGATAGCTGACCTGAAAAAATGGAACAATTTAACTGGTGATGGTGTAAATGAAGGAACAAAACTGATCGTTGGATATAGCAAAGGAGATGCAGCAACTACAGAACCTCCCAAACCGGTGGAAGTAAAACCAACGCCGGTTAAACAGGAGCCTGTTGTAGTAGAAACAGAAAAAGACCTGCCACCAGTTAAAGAAAGCACGCCTGTAAAACAACAACCTGTAGTGAGGGGAGATGTTAATTTTAACGGCGGGGCATTCAAAAATATTTTTCAAGGTAATAATGGCAGCAATGAAACGGGCCAGGGTGGCGTATTTAAAAGCAACAGCGGATGGGAAGACGGCAAATATTATTGCCTGCACAATACAGCGCCCGAAGGTTCTATTGTAAAGATCACTACCACATCGGGTAAATCTGTTTACGCCAAAGTACTGGATGTAATGCCCGATATAAAACAAAATGCGGGACTTGTTATTCTTATCAGTAATGCTGCCGCAACAGAACTTGGTGTTACTGATAAATTCGATTGCACAATCACTTATTCAAAATAAAAAACCAGCATGAAAAAAATATGCCTGCTATTGTTATCAACTTCATGGTTTGCAGTTGGTATTGCACAGGATACCAAAACGCCTGTTCCTGTATTTCAAATTGAAAAGACCATCCCTGCTACGCCGGTGAAGAACCAGGCTATGACGGGAACTTGTTGGTGCTTCTCTACAACCTCTTTAGTAGAGAGCCAATGTTTAAAAAATAATTTAGGAGAGTTTGACATCAGCGAAATGTACGAAGTGAGAAACATTTACATGGAAAAAGCGCACAACTATGTGTTGCGCCAGGGCCATGCACAATTTGGTGAAGGCGGTTTGGGCCACGATCTTATCAGGGCGATCGCTACTTATGGAGCAATGCCGGAAAGTGTGTACAGCGGTCTTAAACCCGGCCAGAAAATGCACGACCATCAAAAGATGAGCGGCCAGTTAAAAAATTATTTAGACAGCATCATAAAAATGAGCCCTGTGCCTGCAAACTGGATGGATGGTTACAAAGCGATACTGGATGATGCCATCGGTGTACCGCCTGCAGATTTTGTTTATAACGGAAAAAAATATACACCGCAATCTTTCGCTAAAGAAGTACTTAAATTCAACCCGGATGATTACGTGAACATTACTTCTTTTACTCACCATCCTTATTATAAATCTTTTATTTTAGAAGTACCGGATAATTTCAGCAACGGTTCTTATTATAACATCCCTTTGAATGATATGATAGACCTTACCCGTAATGCAATAAAGAACGGTTATTCAGTTTTGTGGGATGCAGATGTAAGCAACAAGGGGTTTCATTATAAAACTGCTACTGCGGTATATAATGATGAAGCAGCCATTGCTCAACAACAGACAGCTATGGATGCAACTGTTCCTGCGCCGGGCAGTACTGAAGACAGTAAATGGGATGCCTCTATCCGTCAGCAATTATTTGAAAGCCTGGTTACACAGGATGATCACCTTATGCACATTACCGGTTTGGAAAAATCAACCACCGGCAAGGAATATTTCTTAGTGAAGAATTCATGGGGAGAAGGCGGTCCTGCAAAAGGTTACCTGAATGTTTCAGAAGGTTATTTTGCTATAAACACCGTTAGTCTTGTGGTGCCAAAAGCGGCGCTGAGTGCAGCATTGCTGCAGAAACTGCAAATACGATAATTAAGATAAGATTATTAAAAAACCCGGACCAGTCCGGGTTTTTTAATTTATGCAGTAAAACGATAGCCTCTTAAAAAATCTTCTATTGGCAATCGTTTCTTTCCTTCCAGTTGAATTTCTTTTACAATAATAAAACCATCGGCACAGGCAAATTTTAAAAAACTTTTTTTATCTGTTTCAAATTCACCTGGTTTTACAACAGGGATTTTATGCTCTTTATGGGCGCTGAATATCTTTAATTTTTTCTCTTCTAAAAAAGTAAATGCTGTAGGAAAAGGAGAGAGGCCACGAATCAAATTATATACTTCTTCCACAGGTTTGTTCCAATCAATCCGGCAGGTTTCGGTAAATATTTTGGGAGCATGATGCAAATTTTGGATTTTGGATTTTAGATTTTGGATTTTGTCTTGCGGCTCTTCCTTGATCGTATCTTCTGCTAATTCTTTTACCGTCTTTAGTAATAATTCAGCCCCGATATCTTTCATCCTGTCGTGTACTTCACCGGCAGTTTCATCTTCACCAACAGCAAAGGATTGTTGCAATAAAATATCACCCGTATCAATTTCATGCTTCAGTTTAAAGGTCGTAACACCTGTTTCCTTTTCGCCGTTGATGACTGCCCAGTTGATCGGTGCGGCACCACGGTATTGCGGCAATAAACTTCCATGCACATTGATGGTACCCATCGGCGGCATGTTCCAAACCACTTCGGGCAGCATTCGAAATGCTACTACAATTTGCAGGTCGGCTTTTAATGAACGCAATGCTTCTATGAATTCGGGATTCTTTAATTTTTCAGGTTGAAGGATGTGGAGCCCATGTTCAACAGCATATTTTTTTACGGCACTCTGTTGCAGCTGCATGCCGCGGCCCGCAGGCTTATCGGGCGCAGTGATCACGCCAACAATATTACAACCTGCTTTTACCAATGCATCAAGCGAGGCAACGGCAAACTCCGGTGTACCCATAAAAACGATCCGCAATGATTGAAATCTTTCCATTGCTGCGAAGGTAGGAAATTGTATTCGTCGTACTAAAGCGTATCGCTTGTTGCGTTACTCAAAGTCGGTATAAAGAAGATACTTCTTTCTTATCTTTTTAAATTCGCTCAATGCAGGTTCCCAGCTTTTACGGATATCAGCTTCAGTGATACCGTCTTTTATCTGCTGTGCAAAAATATCATTGCCGGCCAGCTTGTTAATGAAATTGGTTTTCAAAAAGAAAGTATCCTTACCGGGAAATAATTTATAAGCGTCTATAAAATAATGCAGTTGTATCTTACCATCCAGCTTTCTCAGCACCTCTTCATTTGTTCCGTCGATCTTCCAGCCATAGCATTGCTGGTAAAAATTTTTACTGCTTTTTGCTCCTGCATTGGGCTTAGGTGTAAAAGCAAATAAATTCTTTGGCATTGCAGGATGGCCAAATACCTGGAAAGGCATATCTGTACCACGCCCTTCGCTGAAAACTGTTCCTTCAAAAAAACAGGTAGAAGGATAGCAATAAATACTTTGCATTGTTTTTAAATTAGGCGATGGCATCACCGGCAAAATATATTTTGTGTTGTGATCATAATTTTTACATTTGATCACCTGTACATGAAAAGGTGTATCAGCACTGGGTTCTGTGGTAACATTATAAGCGTTGATGGCATTGGCTTTTTCTGAAAGCATATTTTCTCCTGCCAGCATTAAAGCGTATTCACCAATGGTTAAACCATATACAATAGGTATCGGCTGCATACCGATGAAACTTTTAAACCTCATATCCAGTACCGGCCCATCTACATAAAACCCATTGGGGTTTGGCCTGTCCAGTATCAGCAAAGGTTTATGATTTTCCAGCGCAGCTTCCAGGTAGTATTGAAGCGAAGCAATATAAGTGTAAAACCGAACACCCACATCCTGTATATCAAACACCAGCACATCTACACCTGCAAAGTCTTGAGGAGTTGGTTTTTTATGATCGCCATAAAGGCTGATAACCGGCAATCCGGTCTTTTTATCAACAGCATCCGATACATGTTCACCTGCATCAGCATCACCACGAAAACCATGTTCGGGCCCGAATATCTTTACCACGTTGATACCGCTTTTCAGCAGCGTATCTACAAGATTTGTATTCCCCACCATACTTGTCTGATTAGCAAAAACAGCTACAGCTTTGCCTTTCAGCATAGGGAGATACACAGCCATCCGCTCGGCCCCGGTTATTACATCAGCATTGGTGATACCTTGGTTTACAGGCTTTTCGGCAGGGCGCAGGGGCTGGCTAAAAGCGCTGAACGGCAGCGCTGTCAATGCCAGGAAAGCAATGTTAATAAAACGTTTCATCTTTCAAATGTCAACAAATCTTTTTAAATCCGTTAGCCATTTATCATTTACTTTGCATTTCAGCCGCAAGGCATTATTTATAATTTTCCTTGAGCCCTTTTTGGCGGGATTGGATGAATCGGTCAGACGGATTTGAGGTAGCAAAAAACATACAATATGCAAGCAAAAAATGGCGACAAAGTAAAAGTACATTACACCGGTAAATTAACCAATGGAGAACAATTCGATTCTTCTGCAGGCCGTGAGCCACTGGAGTTTACCGTAGGTGCAGGCCAAATGATCAAAGGCTTTGATGCTGCAATACCGGGAATGAGTATCGGCGATAAAAAAACAGTCAACATTCCTGCTGAAGAAGCTTATGGAGAAAAAGATCCGAATGCGATCATTGAATTTCCAAGAGAGAATGTGCCTACAGATATGCAGCTGGAAGCTGGTATGCCGCTTACATTAAGCAATCAGCAAGGTCAACCCGTTCCGGTTGTTGTGGTAGAAGTAAAAGATGATGTGATCATCCTGGATGCCAATCATTTTTTAGCAGGACAGGAACTGGTGTTTGATATTGAGTTGGTGGAAATAAATTAAAAATTAAAAATGCAACATTAAAAATAGCAGCTTGTAGATCGGGCTGCTTTTTTGTTTCACTTCTCACCTTTCACGTTTCTTATCTTACATTCGTAATTCAAAATTCGTAAATCGTAAATACTATGATTCAGATAAGCCCCGATAATATTGCCGACCGCTTTATGCGCTATGTACGTGTAGATACACAAAGCGATCCAACAAGTACAACGCATCCCACAACAGAAAAGCAAAAAGACCTTAGTAAATTATTGTGTGAAGAATTGAGAAACATGGGCTTGCAGGCAGATACCGATGAGTATGGTTATGTATATGCCACTATTCCTTCCAACAGTGAAAAGAAAAATATACCGGCCATTTGTTTTTGCGCTCATGTGGATACAGCACCGGATTGCAGCGGTACCAATGTAAAGCCTATCCATCATCATTATTACGATGGTAAGGATATTATTTTGCCGGATGATACTTCTCAGGTATTAAGTATCGCCAACTCACCATATTTAGAAAATCATATTAATAGCGGTGTGATCACAGCAAGTGGTTTAACCTTACTGGGTGCAGATGATAAAAGCGGCGTGGCAGCTATCATGGAAGCAGCAATGTATCTCGTGCAATATCCTGAGATCAAACATGGCGATATAAAAATATTGTTTACGCCGGATGAAGAAGTAGGTAAAGGAACAGCCAAGGTAGATATGCAAAAGCTGGGCGCTCAATTCGGTTACACATTGGATGGCGGAGAGGCGGGCAGCCTTGAAGATGAGACCTTTAGCGCAGATGGGGCTGTGATAACGATCAACGGTGTTATTGTGCATCCCGGATATGCAAAAGATAAACTGGTAAATGCATTGAAAATTGCAGGAGCTGTTTTGGATGCGTTGCCAAAAAACGAATGGAGCCCAGAAACAACTGAAGGCAAAGAAGGTTTTGTACACCCGGTTGCGGTAAACGGTATTGCGGAGAAAGCAACCATACAGTTTATTGTAAGGGATTTTTCAGAAGAAGGGTTGCATCGTCATCATACCAGGTTAAAAGCTATTGCGGAAGAAGTTGTTGCCGGTTATCCCGGCGCTACAATTGAATATGGCGTGCAGGAGCAATATCGAAATATGAAAGAAGTACTGGATAAATATCCGCAGGTAGCACAATATGCCGAAGAAGCGATAAAGCGTTCAGGCCTTACTGTTAAAAAAGAAAGCATCCGCGGGGGAACCGATGGCAGCCGCTTTAGTTATATTGGTATGCCCTGCCCAAATATCTTTACCGGCATGCAGAACATCCACAGCAAATTAGAATGGATAGGTACAAAGGATATGGCGAAGGCAGCAGAGACGATCATTCATTTAAGCATGATCTGGGAAGAGAAGAGTTAAGAAAAATAATGTTGTTGATTTTTTAATTGTGAAGCAATGCAAACTGACAATTTATTAAAGCAGGTAGATTTTATAAAAGAGATCGACAAGCTAAAATACATCCAGCGTAAAACTAAATTATTCAACAGCAACAGGCACGAAAATGATGCGGAGCACAGCTGGCATTTAGCAATGATGACAATAGTGTTGGCAGAGCATTCGGACAAGCCAATAGATGTTCTTAAAGTGTTGAAAATGGTTTTAATTCATGATATCGTAGAAATTGATGCGGGTGATACTTTTATTTATGACACCTCTAAAAGCCACATCAATACTGAACAGGAGCTCATAGCAGCGAAACGGATCTTCGGGCTTTTACCGTCAGCGCAGGCTGAAGAATTTATTGCGACCTGGGAAGAATTTGAAGAAGGTATTACGGATGAGGCAAAATTTGCCAGATCGATGGACAGGTTTGAACCATTGCTGCAAAACACTTCGAATAATGGCGGAACCTGGGCCGAATTCAATGTTGGCTATCAGAAAGTTTATGAAAAGAAAAGCGCTATTAAAAACGGATCTGCCTCAATTTGGGCCTACGCAGAAAACCTGCTAAATGAAAGTGTTGAGAAAGGCATCCTGAAAAAAGAAACCGATTGAAGATATCGTCAGGGTTTTGTTTTTTCAATAATAGCTAACAAGCCTTGCCTTGTTCCTTCAAAATAATTATCCTTTTTAAATTCGGGAATGATAATACTGTCGATGATGGATCCTGTTTCAGCATTCGAAAATATCTTTTCAATTCCATATCCGTTTCGAATAGTGATTTGCCGTAAGTCTTTGCTGATGGCCATTACGATCCCGTTGTTCTTTTCTTTTTTTCCTACGCCCCAGTTTTTTCCAAGAGCGATAGCATAATCTTCTAAAGAACATTTACCCAACATATTGCTATTGAGTGTTACAATAGCTATTTCGTTGGAAGTTTGCTTTTCATTAAAAGTTATGATAGAATCAAGGACATGTCGTTGATCAGGAGTAAACAGATTGGTAAAGTCATTTACATAGCCGGTTGCTTTCGGCAGATCAATATTGCAGGTATCTGCATGTATGCTATTGACCATTGTGTCCGAAACCGGTTTAGCAGATGCGTTGTTTTCCTTCCCGTTTGAATTGCAGGAAAAGGTAATGATGGCGGCGACCAGCAACGAAAGCCGGGTAATTTGTTTTAGCATAAAATAAAGGTAATACAAGCTGCGTAAAGTGCTGCTGTACAAGAGTACGATGCCGCTAAGGTCGAATAAAGATTTTCCGCTCGGTACATAAAAATTACTATCTTTCTAAAAAATTAACACTTATGGAATACTTAAGAGATTATTGGTGGGTCCTGCTCCTTTTACTGGCCTTCCTCGGCTGTTTTGTAACGATCAACCAGGGCTTTATTGGTGTGGTTACCATGTTTGGTAAATACCGCCGTATCATGCGCCCGGGTCTGAATTTTAAATTGCCTTTTTTAGAACAGATATACAAGAAGGTGAGCATCCAGAACCGCTCTGTTGAACTGGAATTCCAGGCTGTGACGGTTGACCAGGCAAATGTTTATTTCAAATCGATGCTGTTGTATTCGGTAATAAATGTTGATGAAGAAACGATCAAGAATGTGGCGTTTAAATTTATCAGCGATAAAGATCTGATGCAGGCATTGATACGAACTGTTGAAGGAAGTATCCGTGCGTTTGTTGCCACAAAAAGACAGGCAGAAGTTTTGAATGTACGTCGTGATATAGTAGAGAATGTAAAAGAACAAGTGGATGTGGCGCTGGAAGGATGGGGTTATCATTTGCAGGATCTGCAGATCAATGATATTACTTTTGATGAAGCGATCATTACGAGTATGAGTAAGGTTGTGGCTTCAAACAATTTGAAAGCAGCTGCTGAAAATGAAGGACAGGCATTATTGATCACTAAAACAAAAGCTGCAGAAGCAGAAGGTAATGCTATTAAGATCGCAGCAGAAGCAGAAAGATTAGCTGCGCAGTTACGTGGGCAAGGTGTGGCGCTCTTCCGCGAAGAAGTTGCTAAAGGTATGAGCCAGGCTGCTGCGGAAATGAAGCAGGCGAATTTGGATACCAATGTTATCCTGTTCAGTATGTGGACAGAAGCGATCAAAAATTTTGCTGAATATGGAAAGGGCAATGTGATATTCCTTGATGGCAGCAGCGACGGAATGGAAAAAACCATGCGCCAGATAATGGCCATGCAGCAAATGGGTGGAGGTAATAATAAACTATAACTCACTGAATTTTATAAAGTAAGTGCTGCAATTTTGCGGCACTTTTTTTTATGCGATATAAAAAGTAAGATTAACATTTCTTTAAACGGTTATGAAGCAGCATTTGCGTTAAGGCTTTAATATTTGCAAAATGATTGGCACAATTATCGTATATCCAAAATCATTATTCTAAAAACAATTTACTTTTGTCCTAAACCAAGCTTAATTATGTTTGACTTTTTATTACAGATCGACACCACAAAAATTGCAGAGAAGGTAGAAGGCTTTAAATCCGTAGGCGGCACGCTGGTACAAGGCGGCTGGGTGATGGTGCCGTTGGGCTTATTATTTGTAACCGCATTATTCTTCTTTTTTGAGCGGTTCTTCCTGTTACAAAAATTTGGTAAGATAGATGACAATTTCATGAGCATCATTCGTGATCATGTTATTACCGGTAATGTTACCGCAGCAAGAAGCCTTGCTAAAAATACTTCCAACCCTGTGGCAAGAATGATCGATAAAGGATTGCAGCGTATAGGAAAACCAATTGACGCTATTGAAAAAAGCATGGAGAATGTTGGTGTGCTGGAAATGTATAAGATGGAAAAGAACCTGAACATCCTGAACATCATTGTACGTATTGCGCCACTGTTCGGTTTCCTGGGTACTATCGTTGGTATGCTGAGTTTGTTTGACAGTATCAATCACAGTACAGAATATAATCCAAATGTTATTGCCGGTGGTATCTATGTAAAGATGATCACTTCTGCAACGGGTCTTATCATCGGTATCGTTACGTACCTGGGTTACAGCATACTGCAAACCAAGATCAGGAAGATAGAGAACAAGATGGAATCGGCAAGCGCTGAGTTCATTGATATTTTGCAGGAACCAACAAGATGATAGCACACTAATTAAAAACAATTACACTGATTACACGAATTTTCTTGATTCGTGTAATTCGTAAAAATTAGTGTAATAAAAAATAATTAATAATGAGTTTAAGAAAAAGATTTAATGAAGAACATAGTGAAGTGGATACTGGTCCGCTGAACGATATCCTGTTCATCTTGATGTTCTTCTTTTTAATATTGTCAACCATGGCAAACCCTAATATCGTTAAGCTGAGCGTACCTAAAGCCAAAAGCGAAAGCAAAGCCAAGCAAAGCGTTATTGTAAGTATTGATAAGAACAGGGTGATCTATGTAGGGCACCAGCGGATTATTTTTGATTCGCTTGAATCGGAATTGAAGCTGCACATCAATGTAAAGGATACTCTGAATAAACCTGCTGTTGTTATCAACGCAGATTCTTCTGTAGCGTGGAACGAGATCATACGTGTAATGCAGGTATCTAAAAGACTGGGCGCTACTACTTCGGCAATGGTTAAAGATTAACAGGCTATTACTATCCTGTGTTTCTCGTACATATCTTTTTTGAGCACCACCTTCTGGTGGTGCTTACCAAAGAAATCGGCCACATCACCAGCGTAATCTTCATGCGTCTCCATATAGATACGGCCTCCTTCATTGAGATGGTGTTTTGAAAATTGGTGTATCTTTTTATAAAAGAGCAATGGCTCATTGGCTGGTACAAATAAAGCAGCATGCGGTTCATTATCTGCTACATTCTTTTCCAGTTTTTCTTTTTCATTTATTGGTATGTAAGGCGGGTTGCTTACAATAATATCAAACGATGGCAGATCCGCCCATTGTTTTTCATCCAGGAAATTCAGTTGTTTGAAATCGACAGCTGTTTGATGATGTATCGCATTTTCGCTGGCAACCTCCAATGCACCTTTGCTGATATCAACAGCTGTTATTTTTGATCCGGGTAAATGTTTTTTCAAAGCGATGGAAATACAGCCACTGCCGGTACCGATATCTATTATTGAAGGGGCTGCCGTTTTTTTTCTTTTATCGGTAAGCATCAGTTCTACCAGTTCTTCCGTTTCGGGCCTGGGGATGAGCACCTGTTCATTAACACTGAATTTCATGTTATAGAACCAGGCTTCGCCCAACACATATTGAACTGGTTTATGTTTCAGCAATTGCAACAGCTTTTGGTTCATCAACCCGTGCGCTGCAGCGGTCACCGGCTCGTTAGGATTTCTCAACAGGTCTGCACGCTTGATATCAATTACTTTATCAAATACCCAATCGGCAATTATGGTAGCCTCGTCAAGGGAATAGATCTCCTGCAACTGCACCAAAAAATAACGGTATAATTCTTTAATGATCACCGGGCAAACATACTTTATTTTTCTATTCATACTTTTGCCACTTGTACAATCATGATAAATATATGGAACGCTGCCTGCAGCTGGCAAAGCTGGGTGCAGGAAATGTAGCGCCTAACCCTATGGTTGGGGCGGTGCTGGTATATGAGGACAGGATCATTGGCGAAGGGTATCATCAACAATACGGGCAGGCGCATGCAGAAGTGAATTGTATCGGCAGTGTAAAAGACGAAGACAGGGCATTGATACAAAAAAGCAAGTTGTATGTATCGCTGGAGCCTTGTGCACACTATGGTAAAACGCCGCCCTGTGCCGATCTTATTGTTGCAAATAAAATACCCGAAGTGATAATTGGTTGTAAAGATGACTACCTGGAAGTAAATGGCAAAGGCATTGAAAAATTACAGGCCAATGGTGTTCGTGTTGTAACCGGTGTGCTGGAAAAAGAATGTATAGCATTGAACAAACGCTTTTTTACTTTTCATCAGCAAAAGCGACCTTATATTATTTTAAAATGGGCACAAAGCAACAATGGAAAAATAAGCGGTGCTGATGATAAACGTATATTTATCAGCAATGCACTCACTAACCGGCTGGTGCATAAATGGCGCAGTGAAGAAGCTGCGATACTGGTTGGCACCAACACGGCATTGAAAGATGATCCCGCCTTAACCACAAGACTTTGGCCAGGCAATGATCCCGTAAGGTTGGTAATAGACGATACATTGCAATTGCCATCAACATTGAAACTGTTTGACGGATCTGTAAAGACACTTGTTTTCAATACATTAAAGCAACAGGAAGGTGAAGGGCTTTTATTTTATAAGATCAATAAAGCAAACGGTATTAAAGAAATACAGGAGGCGCTTTATCAATTTCGTTTGCAAAGTGTGATAGTGGAAGGAGGTGCCAAACTTTTACAGTCATTCATTAATGCAGGGCTTTGGGATGAAGCAAGAATTATTACCAATACTATTTTACAGATCGAAAAAGGGATTGACGCACCAATACTGAACGAGGCTGTTTTACAAAAGCAAGACCAATTGCTGGATGACAGCATTGGATATTATACACATGAACGATAAGGAATTTTTTTTCACGATAGATAAACCCGGCATCGCAGAATTTAAAGACAGGGGCAGCAAGTTTTTGGCGTATGCTTATGCCATTGAAACGGCAGATGATTTTAAGAAACTATTACAGCAATTAAAAAAGGAACATCCTAAAGCGGTGCATCATTGCTTTGCTTACCGCATTGGAACTGATGGCAATAATTTCAGGGTGAGTGATGATGGCGAACCTTCAGGAACGGCAGGGCGGCCAATACTGGGGCAGATAGACAGTAAAGAACTGACCAATATCGCGGTAATTGTGGTTCGCTATTTCGGCGGAACACTGCTGGGTGTGCCGGGATTGATCAATGCGTATAAAATGGCTACCAGCCTTGTATTGCAGGTTACGCCTATTGTGCAAAAGCAGGTAGAAGTGAACTACAGCATACAGTTTGATTATACCCAAATGAATGATGTGATGATGGTATTGAAACAATATCAGTGTACGATCATAAAAAACGAAATGCAACTGTTCTGCAATATTATTGCCGGCATACCTATGAACAGGATGGACGAAGTACTGTATAAATTGAATGATCTTCAGCAGGTGCAGGTAGAAAAATGTAAATAATTAGTTGTAATTTTCTGTAAATAATTTGCCATGGCTACAGAAAAAAAATATAAGACCTTCTGGAGTTTTTATCCTTACTATCTTACTGAGCATGGAGATGCTACCAACAGAACGCTTCACTTTATCGGAACAGCAGGATTGCTGGCGATATTGGTTGTAGCAATTGCTTTACAAAAATGGTGGATGCTGGCATTGATACCGGTTTGCGGTTATGGCTTTGCATGGGTGGGGCACTTTTTTATTGAGAAAAATAAGCCCGCAACATTTACTTATCCGCTGTACAGTTTGGGTAGCGATTTTGTTATGTTCTGGCATATCATTACAGGGCAGATCAGCAAAAAATTGAGTGAAGCAAAAAAGACTGTTACTGAATAATGGACATAGAAACTATCAGGGAGTACGTTTTACAAAAGCCTTCTGTAACAGAAAGTTTTCCTTTTGGTGAAGATACGTTGGTGTTTAAGGTAAAAGAAAAAATATTTTTGCTTGCAGCATTAGATGCTTTACCCTTGCAATTCAATTTAAAATGCGATCCGGATAAGGCTATTGAATTAAGAGAAGAATACCCTGAAAATATTTTACCTGGCTATCACATGAATAAAAAGCACTGGAATACGATCATCGTAGATGGCAGTATCCCTAAAAAACTAATACAGCAAATGATCGACGATTCGTATAAACTGGCGGGAAAAATAAAGTAGCTTACTTCTTATATTTCCAGTTCTTGCTTTTGCCTTCAACGATCATCTCAACAGCATTTGTCATCCTTTTATTACGGGTCTCTTCTGTCCTGGCTCCTGTTATCCATTCTACGTATTCTTTTTTGTGCGAGTAAGGAAAAGCATCAAAGGTTTTCCAGGCGGTCTTGTTCTTCTTTAATGCTTTGATAAAATAATCGGGTACTTCAATTTCCTTTTTTTCTGTTGATCTTGTTTTAGACGGAAGTTTAATGCCTTTATCATTCAGCATCATAGCTTCTTTGATGTAGCTGGTCATTTTTTTATCCGAAGGAAGATCTTTCAGCGAGGTCATTCTTCCTAAATGTCCCATAGATGATTCGGAACGGGCATTCTCTGTTAAAACAGGATCCTTCATCAGCGCAGCTTTCCAGAAGCCGGCTACAGCATGCTGTTTGAAAGCAGCCATACTGCACATCATTTCTCCTTTATAATCAAAATGAGGAAAGCTCCATTTCATTTTTTCTTCTACATCCGGGCAGGCTTTGTGCACCAATTCACGGATATGGATCAAAATAGGTTTGGCAAAATCGGCAGCTTTGCCGATGTAAGCATCTATCTCTTTTATTTTCTTTCCCATGATGAACAGGTTTTGTAATTATATTTTATCCAGTTTAAGGTAGCCAATATTTAACTTATCAGCTGCTGCCGGTTCGTCATTTTTTTGGATAAGGATAGAAAATTGTTCTTTGTCTGTAGCAGTTAAAATATCTTCTACCTGGTAAATATCATCTACATCCACACCGTATTTATCATCAATATGCGATTCGGCACCTTTAAAACCAGTATGCAAATAAAATGTGGTACGCTTTGCCTTCTGCACAGCTTCGCCCCTGTCTTTTGCAACGGTCAATACTTTGTAATGATATTCTTCCAGGTCGCCGGGCTTATAGCCGCCAAGGTTCAGGAAAAATAACCTGTCATCCGCTGCTGCTGTTTTGGGAACAATTTTTACAGCATACTCGTCAACAACGGTTACCTCTCTCCAGCTGTCAATATGTATTACGCCACCATCCGGCCAAAATGCTTTGATACCAGGCAGCAACTCTTTCAATGAAGTGCCTATCCCAAAGTAAATGTCGTGCTGTTCTATGTGCCTGCCTTTCGGTGTGCATCCCAGCAACAGCATATAAAGTTTATATTCTTCCATGAAATTTTTATAAAAAAGAACAATGCTGTTTCAGATAAGTGTTTAATATAGTTTCATTCATTTCATCTGCTATCAAACCGATATAATTATCAGGCCTTACCAGGATATAAAGTGGTTTGCGTACACCAAGCAAATTCCATTCTTCTATACCAATTGATATCGATTTTACCATTTCATTTGAAACTGTATAGCTGCTACCTGTTCCTATGCACAGCAAATGAAAGCAAGGTGCTGTCAATAAGGTATAAATACTTTTTTTTGTTTCGCCGATCAATAGATAAGGCAGCCTGTCGCCCGCAGTGAATTTTAATTTTTGCGAAGAATTATTTTCAGAAAGCGAAGCGCTTTTATAGCTCCATCGTAATTGCGAGACCGAGTTGAATAATCCTGCTCTTACAGAAGGCTTACCTAAAAACAATTTTACAAATAAAGGGATAATGGTATTGCGCAGCCATGCAATGAAAATATTTTTGCTTGTCATTATAGAGAAAGCCCTGTCAGTAAACTTCAGTAACCACTTGGCAAAAGGCAATCGCTCTTCATTGTAGCTATCCAGTATTTTTTTATCAGCAATATTTTTTATCACCAGGGCAAGTTTCCAGGTAAGGTTGTAAGCATCCTGCAGCCCGGTATTCATGCCTTGTCCACCTGCGGGGCTGTGTATATGTGCAGCATCGCCGGCCAGGAAGCAATTGCCGTCGTTGAATTTTTGTACGCTGCGGTGATGGAGTTTATAAATGGAGAACCAGTTCATTTTTTCTATTGCAACAGGAAATGTAACCGTTTCTTTTATAGAATTTTCTACATCGGCGAAAGCAATATCATTTTTCCCGTTAAATTCTTTTGGCATAGTGCCAATGATACGGTGGCTGTTGCTGCCACCCATTGGAAAGAAGCCGCAAAAATTCTTCCTGCTGGGGCAAAGAATCAATGCATTAGGATTCTTATCCCATTTTAAAACAGTATCAGCTACATAGAATTGATTTTCATAAGTGCCGCCTTTAAAACTAAAGTCAAATGAATGGCGTACTACGCTTCTGGCACCGTCGCAGCCGATGATATATTTAGCTCTAAGCTTTTGTTGCGGCGCACCGGGTTTATCAAGATATTTTACTTCTGCTTCAAAGAAGTCGTCTTGTCTTATGAGTTTTACTAACTCTGTTTTCCAGCTGACATCGTGTTGGTATGAATTCAGCTTGCCTGCGAGTAATTTTTCATTTTTGCTTTGTTCAAATGCCAGCATGTACGAAAAATCCGTTTTCCCTTTTCCAAATTCACCAATATGCGCATGTGCTTTTTCTTTTCCTTTAACATAGATGTAAAAGTCGGTAATGAATTTTCCCTGTTCAATAGCTGTATCGCTGATGTTCAATTGCTGGTAAAGTTCCATGCTTCTTGCTGTCATCACTATGGCCCTGGATTGTTCGGTAGGGCCGGGTTTGCTATCGATGATAAGGAAATTGATATTGAACCTTGCCAGTTGCACCGCAGCCATAAGACCGGTTGGACCGGCACCAACGATGATGATATCGTATTGTTCCATCAGCAGGAAAATAAATGTACAAGAATGAACTAAAGATAATTATTTTTTCTGCTCAGGCGGAGCAGCATCAGCAGGAGGGTTTTTTCCTGAATTCTCTATAATACCGTTGGAAAGAATACTGTTTGGGATGATGATCGTTTTGTTATTTTCAGAAACAAGTATGGTATTGAATATCTGTATATCACGTACCTTTCCTTTTTTTCCCTGCGCCTCAATGATATCACCAACTTTAAATGGCCTGAACATTAAAAGCATAACACCCCCGGCAAGATTAGTAAGTGTGCCTTGTAATGCAAGCCCGATCGCCAGACCAGCCGCACCGATCAATGCTACTATAGAAGTAGTTTGGATACCGATAAAATTCAGGATGATGATGATGAGTACTATCTTAAGCGTGGTACCCACAAGTGTTTTAAAAAAGCTGTTCACATTGGCATCTACCCTGCGCTTATCAAAGAAAGAATTGACCAGTCTTGTAATGCGGTTAATAAGCCAAAAGCCGATAATGAGAATAAGTATAGCTGCAACAATTTTAATAGCATATATCAATACTACACTTTGCCAGGTACCGTTATCCAGCTTATTTAATTGGTTGATGAGTTCCTTCATTGAAGGGGATAAAACAAATATTATTCCATTTTGGAAGAGAAAGTATGCCTATTTTAAATAATCGTTTACCTTTTGTTGTATTATTTTCTTTACAGAATCCCAGGTTTGACCTTTAAGGCTTATGGGGTCTTCACTTTCTTCGGCATCAGCAAAATAAGTAAGAGCTTGAGGTATTGAGATTAACAATTGTTGGGAAGGGAATTTTTGTTGATGGAATGCGATAATTTCATTCAACGTATAACGTTGAAATAATTCAGCTATATCCCACAGGTCTTTCTTTTTACCTCTTCCTAAGATAGCCTGTACTTTCATAGCAACAATATCCTTAGGATTATACATCCTGATATTGTCTATTTCAATAGACTCAAAAATAATTGGATGTGGATAGTAAACTATATCAACTTTAATGCCTTTGATAAAACAAAAGATTCCGAATTTAGAAAAGTCGCCTTCATATTCAAATTCTTTCCCAAACTCATCTTCTAAAGCAATTTTAATAAGGTCATTATCAAATTTTTGATTACAAAATAAATCCAGGTCAACAGATATCCGATGTCCATATTGTAACGATAATGCTGTCCTTCCAACTAAACAGAAATCTTTTAGTTGTGGTAAGTCCATCAATCTTTTTAATATGGATAAAGTGTCGGATTCGACTGTCTCAAGATGTAGCATCTAAACGAATTTACCGGTTTGTCAATAATGGCACTTGCCAAGTACATTTTTTTTCAGGTAAGTATTTTGCGTTTAGTAAGACTGTTTTAATCTTTTCATCTCCATAAAATCTTCTGCATTGACGAATATCCTCTACATCCCCACGTTCAAAAACACGTTCAATAACAAAACTTGCCTTTGCTGAAAAATCCATTTTTTCAACATCAACATCCCAAAAGATGCGTTTATTTAAAAGAGGTTTATCCTGCTGCGACATTTAAGAATAATTATTCTAAAGTTACACTTTAAAGCGCTCACTTACAACCAGCTCTTTACTGCCTGCTGTATACTGGTAAAATCCTTCCCCGCTTTTTGCACCAAGCTTACCTGCGGTAACCATATTTACCAATAACGGGCAAGGGGCATATTTTGGATTACCGAAGCCATCATGCAATACATTTAAAATAGAATGGCAAACATCAAGCCCGATAAAATCGGCTAACTGTAATGGTCCCATTGGATGTGCCATGCCCAATTTCATTACGGTATCAATTTCTTCTACACCGGCAACACCTTCGTATAAACTAATGATGGCTTCGTTGATCATCGGCATTAAAATTCGGTTGGCAATAAAGCCTGGATAATCATTTACCGCACAAGGTACTTTGCCTAATTGTTTGCTGAGTTCAACAATAGTATCCGTAACTTCTTTTTTTGTAGCATAGCCATTGATGATCTCTACCAGTTTCATTACCGGTACGGGATTCATAAAGTGCATACCAATCACTAGTTCGGGGCGTTTTGTGGCGGCAGCAATTTTAGTTATAGAAATGGAAGACGTATTGGTAGCCAGGATGCATCCTGCGGGAGCAGCCTGATCCATCAGCTGGAATATCTTTAATTTCAATTCCACATTTTCTGTTGCAGCTTCTACAACGAGGTCGGCATCTTTCACACCTGCTGCAACATCTGTAACAGTAGTGATGTTTTTTAACGCAGTAGCTTTTTGTTCTTCTGTTAATGAACCTTTGCTTATTTGCCTGTCGAGGTTTTTAGTAATAGTTGCAATCGCTTTTTCCAGTTGCGGTGCACTTACATCAATAAGGGTTACCGTAAAACCGCTTTGTGCAAATACGTGAGCAATGCCATTGCCCATTGTGCCTGCACCGATAACGCTGATATTTTTTATCATAAATTATTTTTTATTTTTTTGCCACAGATTTTTTTGGTTACAGGATTGACTATTTCCCGCTGATTGTGCAAATGACGCAGAAAAAACTAAATGATCTTCGCTTCTATCTTCTACATAATCAGTTCCCCCTTCAGGGGGCGGGGCCTTTACTTAAACGCATTCAACCCCGTAACATCCATTCCTGTTATCAGCAAATGAATATCATGCGTGCCTTCATAAGTGATCACACTTTCCAGGTTCATCATATGGCGCATTACGCTGTATTCGCCGGTAATGCCCATGCCGCCCAGCATTTGTCTTGCATCACGACAAATATTGGTAGCTACTTCACAGGCATTCCGTTTTGCCATGCTCACCTGTTGCGGTGTTACTTTCCCTTCGTTCATCAACGTGCCTAAGCGCCAGTTCAATAATTGCGCTTTGGTAATTTCAGTTACCATTTCGGCAAGCTTTTTTTGCTGTAATTGAAAACCGCCGATAGGTTTGCCAAACTGTACACGTTCTTTGCTGTATTGCAGCGCCGTATCATAACAATCCATTGCAGCACCGATAGCGCCCCAGGCAATACCATAACGGGCTTTTGTTAAGCAACCCAGCGGACCTTTCAATCCTTTTACATTGGGAAAAATATTTTCTTTAGGAACTTTTACATTATCAAAAACCAGCTCGCCGGTAGCCGAAGCACGCAGGCTCCATTTACCATGTGTAGTTGGTGTGCTGAAACCTTCCATACCTCTTTCCACTACCATACCGCGAATTTCGCCGGCTTCATCTTTTGCCCATACCACAGCTACCTGGCTGAAAGGCGCATTGCTGATCCACATTTTAGCGCCATTTAAAATAACATGGTCGCCTGCATCTTTAATATTGGTCAACATACTGCTGGGGTCGCTGCCATGATTAGGTTCTGTCAATCCAAAGCATCCCAGCCATTCGCCGCTTGCCAGCTTGGGTAAATATTTATTGCGTTGTTCTTCGCTGCCGTATTGATAAATAGGGAACATCACCAAACTTCCCTGTACGCTTGCTGTTGAGCGAACACCGCTATCGCCACGTTCCAATTCCTGCATCATTAAACCGTAAGAAATATAATCCAATCCGCCGCCGCCATATTGCGTAGGAATAGTGGGCCCGAAACAGCCCAGGTCACCCATTTGCTTTACTATTTGTTGCGGAAACTCAGCACGTTGTGCATAATCTTCAATGATCGGCGAAATTTCTTTTTTTACATAATTGCGTACACTTTCCCGTACCAGTTTATGCTCTTCGGTAAGCAATTCATCTACATTAAAATAATCGGGAGATTGGAAGTTATCGGTTTTAGCAGCCATCTTTTTTATCGTTAATTGGTTACTCGTTATTGGTTATTTGTTAATCAGTTATATCGTTCGAAAGGTATTTATACATCATACCTTTGTTCAGCATTTTTGCTCTCATCACCTCCATAGTTCCCCCTTTAGGGAGCGGAGGGGGGCGGCCGCAAAGATAACGTCTTAAAATAAAATTGCTGTTTTTTTGCATTAGATGCAACATTGACAAAAAAGCCTTGTCTTTAATTAGTAAAACCTATTTTTTGAAGCTGACTGTAGCAGTACAACCGGATGAACTGATAGAGCGCTGTAAGAATGGCGACACGCTGGGGTATAAGGAATTATACCAGCGGTATGCTGCGGCCATGTTCAATACCTGCCTGCGCATACTGGATAATGTAACAGAGGCTGAAGACGTGCTGCAGGAAAGTTTTATAGAGGCTTTCAAAAACCTGGCTTCTTTTGAATACCGCAGCAGTTTTGGCGGCTGGCTCAAGCAGATCTGCATCAACCGGTCGATCAACGAACTGAAGAAAAAGAAGATGGCTTGGATAGAAATGGAGAAGACAGAAGTATATGACCAGCCCGAGGAAACAGCGCCTGATGAAAATAATGTAAGCCTGAAAGTAGAATCGGTAAAAAAGGCGATCATGGAATTGCCGGATGGTTACCGGACTGTAGTAAGTCTTTATTTGCTGGAAGGATACGATCATGAAGAGATAGCTGAGATATTGAATGTAGCGGAGTCAACTGCAAGAAGCCAGTACATCAGGGGTAAACAAAAATTAGTTCAACTATTAAATGCAGCATATGAGCAAGCTGGAAAAATTTATTGAGAGCAACCGGGATGGCTTTGATGATAAAATGCCTTCTGCCAAAGTGTGGGATAATATTGAAGCGGCCATCATAAAAAAAGAAACCAGGAAAAGTATACTTACACCATTTTATAAATGGAGCATGGCGGCAGGTATTTTATTACTAACAGGTGTGAGTGTTCTTGTAATGATGAATAATAAGAAACCAACAGAACTGCCTGTAGCAAAGAATTCTACCGATATTGATTCTTCGATCTATAAAGCAGCACCGGAAGAAGCGCCACAGATGTACCAGTTTGCCAAACTGATAGAAGTAAAGCAGGAAGAATTAAAAGTATTATCAAAAGAGCAGCCGGAGCTTTACCAGAAATTCACTAAAGACATTACCCAATTGGATAGTTCTTATATAGCCTTAAAAAATCAGCTCAATGTTACTCCTAACAAGGAAATGCTGATAGAGGCAATGATTCAAAACCTGCAGCTGCAGCTGAATGTGTTGAATCAGCAATTAAACATCATCAATCAAATTAAAAATTCTAAAAGTAATAGCAATGAAAAAAATTCTCAGTTTATGTAGTGTCTTGCTGCTGTTGTGCCAGCTAAGCCTGTTTGCACAGGATGACAACGACAACAAAAACGATAACAAGGAAAAGAAAAAGTATGAATTTGTAAAAACAAAATCATTCAGCAAATCATACAGTTTAAGCTCTGATAAAGTGAGCATACAAAATTCATTCGGTTCTGTAGAAGTAAAAACATGGAACAAGAATGAAGTGAAGGTAGATGTGGCTGTTGAAGTATCATCCAATGTAGAAGCATTGGCACAAAAGATCATTGATGGTATCAGCATCAACAGTGGTAACAGTAATGGTGTTTGGTTCAAAACAGAGAACAAGGGAACCAATAACAGTAATGGCGAAAAAAGTACCATGTCCATTGATTATGTAGTGTACTTGCCGGCTTCTAACCCGCTGAAAATAACAAACGAATTTGGTAAAACAATTATTCCTGATTACAGCGGCGAAGTTGACCTGACCAGCAAATTCGGTTCATTAACAACAGGCGCTCTATACAATAATAAAAGTATTTCAGTTGAGTTTGGAAAAGCAAATCTTGGAAGTATTACCAACGGTACTATAACCGTTAAATATTCGAAAGCTGAAATTGCAAAAGTGGCAGGAAATTTAAAAATGAATTTTGAATTCTGCAGCGCAACCAAAATAAATTTCGATAACAGTGCTGCCAGCCTTGATGTTAAAGCATCTTATTCTACAGTGAATTTACGCCCTATGGGCGAACCTTCTGCCTCATATGATATCTCTACAAGTTTTGGAAGTTTTAAAAACAGGACCTCTGTAAAATTTGATGGCGACGATGATGGCGAAGACCATGGCCCAAAATTCGACTTTCATTATAGTGGTAAATCCGGCAGCGGCAGCATACCTGTAAAGGTAAAAACAAGTTTTGGTAAAGTCATCCTGGGCGAGCCTACTGCTGACGACATCAAGGAAAAAAACAAGAACAAATCAAAATCGAAAACCACATAGTTAGTTTTATAGTATAGCAAAAGCATGATGCCTGTAATATAATTACGGGCATTTTGTTTTTTGGGGGACCGGCTATATTTTGCTCATCATCATCCCCACCGCGGCGGAACCCACTTATACATCATACCTTTATTCGGGTTTTATTTAAGTGTAAATTATCTTTATGAACTATTTAGCCTATGACCTTATTAAGAAAGACCAGGCTGATGATCATATTCTTTATGATCGCACTGGCATTAAGCGGCATCACTGCTTTCCCTGTTGAAACAGAATTGCATTGGCTTCTGCAGCATCAGTGGCTGGTGCCTTCCCGCTTTCAGCAATGGCTGCAAAGTTGTTATGATGCATTGAAAGATACCAATACCAAATACCCAATGCTGGCTTATGGTTATGATTGGCTGGCTTTTGCGCATTTAGTTATTGCTATGGCTTTCTTTGGCCCGTTAAAAGATCCGGTGAAAAATAAATGGATCATCGACTGGGGTATACTGTCTTGCTTTGCTGTATTTCCATTGGCTTTTATTGCAGGCCCGGTAAGGCAGATACCTTTCTTTCATATCCTGGTCGATTGTGCTTTCGGTGTGATCGGGCTGATACCATTGTTCCTTTGCCGAAAGTGGATAAAGCAACTGGAAAAGGAGAAGATAAATTCTTCGTGCCGTTAAACTATCTTTATTTAAAACGTCTAAGAGCAAACTGTTAACATGAAACTATCTATAATTACTTTTCTACTGACCATTGCATTCTTTTCCTGTAGTAAGAGTGGAGGCGACACTACGCCTGACCCACCGGCTTCAACAGCCTATTATTTTCCGCCGTTAGCAGGTGATACCTGGGAAACCAAAACAGCCGCTTCTTTAAATTGGGACGATGCCAAATTGCAGCAGGCCTTTGATTTTGCAGCAACAAAAAGTACTTACGGTCTTATCGTTCTGCAGCATGGAAAGATCGTTAAAGAGCAGTACTGGAACGGCTGGACAAAAGACACTAAATATTATATTGCCAGTGCCGGTAAAAGCGTAGTGGCTTTTGTAGCAGGCATTGCGCAGCAGGAAGGCACGATAAATATCAATAACAAAACCTCTACTTATCTCGGCAATAACTGGACCTCTTTGCCATTGGCAAAAGAAAATCTTATTACACTTAAGCACCAGCTTACCATGACAACAGGTTTAGACGATGCAGTGCCGGATGGTGATTGTGTAACACCATCCTGTCTTGTATATAAAGCCGATGCCGGTACACGATGGGCTTATCACAATGCGCCTTACCGTTTGCTGCAGGATGTAATGGCCAATGCCAGCGGGCAGACATGGGGCGCTTACTGCAAAGCAAAGCTTTTTGATAAGGTTGGGATGTCGGGAAGTTTTTGGTACAATAACATTATGTACTGTACTACAAGAGAAGCGGCACGCTTTGGCTCATTGATATTGAACAAAGGTAAATGGGATGGTACTACGTTATTGAATGATGCAGCCTATTTTACCGCTATGACCAATACTTCGCAAACATACAATCTCAGCTATGGTTATCTGTGGTGGCTTAATGGAAAGGCCAGCAGTATGATACCGCAATCGCAGATCGTTTTCCCTACATCTTTAGTTCCTGATGCGCCTGCGGATATGGTGATGGCATTAGGTAAAGACGACAAGAAAATTTATGTGGTGCCGAGTCTTGATGTAGTAGTTGTTCGCTTAGGGGACGATGCCGGTACTTCTGTAGCTGGCCCATCCAGTTTTGATAACGATCTTTGGTTGAAATTTAAAGCAGCGATGAAATACTGATAACGTGAAATGTGAGATGTCAAAGGTGAGATGTTAAACGTGAAGAAGAAACCAGCAACCAGTAACTAATAATAATTAACTAACAACAATTAACCAATAACAATGACCTATTCCTACCTGGCATTGGGCGACAGTTACACCATCGGCGAACAGGTGAAGATAGCAGAGAGTTTTCCTTATCAAACCGTGCAGCTGCTACGCAGGAAAGGACTGGACTTTTATGCTCCTGAAATAATTGCTGTTACAGGCTGGACAACTGATGAATTGAGCGCTGCTATTGATATTACGGCAACATTGCCTCAATATGATTTTGTTTCATTGCTGATAGGGGTAAACAACCAATACCGGGAAAGAAGTGTAAGTGAATACAAAGTAGAGTTTGATCATTTATTACAACGTGCTATAAACTTTGCCGGAAACAAGCTTTCCAATGTAGCCGTACTGTCTATTCCTGATTGGGGTGTTACGCCATTTGCAGAAGGCCGCGACAGAAAAAAGATCGCTGCTGAAATAGATGAATACAATGCTACTGCAAAAAACATTTGCGACCGGCACCAAATTATTTTTATAGATATTACTGCAGCACAGCGTAAGGATGTTGCCGGTGAAGGTTTTATAGCAGCAGACGGGCTTCATCCATCAGGGAAAGAATATGCAAAATGGGCAGAGGTATTAAGTGAAGAAATAACAAAGCAATTACGGTAAATAAGAACTCATCTCCGCTTGATATTGCAAAGCGATCTCCCTTGCTTCTGCAGCAAAATCTTCTCCTCCACCTGCAAAAATGATAGCACGGGATGCATTTACCAACAGGCCACAATCCTTATTCATACCATGTTTACTCACGTCTTCCAAACTACCGCCCTGGAAGCCCACACCCGGTACCAGTAAAAAATGATCGGGAATACTGCTGCGGATATTTTCAAATTCTGTTGCTTGTGTAGCGCCGGTAACAAACATTAAATTTTCAGGATTGCCCCATTTAGAAACAGTATTCAATACGTGCTCATATAAAAACTCGGGGCGCAATTGATGATTGTTCTCACTGATGAGTTTCAACATTTCAAAATCATTGGCGCCTTTATTACTGGTTAATCCTAAAACGATGGCCCATTTGTTTTCATATTCTAAAAACGGGCGTACACTGTCTTCGCCCATGTATGGTGCTACGGTTATCGCATCAAAATTCATCGTCTCAAAAAATGCTTTGGCGTATTGAGAAGAGGTGTTGCCGATATCGCCACGCTTGGCATCAGCAATTTTAAAATGTTCTTTTGGAATGTAAGCCACTGTTTTTTCCATGGCTTCCCAGCCCTTCAATCCCAGGGCCTCATAAAAAGCAGTGTTGATCTTATAGCTTACACAAAGGTCTTTTGTTGCATCAATGATAGCTTTATTAAATTTAAATATCGCATCGGGGTGCGATTGTAAATGTTTGGGAAGTTTGGTAACATCACTATCCAGTCCTACGCACAGGTAAGATCTTTTTTGTTGTATCTGCTCAACCAATATTTTTCTGATCATGCTGCAAATTTAATCCGAATCGGTTGTTATTTATTCGGCAACCTGTTTTCTATTTCCTCTGCTATCATCCTTGAATTATCGTCTCCACGTTCCTTAAGTTTTTGAATAATATTTTGCTGGGAAGGAATATCCCTGTTTTGACTCAGTTTAAAAACATTATCCAGCTTTTCCACTTCAATAGTAAAACCAACAATGGCTTTTACCATACGGTCGATATATTCCTTTGACAAATTATCATAAGCGCCTTCAGATGTGGTGCCTTCAAATCTATCCGAAACCGCTTTTACTGCTTTAAGCGTACCTTTTTCATCGGTAAAAATTATTTTTCCTTTTGCATGCACGGTCATGTAATCCCATGTAGAGCCTGCTTGAGGATCGGTGTACCAGCTTGCGCTTACAAAACAATGCGCACCAGTAAAGATCGCCAGTACATTATTGTTTTTCTCAAAAGCAAGATGATGGTCGGTCTTACGCATGATATGACCGCTTAAAAATATCCTGCCATTATCATGTACAGTTACTTCCAATGGAATATGCGTGGCAACAGGATATTCATTGCCGGCTCCGGTGATGATCGCAAATGGGTTTGCTTTCATGAAGTCGATCACTTTCTGTTCATCTTTCTCGGTGTAATAATCGAATTTGTACATTTATTTTTTCTTTTTTATTACACTAATTAAAGCGAATTACACAGATTACACGAATTTTTTAATTTTTAAATTGTTTTCAATTCGTGTAATTCGTAGCAATCCGTGTAATCAATTACCTAACATAATTTTCTCAACCTCTTCACTCTGCCAGTTATTTTCAATATCCGGCAATGCCATTACCTGCTGCATAATAGCTTCCTGTCGTATGCTGTTCTTTAGCGCTTCGCTGTATCGTATCTGCGGATTAAAAGTTACCTGGCTGTAAGCAGGGATCCATTTACCGGGATATTTTTTGCTAAAAGCCGTTTCAATTTTTTTCTGCAATAAAAATTTAGGGTCACCAACACGGTCACGCATTTCTATGAAATTATTCAATGCCAGTTCCGCAATAGCATCAGCATCAGGTTTGCGTAGCAGTTGGAATTCCTGCAATATTTTTTCCCAATCTTCAGTATGTTTGTCGATCAATTCATTAAGCACCCTGCAATCTTCAAAGCCGCAATTCATCCCTTGACCGAAGAAAGGCACAATGGCATGCGCCGCATCGCCGATCAACGCAAACTGGTCTTCTCTTACCCAGGGAAAACATTTTACCGTAACTAAAGATGAAGTAGGATTGGTAAAAAAATCTTCTTCAAGGTTAGGTATAAGATCAATTGTATCAGGTAAATTCTTTTGAAAGAAAGCTTTTACTTTTTCTTTTGTATCCAATGCAGCAAAAGAGGTTTCACCTTCAAAAGGAAAGAATAAGGTACAGGTAAAACTGCCGTCAATATTTGGTAAAGCGATTAACATATAATTCCCTCTCGGCCATATATGCAATGCATTCTTCTCCATTAAAACTTCCCCGTTCGGCCCGGCAGTAACAGTTAATTCTTTATAACCACAATCAATATAATGTTGTTGGTATTCAAAGCGGTCGTGTTGCAATTGATGAGTGAGTCTTGCTGCGGAATAAGCGCCATCGCTGCCGAAGATCAGTTGATAGTTGATGGTTGATAGTTGATGGTTGGAAGCATCCTGAAACGTCATCTCTTTCTTTTTCCAATCAATGGTTTCGCATTTTTCATTGAAATGGATTTCAGCGCCACATTGTTCAGCAAGGTCCATCAATTTTTTATTCAACTCACCCCTTGAAACGGAGTTGATGAATTGCCCTTCATTCCCATAAGGCTGAAATGCAGTAGTACCATCTGCATTATGGATATAGCGGCCATGCATCGGTATAGCGATCTTTTTTATTTCTTCCATTATGCCTACTTCTTCCAATGCCTTGATACCTCTGTCGCTCAGCGCTAAATTGATAGAGCGTCCTGCAATGATCTTTTCTTTACGCATATCGCCGCGACGTTCATACACATTTACTTTGTGCCCTCTTTTAGATAAATAGATGGAAAGTAATGAGCCTACTAATCCTGCACCAATTATGGTGACTTCTTTTTTTTGCATCAGTGCTTATTTAAAATAGCTTTTACAATTTGCCCAAACATATATACATCTGCAAACGTGTTGTATAATGGAACCGGCGCTACTCTTATTACATTTGGCTCCCGCCAGTCGGCCAGTACGCCATGTTGCTTCAATGCTTCAAATACCTCTTTCCCTTTTTGCTGCATCAGCATACTTACCTGGCAGCCTTTTTCTTTTTCGTTTCGGGGCGTAATTATTTCTATCACTTTTTCTGTATGCCCTGCATTGATCTCATCTAAAATAAACAACAGGTAATTGCTTAACTGCTGTCCTTTAGCCGCTAAGTTTTCAATCCCTGCATCTTCAAAAATATCCAGTGATGCTTTATGCGCTGCCATGCTCAGCACAGGCGCATTGCTTACCTGCCAGCCTTCTGCAGTAGGGATTGGCTTAAAGCCTTTCTGCATTTGAAAGCGGGTGGCTTTTTCATAACCCCACCAGCCGGCCAATCGTGGCAGGCTTGCATCAGCAATATGTTTTTGATGAATGAAAGCACTTGCTACACCACCCGGGCCACTGTTCAAATATTTATAACTGCACCAGCAGGCAAAATCAACATTCCATTCGTGCAGTTTCAATTCCACATTACCTGCTGCATGTGCCAGGTCGAAACCACAATAAATGTCAGCTTCGTGTGCTGCTTCAGTAATTGCCTTCATATCAAATACCTGGCCCGTATAATAATTTACGCCGCCAAATATTATCAATGCAGCTTCATTTTTAAATTGTTTAATTGTTGAAATGATATCTTCTGTTCTTATAGTATGTTCACCTTGTCTTGGTGCTATTTCTATTATTGCATCTTCAGGATCGAAACCATGTAAACGTACCTGCGATTCCAATGCATACTGATCGGAAGGAAATGCTTTTGCTTCGCAGATTATTTTATAGCGCTCTTTTGTAGGGCGATAAAAAGTTGTCATCAGCAAATGCAGGTTAATGGTTAATTGGTTCATCACTACCACTTCTTCCGGCAATGCGCCAACTAATTTTGCTACTTGCTGCGAAAATATTTCGTGATAGCTGAACCATGGATTGGCTGCATGAAAATGTCCTTCTACACCAAAGTTGGCCCAGTCTTCCAGCTCATTCACTACATAATGTTGTGTGGTCTTTGGTTGAAGGCCAAGAGAATTACCTGTCAAGTAAACACACTCTCTGCCATTGATAACAGGAATATAAAATTGGTCTCTGAAATGTTTTAAAGGGTCTCTTTCATCTAAAGTTTGGGCAAAACTCAATGTATTTTCAAATTGCATAAAATCTTTTTAATCCATTTAATCTTTACAATCTTAGTTCAGATGATTGCAATAACTTTTAGTTCTATTGCGATTGGTGTGGGCAAGCTTTTTACTTCCACCGTTGTTCTGCATGCCTGCACATCTTTAAAATATTCCCCGTAAATTTTATTATAAACAGGAAAATCTTTTTTCATGTTGGTGAGATAAACGGTTACATCCACCATCTTATCCCAGCTGCTGCCACTGGCTTCCAGTACCGCTTTTACATTAGCGAAAACAGAATGGCACTCTGCTTCAATATCGTATTTAATGATATTACCTTCTGCATCTAATTCTAAACCGGGGATGGAATTGTCTGTTGCACTTCTGCTGCCAATACCAGATAAAAAAAGCAAATTTCCCACACGCCTTGCATGAGGATAAGCGCCTAAAGGTTTTGCAGCAGTTTCTGTATTTATGATGTCAGCCATATTTTATATGGGCTAAAGCCCTTACATTTTTTGTTTTATTCCCGACTCTAAAGAGTCGGGCAATTGATATTAATTGAATTGCCCTGCCCTTTAGGGCAGGGTTCAAAATTGAATACAAACATTCTTCGCTTCCGTAAAAAAGCGCAGCGCTTCCCAGCCGCCTTCTCTTCCTACGCCGCTATTTTTCATGCCGCCGAAAGGAGTGCGCAGATCCCTCACCAGCCAGCAATTCACCCAAATGATACCCGACTGCACTTTTGCTGCTACGCGGTTTGCTTTCGAAATATCCTGTGTCCATATCATGGCTGCTAATCCATAATTGGTAGCATTGGCCAGTTGCAAAGCTTCTTCTTCTGTTTCGAAAGGCTGTAAAGTAACAACAGGGCCGAAAATTTCATCCATATTGGTTTTGCAATTTGGCCCTAAATTTTCTATCACTGTCGGTTCAATAAAATAGCCATCCGCACAACGGCCTTCTAATTTCACAGCACTGCCTCCGCATAAAATAGTTCCGCCTTCTTCTTTGGCAATAGCAATGCAATGCATCACTTTATCAAAATGCACTTTGCTTACAATAGCGCCCTGCCTGTTCTTCTCATCCAGCGGATCGCCAACGGTAAGCTGTTTTGTTTTTTCTACAAATGCTGTTTTGAATTTTTCGTAGATACTTTTTTCAATTAAAATTCTGCTGCCGCACAAACAGATCTGCCCCTGGTTGCTGAAGGAAGAGCGGATCGTTTCTTTCAGCATCTTTTCCCAATCGCAATCTGCAAAAATGATGTTGGGATTTTTGCCGCCGAGCTCCAGCGATAATTTTTTGAACACCGGTGCTGCAATGGAGGCGATGCGTTCACCAGCTTTGGTACTGCCGGTAAATGAAATAGCTTTTATATCAGGGTGCTGCACAATTGCTTCTCCGCAAGACGGACCTGTGCCGTGTATAATATTTAAAACGCCATCAGGCAAGCCCGCTTCTTTACAAATTTTGCCTAACAGGAAAGCCGTAACCGGTGTTACTTCCGAAGGTTTTGCTATCACACAGTTACCTGCGGCAAGTGCCGGTGCTATTTTCCAGGTAAATAAATATAAAGGCAAATTCCAGGGAGAGATACAGCCCACTACACCGATCGGTTGACGCAATGTATAATTGATCGCTTTATCTTCCATTGCATGACTATCTGCAGTAAAGTGCATAATGCCTGTTGCAAAAAAACGAAAATTGGAAGAAGCCCTTGGGATATCTACCTCCTTACTCAACCATAAAGGCTTGCCATTATCATTGGTTTCTGCCAATGCCAGTTCCTCTAAATTTTCATCTATCAGGGTAGCTATTTTATTAAGTATGGTAAAGCGTTCTTCAGCCGGTGTAATGCTCCATGATGGAAAAGCCTGTTGTGCTGCCTTTACCGCTATCGCTACATCTTTTTCATTGCTTTCCGGTATTTGTCCGCTTACCTGCGCCGTAGCAGGATTGATATTATCTATGAATTTTCCGCTGAGCGGGGCGATAAAATTACCACCAATGAAATTTTCTAAATGATATGGAATGGTAAGGTTCATGAGGGGGTAAAGGTAATTTTTTTTCACGCAAAGTCGCAAAGGAAACGCAAAGCCCTTTTTTGGCCTTATGTATTAATCTTAGCGCCTTTGCGTGAATTATATCTTGTTATATCCCAAGAAAATCGGGGCAAGAAAAAAAATAATTAACTTACAAGATTAAATCTACTCTTATGGCAGTTGCAGCTCCTTTTAATTTAAAGAAATGGATCGATGAACATCGTGACCTGTTAAAACCACCTGTGGGCAATCAATGTGTATATAAGGATGCGGAAAATTTTATTGTAATGGTGGTTGGCGGGCCCAATGCACGGAAGGACTATCATTACAATGAAAGTGAAGAATTATATTACCAGGTAGAAGGTAATATTGTGCTGAAGATCATCGATGATGGTGTGCCGAAAGATATCCCAATCAATGAAGGAGATATGTTCTTATTACCTCCTAAAACACCACACTCACCACAACGCGGTGCCAATACTGTTGGACTGGTGATCGAAAAAGTAAGGGAAAATGAAGAAGATGGTTTTTTATGGTATTGCGAAAATTGTGGCAACAAATTATATGAAGAGTATAAAGTGATCACTGATATCGTAAAGCAGTTGCCTCCGGTAATGGAAGGCTTTTACAGCGATGAATATAAACGAACCTGCAGTAAATGCGGGGCTGTGATGGCGCCGCCGGTAAGAAAAGGTTAATCCGTTGATCCGTTAATTGGTTAATCCGTATATCCGTTTAAACGTATTAACCAATTAACGGATTAACGTATCAACGCATCAATATGAAAATAGACATCCACACACACATCATGCCCGATAAAATGCCCAACTGGGTACAAAAATTTGGCTATGGTGAATTTATACATTTAGAGCACCGCAATTGCAAGGCCTGTATGATAAAAGGCGATAAGCTGTTCAGAGAAGTGGAAGAGAATTGTTTTGATGCAACGGTACGACTGAAAGAAATGGATGCAACGGAAGTAACGGTACAGGTACTATCTACTATTCCGGTGTTGTTTAATTACTGGGCAGAAGCGAAAGATGGTGCGGAGACCAGCCGGTTTTTTAATGATCACATTGCTGATACGGTTGCAAAAGATCCGAAACGTTTTATAGGTATAGGAACAGTGCCGTTGCAGGATATTGATATGGCGATAAAAGAAATGGAGCGTTGTGTTACCGAATTAAAAATGCCTGGTTTGGAAATAGGCAGCAATATCAATGGTAATAATTTATCGGATCAAAAATTCTTTCCCTTTTATAAGCGTGCCGAAGAATTAGGCTGCGCCTTGTTTATACATCCGTGGGAAATGATGGGAGAGGATAAGATACAAAAGTATTGGCTGCCATGGTTAGTGGGTATGCCGGCTGAAACATCCCGTGCAATTTGCTCGATGATATTTGGTGGTGTACTGGATAAATTTCCAAAGCTGAGGGTTGCCTTTGCACATGGCGGCGGCTCTTTTCCATTAACGATAGGAAGGATCGAACATGGTTTTAATGTTCGTCCCGACCTGGTAGCGATTGATAATGCTGTAAACCCAAGGGATTATATCGGTAAATTCTGGATAGATAGTTTGGTGCATGATGAAAAAGCGATGCAATATATCATTGACGTAATGGGAGAAGATAAAATTTGTTTGGGAAGTGATTATCCTTTTCCGCTGGGGGAACATCATCCCGGGAAATTAATTGAAGAAATGAATGTTGAAAAAGCGCTGAAAGAGAAATTGTTATTTAAGAATGCTCATGATTGGCTAGCAATATGATTACACTGATTAAAGCGAATTACACGAATTAAAAAAATCGTGTAATTCGTAAAAATTCGTATAATAAGTTGTTTAAAATAAATTCGGATAATCCGTAATCACTCCATTCACCCCCATCGTTTTCAACTCTTCAATTTTTGCTTTATCATTTACTGTCCACGGAATGATCTTTATTTTTTTACTGTGACAGTTCTTTATCAATTGTGGGGTTACCAGGGCTGCTTCGGGACTGTATATAGTGGGTGTAAAACCCAGGTCTTTTAACTGTTTCCGGAAGCTGCTTTTATTATCTGCTTCTACCAACAATGCTGTTTTCATTTTTGGATAATGCGCATGCAGGTATTGCAGCGTACGCATATCGAAAGATTGAATGATCGTTCTTTCGGCAATGCCTTTATCATTGATCACTTTCATCAGCATATCTACAAATGCAGCCGGTGCAGGATGAAAAATATTATCGGTAGCCGCTGTTGTTTTTGTTTCAATGTTGTAGAATATTTTTTTACCGGAATGTACTTCAGCAGAATCGATCAGTTCACTTAATAATGGTTTATGTACTGCTATTTTTTGCTGATCAGGAAAAACAGGATGCGGCCGCATGCCTACGTCGTACTTCATCGTTTCGGCATAGGTCATTTGATAGATATTGTATTTCTTCTCTTCTTTTTCTTCTATGGCTTTGCCATCGGGCCTGGTAGTAATAATATGATTAAAGAATGGATCATGCGATACAATGGCCTGGTCATCTTTGGTAAATACAATATCCATTTCCAATGTGGTCACGCCAAGGTCAATAGCTTTCATCATAGCCGGGATCGTATTCTCCGGCATTAAACCGCGACAACCACGATGCCCCTGTTTATCAAAACCTTTAACTGTACCCATATTTTTTGAGGAAGAGCAGGCTCCGAAAATTAATAAAATAAAAGCTGCCGTAATAGAAGAAAAGAATTTCATGCCGCTAAGGTTTGTTGAACAAAGATATTCAGTACAAGACTGCGACGCAACAATGATGCCATGAAAAACCGGTGCTGGTAACAAAAAAATAATTACACTAATTAGAACGAATTACACGAATTAGAACGAACATGTTTTATTTGATCTCCGCTTCTATCTTCTCCATTTCCCCTTTGGGGGATAGGGGGCTTTAAATTACTATCTCCTGTATCTCCGTTGGTTCCAAATTCGCATTACGCATCGCAATACCTCTTGCTGCATTGCCGGCAAAATGTTCAAACGCTTTTTTAGTAATGTCATCATCACCCATCATGGCCGGAACGCCTATATCGCCGCCTTCGCGGATGCTTTGTACAATAGGTATTTGTCCAAGAAACGGAATATCAAATTCGTCCGCTAAATTTTTACCGCCATCTTTTCCAAACAAATAATATTTATTACCCGGCAATTCCGGTGGCGTAAAATAACTCATGTTCTCTACCAATCCGATCACCGGTACTTTCAGTTGCGCCTGTCCGAACATGGCAATACCTTTTTTAGCATCGGCCAGTGCCACAGTTTGTGGAGTAGTTACCACAATAACGCCGGTAACCGGCACGCTTTGCACAATTGTTAAGTGAATATCGCCGGTACCGGGTGGCATATCTATAACTAAATAATCCAGTTCGCCCCAATCCACTTCGCTTACAAACTGGCGGATAGCGCTGCTTACCATCGGGCCACGCCAAACCACTGCCTGCTTTTCATCTATCAATAAACCAATGCTCATCATTTTTATACCATAGCGTTCAATAGGAACGATCATTCCTTTGCCGTCCACATCTCTCATCAGCGGTCTTTCGCCACGCACACCAAACATGATATGCTGGCTTGGTCCATAAATATCAGCATCCATCAAACCAACTGTTGCGCCACCTTGTGCAAGCGCCAATGCCAGATTGCTGGCTACAGTACTTTTACCCACACCACCTTTTCCACTTACTACTGCAATAATATTTTTTACACCACCTAAAATTGTCTTTGCATCTTTCCTGTTGCTGCTGGTATTGCTGGTGAAATTCACTTTTACAACTGCCTCTTTATTCACCAATATCTTTATCGCATTGATGCAGGCATTCATGATCATGTCCTTCAGCGGACAAGCGGGTGTGGTAAGCACTACAGTAAACGATACATTGTTACCATCAATTTTTATATCCTTTACCATGTTTAATGTTACCAGGTCTTTGCCAAGATCAGGCTCCTGTACATTGCTCAGCGCTTTCAGTATATCCTCGTTGGTCATCGTTCAATTATTTGTTAAAAAACCCATTTCAGCCGCAAAATTAACCATTGAAACCCTTACTTTGTTTATTAATTAAGGAATTCAGCCCCATTTGGTAATTAGGGATTTGGGATTAGTAATTGGGAATAACGATTCACGAATAACCAATAGCTAATAACAAATAACGATTCTCAAGATTGGTGCGATGCTTATGTTTTACTATTTTTATTGTTCGGCAGTTGTACTTTGTGGCATCATCGTCCCCACCGCGGCGGGGTTCACTTGTACGGAATACCTCTAATCAACTTTATCAATGCGAAGACTTTTACCCATATTTTTATTGCTCGGCTTTTTGAAACCGGTTAAAACGCAGGCACAGTTCGAGTCATTCAAAGATTCTGTTGTGCAGCTTTATGGTATCGTAATGACAGCCGACAGTCTTAAAGGTTTGGAATCTGTGAGCGTGGTAGTAAAAGGGCAAAACCGTGGAACTATCACCAACGAAAAAGGGGTGTTCAGTATTGTAGTAGTAAAAGGCGATCAGATCCAGTTTTCCAGCGTTGGCTTCAAGCCTAAAACGATCACCATACCCAAAGACCTGGTAGGCAACCAGCATAGCGTTATCCAGTTAATGGTAAATGATACGGTTTATTTAGCGGCTACCATCATTAAGTCAAGACCTTCACGGGAACAGTTTGAACGTGACTTCATCAAAACCCAGGTGCCTGATGATAACCTTACCATAGCCCGAAAAAATACGGATGCAGCAACAAGGCGCATGCTCATTTCTACCTTACCTGTTGACGGCAGGGAAGCTGCCAGCCGCTACCTGCGGCAAAACGCAGCTAAATCTTATTATGCAGGACAGGTACCTCCACAAAATATCTTCAATCCATTGGCCTGGGCCGAATTCATCAAGGCCTGGAAGCGGGGAGATTTTAAGAAAAAGAATTAGCCCCTTTCCTCCTTTAATTATACAACACAAACTAAATTCGCGTAATTAGTTTAATTCGTGTAATCTGTGTTATCATGAACATCTTTCTTATCGGTTTTATGGGCAGCGGCAAAACACATTGGGGTAAATTATGGGCCGCCGAAAGTGGTATGTCTTTTTACGACCTGGATCATATGATAGAAGAGGCAGTGGGAAAAACAGTAGCCGAAATATTTGAAGAACATAAAGAAGATTTTTTTCGGGAAAAAGAAAAAGAAATGATCCGGAGCTTTGCGGATAAAACCAATTGCATTGTATCCTGCGGTGGCGGTACACCTTGCCTGAATGATAATATGCAGTGGATGAACGATCATGGTACAACGGTTTATCTTTTTGCAACACCAAGGTATATCTACGACAGGGTAGCAGAAGAAAAAGAAAAAAGACCTTTGCTGAAAGTAGTGAATGAAGCAGAGCTGCTGTTCTTCATCGAACAAAAATTAAAACAGCGGGAATCATTTTACAAACAGGCACAGCTTATTTTACCTGTAGAAGAATTAAACATTCAGAGCATCAAAAAAATTATAGAGCATGAATAGAACATTTATAAAAGCAGCCGGTATATCCGGTGCATTGGCAGTGATACTGGGTGCATTTGCTGCACATTCTTTAAAAGAAAAATTTACAGCCGATGTGCTGCAGATATTTGAAACAGCGGTGCGTTACCAATTCTATCATGTTTTTGCTTTATTAGGTGTAGGAATTTTGTACAAAGATTTTCCGGGTAAATGTTTAAAATGGTCGGGCAATCTTTTTATTATCGGGCAGGTATTATTCAGCGGTTCGTTATATATTTTATGCTATACCAAATATGCTGAATTGAAAATGAATTGGCTGGGTGCCATTACACCTTTTGGCGGAGTGGCATTTATTGCGGGCTGGTTATTATTATTTGTAGCAATGCTGAAAAAGAATTAGAAGGTTTCGATCTTCCGGTGCAGGGTGATCAATGTGCCATTCTTTTTTTCGATAGAAAAATCAATATCAATATCGGTCATCCGTTGTTTCATATTGATGAGGCCATTGCTGAATTGCCGCAGCTGATCGAAATTGATGCCCACGCCATTATCCTGTATATATAATGTAAGGCCATCAGGCACACGTACCAATGTAATGTTTACTTCAGTTGCTTTGGCATGCTTAAGAATATTATTGAGTGCTTCTTTTACCACTAAAAAAACATTCCTTCTTATTTTACCGGTCACTTCTATATTCGGCAGGTTTTCCGGTATGCTGATGCGGCAGGCAACACCGGTGTTCTCAAAATATTCCAATGCATAACTGCGGATATAAGCGATCATATTGCCCAGCGAATCATTGCTGCTGCTCATACTCCAGATGATAGCATTCATCTTGTTCAGCAATTCATTGGCAGAAGAAGATATTTTTTCGATTTCGGGAATAGGGTTGGCGCCGAGTTTATTTTTTGCCAGCTCACTGTATAAGCGTATCGTTGTCATACCGGCCCCCAGATCATCATGCATATCGGCACTGATACGGTTACGCTCTTCCTGCTGCGCTTTAATGATAGCGATCTCTGTTTCAAAAGCTGCTTTTTCAGCTTCCAGTTTAAAAGCTTCCTGTTGTTTTGTTTTTTCGATCAGCTCGCTGCGGTTCTTATACGTTAACCCCATCAGGAAGAACACCAGCTCCAGCACAATACCGATATAATAATATACCAGCGGTGAATTATAAAAGCCGGTAGTAATGGTTTTGGCCAATATCAATGCCTGCGATATAGCACCGAAAACAACCATTGCCATATTACCCGCAGCCAAATAATTTAATAGGCGATTGCGCTCTTTAAACGACAATACGATAAAACAAATGCCCACAGCCAGCATCAGGAATTTCATGATATTGGACAGCAGCCATTGAAATGTATATTGACCGGTAAAGAAATTTAGATAAGTAAATACTACCAGCAGCAGCAGCATGAATGTTTCGCCGTAACGAAGCACTTTATCAAGCGTGGTATAATTTACTTTGGTATTGAGGAACGTTCTTGTAAAATAGATATAGAATACGATGCCCATTACCTGTAAAAAGAAATTGAGGTAGCTCAGGTAAAAATTAGCAAAGGTTGTTGTGGTACGAAGTGTGTACGAGGTAAAATAAATAAGTGCAAACATGCACAGGGAATACAGTGCATTGTATAAAAACTCCCGTTTAAGATTAAGGATGAAATTGGTAAGCATGAAGAACATCATCATCAACAAAATGCCGCTTAGTACATAACCCAGTGTTTTGATATTGCGGTAATTGCCGTAATAGATCAGCTTATAGCTTTCCAGGAAATGCGTTTCTATCAGCCTCGGAAAAATAAAATCAGATTCTGTTTTTAATGGTTTAAGATATACCAGTACTTCGCAGCGTTCGCCCGGCGCCATTACCAGCGGAAGATAGCCGGGGTCCTCATCATCTTCCACACCTTTCATCTGCGGCCTTATTTTATACAGTACCTTCTTTTCAAAACGAAGTCCGGGCAGCAGGTAGGTGGTTACCGGCTGGGCAGAGCTGTTATATACCGTAAATTTCAGGTAATAGCTGAAGGCCACCATTGCCGGGGGAAGCCATTTACGCTTAGGGAAATCTATCAGCGGGGAGAATTTTTTTTGCAATGCCTGGTCAAGAGAAAGAGAGGAATTACTATCGACCAATAATTGTGTTTTAGTAAGAATGGTAAGTGTATCGGCAACAGTACTTACATCAACAGCCGATGTGTCTGCCGGTGCCTGGGCCCGAATAGTCAGCGATATGAAATAAGCCAGTAGTAGGGTAACAAACTGTTTCAATAAGTAGCTGTTTGTGCCCAAACCTACGTAAAATCGGTGATAATCATATATTAATGCTAAAGGTTTTTAGCGTGTGTTTGCAGTAGCTGTTTTTTATATCTTTGTTATTGATGGCCAATAAACTGAAATCTGCAAAAGCAAAAGCGGCGGCTCCTGAACAGTTGAAGCAGGAAAAAGAAGAAACGGTAGAAGTAAAGCAGCTACTGCAAGACGAACGTACCCATAAGATCGCAGGAAGTATTTCACTCCTCATTTCCATACTTTTATTCATTGCATTCACTTCCTACCTTTTTACCTGGCAGGATGACCAGGATAAAGTGTTTCAGCATGGTTACCGTTTATTGCTTGGCACCGATGCCAAAGTAGCTAACCTGCTGGGTACCTTTGGCGCTTATATAGCCCACCTGTTCATCTACAAAGGTTTTGGTATTGCTTCTTACCTGGTGTGCAGTTTCTTTTTTGTGATAGGTATCAATCTTTTCTTTGGAAAAAAAGTATTTTCTGTTGCCCGCAATATAAAATACCTGATCGTTGGCCTGCCTTTAATAAGCGTGGCAGCATCAGTAATTGGCGGGGGGGCAGCGTTTGCATGGGGCGGCGCTGTTGGCGATATGGTAAAAGAATGGATGTACAGAACAATAGGAGAGGTAGGAACACTGGGCGTATTGGCAGTGGCGGTATTAGCCTATGTTATCTGGCGGTTCAACCCGGTATTTAAACTGCCTTCTAAAAATGAAGTGCCGGTAATAAACAATGCAAACGAAATTCCTTTTGCAGATGAAGCAGCAGAAGACGATGAGGAAAAAGCAGAATGGTCGGCAGAAGAAAATAATACAGCTGCCATGAAAGGCAATGCGCTTAAAGAAGAAGGCAATGTGTTGGTAATTCCATCTCAGGAAAACCCGGCGCTCAAACATGATCTTGGTATTATAGAAAAAGAATTGCCGCTGGAAGTGATGCCTAAAGCGATCCGGGAAGAGCCGGTAATTGAAGAGATCGCTCCTGAGCCTGTAATAATAAAAGAAGAAACGATACAACCCCCGGTACAAAAGCCAAAGCCTGTTGCAGCAGAAGATCCACTGGAACTGGAGATAAAAACAGTACCGGATAAAGTTGTTGAAGAAGAAGCTGGTGCTGCTGTTAAACCGGCGATCAGTTCCAAACCTTACGATCCCATTCTCGACCTGCGGGATTATAAATATCCCACGATCGACCTGCTGGAAAATCATGGCAGCGAAAAGATCGTACAAGATGCCAATGAGCTGGAAAATAACAAGAACCAGATCATCAATACGCTTAAGAATTACGATATACATATACAGAAGATATCGGCTACGGTTGGCCCTACGGTAACCTTATACGAGATCATCCCGGCGGCCGGGGTGCGCATTTCAAGGATAAAGAACCTGGAAGATGATATTGCCCTGAGCCTTGCAGCATTGGGCATACGTATCATTGCACCGATACCCGGAAAAGGAACGATCGGTATTGAAGTGCCGAATGCAAGAAAGACCGTGGTGAGCATGAAGACGTTACTGGCTTCTGAAAAATTCCAAAACAATAGTTTCTCTTTACCAATAGCTGTAGGCAAAAGAATTGATAACGAAAATTTCATTGTGGACCTTGCCAGTATGCCGCATTTGTTAATGGCAGGTGCAACAGGGCAGGGTAAATCAGTTGGGTTGAATGCGATACTGGTTTCCCTTTTGTATAAAAAACATCCATCGCAGTTAAAGTTTGTACTGGTAGATCCCAAGAAAGTAGAGTTAAGTATCTATAAGCAGATAGAAAAGCACTTTTTGGCAAAACTACCCGGCGAAGAAGATGCCATCATTACCGATACAAAAAAAGTGGTACACACTTTGAATGCTATGTGTATTGAGATGGATAACCGGTACGACCTGTTGAAGGAGGCTGGTTGCCGGAACATAAAAGAATACAATGAAAAATTTGTTGCCCGAAAATTAAATCCGGAGAAAGGCCACCAATTTCTGCCCTTTATCGTTTTGGTAGTAGATGAATTTGCCGACCTGATAATGACCGCCGGTAAAGAAGTGGAAATGCCTATTGCACGTTTGGCGCAACTGGCCCGTGCTATCGGTATACACTTGATCATTGCTACACAGCGGCCAAGTGTGAATATTATTACCGGTACCATCAAAGCGAATTTTCCGGCACGTATTGCGTTTAAGGTAAGCAGTAAGATAGACAGCCGTACTATTTTAGATGCAGGCGGTGCAGAGCAACTGATCGGTAAAGGAGATATGCTGATCAGTTATAACGGCGAACTGGTACGTTTGCAATGCGCTTTTGTTGATACACCGGAAGTAGATAAGATCGTTGATTTCATCGGGGAGCAACGCGGTTACCCACAAGCGTTTTTGCTGCCGGAATATGTGGATGAAAAAGAAATGGAAGGAAAAGATTTTGATGTAAATGATAAAGATGCTTTGTTTGAAGATGCAGCAAGACTGATCGTAGCCAGCCAGGTAGGCAGTACTTCGTTATTGCAGCGCCGCATGAAACTGGGATATAACCGTGCAGGCCGTTTAATGGATCAACTGGAGGCCGCAGGTGTGGTAGGGGGCAACCAGGGTAGTAAAGCCAGGGATGTGTTGATAAAAACAGAGGTTGACCTGCAGATGCTCCTTGATAATATGGGTTAATAACTTTTTTGAATCTAAAAATCATATAACGTTGCAGGATAAATATATAAACTGTTAACAGTACACGATAAATAAAGATGTCTAAATTTTTAATAGTTGGCCTGGGTAATATCGGTAATGAATACGCTGGCACCCGGCACAATATTGGATTTGATGTAGTAAATGCGTTTGCCCGCAAACATGGCGCTGAGTTTCGTGTGGACAGGCTGGCTTACGTAACAGAATTTAAATGGAAAGGAAAACAAATCGTTTGTATTTGCCCTACTACCTATATGAACCTTAGCGGACGTGCCTTTAAATACTGGCAGGTCAAAGAGAACGTTCCCCTTGAAAATACATTGACAATTGTGGATGAAGTGGCGCTGCCACTGGATAAGATACGACTGCGTGGCAGCGGGTCTGCAGGTGGGCACAATGGATTAAAGGATATTGAAAATATTTTGGGAACAGATGCTTACCCAAAATTACGCTTCGGTATCGGCAATAATTATCCAAAAGGAATGCAGGCAGATTTTGTGTTGGGTAAATGGTTAAAAGCAGAAGAACCATTGGTTGTATTAAAAATAGAAAAATGCGTAGAAATAATTGAAAGCTTCATAGGAGCAGGTATTGAACAAACTATGTCGACTTATAATAATATATCAATAAAAATATAGTCTATGTAGTTAGTTGGATATTAATACACATAGTTGTTTTTTTTAAGCTATTTGTATATATTCGCTGCTGTAACACTCCTACCTTAAAAAGGCCTTTACATGAAAATAATTTGTGTCGGACGCAATTATGCGGAGCATGCCAAAGAACTTGGCAACGATTTACCAGAAGAACCGGTCATTTTTATGAAACCGAAAAGCGCATTGCTGCAAAGCCATACGCCTTTTTATTACCCGGAATTTACCAATGAACTGCATTATGAATGTGAATTGGTATTGCGGATATGCAAGAACGGTAAGTATATACAGGAACGTCATGCTGGAAATTATTATAACGGTATAGCTGTTGGTATAGATTTTACGGCCCGTGACCTGCAGGATGAGCTGAAGAAAAAAGGATTGCCCTGGGAAAAATCAAAAGCGTTTGATAATTCCGCAGCTGTGAGTAAGTTCATCGATATTACTCCGGCGATGAATAAAAAGAACATCAATTTTTCCCTGTATAAAAATAAAGAACTGGTGCAGAAAGGTAATTCCGGTAAGATGATCTTTCATTTCGATACCATTATTGAGCACGTTTCCACTTATTTTTCCCTTAATATCGGCGATATCATTTTCACCGGTACACCTGCAGGCGTTGGGGAATGTGTTGTGGGCGACGAGCTGGAAGGTTTCATTGAAGATCAAAAGCTGTTAAGCCTCGAAGTAAAATAATTTTCTTCCCTTATTTAATGGCCTCCGCTAAAAAAGCGGAGGTTTTTTATGCCTGTTAATTTACCTTTATGCATCAAACCTAAGCGCCTTAGCCATATTCATGTTATCAGCTGTATCAATTTATTCAGCATTAAACACAAAGTTGTCTCTGTGTTTCCCCGTGATTCCTTTGTGCAATTCAGTGAAAAATATATCCCAAATCGTAAATCCGAAATCATAAATCGTAAATCATCCTAATGCCTTCTACCGAAATATTATTACAAGCCTATCGCCTCATGTGTACAGCCAAAACAATGGCAGATACCTATGAAGCAAACCGGCCAATATGTAAATATGTACATTCTACCTCCCGTGGCCATGAAGCCATACAACTGGCAACAGCTTTTCAATTATTACCCTGCGATTATGTGAGCCCATATTACAGGGATGAAAGCATTTTATTGGGATTGGGATTTACACCTTATCAATTAATGTTACAATTACTGGCAAAGGGCGATGATATTTTTACCGGCGGCAGGGAATATTATTCGCATCCTAATTATCGCGGCAATGATAAAGCCAATATCATACATCAAAGCAGTGCCACAGGCATGCAGGCGATACCAACAACAGGTATTGCACAAGGCATAAAATATTTAGAGAAGATCGATTCGCCTTTATTAAAGAAAACTTATTCTACCGCCAATTATCATTTGCCGTTGGTTATCTGTTCTCTCGGCGATGCATCTGTAACAGAAGGCGAAGTAAGCGAAGCTTTCCAGTTTGCAGCATTGCATCAATTGCCTATAATTTTTTTAGTGCAGGATAATAATTGGGGGATCAGTGTTACAGCAGATGAAGCAAGAACGACCAATGCCAGTGAAATGGTAAAAGGCTTAAAAGGGATTAACCGTATCAGTATCGACGGCAGCGATTTTTTGCAGAGCTATGAAGTGATGCAAAATGTAGTGAATGAAGTACGGGAGCAGCGCCATCCTTTTTTGGTACATGCTAAAGTACCACTGCTGGGGCATCATACCAGCGGCGTACGGAAAGAATTTTATCGTACCGAAGAAGATCTTGCTAAACATTATGTAGATGATCCCGGTCCGAAATTGCGTAGCAAATTACTGGAACTTGGCATTAATGAAGATGATATTGTTGCAATAGAAAGAGAAGCGGCAGAATATGTAGCAGCGGAATTTGCAAAAGCCATTGCGGCTCCCGAGCCAGACCCATCAACAGTAGAGCAATATGTTTTTGCACCAACACCGGTTACAGAAGAAAAAGGAGAACGGTCTCCTGTCAATAAAGAAAAAGTATTGATGGTAGATGCGGCGCTGTTTGCGATAAGAGAGATCATGGAAGAATACCCGGAAGCCATTTTATATGGGCAGGACGTAGGACGTAGGCTGGGTGGCGTTTTCCGTGAGGCGGCTACTTTAGCGGAACAGTTTGGTGATCACCGTGTTTTTAATACGGCTATACAGGAAGCTTATATTATCGGCAGTACGGTTGGTATGAGTGCTGTTGGGGTAAAGCCAATTGTGGAAGTACAGTTTGCCGATTATATTTATCCGGGCCTTAATCAATTGGTAACAGAGATCAGCAAGAGCTGTTATCTAAGCTGCGGTAAATTTCCCGTACAAACATTGATAAGAGTGCCAATAGGCGCTTATGGCGGTGGCGGGCCTTATCACAGCGGCAGTGTAGAAAGTACGCTGCTTACTATCAAAGGAATAAAAATTGTTTACCCTTCCAATACAGCAGATATGAAAGGTTTGCTGAAAGCAGCTTTCCTTGACCCCAATCCTGTGGTGATGCTGGAGCATAAAGGCCTGTACTGGAGCAAAGTGCCTGGTACCGAAGAAGCAAAAATGACCGAACCTTCTGCTGATTATATCATTCCGTTAGGCAAAGGCAATGTAGTGTTGCAGGCTGATGAAGACTCCACGATCATGGGCGAAAGTTGTTGCATCATTACTTATGGTATGGGCGTATATTGGTCAAAAGCTGCGGCCAAAGATTACCCGGGCAGGGTAGAAGTAATTGACCTGCGTACTTTATTTCCGTTGGATGAAGAATTAATATTCACTACCGTAAAAAAGCATGGTAAGTGCCTTATAGTAACTGAGGAGCAGCAAAATAATTCTTTTGCTGAAGCCCTGGCCGGCAGGATATCTAAAGCCTGTTTCAAAAATTTAGATGCGCCGGTAGAAGTGATCGGTGCCCTTAATTTACCGGCTGTACCAATGAATGTGGTATTGGAACAGGCTATGCTGCCTAATGCTGCCAAAGTTTCTGAGCGGTTGGGACAACTTTTAAACAGTTAGCTTTTTCCCTTTTGGCAAAATGGCCTATATTTGCACCCCGTTAAAGGGATGCCGGGGTAGCTCAGCTGGTTAGAGCATCGGATTCATAACCCGAAGGTCGGCAGTTCAAGTCTGCTCTCCGGTACGATATCAAGCCTAAGTCTTTTGTTATTAAAGATTTAGGCTTTTTTATTACAAAATAAGCCGATTGTAAATTTTCAAAAGATGCAAACAATAAAAGTAATCATCGAAAGAAACAAAGACATGTATTCTTCTTACGCTGATAATATTGAAGGCATTTATGGTGGAGGAGATACTGTTGAAGAGGCAAAACAATCTATCCTTACCGCTATTGAATTGTATAAGAAGTATAATAAAGATATCCCTGCGATCCTGAAAGGTGAATATGTGTTGATATACTCCGGCCTCGATTCCGCTCAATGAAACTTAATAGAATTGCCAATATCGGTTATCCCATAAAAAATCCCGGCAATTGTGTTACCGGGATCATAACTTTCAACATTGAACCTTCAAACTTTCAACCTTACTTCATTTCTGTAAAATACTGGTGGAAATAAGGTATCGTTTCAATGCCTTTATAAAAATTAGCTAAGTTGAATTTTTCATTCGGGCTGTGCAGGTTATCACTGTCGAGGCCAAAACCCATGAATACGATCTTGATGCCCAATTCTTTTTCAAACAATGCACAGATAGGAATACTGCCACCGCCACGAACAGGTATTGGTTGTTTACCAAACGTTGTTTCCATTGCTTTAGCAGCAGCTTTGTATGCAGTACTGTCGATCGGAGTCATGTAAGGTTCACCGCCGTGGTGTTCAAATGCATTTACCGTAACAGAAGGCGGCGCTATCTTCCTGAAATAGTCCAATAATTTTTCAGTGATCACTGCACTCTTTTGATTAGGTACAAGGCGTGCTGATATTTTAGCTGTTGCTTTTGAAGGCAACACTGTTTTAGCGCCTTCTCCCTGGTAACCGCCCCAGATGCCGTTCAATTCAATCGTTGGTCGTATGCCGGTTCTTTCATTGGTGCTGTAACCCTTTTCGCCCCATAATTCTTTTACACCAAGATCATCTTTATATTCCTGTTCATCAAACGGCGCAAGCGCCATTAATTTCCTTTCTTCATCGGTAGCTTCTACCACATCATCATAAAAACCGGGAATGGTGACATGGTTATTCTCATCATGGCAACTGGCTATCATCTTTGCAAGGATAGTTACCGGGTTGGCTACTGCACCGCCATATACACCACTGTGCAGGTCGCGGTTTGGTCCTGTTACTTCTACTTCAATATAACTCAATCCACGAACGCCGATATCAATGCTCGGCGTATCTAAACTTATCATCGCACTGTCGCTTATCAAAATACAATCTGCTTTCAACAGCTCTTTATGCGAAGCAACAAATTTTCCCAGGTTAGGAGAACCTACTTCTTCTTCGCCTTCAATACAAAATTTAATATTATTGGCCAGCGTATTGGTTTGCACCAAAGTTTCCAATGCTTTTACATGCATGTAGAACTGCCCTTTATCATCGCAACTGCCCCGTGCAAATATTTTTCCGTCTTTGATCACCGGCTCAAAAGGCCCGCTGTTCCATAGTTCCAGCGGATCAGGAGGCTGAACATCATAATGCCCATAAACCAAAACAGTCGGTTTTGACGGGTCAATTATTTTTTCGCCGTACACCAAAGGGTGGCCGTCGGTTTCATAAATTTCTGCTTTATCAGCGCCTGCTTCAAGCAATCTTGCCTTAACAGCTTCGGCGCATTTGCGCATATCATCTTTATGCTCACTCTTTGCACTTACACTTGGTATGCGCAACAGGTCGAGCAATTCATTTAAAAAGCGGTCCTTATTTTTTTCCTGGTAATCTTTCCACGCTTGCATAATAGGTTTGATTTTTTACCTCTATCCCTAAAGAAGAGATCGGAGAAATTGGTTAGAAGATTATATAATTAAATTCGTGTAATTCGTTTTAATCCGTGTAATCTGTTATCCTGATCGGGCAACGAATATACTTGTTTTTTATTCACTTTAAGGAAGGAATTCTGCAACTGTATTTTGACAAAAAATTACGAAAAAACTTTTGGCTATATAATTCAAATGCTGTTAAATTTGCGACAGATTGCTTGTCAATTTATCAGCCTTTGTCCGGTTTCATTCGCCATATGAAGTAAAGAATGTCTCAGGCCAAAGGCTGAGTCTATTTAAGCCACTGCCGTTTGCCTTTTTGATAGCAAAGCAATTACTACATAAGCAATTACCAGCAACACCAGCGTCCATTTAATTAAAGAACAAATTACCGTTACCAGGGCAATGGTATCGCTGCTGTTACCATGTAAAGTCTGCAGCATACCAAGGTTTTCACCGGCATCCAGCAGGCCCGCAGTTATGGCTGCACCGGCAAAGAATTTACCCGCATTATATTTCCAGTTAAGGGGAGTAAATTTTATCCGTAATTGTTTACAGGTAAAAAATAAAAAGAGCGAATAAAAGAAAAGAAATACAAAATCCCACATCGTGTTTTTTATTGCGGCATCCGTTTTATTGTTTGGTGCCCAGGCTGTCATCACTACATCGGTATGTTGCTTGTCAAAAGCAAATTCAAGATCAAGAATGCCTTTTGGTGTAAGCGGGGTTTTTAACGGGGCGCCTGTTGTTATCATAATATAGATCATAACAGCAGTGCCGATCATAAATAAGGGTATAAGAAATCTTCTCATAAAAAATGCCGGATTAGGTAAGACAATATACTAAATTATACTGTTGAATGTGAAAAGACATTGCCGTCGCATCTTATAGAAAATAAAAGTTGGTGAATAAATATCTCTTTCTTCTTTTACCCATTTTATTATTTAGTTGCAGGCTACAACAGAAAATAATAACTATCTAAAGCCTGTTGGTTACACGGGTACAGTTATTTTGGCACCGGTGTATCATGCCCGCCTTAAGATACTTACTAATGGTTTGCCAGACAATGAATATACCAGTACCTATAATAGAATATCCATTAAATATGGATTCGTCCGTTATCAAATAGGCGGTTGTGTTGTTTCGCAAAAATTAAGAGACAGTGCTTTTATTGAAAACCAAAAAGTGTATAAAATTTTGAATAAAAAATTTGGTAAAGGATGGCGTAAAAAATTTGATGCTGAACTCGAATCAGCCATGAACCATCCTAACAATTAAACCATTAAACCATTCACCCCCTTAATCACACGCACCCGCCATCACCCTCAAATACAACTTCGATTTTTCGGCTAAGGCTTTGGCTGGTGAGTTTGCATACTGTGTATCCAGGGCCCTCATTTCCGATTCGGCCGACATCAGTTTGCCTAACATATCCTGCTTGCAGTTGAGCCTGCCCTGCAAGGTATTATCATTGGGATGTTTGCGGATATCCGCTTCAATACTACAAATACTGACTTTGGTGGAAAGTATGCCTTCCTGCACCGATACCAACGGATCCATCATACCCATATAAGCCTTTTGGGTTACGTTATCCTGGTACACGTTGCCATGATTGGAATTACGTAGATTCTGTTCCTGCTTGCGCAGCTGTTCTTTCCTGAAACTGACCAATGCCAGCTTTTCCGAACTGCAATCAGGGCTATTGGCCGCATCACGTTCCTGCTTATCTAATTTTTCTCTTTCTTTTTGAAGGTCATCATTTGCATTGGTTCTGAATTCTTCTTCCTGTTTTTGAAAAGGCGCAGGATTGAAACATACATTAACATCTTCTATCGAAGTGATCTTACAGGTATAACCGCTGGCAACATTTTCCAGGATGAGGTATAAGCCTTTGTCGGTGTATTGATAGCCAATACCAAAATTGCCAAGGTATTTATTGGGTGTAACATTAATATCCGGCGGGTAAGTTTTACCAAACAGGAACATGGTTGGTGCAGTGGCACCATCATATTTATAGCTGGTGGCTTTTATTTTTCCATCACAATAATCCCTGCGTTCACCTTTTTTGTGCAAGGTATATTGGTTGGTATTGTTTGCGTTATTGTTTTCATAAACATGCTCCTGTGTATTGCCGGTGCTTACCCAATGTTTTATTTGCCCTTTGTTTTCTGTGTTGTGATAAATGTATATATTCCCTTTTAGTCCCATTACGCTAAAGGAAAAATCTTTGTCATCCGGTTTAATATCGCATAGATCGCCGCCCCTGCTTTTTGATGGTTTTAAATAGGCTACCAGCCCGCCTTTGGTGTCTAAATAGATACATTGATCCACACTTACGCCTCTTGTACCAAATGTAGAGTGGACGGTTATTTTTTTATCAAAACAAAACGGGCGTTCATTGGGAGCGATGATGATCTGCTGCGTTTCGCCGCTTACAGCTGTGGCCCTTAAAATATGATTGTAATATTCCTGGTCGGGAAAACTACCCCAAACGGTGTCACGTGGAGGCTGCGCCTGTGCAACGAGAGAAAAACAGATCGCTATAAGTACCATTAAATTTTTCATACTTAAACTTTTTTTAAGAATGATAAAAGTAGTGGTTGGCGATGCTTTAAAAAATAGCTAATATGGGTGATAGGAAGGTTGAAAGTTGAAAGTTGAAGGTTCAATGTTCAATGTTCAATGTTCAATGTTCAATGTTCAATGCAGGTTGAAGAAAATCATAAAGTTAGATACGAATAACTATTAACCAATAACGAATAACAATCAACTAACCACATAACGCTGCTGTACATAATCCCAATTCACCACGTTCCACCAGTTGTCGATATAATCTGCTCTTTTATTCTGGTACTTTAAATAGTAAGCATGTTCCCATACATCAAGGCCCAATAACGGAAAGCCTTTGATGTCGCTTATATCCATTAAGGGATTATCCTGGTTAGGAGAGGAGCCGATCTTTAGATTCTTTTCGGCATCAACATACAGCCATGCCCAGCCGCTTCCAAAGCGGTTCTTACCGGCATCGCCGAATTGCTTTTTAAAATCAGCAAATGAGGTAAAGTTTTTTTCTATCGCTTCCAGTAATTTACCGGAAGGTTTATTATCGGCCATTTTAGGTCGCATACATTTCCAGAACAGCTCATGATTGTAATGGCCGCCGCCGTTGTTACGCATCTTTACAGAATACTTCGATATCTTGGCCAGCACATCTTCCAGCGGCTTGTTCATATCAACACCTTCAGCCTGTGCAGCATCTTTTAAATTCTTACTGTAGGTAGCGGCATGTTTGGAATAATGGATCGCCATGGTCATTGCATCGATCACATTTTCCAGTCCATCATATTTATACGGCAAAGGCTGCTGATCAAAGCCTGTTCTCATACCAGTGGCAGCGCCGCCTATATTTTTTGAATTGGAACAGGATTCTAAAAATGAACCTGCAGCGCTCATACCAATGCCAACAGCAAGCGCTCCTTTGGCAGATGTAGTAATGAAATTTCTGCGACCGGGATATTGTTTGTGTGCCATAAAAAATAATTTAATTAAACCGGGGATTGCTTACGCTTACTAAATATACCAAATAATGATCTTATTCTTTTAAAAAAACGGGAATAGAATTCTTTATTAAATAATTGAGAATCATGCATGGCCTTATACGTAAAGAAAATGCCTATAGGGATAAGTACCATAACAGACAGCCACATACCTACGAAAGGAGAAGTGATGGATTCTTTTACAAATTTTTCGCCGAACATATTCAGCAGGTGAAAGAGTAAAAAGAAAATGATGGCAACTACCAAAGGCATACCCAGTCCGCCTTTGCGGATAATAGAACCCAACGGGGCGCCGATAAAGAACAACACCAGGCAGGCAAGCGATAAAGAGAATTTGCGGTGCCATTCTACCTTGCTTTGCCTGATCTCTTTTTGATAATTGATTATAGTAGTGCCGGTGCCTTCCAGGCTGGCCCGCATATTGCCTGCCATGGTAATAGCCGATTCGTAAACAGAATTTTGAGCCGAGTCGGCAATATATTTCCTGTCAGGCCCTTTTTGTTGCGGTATCTTTTCCCATACATTGTCGGGAATAGCGATGCGGTATGCATAGCCATCCAGCTCCCTGCTCATCCGGTTCGTTAAAGAATCGGTTGTCCGTTGCAGTGAGTCAAGCGAATGATTAAGCTGCTTAACACTCAGCATTTTAAAATTGCCCCTGTAAATACTGTCGTTGGTAGTTTGCTTTTGCAGTGAACTCATATCAAACAGTTTTTTAAAAGAGGAAAATCCAAGGCGGATATATTCTGTTGAAGAATCGCCTGTGTTACCTCTTTCCTGGTAGCGGTAGCCGTTTTGCAGGTTAAACTCCATAAAGCGCTGGTCATCTGATATTTTCATGATACCCTTCTCGGCAATTATAGCATTATCCTGCAGGTAATTACTTTGTTCGTATATCAATACATTATAGATGGTTTTACCATCAGCATCTTTTTTTCCTGCTTTAATAGCATAGTTAGGGATATGGGTATAGAACTGTCCTGCCTTGAGGTCGAACGCAGGTTTTTTATAAAGGATGTCATTATATAGCGTTACAAATTTCAGGTTGGCATAGGGTATCACATAATTGGCAAACAAAAAAGTGATGCCACTTAAAAATATGGCAACTACTATCAGCGGGCGCATAAAGCGCAGTAAAGAAATACCGGATGATTTGATGGCAACCAGTTCAAAACTTTCGCCAAGGTTGCCAAAGGTCATGATAGAAGAGATCAATATAGCAATAGGCATTGCCAGTGTAAGTAAAGATGCGCTCACATACCAAAGGAACAGGCCAATAGTACCAAAATCCAGCCCTTTGCCTACAAGATCATCAATATACTTCCACAGGCTCTGCATCATCAGCACAAAGAATGCGATGAAGAACGTTACAATGAACGGCCCTATGAAAGATTTAAGGATGAGTTTGTCTAGCTTCTTTATCACGTAAGCTTCGGCTTATTTTGTAAGTTTGGCTAATGGTTAACGACGCAAAAATAACTCTTTCGCCGCAGGAACTGCAACTGGTTTGTAATACAGAATGGATTTTAACGAAACGTGCTATAATTGAAAAGGTATATCATCTTTTTGGAGAGCTGGCAATAAATTTTACCGGTATCATTGAAAAGAACCGTCAATACTTGCCGGAAGTTATGTTAGCTACTGAACCTAAAATATCAAAAGGAGAAAATTATTTGCAGCTGCCTTATGTAGTGCTGGATTATCCGCGGGCTTATCATAAAGCAAACACCCTGGCTATACGCGCCATGTTTTGGTGGGGAAATTTTTTCAGCATTACGCTGCATGTATCAGGTCAATATAAAGAAGGGCTGCAACGTTCGTTATTGCAAAAGCATTCGCTTTTAAAGGAACAGGAATGGTTTATTTGTATCAATGATGATCAATGGGAGCATCATTTTGAAAGCAGCAATTATATTCCGGTAAATGAAAAGACCCCAATGGAAATAGAAGACATTACAACGCAACAGCATTTTATAAAAATAGCTGCAAAATTTTCGTTGCAACAATGGAATGAAATGCCATTATTACTGGAAGAGATGTTCAGTACGATGATACAGTTACTTCGGTATTAACTGCCGATGCGGTGAAACAGGTCCTTCACCTGGTATTCCCATAGCTGGCTTTGATCTTTGATCTCTTTTTTATCAGCAAAATCCTTTACGATCAATATGGTTTGATTGGTAACCTCTGATTTTTCAATGCCAAATTCAAAATATTCATCTTTGGGCATGTGGAGCCAATGAAAACGAACAAATTTATCTTCTTCACTTTCTAACAGTTCTGCTTTATCAGTAGTGCCGTTCCATGAAAAACTAAATACGCCATCACGTTCATCAACCTTATCCGCAAACCACTCCTGCAACCCTGCAGGGGTGCTTAAAAAATCATACAATATGCCAGGCGAACATCTAACCGGGTATTCCAATGTGTATAAAACTTTCTTACTCATCTTAATTATTTAAAAATCCGTGCGATGTTGCAATAATAACAAAATAATCTGCTTGACAAAATATTTAGCCTATTATTTTATTTTAAGCAAATACCCCAAATCCTTTAGAAATTATCAAATAAATCAGGCTGAGTGCCAATAATTTAGAAAAAATCTTTTGGTTACGTACCTGAAATAACATAAATTACGTTAACAAGAGGGAGATATTTTAACAAAATGTTAACCCGACAGTTTTCGGAACAGACGCCTAACCTTAACTTAAAAACTTCAGACTTATGAGTATGCGCCAGCTAAAGATCACTAAGTCTATTACCAACCGGGAGAGCCAGAGCCTCGAGAAGTACCTGCAGGAGATCGGCAAAGTAGAATTGATAAATCCTGAGGAAGAAGTAAAGCTTGCCATTCGCATTAAACAAGGCGACCAGTGGGCTCTCGAAAAACTGACCAAAGCCAATCTCAGGTTCGTAGTATCGGTGGCCAAGCAATATCAAAACCAGGGTCTTACCCTGCCTGATCTTATCAATGAGGGCAACCTCGGCCTGATAAAAGCAGCACAACGTTTTGATGAGACCCGCGGCTTCAAATTCATTTCTTATGCCGTATGGTGGATACGCCAGAGTATATTGCAGGCATTGGCAGAACAATCAAGGATAGTACGTTTACCATTAAATAAAGTAGGGCTTACCAACAGGATAAGCAAAGCGTTTTCCCTGCTGGAGCAGGAATACGAACGTGAGCCAACACCCGAAGAACTGGCTACCTTTCTTGATATGGATACAGAAGAAGTAGCTGCTACATTAGGTGTTGCCGCAAGGCATGTGAGTATGGATCAGCCTTTATCTGACGGTGAGGAAAGTACGCTGATAGATGTGCTGGTAAACCACAATGCAACTACCACCGATAATGAACTGGCTTTTAAAGCTTCTTTAAAGACAGAAATAGACCGCTCCCTGAGCACGCTTACCGACAGGCAGAAAGATGTGATCCGTTTCTTTTTCGGTATCGGTGTAGATCATGCACTCAGCCTCGAAGATATCGGCGAACGTTTCAATCTTACCCGGGAAAGGGTGCGCCAGATAAAAGATAAGGCCATCACCAAACTGCGCACAGCATCACGTTGTAAACTATTGCGCAGCTACCTTGGTGCATAATTCAATAATTCCTCAATTATAACAATATTTAAGCCCTGGTTTTATCAGGGCTGCTTTTTTGTATCAGGCTACTGAGCACCGCCAGGTAAAAAATCCGTGTAACCTGCCTGCCTGCCTGCAGGTTCGTTTAAATCCGTGTAATCTGAGCTTAATCATCTCCCTAAAATTCACTTTTAATAATCCCTTATTTTCCCGAAATTTGCACAACTTATAAAACAAAAGAAATGGCAATTGACATCAAAGTTCCGACAGTAGGCGAAAGTATCAGCGAAGTAACCCTTGTTAAATGGTTAAAAAAGGATGGCGAATACGCCAACCGTGATGAAGTAATAGCGGAACTGGAAAGCGAAAAAGCCACTTTTGAGATCAATGCAGAGCAGGCCGGTGCCATTAAAATTGTTGCACAGGAAGGCGATACTTTAAAGATTGGTGACCTTATCTGCAGCATTGATACTGATGCGAAAAAACCGGAAGATACAGCAGAACAGCCTGTAGCCCAAAAAGAGAAAGCTGCTGAAAAACCCAAAACAGAAAACCCAAAACAGCAAACTGAAGACCCAAAACAGAAAACAGAAAACCTGAAAGCTACACCCGTAGCTGCCGCTATAATTGCTGATAAAAAAGTAGATGTAAAATCAGTGAGCGCAACCGGCAGTAACGGCAAAATAATGAAGCAGGATGTTTTAGAGGCATTAAATAATCCCGGCAGGAAACCTGGTGTAGAATTATTTGGCCGTAACGACCGTCCTGAAAAAATGAGCAACCTGCGTAAGACGATCAGTCGCAGGCTGGTTGAAGCAAAGAATACTACTGCTATGCTCACCACATTCAACGAAGTGGATATGGGCCCCATTATGGAAATAAGAGCAAAGCATAAAGATAAATTCAAAGAAGCACATGGAGTTAATCTCGGTTTCATGAGCTTTTTCACCAAAGCATGTACCTACGCTTTATTGGAATGGCCTGCAGTAAATGCTTATATAGACGGCGAAAATATTGTTTACCATGATTATTGCGACATCTCCATTGCAGTAAGTGCACCAAAAGGGTTAGTGGTTCCCGTTATCCGCAATGCTGAAAGTTTAAGCATGGCCGGTATAGAAAAGAAAGTAGTGGAACTGGCTACCAAAGCAAAAGAAAATAAACTCACCATTGAAGAAATGACCGGCGGAACATTCACCATTACCAATGGCGGTATCTTCGGTTCTATGATGAGTACACCGATCATTAATATCCCTCAATCTGCCATACTTGGCATGCATAAGATACAAGACAGGCCAATGGCCATCAACGGGCAGGTAGTAATAAAGCCTATGATGTACCTGGCATTGAGCTACGATCACCGCATTATCGACGGAAGAGAATCTGTAAGCTTTTTAGTACGGGTAAAAGAGTTGCTGGAAAATCCTGAACTGTTATTGTTTGGAAAAGATCCGGTGAAGAGTTTACTGGAACTGTAAGTATTACTTTTGCAGTAATGCGCTATCAATCTTATTTAAATACGGCCACCAAAATAATAAGCGCTTATAAAGGCGAAGAGCCTTTGGCAGGTTATTTAAGAAAATTTTTTGCAGCAGATAAAAAATATGGTTCCAAAGACAGGAGATCTATTTCTTCGCTTTGTTACAACTATTATCGTTTAGGTAAAGCAGCCTCAGCTATTTCCATCGAAGAAAGATTGCTAACAGCAACATTTTTATGCGAACATGCTTTTAGTGAATTATTACAATTCTTTAAACCGGAATGGAACGAAAAAATCACACTTCCTGTTGCGGAAAAATTATTTATTACAAACATCAATACTGAAACTATTTTTCCTTTTGCTTTTGCATTAAGCGAAGGCATTGACCAACAACAATTTGATCTTTCTTTTCTTCAACAACCGGATCTGTTTTTGCGCATACGCCCGGGTAAAAAGAATATAGTTGAAAGTAAATTGAAAGCAGCAGCTTTATCTTATCAATTAATTGGTGATGATTGTATCGCTTTACCCAATGCTTCTAAATTAGATGGTGTAATTGAATTGGATAAAGAAGCAATAGTACAAGATTACAACTCTCAAAAAGTATTGACTTCTTTAAAATCGCAAATCACAAATCCTGAATCACAAATCACTTCCTGGGACTGTTGTGCTGCAAGTGGTGGTAAATCCATTTTATTGTATGATATTTTAAATGGCCGGGTAGAGCTTACGGTGTCAGATATCCGGGAAAGCATTTTGGCCAACCTTAAAAAAAGATTTTCTGCCGCAGGCATAAAAAAATATCATTCCTTTATTGCTGACCTAAGTGTTACTAATGCTTCACTTGAAATTCAAAATCAGCAACTCATCATTTGCGATGCACCCTGTACCGGCAGCGGCACCTGGGCACGTACACCCGAACAGCTTTTTTATTTTGATCAGCAGCAAATTGAAACGTATGCTAATCGCCAATTACAGATCGTTTCCAATGTGATCCCGCATTTGCAGCACGATGGGCTTTTTGTTTACATAACCTGTTCTGTATTTAAAGAAGAAAACGAAGCCGTTGTTGCTTTCATAAAAGAAAAATTCCACCTGCAGTTAGTACAGATGGAATTATTAAAAGGTTATGATAAAAAGGCGGATAGTATGTTTGTGGCGGTGTTTAGAAAGTTAACAAGTTGAAAGGTTGGTCTGTTAACAAGGCTTTTAAACTTATAAACCTTTTAACCTGTCAACTTTTACCCTGGTTTACTGCCTCACCACTTTCTTCACCATCTCTTCCTTATCATTTATTTTCACCGTAACATAATAAATGCCATCGGCCATTTTCCTCATTGGTACTGTATAAGTTTGTTGCCCTGCTGCCTGCTGCGATGATGTATAATACATTTTTTGCCCTGCTGCATTGGTAATAAGTATATCAATTTTTACAGCGGTTGGTTTACTTATAATTACAAATAAATTATTACTTACAGGATTCGGGCTGATGGAAATTTTATCAGTGTTAGGGATGCAGGGCTGCGGATCGCTGGTAATAACAACCAATGCCGTATCGGTACAGCCCGAAGTATTGGTAACGATCAGTTGATAAGTGCCTGCTGCAGTAACAGCAACAGGATTTGCTACTGCCGCTCCGTTTAATGTCCACGCTGTTGTTAAACCTGTTGTTACAAATTGTGTGGTGAGATCAAATGTAGAGCCTGCGCATTTTACAATAGATTTATCTGAGCCAAGATTTGGTTTGGCATTAGAAGTTACTGTTACAGACACAGTATCTGCACAGCCGGAAGTATTGACAGCGATCAGCCGGTAAGTTCCAGCTGCAGTAATTGCCGCAGGATTGGGGACCGGCCCGGTAGTTGATGTCCAGGAAGTGGTTAAACCGGAAGTAGTGTACAATGCAGTAAGATCAAATGTACTGCCCTGGCAAACAGCTGCTGTTTTATTGCCGCCAAGATTTGGCTTGGGAACAAAATTCACCGTTACAGAATCCAAATAGAAAGTAGTATCCGAAGCAATGTTCATTACAAAGCGATACGTAACCGGGCTTGCAGCAACATTGTTCATATCATCAATAAACGAAAAATTCTTTGATGCAAAGCCGCCGGTTGAGGTGAATGTATTCAATAAGCTATATGCCCCTGTTGTTACTTTGCGTTGCAGGTTAATGGTAATAGCAGAATCAGCTTTAACTGTCCATTGCAATGTTGTTTTGCAATCTGCCGTAGAAACTGATTTGGTAAATAACTGTTTTTCCAAACGCACAAATGCTTTTTTCATATCCGGGATACCATAGCCAACCCTGTCATCAGGATTATTGGCTTTGGTAGAAGATTGTTCCAGCACATTGATGATACCCATATTATTTACTTCGGGAAAAGCCTGCCATAAACAGGTTATTAAGCCAGCCATATTAGGGCAGGCAAACGAAGTACCGCTGCCGAAAGTAGGGCTGCCATTACCGGTATTGGCTACTACAGTATTAACGCCAACAGAAGCTACGGCAGGCTTTACCTGTCCGTCGCTGCTTGGGCCATAACTGCTGAAACCGCCAACTACACCATCGGTGCCTACTGCACCAACAGCTACTACGCTGTCTGCATCAGCAGGGGTAATGATATAGTGCCATGAATTGGTACCTTCATTACCTGCGGCAACCACTGCAATGATGCCTTTTTTTGCAGCAAGATCTGCTCCTTTGGCAATAGGAGTGGTATTGCCATCCATATCGGCATATACATGATTGAAAGCAGCATTATCAAAAGCATAATAACCCAATGAAGTAGAAAATACATCCACACCAAGACTGTCTGCTCTTTCCGCAGCAGCTATCCAGTTTTGTTCTTCTATCGGGTATTCAGAGTTTACATCTTCGGTACGAAACAAATAGAACGATGTTTTAGGCGCTGTGCCAACAAACGACCCCGGCATATTGGCTGCGATCGTACTGAAACATTTCATGCCATGCGAATCATCCTCATCTACACTGGCATTGCCGGCCACAAAATCCCAGGTGCCGAGTATCTGGCCATTATTTCTTACGCTGTCGAATGTTGGCAATGACATATAGTGATAAAAGCCCCCATCCATTAACGATAGCTGCATATCCTGGCCACGAAAGCCGCGGTTGTGCAGGAAATCGCCGTTGTGAATATGTACCTGGTCGAATGACTGGCCATAATTATAATAAGCATCAGTAAAATCAGTTCCTGCCGGGTTTGCTACAAACGGGCTTGCAGGAACATCCAGCTGTTTATTTACCGGCGTTATGGATTGTCCTGCAAAAGGCGCCACAGGCGAGGTACTTATAACAAAAGTGAACGAATTTATTTTCGTTAATGCAGCGGCATCTGTAGTTTGTATCGCCACCTGGTTCATCCATTTGGAAACATTCAATATAGTAACCGAACCCGCAAGGCGTACACTGTCAATGAATCTTGGTGTTATAGGGAGATCGGTGGAATCTACAGGGATACCATATCGTGTTCTCCTGGCAATGGCCCTCGGGCTTAAATATTGTGAAGGATCGCTCAGCGAATACGGGCTGGTTCCTTTATGCTTAAAGCGGATGATGTATTTAGAGAACTGTGCATTAGCTGCACCCTCAAAAAAAGCAACTGCAATAAATAATAACAGTAAATGTTTTTTCATGGTATCCTTTTAAATAGAATTTATGTATTTCTGCAATTGATAAGCCAATGATCTAATTGGAATCATAGGCCCACTTCAGCCAGGTAGCTCCCCAGGTAAAGCCGCCGCCAAAAGCAGCCAGTATAATATTATCGCCCTTCTTCAATTGTTTTTCCCAATCCCAGAGGCAAAGCGGCAACGTACCTGCCGTGGTATTGCCATATTTCTGGATATTGATCATCACTTTTTCTTTCGGCAGGTCCATCCTGCTGGCCGTGGCATCTATAATCCGCAGGTTGGCCTGGTGAGGTACCAGCCATGCAATATCATCGGCTGTTAAATTGTTGCGCTGCATCAGTTCATAGCTCACATCAGCCATACCTTTTACGGCAAATTTAAAAACGGTCTGTCCTTCCTGGTAGGCAAAATGTTCTCTTGCCAGAACAGATTCTACAGTTGCAGGCTTAACAGATCCTCCCGCTTTCATATGCAGGTAAGCCCTTCCGGCGCCATCGCTTCTAAGGATACTGTCTAAAATACCCACACCTTCTTCATTTGGCTCCAGTAAAACAGCACCGGCGCCGTCACCAAAAATGATGCAGGTAGCACGGTCGCTGTAATCAATAATGGCGCTCATTTTATCTACCCCAACCACTACTACTTTTTTGTAGCGGCCGCTTTCTATATAACTGGCTCCTGTGGTCAAGGCAAATAAAAATCCGGAACAGGCTGCACTCAGATCAAAGCCCCAGGCATTTTTAGCGCCTATCTTATCACAAATAACATTGGCCGTAGCCGGGAAAACCATATCAGGTGTAACCGTGGCACAGATCAGGCAATCTATCTCCAGCGGGTCTATTCCTCTTTTTTTACATATTTCAAGGACTGCCGGAACAGCCATATCGCTGCTTCCCAGGCCTTCGCCTTTTAAAATACGCCTTTCTTCAATGCCGGTACGGGTACGTATCCACTCGTCATTTGTATCCACCATCGTTTCTAATTCCTTATTGGTAAGCCTGTAATCGGGTACATAGCCCCCGACAGCTGTGATCGCAGCAGTAGTTTTTTGCATCAGGTTCTTTTATTTTAAGATATTTTTTTTATGTATAGAGTTTGGTAAAAATACAGAAAAAACCTTAGCGATATTTTTAACACCTTACATGGCGAAATATCCCTATTTTCGTTGCTGACAGGTAATAGATTATGTACGCATATTTGCAAGGAAAACTGACTTATAAAAGTCCGGCGCAGGTTTATGTGGATGTGAACGGGATAGGGTTCGAAGTTAATATCAGCCTAAATACGTATTCCCATATTCAAAATCTGGAATTCTGTAAATTATTTACCCATCTTCAAATTAAAGAAGATGGTCATGTATTATATGGATTCTTTGAGAAGGAGGAAAAGGACATTTTTGTTATGTTGATAGGAGTTTCTGGCGTTGGAGCAGCGACTGCGAGGATGATGTTGTCTTCCTTACGGCCCGATGAAGTAAATAAAGCAATACTGCTAGGCAACCTTAAGCTGCTTGAAAGCGTCAAGGGGATAGGAAAGAAGACAGCGGAGCGATTGATACTGGAGCTGAAAGATAAGGTAGGGAAATTTGCGGGAGATAAAACTATTTTGCCTGAAAAAGGCAATAGCCTTGAACAGGATGCGTTAAATGCTTTGATCGCCCTGGGTATTTCCCGGCAACAGGCTGAATCATCCATCCAAAAAGTTATCCTGGCTGAACCATCCGAATCCGTACTATTAGAAGATTTAATAAAAAAAGCGTTAAAAGCCATTTGATACAACACTACGTTAACTGATTTACCGGATGTTGCTTATAAGAAGAAAGAAGTTTCCAAAACTACCATGCTGCGTAGTATTGATCATTGTATTGCTGTTAGGTAACAGTGATATGGCATTGGCTAAAACCCCTGGCAGCAGGATCGTGCCCCCTGTTGGAGATACCATTCCGCCGAATTACAGCGATCTTCATTATCCCATACAGGACAGGAGAGGTGATTTTATTTCCAATTACCACAGAAGCACTTACGATTTTGATAATCCTTCCAATATGAGGGATTCGGTAGTGTATGACCCTAAGACGCATTTATATGTTGTGTATGAAAAAATCGGTAATAAATATTATCGTACCCCTACAACCTATACGTTTGAAGAATTCTGGCAAATGCGTGGGCGCCAGGCAGAAATAGATTATTTTAAGAAACGGTCCAATGTTACCAGCATCCTGAACAGGGGAAGGGTAAAACCCAAATTATCTATTTATGATAACCTCTTCAACCGGCTTTTTGGTAATGGCAAAATAAATATAACGCCGCAAGGTAATGTGGATATAACAGCAGGCTACCAGGGACAAAATATTCAGAACCCCACTTTACCCGAAAATGCCCGAAAGAACGGGGGCTTCGATTTTGATATGAATGCCCAGGTAAACGTAAATGCGGATATCGGCGGTAAACTGAAATTTCCTATCAATTATAATACGCTTGCCAACTTTGGACAGGATAACCAGCTAAAGCTGGACTATACAGGTTTGGATGATGAGATCATTAAACGTATAGAGATCGGTAATGTGGCTTTCCCTTCCCGCAGTACATTGATACCCGGCGCACAGCAATTATTCGGTATCAAAACACAATTGCAGTTTGGTAAATTGTTCCTGATGGGTGTGGTGGCCAACCAAAAATCGCAGCGGCAAACAACACAGTTGCAGGGTAGTGCAGCAACACAATTGTTCGAAATAAAAGGAGATGAATATGAGGAGAACCGCCACTTTTTATTGGCGCAGTATTTCCGCAGCAAGTATAATGAAGTAATGTCCAATGCCCCTGCTGTAAAATCGCAGGTGCAGATATTACGCATGGAAGTATGGGTAACTAATCATAACGGTGTTACTACCGATACCAGGGACGTAGTAGGGTTGACCAATTTAGGTGAAGACCTTGCCCCAAATCCAAGCATACCAAGCAATGGCATTACCAACCTGTATTCTAATATTATTTCCAACCCGGGCAGCCGTAACTCTTCTACCGTATTCAGTGTATTAACAGGTATGGGTATGCAGCCGGTGCAGGATTTTGAAAAGACATTTGCCCGCAAGCTGGATTCTTCGCAATATGTTTATAACGATAAGGCCGGGTTCATTTCACTGAGCCAGCCATTGCAATCAGATGAAGTATTGGGTGTAGCGTACCAATATTCTTATAACGGAAAAATATTCCAGGTGGGAGAGTTCTCACAGGATATCCCGCCAGACAGTACTACAGCCAATCAAAAAGTATTGTTCCTGAAATTATTGAAAGCCACTTCGCAGCGCCCCGATCAGCCGATATGGAAGCTGATGATGAAGAACGTATATTCTATTGGCTACGGCTCGCTCACGCCGAGTGATTTTAAACTGGATGTATTGTACCAGGAGCCTGGCTTTGGATGGAAACGTTATGTGCCTTTCGGTGATAAGAATGCAGGTTTCCCTATTATATCGCTGATCAATCTGGACCGGCTGAATAACCAGCTGGATCCACAGCCGGATGGTGTGTTCGATTACATAGAAGGCTATACGGTGTACTCGCAGTTCAGCAGGGTAATGTTCCCGGTGCTGGAACCTTTTGGGCGTGACCTTGCCAAAGGCATCTATACCAACCCCAACCTGCCTGCTATAAAAGATACATTGTATTATGCTTTATATGATTCGATCAAAGCAGTGGCGCAGCAATACCCCAACCTTAACCGGTTTGTATTGAAAGGCTCTGCCAAAGTATCGGGATCATCGGATATCAGTATCGGGTACAATGTTCCCCGTGGCTCCGTTACCGTTACTGCCGGCGGACGAACCTTGATCGAAGGGGTGGACTATGAAATTAATTATGATCTCGGAACAATTAAGATCATCAATGCTGCCATCATCAATGCAGGGTTGCCGGTGCAGGTAAATTCAGAGAACAACGCCTCTTTTGGCCTCCAGCAGCGAAGCTATATGGGGCTGCGGTGGGATTATATGGCCAAGAATACGGTAAAGCAACAACTCTCTTTTGGCGGTACAGTGGTACGCTTAAGCGAACGGCCGTTCTTTACCAAAGTAAATTATGATGACGATCCTATCCGTAATACAATGTATGGGCTGGATGTAAATTATCATAAGGATGCGCCACGGATCACTAAATTACTGGATAAGCTGCCGTTCTACAGTACTACGGCGCCATCTTCTGTAAATATATTTGCCGAAGGCGCATACCTGAAACCCGGCCATGCTCCGCAGATAGGTAAAGGTTCCAAAGGGCTTATCTATATTGATGATTTTGAAGGATCGCAATCCGGCCTCGATCTGAAATTTCCGCCTATAAGCTGGGCATTGGCATCTGTGCCGTATAAAGCAACAGACCTGGCTGGTACAGAACTTTTTCCGGAAGCCAATTTAAATGACTCTATTGATATCGGAAAGAACAGGGCCAAAATAGCCTGGTACCAGATAGAACCAACCTTACAGCAATATAAGGGTTCTAACAATCCATTGGCAAATGACCGTGTAGAATTAAGTGAGCCAAGGGTAAGGCAGATATACCAGAAAGAGATATTCCCGCAGCGTACCACAGGCTTTGGTGAGAGCCAGCTTGTTACATTCGATCTTGCCTATTATCCAACCGACAGGGGGCCTTATAACTATGATGTAGATGTGAACCCGGCTAATGGTAAATTAAATCAGCCACGCAAAAGATGGGGTGGTTTAATGCGCAGCATCGATCAGCCGGATTTTGAAACGGCCAATATCGAGTTCATCGAATTCTGGATGCAGGACCCTTTTATTAACAGTCCTAAAAATCCTAACGCAACTGCTTCCAACGGCGGGTTGTTATATTTCGATCTCGGCAGTGTATCCGAAGATATATTGAAAGATGGCAAGCGTTTTTATGAGAACGGTCTGCCTACACCAAATGCCCCTGCACAAACGGATATTTCCAGCTGGGGAAGGGTGCCGCTTAACCCGCTGCAGGTTACCAATGCATTCAGCAACGACCCTAACGACAGGGTGTACCAGGATGTTGGGTTTGATGGATTGGATGATACTGCGGAAGTAAACAGGCGTGCCGTTTATCTCAATAACCTGAGAACGGTTTTGGGTGCCAGCTCGCAGGCTTACCTGAGTGCACTTACCGATCCGTCTTCGGATGATTATTCCTATTATCGCGGCGATGGATTCGATCAGCAGGGAACAGGTATCCTTGGCCGTTATAAGAATTTCAATGGTCCGCAAGGCAACTCACCTATAGCAAACAATACTGAATTTTCATCGGCGGCTACCTTATACCCTGATGCGGAAGACCTGAACAGGGATAATACCCTGAACCAGACCGAAGAATATTTCCAGTATATTGTAGAGATCAGGAAAGCTACAGATCCGATAATGACTATCGGTAAGAATTATATCGTGGATAAAAAGCCGGTATCTGTTAATCTTGTTGATGGCAGTTCCCGTACAGAGACCTGGTACCAGTTCCGCATCCCGATCGATCAGTACAACAGGAAGATCGGCAATATCCCTGATTTTAAATCGATCCGTTTTATCAGGATGTTCATGACTGATTTTTCAGACAGTGTAGTGCTTCGTTTTGGTGAATTGCAGCTGACAAGAAATGTTTGGAGAGATTTTAAATATAAGATCGATACAACCGGTATGTATAATCAAATTGCCGGCGGACCAACAACCTTTAACCAGGGTGCTGTTAATATCGAAGAAAATGATAAACGTACTCCATTGCCTTACCGTACGCCAAGCGAAATAGAAAGGGTGCAGACAGAAAGCAATAACGGTACGAACCTGTTGCAGAACGAACAAAGTTTAACCATGAAATTCTGCGACCTGGCAAAAGGCGATGCAAGAGGTGTGTTTCAAACATATCCCAACAGGGATCTTCGCCAGTTCAAAAAACTGTCGATGTATATCCATGCGGAAAAAACACAAACAGGCCCGCCATTGGCAGATAAGGACCTTACCGCAGTTATACGTATAGGTACCGATGCTATCAATAATTATTACGAGATACGCATTCCTTTGAATTTAACTTCATTAAATGCAGCATCGCTGAACCCGGATAGCCCGGAATATAATGATACCTTATGGATAGCGCACAACTCACTTGATGTTGACCTGGAAACATTGATAAAGCTCAAGCAGACACGTAACCTGTCTTCTTCATCGGTAACAGATATTTACCGGCAGCTTCAGCCAAATGGCCAAACCTATTCTGTAATGGGAAACCCCAACCTTGGTGAAGTAAGAAATATCTTAGTAGGGGTAGAAAATACCAATGCAACAACTGCCTGCGCAGAAGTATGGATAAATGAGTTGCGCTTATCATCAATGGATGAAAGTGGCGGATGGGCTGCGTTGGGCAGGGTAGATCTTGCTTTGGCCGACCTCGGTACAGTTACTGTATCAGCTAATGCGCACAGTGCAGGTTTTGGTACACTGGAGCAGCAGGTAAACGACCGTTATAAAGATGATTTCCTCCAGTTCGATGTATCGGCCAATTTAGAATTAGGTAAATTATTACCGAAAAGAGCAGCGATGTCCATTCCTGTTTTTGCCAGCTATTCGCAAAGTGTAAGCACACCTCAATTTGATGCGTATGATGGTGATATTAAACTGAAGGATAAATTAAAATCGGCTCCGGCAGATCAGAAAGATTCTATCCGCAATAATAATATCGACTTTACTTCTACAACAACGGTAAACTTTACCAATGTTCGTAAGAACAGAACAGGTACCAAAAAGCCGAGGATATATGATGTATCGAACTTTGATGTAAGCTATTCTTATTTAAAGATCAAGAACCATACGCCATTAATAGAAAGCAATGAAGTGGTAAGGCACCGTGGCGGATTAGGCTATAATTTTGCGCCGCAGCCAAAATATATTACCCCGCTTAAAAGATTGTTCCGTAAAACAAAGACACGCTGGTTTGATGCGTTGAAGGATTTTAACTTCAACTTCATCCCATCGCAGTTAAGTTTCCGTGCAGATGTACAGCGCCAGTTTGGTGCAATAAGGCCAAGAAGTGTGGGTGCTTCAAAATATTCTATCCCCGAAACGTATGATAAGTACTTTATCTTCCAGAGGGATTATATTTTACGCTGGAACATCACCCGTTCTATAAACTTTGATTTTACCGCTACCAATAATTCAAGGATAGATGAACCGGATGGGCGCCTGGATACTAAAGAAAAAAGAGACAGCGTTCGCAAGAACTTCTTTAAAGGCGGAAGAAATACATTGTATTCTCATACAGCTAACTTCACGTATGGTGTACCGTTGAATAAGATACCTATTTTAGACTGGACAAAAGTTGACCTTCGCTACCAGGCAGGTTATCGCTGGATAGGCGCTTCAAGGCTTGCGGTAGAACTGGGTAATATACTGGAGAATAACCAGCAGAAAGAAGCTACTGTACAATTAGACTTTACGAGGCTATATCAAAAATCTAAATGGTTAAGGCAGATCGATCAGCCTTCCAATAAAGATGACCGCGAAAAATGGCGCAACAGGGTAACGAGGGTTAAAGACACCGTGATGACCAGCAGCGGTAAAAAAGTTATCCGCACACGCCGTATCGTTGACAAAACGGCAATGCCTTATGTAGGCTTACCGGGTAAGATATTGGGAAAATTATTGACAAGTATCAAACAGGTAAATGCCAGCATATCTGAAAATGCAAACACCCGCCTGCCGGGCTATACAGACAGTACTCAATTCCTGGGGCAGAACTTTAAAAGTATGCAACCTGGTTTTGATTTTATACTGGGGCGACAGCCGGATACAAACTGGCTCAACCGGGCGGCTCAAAAAGGATTGATAACGAGGGATAGTAATTTCAATTCACTGTTCCAGCAAACCTTTGATCAAACCATAACGGTAACGGCACAGCTTGAACCGGTAAGGGATCTGAACATTACCCTGAACCTACGTAAAACGTTCAACAAGAATTATTCGGAAACGTTCCGCTTTACTGATACCAGTGCAATAAATGGCCCCAACAAGCAATTCTATCACCTGAACCCTTATGCAGGTGGTGGTTTTGATGTAACCTATATTGCCTATAAAACATTGTTTGGAAAATTTGATCCGAACCGGGTCTCGGAAACCTTCAAGAAATTCCAGGATTACCGCCAGATACTTTCCAACCGTTTGGGTAAAGCTAACCCATACAGTGCAGCCCACCCTGTAGGCGCAGATGGCTACAGCTATGGCTATGGCAGATATGCGATAGACGTATTGGTGCCGGCATTTATTGCAGCATACACCGGCCAGGATCCTGAAAAAGTTTCGCTGATACATCAGAGCAACCCGAATGTTAAATCAAATCCGTTCCGCGATATCATACCAAAACTGAACTGGAAAGTTGATTACAATGGATTGACGAGAATAAAAGGTTTTGAAAAGATATTTACCAATTTCACACTTTCTCATGGCTACACCGGTAACCTTAGTATGAATGGATTTACTTCGGCATTATTGTACCAGGATGTTTCCAGGTACGGTTACCCGTCTTTCTATGATACTGTTTCAAAGAATTACGTTCCTTACTTCCTGGTACCGAATATCAGTATTGGCGAACAGTTCTCTCCATTGCTGGGTATTGACATGAGTTTCACCAACCAGTTCCAGGCAAAATTTGAATATGCCAAAACAAGGCAGCTGAGTTTGAGCCTGATCGATTACCAGTTGAGTGAAGTACGCAGTACCGAATTCACCGTAGGATTAGGATATCGTAAAAGAGGATTGAAATTATTAGGCGGTTTAAAATTGCCTAAATGGCTGAATAAAGATGGAGGTAACAAACTGGATAACGAGATCAATTTCAAAGTTGATTTCAGTATAAGAGATAATGTTACGGCCAACAGCCGCCTTGACCAGGATAATAATTTTGCTACCGGTGGCAGTAAAGACATTACCATTTCGCCAACGGTAGATTATTTCCTTAACAACAGGGTAAATATTAAACTGTATTTTGAACAGCACCGGGTAAAACCATACATCTCATCGAGTGCGCCAACAACCAATACAAGGGCGGGTGTGCAGGTGAGGATATCGTTATCCCAGTAAAAACAACTAATTAAGCAGAAAGAGGCTCATCATTTTGATGGGCCTTTTTTATTCTCCCGCAGATTTCGCAGATAGCGCAGAAATAGAGAGTACAAAATTTGCGTAATCAGCGAAATCTGCTGGAGATAAACAAAAAAGCCCTGCACTTAAGCAGGGCCGTTTAGTGATATCCAAGCACGGATATTAGTTCGTATTATTTTACCTTCTTCAGCAGCATTACATAGCCGCATAATAATTTTTTCTTCTTGTTAACCTGTACAGGTTTTATCATGTGGTATTCAGAAAATTGCGGGCTGTAAGTATAGCTGATAACATTCCCGTCAACATCCCCCCATTTATTCTGTTTAAATATTACCTGCTTTTCATTCCAGTCAAACATGCGCACTTCATAAAGCCTGGAAGTGATATCCCCTATAAAAACAAACTGGTACCAGTTGCCTTGTGTCAGCGGAACGATCACCGGCATTTCGTATTCGCTTTCCATTTGCATAGAAGCTTCTTTCACCACAATAAAGCCATCTTTGGCCATTACATTTTTAATACTGTCTGCCTGTTGCATTATGGAAGCCTGTGTGCAGGGAGTTTGACGTATAACGTCACTTTGGGCGCTTAATTTTTTCCCAAAGGAAAAAATGGCGAAAAAGGATAAGATAAGTAGAGGGCTCTTCATTGGTTTTTCTTGTGTTGGACGTTGGTGAAACAATATTACTGATTTTTCACCGGTATTCTAGCTAAAATCATTTAAATTTTAAGTTAGATAAAGCTTTAACGCTACACTATAACCCAATATTGTGCCAAAAAAGAATCTATACTATCTGTAATTTGTTTATATAACTTATTGATTTTTATTAAAGTAGTAAGAACCAGCCTGTTGTGTGCAGGTAATTACCAGGTCATTGATACAAACATGCTCCGGCAGGCTGGCGCAATGAAAAATAGTAGCTGCTATATCTTTCGCTGTAAGGGGAGTAAAGCCTGTATAAGAAGCCGCTGCTTTTGCTTCTTCTCCTTTATAACGAACAAGTGAGAATTCGGTTTCTACAGCGCCGGGATGGATGGCGGTAACTTTGATATGATGTTTCAGCAGGTCGATACGCATGGCTTTATTAATGGCATCTACAGCAAATTTGCTGGCGCAATACACGTTCCCGTTTTCGTATACTTCTTTGCCTGCTATGGAACCGATATTGATGATATGCCCTTTTTTAGCTTCGATCATAAAAGGCAGTACAGCTTTGCTGATGTACAGCAGCCCTTTTACATTGGTATCAAGCATGGTTTCCCAATCAGTAATATCAGCAGTTTCAAAACTATCCCTGCCAAGGGCCAGCCCTGCGTTATTGATAAGAAGATCGATCTTTTTCCATTCAGCAGGCAATTCATTAATTGCAGCAAATGCAGCTTCTTTATCCTGCACATCAAAACAAAGCGGCAAAATCTTGTTATGATAAGTATTTTCCAGCAATGTTTTTATTTCATCCAGCCGTTCCTTTCTTCTACCGGTAATTATAACCGAATAACCTTGTTCACTGAATTTTTCAGCACATGCTTTACCAATGCCGGATGTAGCGCCTGTTATCAAAACTGTTTTTTCCATGGTATAAAATTATCTAAATAACACAATAAAAAATGCCTTATAAATTAATTATAAGGCATTTTGAAATCTTGAAATGTCGTTGTTATTTTTTCACAAACGATTTTATGAGCCTGGTGCCGTAATCATATACTGTAATAAAGTATTTACCCGGCGCCAGTTTGCTAATATTGATCGTTGTTACCTGCTGACCTGCTTTTATCAATTGAGTCTGAACTTTCTGGCTCAGCATATCAGTGATGGTAAGCGTAAGGTCTTGCGATGGTGGTGTTGCCAGTTCAAGTGTAACCATATCTTTTGCAGGATTAGGGTATACATTATCCCGTTTGATAGGATTTGCCGATACCGAAATAAAATTAGTGGTGTTATAGAAAGGACTGCCCGTACAGTTGGTATTGGAAGTGAACACAAAGAAATAATAATCCTTTCCTGCCAGGATATTATTGGCGGTGAAAGAAGTGCTGCTGCCGAAGCTGATCACTTTTGCATTGCCAAAAAGCTGGCCCGGTGTATAAGTAACACCATTTACCGGCAGGTTAGTAAGGTTAGGATAATTGGTCATCAAAACCAAATAACTGCCATTGGCAACACCTGTAAAAGTTCCGTTGATAGCATTACCCGATTTGGTAAGAACAAGATTGCTTGCTACAGCAACAGGCGTTGTACAGGCCCCGATCACCACAGCAGTTGTAGCATTACCGGTAAGTGGGTTGGTGGTTAAATAAACAGGTCCGCCAACACAGCTGGTATTATTGGCTGAGAAAATGAAATAATGATACGTGGTTGATGATGTTAAAGAAACATCATTAAAAGTAGTGCTGTTGCTGTATTGTACAACTGTACCTCCGCCTATTGCCTGTCCTGCTGTATACGTGTTGGTATTGGAAGGAAGTGCAGAAAGCGAGTTGCTGGTACTTCTTATTACAAGGTAACTGCTTGGCGCAGGCGAAGCTGCTGTGAATGAACCTGCAATGCTGGTTGTTAATGGTGTTAATACCAGGTTGGTAGCCTGCGCTGTTGGTGCAGTACATGGTGTAGTAACAGCTGTTGTTGTACTGTTGCCTGTTAATGGTACAGTGGTTAAGTACACCGGTCCGCCTGTACAGGCAGTATTATTAGCTGAGAAAATGAAATAATAATACGTGGTTGATGATGTTAACGAAGCATCATTAAATGTAGTGCTGTTGCTGTATTGTACTACGGTGCCTCCGCCTAAAGCCTGTCCTGTAGTGTATGTTGTGGCATTTACCGGGTTGGCAGAAAGCGAGTTATTGGTACTGCGAACAACAAGGTAACTGCTAGGTGCAGGCGAAGCTGCGGTAAACGAACCGGCAATACTTGTTGTAGATGGTGTTAATACCAAAGTAGTAGGTTGTGCTGTTGGTGCAGTACAAGCCGGTGTACCTGCTGTTGTTGTGCTGTTGCCGGTTAATGGCCCGGTTGTAAAGTACACCGGTCCGCCTGTACAGCTTGTATTATTGGCAGAGAAAATAAAATAATAGTAAGTAGTTGATGCTGTTAAAGAGGCATCGGTGAATGTAGTGCTGCTGCTGTATTGTACAACAGTACCTCCGCCCAGTGATTGACCGGCAGTATACGTTGTAGCATTAACAGGATTTGCAGAAAGTGAATTATTGGTGCTGCGAACAACAAGGTAGCTGCTTGGCGCAGGCGATGCTGCGGTAAATGAACCTGCAATACTTGTTGTAGATGGCGTTAATATCAATGCAGTAGGTTGCGCAGTAGGTGCCGTACATGGAGTAGTGGTGCTGCAATTTAAAGAACCAACTGTACCATCTCCCCAGATCATGGCCACATATTCCGGATGATCCACAAAAGGGTTACGGTTGCTTTGTGCCTTTAATGTACCCGAACCATCCACTACTACAGCCTGTGAATAGATCGCATTGTTGCGGTCAATTTCTTTTTGGCTTGGAGGATCCTGTAAATGCCATTTGATCAGTGTTTGCAAATACCACGGATCGTAGATCATTAATCTCCTCAGCGCAGCATCGATCTGGTCTGTAGCGCTTAAAAGCACATCATTACCATTTCCGTTTGCACTCCAGTTCTGGCTGATAATTTCATCTTCATATCTTGTAGCCATGTATAGGCACGCACGTGCAAAATCTCCTTTATAAGCATCAATAGGCTCAAATACGATACCGGTGTAGCCAAAGTTGTTACCTGTTCCTAATTTACTGCCGTTGAGGCTGGTGAAAGTAGCGCTGCTCACATTGCCGTATGGATAATTATTTCTTACACCATTTACTTTTCCATCTGTAGGAAAAAGATGATGGGCATCAGATACCATTGGCGGTTGAGAATTGAACCACGATTGCGGTGTAGAGTGTTCCCTGTTGTAGCAATCGCCTTCACTGTTATAGTTACCGCATTGGTTGGTGCCGTAAGTATAGGTATATGGTTCAGGTCCTGTAGGGTTATCGCTGTACATATCCCAGATGATATCCGCAGTGTTGGCATCATTACGATGTTGATCGCTGTATTTAAAAATGTTCCAGATGCCGGGTGTATAGCCCAATACCTGGAAATCTGTTTTGATGATATTCTTCAGCGCCGTTTTTAATGGCTGACAGCTAAGACCGGTAGCAGCATCATAATAACCGGTTGGGATTCCGCCGGTATTATTGGTAGTGCTTTTTGTACCATTAAGCGAAGTAGTATTATAAAAAGGTTCACCATTGCAATCGCCGCTGGCGGCAAATACAAAGATGAAATAAGGCGTGTTGATCGTCAGGCCTGTCGCATTAAAGGAAATGGCAGAACTATAAGAAACGATTTTTCCTCCGCCAAAATTACTGCCTGCGGTATAAGTGGTGCCATTTACCGGTGTGGCCGATAAACTGCTGGTAGTGCTGATCACGGTAAGATACCTGTTGGCTGTTGCCGAAGCAGTGAATGTGCCGTTTATAGTAGTATTGGTTGATGTAAGTACCAGGTTGGTTGGCGGAGCAGTGGGGGCAACACAGGCTGGCAGCGGTAATGTTGTAGCATTGCCGGATAACGGGGCCGTGTTCAGGTAATTCGGGCCACCGGTGCAGTTCTCATCATTTAAAGAGAAAACATAAAAATAGTATTGCTGATTAGGTGTAAGACCCGTAGCGGTAAAATTAGTGTTGGTGCCATTGCTTACCACAAGCGTACCGGCGCCAAATGCAGTACTGCCAACATTGTAAGCAGTGCCATCTACAGGAGTAGGCGCTGTAGCAGAATTGCTTTGCACCACCATGAACTGGTCTGCAGCGCTTGCAGTAAATGTTCCTGCTATAGTAGTTGGTGTTGGCGTCAATACAAGGTTGGTAGGCTGTGCCGAAGGTTCTGTACAGCCGGGCGCTGCATTACCGTTAAAAGTTATGGTTACATCATCAATCGCCAGGCCATCATCGCTGCTGGCAATATTATAATCGTTCCAGCGGAAATAAAAAGTTGCGCCGTCGGCGATATTCAGATTGGTAATGGTAAAATTTATTGCTGTCCTGTTGGCCGCAGCATTGCCATCCAGTGCGCCTGCCGCTACATTAAGTGTTGGCGAAGCAAAGTTTAAAGCCGTAACATTTGTCCAGGTTCCCGTAGAAAGACTGGTAGCATCGGTACTGTATTGAAACTCCAGTGAATCAGGAGCAGTGCGGTTGGCAAGCCCGGCACGCCATTGTTCGCCGGTATAGTTAACGGCGATAGAAGTGATGGCGCCGCCGGAATGATTGGTAAAATATACGCCGATGGTAGGTATCACACTTCCGCTTTGTACAGTACCAAATGCACGTTCGGTAGCGCCGGTAGTACCATAGCTGTAGGTATTACCCGCATTGGAAGCACCGTTATCTGCACTGTAAGTAGTGTTGGCACTGGTGCCGGTTTCCAGTAAAAGCCAGCCTGTGGGGAGGGTGGAAGAGGTACTGGTATTGGCCAGGGTGTTGAAATCCTGGGTGTAAGGCGTTGCTAAACTGGTAATATTTACCTGCGAAAAAGCAAAAACATGTAAAATGGTTAAGGTAAGAATGAGTGTAATTCTTTTCATCATGACGTTTGGTTTGACAAGTACAAAAGTAAGGAACCGGTATTATGGTATCGTTAAGCCTAAGAACAAAAAATCCGCCATATAAATATGACGGAAGTATAATATTGTGTATGAAAGCCTTAGCCGGAATTATTTCGCCTGCGCATTCAATCGCTTAGCCAGCTTGCTTTTTAAATTGGCAGCTTTGTTTTTATGGATGGTACCACGCTTAGCTAATTTATCGATCATAGAAGCAACTTTTGGAAATTGTTCTGCAGCAGCAGTTTTATCACTTGCTTTCAGATCACGTATTGCATTACGGGTTGTTTTGCCATAATAGCGGTTACGTTCATTACGCTTTGCACTCTGACGCACATCTTTTTTAGTAGCTGAATGGTTTGCCATTTATTCTTTTTTTGGGCTGCAAAGATAGGGGTAAATAATTAATAATTAATAATGAGTAATGAATAATTTTTAGACTGATATTGGTTTTGGGCTTATTTTAGTCAAAATTAAGGCTATGAACAGGTATTTACTACTCGGATTTCATGTTATTTCGCTGGTATTACTGGGTTTTGGGTGGACGATGGACATGCTGCATATTGATATTTCCACGCATTTTTTGGTAGATCTTAACCTTTTTAATGAAAAAAGAAGTGTTTTGGGAACCCTGCAAACCCTTTGGGAAAGCGCCAATTACTGGCCTTTCCTGCTCATATTTCTTTTTGGTATCCTGGTTCCGGTCATAAAATCCGTAATTATCTTTTATTTGTTATTAGCAAAATACCCTTCTAAAAAATGGTACAATATTGTAAATGCCATTGGCAAGTGGGCTATGGCCGATGTATTTGCCATAAGTATACTGGTAGCATTTTTAGGTGCCGGTGCTATGCAGAATACCAAGGCCAATTTTGAGGCCGGTTTCTATTACTTTTCAGGCTATATCATGCTGAGCGGTATAATTAATATGTTATTGGGCAAAATGATAAAAAATCAGGTCACTGCAACGCATAATTAACCGATATTTGCATCTCAAAAAAAGCTGCAGGTTGCAGAGGACAACGATACAACCCGTTAAATAAAAAAGCATATTAATTGCCATGAAAGATTTTCAGTACATTACCAACTCTCATCCCAATTACATCGAAGGATTATACAATGATTTTGTAAAAGACCCCAACAGCGTGGATGCAGAAATGCGCAAGTTTTTTGAAGGATTTGATTTTGCAGTAATCAACAATAAGAATGGTACTTCGGTTGTAACGGCGGTTGCTGCCGGTTCTATGGATAAAGAATTTGGTGTGTTCCGGCTGATAGAAGCCTATCGTAAAAAAGGCCATTTAATTGCTAAAACAAACCCGATACGGGAGCGCAAGGATCGGCATGCCAACCTGGGACTGGAAAATTTTGGATTGAGTGATGCTGATCTTCCTACTACTTTCGAAGCTGGCAAATTTGTCAACATCGGCAAGGCAACATTACAGCAGATTGTGGCGCATTTACAAAAATGCTATACCAGCCATGTAGGTGTTGAATACAGTGCACTGAATGATAAAGAAAAAATTGACTGGTTGGCAAATGCAGTGGAAAATACAATGCTTAAGCCGGTAGCTTTGACACAGAAGAAACGCATACTTCAGAAGCTGAATGAAGGTGTAATGTTTGAGAAATTCCTGCATACAAAATATATAGGTCAAAAACGTTTTTCGCTGGAAGGTGGCGAAACAACCATTGCCGCACTGGATGCCATCATTAATGTAGCGCAGGAAAACAGTGTGCAGGAAGTAGTGATAGGTATGGCACACAGGGGAAGGCTGAATATCCTCGCTAATATCATGGGCAAGACCTACGAACAGATCTTCAGCGAATTTGAAGGAACCAGCACACCGGATACTACCATGGGTAGCGGTGATGTGAAATATCATTTGGGTTTCAGCAGTGAAGTGGAAACAGCCAGTGGTAATAAGATACATTTAAAACTTTGTCCTAACCCTTCTCACCTGGAAGCGGTTGACCCGGTAGTAATAGGTTTTGCAAGAAGCAAGGCGGATGTTTTATACAACAGCGATTTTGATAAGATACTTCCGATATTGATCCATGGTGATTCTTCTGTAGCCGGCCAGGGCATTGTATATGAAGTATTACAGATGAGCGGCCTGAAAGGATATTATACCGGCGGTACGATACATTTTGTTATCAACAACCAGATCGGTTTTACAACAGATTTTGATGATGCCCGCAGCTCCGATTATTGTACTTCTGTAGCTGCAATGGTGCAGGCGCCGGTATTGCATGTAAATGGCGATGATGCAGAAGCTGTAGTAAAAGCAAGCGAAATAGCCACTTTATACCGCCAGCAATTCAACAGCGATATATTTATTGATATGGTTTGCTACCGCCGTCACGGACATAACGAGGGCGATGAGCCGAAGTTTACGCAACCCCAATTATACTCATTGATCGATAAACATCTTAACCCAAGAGAAGTTTATACACAATATTTAATGGAGAACGGCGAAGCGGATGCACAGGCGTTGGCAAAGGAAATGGAACAAAAATTTTTAGCCGACCTGCAGGAGCGTTTGGATGAAGTAAAACAAAATCCTTTACCATACAGTTACCAGCAGCCTGAACTGGTATGGAAGGCAATGCGTAAAGCCAAACCGGAAGATTTTGATATGTCGCCAACAACAGCAATTGGCGCCGATCAGTTTAAATTATTGTTTGATGGCCTGATGAAATGGCCGCAAGCCTTTAAGCCATTGCGTAAGGTAGATAAACTGATACAGGATAAAATAAAACTTTTCAGCGATGAAAAGAAAGTAGATTGGGCAACAGGTGAGCTAATGGCTTATGGAAGTTTATTGGTAGAAGGAAAAGATGTGCGCATGAGCGGCCAGGATGTAAAAAGAGGAACCTTCAGCCATCGCCATGCCGTTATTTATGATGAGATCACCAATGAAGGATACAACCGTCTCGATCATTTTACCGAAACACAATCACCTTTCCGCATTTATAATTCTTTATTAAGTGAATATGCGGTGTTAGGTTTTGAATATGGCTATGCTATGGCAAATCCTAACGCACTAACAATTTGGGAAGCACAATTCGGTGATTTTTGTAATGGTGCACAAACAATGATCGACCAGTTCATTGCTGCTGCAGAAACAAAATGGCAGCGTATGAATGGCGTAGTAATGTTGTTGCCGCACGGATACGAAGGGCAGGGGCCGGAACACAGCAGCGCAAGGATGGAACGCTTTTTACAAATGTGTGCCGAATTGAACATGGTTATCGCCAATGTAACTACAGCCGCTAATTTCTTCCATTTATTACGTCGTCAGCTGGCCTGGGAATTCCGCAAGCCATTGGTAGTATTTTCTCCAAAAGCAAACCTGCGCCACCCCGGAAGTTACAGCGCTATGGCTGATTTTACCAGCGGTGGTTTTAAAGAAGTAGTAGATGATACTTTTGCGCAGGATGCCGCTGAAGTAACCAAAGTTTTATTCTGCAGTGGTAAAATGTATTTCGATTTAGCAGAACGCCAGCAAAAGGATAACAGGAATGATGTTGCTATTGTACGTTTAGAACAGATATATCCTTTACCACAAAAACAACTGGATGAGCTGTATAAAAAATACAGTAAAGCAATATGGTACTGGGTGCAGGAAGAACCGCTGAACATGGGTGCAGCAAGTTTCTTAAAGATGAACCTGAAGAACATTAATTTCCATATCATCAGCAGGCAGGCAAGCGCATCTACAGCATCGGGGTATAGCAAGGTGCATGCAAAGGAACAAGCGCAGTTGGTGGATAAGGCATTTACAATATAGAAAAGGAACGCAGATTAATAGGTGATTTTTTGATTTCGCAGATTTTGCTTTGCAAAAATGGTACAATATTCAACAGCAGGTTATAACCATTCAGATTTAACAGGAAAGGTCATTGGTTGCGCAATGAAAGTACACAGGGTGCTGGGGCCGGGTTTCCCCGAAATAATATACATGCGTTGCATGATTATTGAGTTAAGAAATTCAGGACTGACATGTGAAGTAGAAGTTGAAAAGGGAATATTTTACGAAGGAATAAAAGTAGGTTCAAGGAAATTAGATCTCTTAGTTAATAAAACAGTTATAGTAGAATTAAAAGCGGTAACAGAAGTAGAGAAAGTTTTTTATAATCAAATATTGAATTATTTAAAACTCTTTTCAATAGAAGTAGGACTTTTAATAAATTTTGGCAACAGCAGTTTACAATATAAACGCTTCATAAACTCAAAATGACAAAGTCAATTATCAGCGAAATCAAAAAATCATTTTAAAAATCAGCGATTATTTTCTTCAATAATCAACGATTAAAATCAGTTATTATGTTTAATTCTCTCAGTGAAAAATTAGAATCAGCATTCAAGAATATCAAAGGCGAGGGCCGTATATCCGAGCTTAATATTGCCAATACCATCAAAGACATTCGCCGTGCTTTAGTAGATGCCGATGTGAATTATAAGATAGCTAAAGAATTTACGGATAAGGTAAAAGAAAAAGCTGTAGGCGCAAAAGTATTGCTGGCAGTAAATCCAGGCCAGCAAATGGTAAAGATCGTGCAGGATGAGCTGACAGAACTGATGGGAGGAAAGGAAAGTGAATTCAATATTAGCGGCAACCCGGCCATTATTTTAATTGCAGGCTTACAGGGTAGTGGTAAAACCACCTTCAGTGGCAAACTGGCTCATTATCTAAAAACAAAAAAAGGCAAATCGCCTTTATTGGTAGCCGCAGATATTTATCGCCCAGCGGCGATAGATCAATTGGAAGTATTGGGTGGACAAATAGGAGTAGATGTGTACAGCGAAAGAGAAAATAAAGATGCGGTTTCAATTGCACAAAATGCGATCAAAGAGGCAAGGTCAAAAAATAAGAATGTCATCATCATAGATACTGCCGGACGCCTGGCAGTAGATGAAGTGATGATGAACGAAGTAGCTAATGTAAAAGCGGCCGTTAATCCGCAGGAAATATTATTTGTAGTAGACAGCATGACAGGCCAGGATGCAGTGAACACTGCGGCAGCTTTTAATGAGCGGCTCGATTTCAGCGGTGTGGTATTGACCAAGCTGGATGGTGATACAAGAGGCGGTGCGGCGCTTTCAATAAAATACACCGTAAACAAACCCATCAAATTCAGCAGCAGCGGCGAAAAGATGGATACGCTTGATGTATTCTATCCAGAACGTATGGCGCAGCGTATTTTGGGCATGGGTGATATAGTTAGCCTGGTAGAAAAAGCGCAGGAACAATTTGATGAAGCTGAAGCAAAAAAACTGGAAAAGAAGATCCGGAAGAATCAATTTGATTTTGAAGATTTTAAAACACAGTTGCAGCAGATCAAAAAGATGGGTAACCTGAAAGACCTGATGGGCATGATACCCGGCGTAGGTAAACAAATAAAAGATGTAGATGTAAATGATGACTCTTTCAAAGGCATTGAAGCAATGATCAATTCCATGACCTTACAGGAACGCCGCAATCCCGATATTATTAATCCCAACAGGAAGATACGTATTGCCAAAGGCAGCGGAAAAGACCTGAACGAAGTGAACCAGTTCTTAAAGCAGTTTGAGCAAATGAAAGGCATGATGAAGATGATGAACAAAATGCCGATGGGCAGGATGCCGGGATTGGGAAGAAGATAGTTTCACGCAAAGCCGCAAAGAATTCTTTGCGGCTTTTGCATTTTACCGTTGCCCCTTTGCGTGAAAAAAATCCGGTTTATTTTTTAACTATCCATACCGAAGGTTTCTTCCATAAGCTGCGTCTAACAGGAAAACAACCTAAAAACCAGCATACATGGGAATCAAGAAATTAAGCATCCTGCTTGCATTTGTTGCTATTGCAATAACTTTTCAGCAATGTTCTAAAAGTGATGTGGCAACTACCACTACAACTACAACAACACTAAGGCCCACACTTCCCGCAACTGTATTTACTTATGCAGGAATTGCTTACCCGGCGCATATTGTAGCAGCATTGACGGCTACCGATAACACACCCGCCGATAATGCCATTACCAACGACGGCGCCACACTGGGCAGGGTTTTATTTTACGATAAACAGCTTTCCAAGAACAATACTATAAGCTGCGGCAGTTGTCATAAGCAAAGCGAATCATTCGACGATAATAATGTGTTAAGCACCGGTTTTGATGCAGGTCTTACTACAAGGCACTCTATGCCGTTGCTGAATGTACGGTTCTATAAATCAGGCAAAATGTTTTGGGATGAACGTGCCGCTACGCTGGAAAAGCAGGTGCTGCAACCCATTCAGAATCATGTAGAAATGGGCCTCACACTGGCCGAACTGGAAAGCAAAGTAAAGGCACTGGATTATTACCCGGCACTTTTTCAAAAAGCATTTGGCAGTACACAAATAGATTCTGTAAAGATCGCCAAAGCATTGGCGCAGTTCGTACGCTCCATCGTTACCTATCAATCAAAATACGACAGGGTAAAACAAGGGCTGGAAAGCTTTACAGCCGATGAGGCCCAGGGCGAGCAGCTATTCCTGAATGCACCGCCAACATGTGCCGGCTGCCACAGGCCACCTATGTTCCTTACTTCAGAACCTGCGGCGCCTTTTGCTTTGCAGGACGCAACAGACAAAGGTATCAATAACGAGAACCGCTTTAAGGCAGGCAGTCTTCGCAATTGTGCCATACGCACTTCACTTTTTCACAACGGCAGTATCACTAATATACAGGCTATGCTGTCTGGCAATGGCAGGCCGCCCATTCCGGCCCATACCGTAGCCCCGCAGGATGTAGCAAAACTGCTGGCTTTTTTGAACACACTGACCGACCAAACTGTGTTAACAGAAGCAAAATTTTCCGATCCTTTTAAATAATTTCTAATAAAGTGAATTTATTGTCAAGAAACACGGAATTTTTTGGAGAATACTCTGGTGCTCTTTATCTTCGCTATCCTTTTTTAAGGAATAACCCTATTTAGTCACAACCAAAAATTTCTATTTTATGGCTGTAAAAATGAGACTGCAAAGGCATGGCTCAAAGAAGCGCCCTTTTTACTTCATCGTAGTAGCAGATGGCAGAAGCCCTCGTGATGGTAAATTCATTCAAAAACTTGGTACGTACAATCCACTGACAGTTCCTGCAACAATACAGGTAGATCGTCAGAAAGCATTGGATTGGCTGCAAAAAGGTGCTCAACCCACCGATACTGTACGCCGCATCCTTAGCTTTAAAGGCGTATTGTTCCTGAAGCATTTACTGCGTGGCGTAGGCCTCGGCTTGTTTGATGAAGCAACAGCTATGGAAAAATTTACGAAATGGAGCAGCGAGCATGATTCCAATCTTGCACGCCGCCAGGGGGCACACAAAAAAGCCCGTATGGACCGTCGTAATCAACCCGTAGTTAAGAAGGTAGCTGAAGCACCCGTAGCAACTGCTCCGGAAGCACCTGCTGCTGAAGAGACTAAAACAGAAGAATAATTTACCTCTGTTCGTTAATTCTTTTAAAGTCCTGCCTCGGCGGGACTTTTTTATTTGAACATTGAAAATTGAGCGTAGATTTTCACGCAAAGTCGCTAAGACAAATACATAAGCTGCAAAGCCCTTTGCGTTTTCTTTGCGGCTTTGCGTGAAACAATTCAACTACTTTTGTAAAACAACCAAAAACAGAAAACGGAAAATTGAAACATGCCTGAATATTTTAAGATAGGAAAACTCGCCGCCAGCTTCGGTCTCAAGGGTGATCTTGTTTTACAACACAGCCTCGGTAAAAAAACTTCACTCAAAGGTTTGGAAGCTATTTTTATTGAAGAGAAGAAAGATGTGCTGCTGCCTTATTTTATTCAATCAACCAAAATAAAAAGCGACGATGAAACCTATTTAAAATTAGAAGGAATAGAAGATAAAGAAACGGCCCGAAAATTAACGCCCAAAGAAGTATGGCTTACCGAAGAAGATTTTAAAAAATTTGCCGCTTCAGCATCACCCATTACACTGCTCGGTTTTTCCATCATCAATGAAGGTGAAGACCTCGGAGAAATTCTGGAAGTGATAGAACAACCCCACCAGATTTTATGCACCATTGCTTTAGAAGGTAAAGAAGCCTTAATACCTATTCATGAAGATAGCCTGGAAAAAATAGACAAAAAGAAGCGAAAAGTTTATGTAGTATTACCAGAAGGCTTGCTGGATATTTATAGATAAACCGTAGAGGCAGAGAGTCGCAGAGTTTTTCATTGTTTTTTATTGCGTTAAGAAGTATGTAAATTATAAGAACATAAAGAAGCATTGCTTCAATTACTCCCTGCCTCTCCGTCTCAGCGGTTAAAAATCGTAACTTTAGTTTGTGAAAAAGCCGCAACGCATCATAGCTCATTTCGACCTCGATTCTTTCTTTGTTTCAGTAGAAATATTGAATAATCCTTCATTAAAAGGAAAGCCTGTTATCGTTGGCGGACAGGAACGTGGTGTAGTAGCAGCATGCAGTTATGAAGCAAGAAAATTCGGGATACACTCGGCCATGCCATCGCAAAAAGCAAAACAGCTTTGCCCGCAGGCGATATTTGTAAAAGGTACAAGAGGAGAATACAGTAAATACAGCCGCTGGGTAACACAGATCATTGCCAATAAAGCGCCACTGTTTGAAAAAGCAAGCATCGATGAATTCTATCTTGACCTCTCCGGAATGGATAAATTCTTTAACCCGCTGCAATGGACAATTGATCTGCGGCAGGAAATAATCAATGAAACAAAACTGCCCATCTCTTTCGGCTTAGCCAGCAATAAAATGATGGCGAAGATCGCTACCAACGAAGCAAAGCCCAATGGTTATTTACAGGTGCCTTTCGGTAAAGAAAAAGAATTTTTGGCACCGATGCCTGTCAATAAAATTCCCGGTGTTGGTGATCATACGTATGAAGTGTTGAAAGCAATGGGCATCTTTAAAATAAAAGACATCAGCGAACGGACACCTGAAGAACTGGAAGAGCGCTTAGGAAAATGGGGAACAGATCTCTGGCAAAAAAGCCAGGGCATTCACAACAGCGAAGTTTCTGAATACCATGAATCAAAATCCATCTCTACCGAAAATACCTTTGAAGAAAATAAAACCGATATGCAGTTCCTGATGAGCGAACTGGTACGAATGGTAGAAAGAGTATCGTATGAATTAAGACAGGATGAAAAAGTAGCAGGATGTGTAGCAGTAAAAATTCGTTACCCCGATTTTGAAACAACTTCACGGCAAACTACGGTTCCATACACTTGCGCAGATGATGAGATAATCCCCGTTGCAAAAGAGCTGTTCAATAAACTATATAGAAAAGGGCAACCCATACGCTTATTAGGTGTACGCCTCAGCGAACTTACCAATGATGCTGTGCAAACCAACCTGTTTGATGATGTAGAACGTAAAACAGATCTGTACAAGGCAATTGATGATGTAAAAGGCCGTTTTGGAAATTTATCTGTGAAACGGGCATCATCAAGATAAAAAGATCAGCTTTTGTTCCCACTGAGTTCTGCTTTTATTGTTTCCGACAGTTGTATAAATAATACTGGAAGACTTGTTTCTATGATTTTGATCTCTCTTAAAAGATCAAGCGATAGCGGGGGCGTATATTCAGCCAGTATCTTCCAATATAGAGCTTCATTAGATGCAGGCCCTTCTGTTGATGATTGCAAAATGGTAAATGCAGAATTTTTAAATGCACGGCGAAGCATTGTTTCGCTTATAGTGCCACTTACGTGAAATGTTACGGTTGATGATATACCGGGTCCACCACATTCCCGGATAAATAAAGCGCCTGTTTTTATTACATCGCTTTCTTCTATTTGCTTTCTGAAATGCGCTCTTTCCTTTTCGCCTGCGGGCCAATGAATGCAGCGCATGAATGGTGTATTCAAATTGTCATCCTGTATAGTAATGCTGCTGATCGCATCCTGTAGCTCTTTTTCAAACTGCTTCATCTTTATTGTATCGCTTGCAGGAGGCATCGTTTTTTTATTGACGAAAGAAACATATTCACTGAATGAATTTGCGTTACATGGAAAACCACCAAACAAGGTATAGTAATTGATATATTCAATACCCGCTTTACCCAATGCAACTTTTTTTCTTATAGTGGAATTATGATAAGCCTGGATATACAGTGTTTGAGGTTCGTATCCTTCCGCAGTAATAACGATCTTATACAAGCCGTCATCTAATTTCGGGATGATATACATACCATTGCTATCGCTTTGCTTTACTTCTCCTGAAGCAGTATTATTGCTCCACCACGAAATAACAGCATGTTGCAGCGGCTGCATTTTTTCATCATGCACCCAAAACGAATTTTCTTTGATGCGTGGATAAGGCGACATAATAAATAGGTTGATCAATGAATCAGCCTGTTGCGCAAGGCCGGCTGAATAATCATAGCTGCTATATTGACCAGCCACGGGCATTTTCAACGTGTATTGCAGCAAGCCAAAATGTACCAGCCTGTCAAGAGTAGAATCTGTTAAACCGGTATCCAACAGCTTGCGCATTTCATTCTGCTGAGGGTGTGCTATATAATTTGGCAATTGCTGATAAGGATCTCTTAAACACCTGAAGTATCCTGGTTTGAATTCGATCTTTTCCATCACATCCACATAAGCGCCAGCATTGGGGCGCCTCATGCCAATAAGGTCAATGATCATCGTGTCTCTATGAAAGATCAACAGCAACTGCACATCAGGAAGATATTGTTCTCCCGATCCCTTTTTAATAACTGAAGGAATATAAATATGCGCCGCAGTTGTATCTACATTTCTATAATCATACAGCCAGTCCTTTTTGGTATACTCTTTTGGTTTTTTCTTTTTGGAAAGAATGAATTGCTGCAATTTTAAGAACGGATCGTTCTTTTGGATCAGTTTCTTATCAGCATCATATAATTGCATGATGTACAATCCGCCCCCGCCGCCGGGTTGGGCGAGGCTTTCTTTTGCAGCAAATAAAAAAAGCAGTACAGTAAAAGCGTAAGGTTTAAATGTCATAATAATAAACTAAGATCGGTCATTTGCAAAATGGCAAATCGTTAGATTCATTTTATGACTTTTTGCATACTGAAGAGCGCTGTTTATTCATCAACGGTCAATAAGATCGGCAAGGCTTTTCTTCTCCAGTATTTTTAAAGTAGAATCCCTTGTAGCAGCCATCACCCTGTTCAGGCCGCAGACAGCCTCATTGCAATCTTTGCACCTTTCATAAAAGTTCAGGCTTACGCAAGGCAGTAAAGCAATTGGCCCGCCTACCAATCGCAGAACAGATGCCAGGGATACCTTTTGTGGCGGCAGTACCAGGTAATAGCCGCCGCCCTTACCTTTCTTACTTTCCAGGATGCCTTTTTGCTTTAACTCAAGGAGGATGGTCTCTAAAAATTTCAGGGGAATCTTTTTCTTTTTCGCTATTTCAGCGATCAACACAGGACCGGCACCAGCTTTAGCAGCCAGGTAGCCCAGCGCTTTTAATGCGTATTGTGTTTTTTTAGATAGCATGTTGGGTTTAATTGCCGCCGAAGTTAATAAAATATTTTCTCGAAAAAATACTCTACTTAAATAGTAGGATAAATGTATATTTGTGAAGCTGGATCAAGCTATACGGAATAGTTCAGGCATAATTATCTACACGTATCCAATATATTGAGCAATCGAGTTTTGTATTTTTCGAGGGAGGCTGTTCGGAAGAGCAGCCTTTTTTATTGCTATTTATTTTTTTGCAACTGCTGCATCAATGCCCTGAATTCTTTCGGCACTTCAGCAGCAAGGTCAACAATATTACCTTCAGCATCTGTGAATTTCAACCGGTAGGAATGTAATGCCAGGCGCCCGATCATCGGCCTTTCCTCCTCATCATGTTTACTGAGTTTATATTTCTTTTTGATGGAAGAAAGCAGCACTGGCTTGCCATCGCCATACAATTCATCGCAGGCTATAGGGTGCCCGATGTTTTTTGCATGAACCCTGATCTGGTGCGTTCTGCCGGTATGCAGTTGAAATTGTACCAGTGAAAAAGACTTGTGTTCTTCTATCACTTCATAATCCGTTACAGAAGGTTTGCCATTCCGGTGCACTACCATCAAACCTTTGTGCACAGGATGCTCGCTGATAGGCGCATCAATCGTTCCATTCTTTTGCGCAGGTGCGCCGATCACTATTGCCCGGTAATATTTTTCAACGTTGCGGCTTTCAAAAAGCTGCGAAAGATATTTATGCGTTGCTTCATCTTTTGCAAATAAAATGATACCGCTGGTATCTTTATCTAAACGGTGAACGGTGAAGATGGTGCCGTATTTTGCCAGCAGCATATCTTTAAGTGAAAGCTGCGATTGCTCCCTGTCGGGTATAGATAATAAGCCCGCCGGTTTATTGATCGCAATAAAATGTTCATTCTCAAAAATAATATCGTAATTATTTTTCGCCACCGTTATTCTCCGTTTAAGTATTGAAGTAAGTTATTTAGTTGCTGCTTATTTCTTTTTTGAAGCATTCATATACTTCAGCAGCCGAACTTCTTTTTCGCTGAGGTAGCGCCATTTGCTGCGTTCCACATTTTTTTTGGTAAGATTGGCATACATCACCCGGTCCAGTCCTTTTACATCATAGCCCAATGATTCAAAGATGCGGCGAACGATACGGTTACGGCCGCTGTGTATCTCTATACCGATGATGGATTTGTCTTTACTATCGGCATAAGCAAGGCTGTCTACATTGATCTCGCCATCTTCCAGCTTCAGGCCCTTTAATATCTTATCAAAATCAGCTTTGGTAAGCGGCTTATCCAGTTTTACTTCGTAGATCTTTTTTATTTCGTAGCTCGGGTGCGATAGTTTTTGTGTAAGATCGCCATCATTGGTCAGTAACAAAACTCCTGAAGTATTTCTATCTAATCTTCCAATTGGATAAACCCGTTCTGTAGTAGCATTTTTTATTAACTGCAATACTGTCTTTCTTCCCTGAGGATCATCAGTTGTAGTGATGTAGTCTTTAGGTTTATTCAGCAGTATATACACAAGGTCTTTGGTAACAAATAATTTTTTGCCGTTGAAAACAACTTCATCTGTATGTTTTACTTTATAACCCGGTTCAATGCAAGGGTTGCCATTTACTTTTACTTTACCTGTAGTTATCAATGCCACAGCATCTCTTCTTGAACATACGCCGCAATGCGCTAAATATTTATTCAACGGCATGATGCCCGTTGGTGCATTATCATTTGCTGCTGTAGCTTTTGCAGATTTAGTGTGTGGAGTTTTTGCAGCACCTTTCGATCTTACTTTAGGTGTTTCAGTTTCATCAGCCGGTTTGCTTTTTGCATTATTCGCAGCAGTTGGCGCCATGCCATTTTTCTTGGCTTTTCTTGCCAGGTATTCTTCTTCTTTTTTCTTTTCAAAAAAGGCGTTACGTTCTTTACGGTACTTTTTCTTTTCCTGGCGAAATTCTTCTTTAATTACGCTGTTCTTCTTTTTGTTGCTGAATTTTTGAAACGGAGACTGGCTCATTATGTGGAGTTTTTGCTGTTTTACAACAGTAGTGAAGGACAAAGATAGCTTTTTTTCACCGGCTGAGGCGCAGAGAATCGTAAGGGGCGGGTATTGCCAAGACTACTGTAGTTTTTAAACTACGGTAGTCTGTGAAGTTAAAATAAAAAAGCGGGCCAAAGGCCCGCGCTTTCTTAGTTCAAAGGTTTTATTATTTCTTAGAAGATTTGTCAAAATGACTTTTCTTCATTTCTTCCATCTTTTTTAATTGATCGGCAGTGAATATCTTTTTGTGCTGTTCTTTTGCTTCTGCCCTTAGTGCCATGAACTGTTCTTTCTTTTGTTCACGGCTTAAGCTTTCATTTTCTTTAAGGGCTTTTAATTTAGCGTGCATTTTTTCACGCTGCGTTTTTAATTGCGCTACCTGTGTATCGGATAAGCCAAGCTTTGCTTTCATTTTATCCATTTTTTTTGCATAGTGCTCTTCTGCTTTCTTCTTATGGTCTTCTTTTAGCTGTGCCAGCTTTGTTTTTTGATCTGCTGTTAAAAGGCCGTCCATTTTTGCTTTTCTTTCTTTCATCAAAGAAGCCTTCCTGTCACGCTGTTCTTTTACAGTAATAGCCTCGTTACTGTTTAGCTCTTTCATTTGCTTCCTGAAATCTTCATTGATGCTTTTAGCCTGCTTTTTCTGGTCCTCAGAAAAATTCAATTGCTTGGCAAACATTCCCATGCCATGATGATGACGATGACCCATATGATGTCGGCCATGCATTTCTTTTTTCTCCTGGGCGCTTGCGCTGAACGTTACGGCACAAAAAGCCAGGGCGATCATTACTATTTTTTTCATGTCTTGTATTTTAATGTGTTCAGGATAGACCGGAAAAGATGGGCAGGGTTTAAGAGGTGGGGACAAGAAAATGTTAAAAGCGGGCGGAAGATCTTCACAGAGCTACACAAAGAATGCACGAAGAAACACAAAGAGTCTCCGTGTACTTTGTGGCCTTTGTATATCTCTGTGAAAATAAAATTACTTCTTATTCGCCAGCTGCCCGCAGGCGGCATCAATATCTTTTCCGCGGCTGCGGCGCACCCGTACATTAACCTTGTGCTTCACTAAATAATCGGTGAACTGTTGTGTAGTATCTTCATCGGGCTTGATAAAAGAAGCGCCGTCAATAGGGTTGTATTCGATCACATTTACCAGGTGAGTAGGAACACGGCGGTATATTTTTACCAGGTCGTCTGCATCCTGCAGGGAGTCGTTCACATTTTTAAGTAAGATGTATTCCAGCGTGATATCATTTTTGGTTTGCTCGTAAAAATAATTCAGCGCTTCTACCAATACTTCAATATTATTGCTTTCATTGATTGGCATGATCGAATCACGCTTTGCATCGCTGGCAGCATGCAGCGAAAGCGCCAGGTTGAAACGCACTTTATCATCGCCCAGTTTTTTTATCATCTTGGCAACGCCTGCGGTAGAAACTGTGATACGCTTCGGGCTCATGGCCAGGCCATCATTGCTGGTGATCTTTTCTATAGCCTGCAATACATTGGCATAATTTAAAAGCGGTTCACCCATGCCCATGAAAACAATATTGCTGAGTTTTTTATTGTACACCTTTTCGCTTTGCTGGTTCAGCAACGCTACCTGGTCGTAGATCTCATCAAAAGTTAAGTTGCGCTTGCGCTCCATTTTGCCCGTGGCACAAAAGGAACAGGTAAGGCTGCAGCCGATCTGCGAAGAAACGCAGGCAGTATTCCTGGTATCCGTAGGTATCAACACGCCTTCAATCAAATGCCCGTCATGTGTTTTGAACCTTGATTTTAAAGTGCCGTCGCTACTTACCTGGGTAGTGTCCACTTCAATAGCCGGCAGGGAAAAATTGTCAGCCAATGTCTGCCTCAGTTCTTTGGAGAGGTTACTCATATCCTCAAAACTGCGGGCATTTTTCTTCCATATCCACTCGTAGGTTTGTATGGCCCGGAATTTTTTATCGCCGATGGATTCGAAGTAGGCTTTGAGTTCAGGAAGTGTAAGCGTTCTTATATTTTTAACAGTGGACATCGGGCAAAGGTACTAAAAGCTGCCCTAATCTTCCAAAGGAGGGGCTTTGGAGCCGCTATTGGAAAAGCTTTCAGGCCATTAGGAAATTCCATAATTTTACATCCCGGCATTTTCATAGCTATAATTTGCTAAGGATTATGCCGTGAGAATCAAATACCTGTAACCCGAAATAACCGCAGGCATAAAAAATATTTATGGAAACAGTTTATGTAGTTGATGCAGTAAGAACCCCGATAGGAAAATATGGCGGGGCATTAAGCAATATCCGGCCAGATGATCTTTTGGCGCTTGTGATCAAAGCCATTGTAAAAAGAAATTCTTCTATTGATGTAAATGCAATTGAGGATGTTATTGCAGGCGCTGCTAATCAAAGCGGCGAAGATAACCGCAATGTAGCCCGTATGGCAGCATTGCTGGCAGGCTTGCCGGTTTCTGTTGCAGGCAACACAGTAAACCGCTTATGTGCCAGCGGATTACAGGCCATTATGGATGGTGCAAGGGCAATTGCGAATGGAGATGGCGACCTCATCATTGCCTGCGGTGTAGAAAGCATGAGCAGGGCGCCTTTTGTGATGCCTAAGGCTACTTCGGCTTTTCAGCGGGAGCCACAAATATTTGATACAACATTGGGATGGCGTTTTGTAAATAAGCAACTGTCTGAATTGTATTATCCATACACGATGGGTGAAACAGCAGAGAATGTTGCCCGTCAATGGAACATCAGCCGGAATGCGCAGGATGAATTTGCGATGGAAAGCCAGCAAAAATATGCAAGAGCACTGGCGGCTGATAAATGGGCTGCTGAAATATTACCAGTGCAGGTACAGATAGGCAAAGATGTTTTTGAATTTGATAAAGATGAGCACCCACGTCTTTCCAGTATGGAAAAATTGGGAGCGCTCAAACCTGCTTTTGCAAAAGATGGTACAGTAACGGCAGGGAATAGCAGCGGAATAAACGACGGTGCCGCAGCGATGTTATTGGCAAGCCCGGCAGCGGTTGAAAAATATGGATTGAAGCCAATGGCGAAAATCACCAGTATGGCTGTTGCCGGTGTGGATCCTTCTATTATGGGTATTGGGCCTGTACCTGCTACGAAGAAAGCACTGAGCAGGGCTGGCTTAACAGTTGCCGATCTCGACCTGGTAGAACTGAATGAAGCTTTTGCTTCGCAATCCATTGCCTGCATTTATGATCTTGGCCTCGACCTGGAAAAAGTAAATGTGAATGGCGGCGCTATTGCAATTGGCCATCCGCTAGGTTGCAGCGGGGTACGCATCTCTACAACTTTACTGCACGAATTAAAACGCCGAAAAGGAAAATACGGTTTGGCTACGATGTGTATAGGCGTAGGGCAGGGGAGTGCGGTGATCTACGAAGCGGTTTGATGTTGATCGGTTAATTGGTTAATCCGTATATCCGTTTAAACGTATAAACTAATTAACGGATTAACGTTTAAACGGATTAACCTATAGCTTTTTCAATAACTTTTTTATCAATCTGAAATTTATAATTATCGATAACAGCAATAATGCTGCTGCTATGGCTAATACTATCCAATTGAGGAACGGAGAAAGTTCTTCTCTATCCTGCATAGCAAAATGTTGAAAGCCCCAATGCAATACTGCTGTTGCAGCTACCGCAGCTACTATCACAAACACATATACCGGTATCCATTTTTTTGCAACCGTTTTACTAAGCCAGTTGGGCGAATAACCAAGCGTTAATAATAGCTGCAGGTTCTCTTTACTTCTTGCTATCATTAACTGCAGGTAAAATGCGAACAATACCATTGCCAGTACGATCACTAAAACACCAAAGCCTGCCAGCCCTGTTACGATGGCTTCCAGTATCTGTTTCAGCCTGCCGAATTTTGTTTTGTCTTTATTAACGTGATAATTCTTTTGTTCAAGATAACTGAGCAGTTGTGTATTATTGGCATCCTTGGTTTTTATAAAAACTCTTGAAGCCGGTACATTTTCTACCGAGTCCAGGTCTTTGTTCATTTTTTCCAAAAAGTTCTCAGGAACCAATATGCTGTTTATCCTGTCGCTAAAGGCAACGATATGTGCCGTAAACTGCCGTTCGCCGATATGCCCCTTGCAATGTAAAAATATACTTATACCCGAAGCTGATTTTTCTGAAAGCAGCGGCAGATCCCAGCTTGGAGCAAATACATTGTACATTTCTAAAAAATCAGATGAGAAGATGATCGGCACTTCTGCCTGTCCTTCTTTCCAGGTAAAAGAAGGAGGCACGGTATCAATAAAATCATTTTTAATGGCTTCAACAAAAATATCGGTGCTGAAAGGGATTACATCGCCTGCTCCGGCGTTTACTTTAAATTGATTGGCCTTCAGCATTGCCGCATCAGTAATAAATGGTTGTGTCTTTATTTCAGCAAGATCAGCTTCTGTAAACCGATGATCCCTGGCCATGTTCTCATTGGTGATTGTTTTGGTTACAGAGATAAAATCGTATCCTGTTTTTTTAGGGTTTTTATTTTGCAGCAAACTGTTGATGTTGATATACATCTGTACAGATGCCAGCAACAGCAATACGCCTATGCCCAACCCGAAATAGCTTAGCCAGCGGGAAAGCCTGTTTTGGTTGCTGCTTAAAAAAGGGGCGATATGTTTAAAGGACAGGTTCATTACAGGTATAAGGTTTTGGCTGCGTTAAAATATTCTATCGGTTTAAGATCGGCTAAAATGATAGCAGCCTTTCTTGCTGCGGCTTCTTCTTCCATCAGCTCCATTGCTTTTTTGCGGTTGTTCTCATCAAGGTGACTGAACGGTTCATCCAGCAATAAAAAATCGAAGGGTTGTTGTAAAGAGCGGATGATGGCAATACGTTGCTGCTCGCCATAGCTGCAGGTTTTACAAAGCTTGTTCAACTTATTGCCGATACCTAACTGTTTGGCCATTGCTTCTATCCTGCTTTCGTTGTGAAATGGCTGCAGCAATCTTTTTATTTCAAGATTTTGCAACACGGTTTGTTCAGGAAATAAACGCAGATCCTGGAACACGATGCTGATATATTGCTGGCGGTAAACCGAAAAATCTTCTGCATCGAAACCGGCAATATTTTTACCATCGTATGCAATAGTACCGGTATAATCTTTTCTTAAGCCGTATAAAAAATGAATGAGTGAAGTTTTGCCGCTGCCGCTTGGCGCAACGATCTGTACGTTCTCCCTATTCATAAATTCAACGGCGGTATTCCAGATGTGCGATCTGGATATTTTTTCCGGTTCCAAAAAATCAGGGTTTACCTGCTGAAGCTTTATCTGCATATCGTGACAATAAAAAGCCGCTAAAGCAATTAAACTTTAGCGGCCTGTAAAAATATCAATTAATGTTTTTTGTGAGAAGGTACTACCGAATCAACCATTGGTGGCGGTGGTGGTACAGCAAGATCATAATATTTGGTTTGATATTGCTTTGCTTTATTTTCCAGGATCTGTGCGAGCTTGCCAAAATATTGATTCAATTGTTTCAGGCTGTTGGTTGTTTTATCTACCAGGTTTATCTCAATGGTTTGTGTTATACCGCCATCATCATAATTGCCTCCTTTTAAGTAAACATTATCCCACATTTTAAGCGAAGCGTTATAGATCTCCATATCGCTGCTGTCTCCTTTTTCCACTTCCTGGTGCATTGCTTTCATGATGTACTGGATGTTGATATAGCCACCCATCGGGCCACCGCTTATTTTACTTAAAAAATCATATTTGCTGTCGCTTCCACCTGCTATATATTTCTCTACACTTTCCTTTGAGTTGCCAATAGCAAAATATTTATCATTGCTGGTATAACTAACCTGTTGCTTCATGTACTTGTCTTTACCTAATTTTTCGCCGGCTTTTATCAGTTGGTTAAAAGCAGCTTTATCGCCGATTGCTGCTGCAAATAAAACATCCGGCGCAAAACTGGTATCCATTCTTTTTTCTTCTTTGCCGTCAGGGTAATTATAATAAGTTGATGAATCTGTTTTCATTTTAAAATCAGAAACAGCCAAAACAATATCTCCCTTATTTGCTTTTACAAAATCATCTATCGTAAATCCTAAATAAGCCAGGCCGATATTGGCCATAGCATCCAGCCCCATCAGCTTCAGCAGTTCATTGATGCCTTCGGGCTTAAAGTTCAATGCAAATACACCGGCAATATCTTTTGCAGGCAGGCGCTTAATCATGTCTTCGTTGATGTTGCTGCCGCTGTATTTTTTATACAATTCTTTCAGTTCTTTACCGGCATAGCTTTTTGTATCAACACCTATTTTCCCGTTCTCAAAATCTATTGTAGCGGTAGTAACATTTCCTTCGTATAATTTATCCAGTTTCATCATAGGCAGCGCTTCATTGTTTGCCATGCCCTTTTGTAATTCTTCTGTATTTATCCAAAAATGAACGTCGCCATCTTTTTTCATTAATTCAGAAAAGCGTTCATCATTACTCAGTGAGTTGCCTTCTTTCAGCGCAAAAACGCTGCGGCAGGTTGCACCGATATCCCTTGGCTGTTGTGAGAAAGAAGTATCCATATACCTGCGGTAATACAATTGCGGGTTTAAATAGGGCATGTCTATCACATACACAAATCTATCCTTGTTCCAGCCAACACATACAGGTGATTTGCTGATATAACTATTGTCGCCGTCTTTGCTCTCAGAGCCATTTTCAGTTATTTCAAGATTGAATGTCCTGAACTTTGCCGCATCTTTTACTGTTCCTGTAAAAGCAACCCAGCCACCTAAAGAATCTCTTTGGCCGTACACTATCATATCAGTTTTGATATCAATGCCGCTGTTCTCAGGGTTATCTAATATTTGTCTTGCAAAAGCAGGGATAGTGCTGTCGGCATACACTTGTTGAAATGCAGCATTGGTCTTTATATCATCCCAGGGCAGTTTGGAGTTTAATGAAGCACCATCTATATGCATCACCATTGCAGCTTCTTTAGGGACATATCTTCCTTCTTTGTTGGTTTTGCTGCCGCAGGAAGCAAGCAGTGTTACAGCTACAATAGCTGCCAGGAAATGAATACGGTAACGTAATGGCATAAGTTTGATTTTTTATTAATGCTGAAAAAGTTAAATAGTAACCTCTAAATGTTGTTAAAAAAGTTTACAAGGTTCTCAAATACAACAACATGCTGCTCCCCGGTCGCTAAATTCTTTACCTGGCAATAATGCTGTTCTATTTCCTTGCTGCCGATGATCACTGCAAAAGGAATATTCTTTTTCTCGGCATAGCTGAATTGTTTGGCGATTTTCACTTCTTCGTGGTACAATTCGCAGGCAATGCCGCTGCTGCGCAATTTTTGCATAACGTCAAATGCAAACAGGCTTTCCTTTTCACCCATATTAAAGAACAGCGCTTTGGTTCCTACCTGCAGGTTTTCAGGAAAAAGTTTTAGCTCTTCCATTACATCATATATCCTGTCAACACCAAAACTTATACCTACACCCGGTATGCCCGGTACGCCAAACAAACCGGTAAGGTCATCGTACCTGCCGCCTCCGCCAATGCTGCCCATCTGCACTGTTGCGGGCGCTTTGGCTTCGAAAATAATCCCTGTATAATAATTCAATCCTCTTGCTAAAGTAAGGTCAATGATAAGATTAATATTTTTAGTATGCTCAAAAATATATTCCAGTTCCTCAATTCCTTTCTCGCCAACTTCAGAACCTTTTAACAGGGTTGTTATTTGCCTCAGCTTTTCTTCATTACTGCCGGTAATAAGTAAATAGGTTTCTATTGTTTGTATTTGTTTATCCTGTAAGCCCCGTTCAGCCAATTCAGCTTTTACTTTTTCTAAACCTATCTTATCCAATTTATCAATAGCTATAGTAATGTCAGTCAGCTTATCAGAGCCACCGCATAATTCAGCCAATGCTGCTAAAATATTCCGGCTGTTGATCCGCAATTCATATGCACTCATTCCCAATTTCGTCAAAGCCTCATGATAGATATTGGCCAGCTCCACTTCATTGAACAATACAACACTTCCTACCACATCAGCATCGCATTGCGTGAATTCCCTGTAGCGGCCTTTTTGCGGCCTGTCTGCCCGCCACACCGGCTGCATCTGGTAACGCCTGAAAGGAAAGGTTAGCTTGGTATGGTTCATCGCAATGAACCTGGCAAAAGGAATAGTAAGATCATATTTCAATGCTCTTTCTGTAAGATCAGCACTGTTCTTTCCTTCCAGTACTTTTTCAAAACCTGCTTTTGCTTTTTCAATATTCTTTTCATTGTTAATGCCGTTGTTCAATATCTTGAATATTAAACGATCGCCTTCTTCGCCATATTTGCCCATCAATGTATCCAGGTTTTCCATAGCCGGTGTTTCCAGCGGCTGAAAACCATATAGCTCAAATACATTTCTTATGGTGTTGAAAATAAAATTTCGTTTCCGTACAACTTCTGCCGAAAAATCCCGTGTACCCTGCGGTATGGATGGTTTAGCCATGCTGGTAAATGATTGATTTTTAAGTTCTTTTTAAAAAACAGGTTATTGGATATGTTGTTTTATTATTGCTTCGCAAGTTTTATCAAGTATCGTGTACACTTCAATGTAACCATCCTCTTCGCCATACCACGGATCAGGCACATCCCTGTTCTCACCCGGGTACATTTCGTTTAAAAACAGTTTTACTTTTTGTTCGTCAAACTTCTCCTTTGCAATGCGTTTAATATCCTGCAATACATCAGCCGCCATTGCAAAGATCACATCATACCTTTCAATATCTTCTTTTGTAAAACGCCTGCTTACCTGTCTGCTGATATCAATGCCATTCGCCTTTGCTATCTTCTGGCTTAAATGATGCGGCGCTTCGCCGGTATGATAACCATTGGTGCCGGCACTGTCTATCGTCCAATCCAGTCCTGCCTGTTGTGCCTTGTGCTGTAAAATTCCTTCTGCTAAAGGGCTCCTGCAAATATTGCCCAGGCAAACCAATAGAATTTTCATGGCGCAAATATAACTAATAGCTGTTAGGTTTCACATGGCCCAATTTCAAATACCAAAATCCAAATATCAAAACCCAAATTCCCATTCCCAATAACAAACCACTAATAACCAATAACGAATCCCCAATAACGAAATATGGAATTTACAACCCCGGGCATCTCATTATTGAACACGGCGCCGGTTTTGATTTTTCACCTCCCGTTAGCACGGGATCAAAACCCAAAATTATGAACAAGGAATTAATACTTAAAAGCGATGTATTGGACATAGTTTTTGAGAACAGGAACAAAGCGTACGGCGCTTACGATCTCCGTAAATTTTACAGCAACCGTTTGGTTAAATCATTAGCATTGATGATGTGCGGTATTGTGGTATTATCAGCTTTTACTTTTTTACCAAAGAAAACGATAAAGCCAAAAGAAGAGATAATTACTATAATGGGTTCTATAGCTGATAAAAAAGAAGAGCCTAAGAAAGAACCCGAAAAACCAAAAGAACCGGTTAAGCCACAGACGAAAGCACCAACACAGGCATTCACTCCACCTGTAATTGTACCTAATAATGTACCGATTCCGAAGATAAGTGCCATTAAAGATTCAATAGTTCTCAGTACTGTTACAACAACCGGTACTCCCGGGGTAAAGCCAATCGTTGATCCAGGCCCTCCAACACCAATTCCCGGTGATGGGCCTGCAGCACCACCAACACCCGTTGTTGCAAAATTGCCGGCATCAACCCCAAGAGAATCGGCAGAAGTAATGCCTTCTTATCCCGGCGGTATGGATGCCTTACTGAGGTTTTTACAAAGGAACCTGCAAAATCCAAAAGAGATGGAAGAAGGTGAATTGGTAAGTGTAAAGATAAAATTCGTGGTAGGATATGATGGCAAGCTGCAAAGTTTTACTACCGTAGAAGATGGCGGAGAGATATTTAACAAAGAGGTAATAAGGGTATTGAAAAAAATGCCGGAATGGATACCGGGAAGATCGAACGGAGAAAATGTGTCTGTTTATTACACTATTCCTGTTAAGTTTATCCCTGCTGAATGATACAAAAATTATTTTCAGTAATTTGGCGGTTCATTCCAACAAACCTGTGTGATCAGCAGCTCACACAGGTTTTAAACTTATAATATGGCTATTGAAGAATTTGATAAGGAACCATTATCCAAAAGGGAAAAGAACCTGGTGCAGATGCGTAGCCTTACCAATTACGTGATGGGGATATTGATCCTGGGCGCAGGTGTATTGTTTTTATTTCCGCCGGAAATTCTGCAAAGGAAACTGGAAGAAAATCAAAATGATCCTGTACTGATAAAAATACTTGGTGTCGTATGTGTGATATATGGCGCTTTCAGGATCTACAGAGGTTACAAGAAAAATTATTTCAGAAATCAATGAAGCGTAACAATTATTTTATTTTCCATGCAACCTTTTTCCTTTTATTGTGCACTATATTAGTAGCTATTGGATGTGATGATGCGGCAACAAGAAAAGTTTCGGATACACCAACCAGCGGAACCATACATATAAGTGTTGATGAAAGTTTTAAACCGGTTATAGAGGAAGAGATACGGGTGTACCAGGCATTATATCCCGGTACACATATTATTGCGGATTATAAACCGGAAGCAGAATGTTTTAAAGATCTTTATAATGATACGGCCAACAGGATGATCATTGTAACAAGAGGGTTGACCGGTAAAGAAGCACGTTTTTATAATGATTCGCTGGGTTATACGCCGGTAAGCGATCCTATTGCGTCGGATGCCATTGCTGTTATTGTAAATAGCAACAGTACTGATACTGTATTTACAATGAACAGGTTGCAGCAGCAGCTTTCCGGGGCATTAGGTAAAGATCACCCGGTGGTATTCGACGGATTGAGCGCCACCAGTACAGTGCGCTTTGCTATTGACAGCCTTTTGCATGGAAAACAATTTGATACCAGTGTTGTTAAAGCTGTAAAGACGAGCAAGGATGTATTGGAATATGTGGCTTCAGATCCAAAAGCAATAGGACTTGTAGGCATTAGCTGGATAGGCAATCCTGAAGATACAGCGCAGGTGAAAATGTTAAATAAAGTGAAAATAGGTTATGTGCAATGTGACCTTTGTGTTGATTCGCCATATGTAAAACCCACACAAACAAGCATCATTAATAGAAGATACCCTTTGGTACGTGGTTTGTATTATATACTGAAAGAAAATTATAGTGGTTTAGGTTCCGGATTTGCCTCCTTCCTGAAATACGAAAGGGGCCAGTTGATTTTCAGGAGGGCTTACCTTGGGCCGGTGATGGACTTCAGGGTACGATCGGTGAGGATCAATCAAAAGTTATAAAAATTGTAAAAAGATTATAGGGAATAAACGAGCGGATATTTATAAAATCAATAACATTGTAAAGTCTTAAACAAAGCAAAAGATGAACAAGATCAAAGCAGGTGTATTTATTTTGGCTGCACTTTTAGCAGTTAATTTCACGAAAGCACAAACGATTGAAGATGGAAAGAAGTTTTTGTATTACGAAAGATACAAAAGCGCAAGGTCAGCATTTCAACAATTGGTTTCAGCTAATCCCAATAATGTAGAAGCTGTTTACTGGCTTGGCCAGTCAATGATCCGCCCCGAAGCAAACAAGGATATTGCAGGTGCAAAAGCTTTGTACCTCAAAACTCTGGAAACAAACAGCAACAGCGCTTTACTGCTTGCCGGTGTAGGCCACGTGGAATTGCTGGAAGGCAAAACACAGGATGCCCGCAATCATTTTGAAACAGCCATAAGCCTTAGTAAAGGAAAAGACATCGCCGTATTGAATGCAATCGGTTTTGCCAATGGTGATTTCGATTCTAAATCAGGCGATGCAGGATATGCTGTTGAAAAATTAAAACAGGCTACTGCCATAAAAGGATTTAAAGATCCGGATGTATATACCAATCTTGGTGATGCATACAGGAAATTTGCCGATGGCGGTAATGCATTGCTCTCTTACCAGGCTGCATTGGCGCTGGATCCAAAATATGCAAGGGCGGCTTATCGTATCGGGCGTATCTATCAAACACAAGGCCCAAGCCAGGCAGATATCATGATGCAGTATTATAACCAGGCTATTTCACTGGACGCTAATTATGGTCCTGTTTACTATACCTTATTTCAATACAATTACGATATCAACGTTCCAAAATCAGCAGAATACCTCGATAAATATTTAGCAGCAATGGGCAGTGATGCTGCCGACCAGGCCTGCTACTTACAATCAAGTTTATTATACGCACAAGGCTTGTTTCAGCAGGCTATTGATAAAGCAACGGGTTGTATAACATCAGAAGGTGCAACGGTGAACCCCAAGCTTTATGGCCAGGTTGCCTATGCTGCCAACAGGCTTGGCGATTCTGTAAAAGCAAGATCCTATTTTGAACAATATTTCAATAAGCAAAAGCCTGAGCTTATCGGATCTGGCGATTTGATCACTTATGCTACCATACTGTTAAAGTTCCCGGGCAATGAGGCTTTGGCTGGAAGCTATATGGAAAAGGCAGTGGCGCTGGACAGCACTGAAAACGGCAAGGTGGCTTTATTAAAGCAGGTGGCAACCAATTACGAAGCAAAGAAACAATATAAGGAGGCTGCAGATTGGTATGCCAAGATACTCACAACTAAAAAAACGCCTGGCAAAATTGATCTTTATAATGCAGGATATAATTATTACAGGGCAAACGAATACCAGAAATCTATTGATATCTTCAATACTTATATTAACCAATATCCTTCAGAATCTTTCGGTTATTACCTGAATGGTAAGAACTATGCAAAACTGGATTCGCTGGATGTAAGCGGAAATGCCTTAAGTAATTATGTGGCCATAGTTAATATGACCGATGCTATAAAAGATAAACCAGGTGAAAAAGACCGTATAAAGGGCTCTTTGCAATACCTGATCGAATATTATGCAAACGTGAAATCGAGCAAAGACAGTGCTTTGTATTATACTGATAAAGGAATTGCACTTGACCCTGCCGACAGTAATTTTGTTAATATCAGGGAGCAGATCAACAGGATGGGTACAAGGCCCGCAACGCCACGTGCACCGCAGGTAACCACCAATTCAAAAGGCGAAAAAGTGACTATTGGTACAGATGGTACGGTTACCACTGTTTCTAAAGATGGCAAAACAACTTCTATCGTTTCTCCAAAAGGAAAGGTTACCACTATTAAAGATGGGATAACCACTATAGTAGAAAATGGCAAGGTAACAACGATAGGCAAGGATGGCAAGGTGATATCAACAACACCTACACCTCCCAAGCCCGGCAATAGAAAGTAGCAATAAATAAGCATTAAAATATACCCAAAGCCCTGTTATCAAAAAGGTAACAGGGTTTTGATTTAACAATATTGAATATTGGCTTAGCTGCCGTATTTTTGCTGACAATCGAATACTAAAGAACATGCAACTTTTTTTTCTGCAAACCTCCGCTGCAAGTAGTGCTGCCAATTACTTACCCATTGGTCTTCAGCTTGTTTTTGCAATAGGATTGATAGCCACCATAATGGTACTGTCCAATTTCCTGGGGCCAAAGCGTAAAACGACAGATAAGCTGCAGAATTTTGAGAGCGGTATCGAGATAAAAGGCAATGCACGTCAACCAATGGCTATTAAGTATTTCCTGGTGGCCATTTTGTTTGTGTTGTTTGATGTGGAAGTGATCTTTTTTTATCCCTATGCAGTAAATTTTAAAGAATTAGGCTGGCATGGTTTTGCGGCAGTAATAATGTTTGTAGCCCTGTTTTTAGTGGGTTTTATATACATCATTAAAAAGGGAGCATTGAAGTGGGAAGACTAACTATCTAATATGGGAGATCGAATATTTAATATTGAATACCTCTATTACAATATTAAGTATGACACTATTAAATCTTAAATAATTATGGCACGTCCGGTTCAATATAATAATCATGTAAAGTTTGAAGGTATTCCTGAAGGATATATGGGAGAAGGTTTTATGGCTACCAATTTTGAAAAAGTAGTAAGCCTTGCCCGTAAGAATTCAATATGGCCCTTACCCTTTGCCACCAGTTGTTGTGGTATCGAATTTATGGCTACTATGGCCAGTCATTACGATCTGGCCAGGTTTGGCTCGGAAAGGGTAGGGTTTTCGCCCCGCCAGTGCGACCTGCTGATGGTAATGGGAACCATTGCTAAAAAAATGGGACCTGTGCTAAAGCAGGTTTATTTACAAATGGCTGAACCACGTTGGGTAATGGCTGTTGGTGCCTGTGCTTCTTCAGGAGGTATTTTTGATACTTATTCTGTATTGCAGGGTATCGACCAGGTGATACCGGTAGATGTGTATGTACCGGGCTGCCCGCCAAGACCTGAAGCTATATTAGATGGCTTCATGAAGATACAGGACCTGGTAAATGCAGAAGGATTAAGAAGAAGGCATAGCGATCAATATAAGGATCTGTTGGCAGGATATGGGATACAATAACGAATAGTTAAATGGTTGAATAGTTGAATGGTTCTTTAGTCCATACAGCCATGTAACAATACAACAATTAAACAATGTCTCTAAACAACGAACTAATACAACAACAACTAACTGCTAAATTTGGTGAACAACTTACGGAATGGGGTGAGCCTTATGGCATGCTTACGTTTACTGCGCCAAAAGAAATTAACCTGAAGATACTCCAGTTCTTATTTGATGATGAACAATTGCGTTTCCGTTTTTTAACGGATCTGCAGGCGGTGCATTATCCGGATAGGAAGGGAGAGGAGCTTGCGGTAGTTTATCATCTGCATAACCTGGTAGATAATATACGCATACGTTTCAAAGTATTTACTTCGGTAGCAACACCAGATATATATAGCGCAACTGCATTATACCAGGCTGCTAACTGGATGGAAAGAGAAACCTATGATTTTTATGGTGTCAACTTTGTTGGTCACCCTAATTTGATACGGGTACTGAATGTTGATGAGATGAATTATTTCCCGATGCGTAAAGAATTTCCGCTGGAAGACCAGACAAGGATCGATAAAGATGATGAGATGTTTGGCCGCGGAGGAACGAAGGGATTTGGTACAGAAAAAGCAACAGCAGGAACAGTTTCGGAAGAAGATAAGCACGTGGAAGGAAGTGATGTTTTGTAAAAGCCGGCCCCCTCTATCTTCCCCGAAGGGGGAGGAAATGAAGGAGACCGAAGTGAAATTTTACTCACGCCTCTGCGGTGAAATAAACAAAAATGTTGGAAACAAAATAATAACAAAACATAATCAAGGTCCTTTTAGGGATTTAGGAATATGGAAACAGCAGATCATATTTTATTGCCGGAAGGTTCGATTGAAAAACAAACCACTACGCTCAACCTGGGACCAACGCACCCTGCAACGCATGGGGTGTTTCAAAATATCCTGGAACTGGATGGTGAGCGTATTATGAAAGCTACTTCTACAGTAGGCTATATTCATCGGGCTTTTGAAAAACTGGCAGAGCGCAGACCGCTGTACCAGATCACGCCATTGACCGACAGGCTGAACTATTGTTCTTCGCCTATCAATAATATGGGCTGGCATTTGACCTGCGAAAAATTATTGGGCGTGCAAACGCCTAAGCGTGTTGATTATTTGCGTGTCATCATCATGGAGCTGGCGAGGATAAGCGATCATTTGATCTGTAATTCTATCGTGGGTGTGGATAGCGGCGCTTACTCAGGATTTTTATATTTGATGCAATACCGTGAACTGATCTATGAAATATATGAAGAAGTTTGCGGCTCACGCCTTACTACCAATATTGGCCGTATCGGTGGCTTTGAAAGAAATTTTACCAATACAGCATTTGAAAAATTAGAAAAATTCTTAGCAGAATATCCCAAACAATTAAAAGAGTTTGAGAACCTCTTTACCCGCAACCGCATCTTTATGGAACGTACCATTGGTTGCGGTCCTATCAGTGCAGAACGAGCATTGAGCTATGGCTTCACGGGGCCAAACCTGCGTGCTGCGGGTGTAGATTACGATGTACGTGTGCATACACCATACAGCAGTTACGAAGATTTTGACTTTACCATTCCTGTTGGGAAAACGGGCGATTGCTATGATCGTTTTTTAGTGCGCAATGAAGAGATGTGGCAAAGTATCCGCATCATTGAGCAGGCCTGGCAAAAGGTACAGGAATTTAAAGGCGCCGAAGCTGAAGTATATCATGCTGATGCGCCTGCGTATTACCTGCCTGAGAAAAAAGATGTGTACACCAAAATGGAAGCGCTTATCTATCACTTCAAGATTGTTATGGGTGAAACAGAGATACCGGCAGGTGAATTATACAGTTCGGTAGAAGGTGCTAACGGAGAATTGGGATTTTATTTGATCAGCGACGGAGGAAGAACGCCTTACCGTTTACATTTCCGCAGGCCATGTTTTATTTATTACCAGGCTTATCCTGAATTGATACAGGGCGGCATGCTGAGCGATGCGGTAATAACCATGAGCAGCCTGAATTTAATTGCAGGCGAACTTGACGCTTAATTTTTTTTGATTGACTATAAAAAGAAAACCGGAAGTGTAAAAGCTTCCGGTTTCTTCTTATTGGAACTTGTCTATTGGATCTTCACCACCTGTATACTTTGTATCTGCCCCGACATATTCTTGAGCATTACAAAATAAGAACCTGAAGCATAACTCATGGTATTGAACACAGGGTTCTTTTCAAAATCCACGAGCCGTTTGCTTTGCAGTACCGTTCCGTTCACGCTGGTTAGTTGCAGCAGGTAATCGGCATGGTTACCTGCTTTTGCTTTATTGATAAAATCAACAGCTACTACCAGTTTATCCGTAAATGGATTAGGGGTTGCTTTCAGTATGATATTGCTGCTTTGAGGAACCTGCGAATTTTTAACAAACTTCCAGTCGCCACATCCAAAATCCCATTTCGTGTCGTAATCAACTTTGATGTCTGTTTTACATTCCTTTACACACTTGCATATCTGGCCATCCTGGTCCATAGCATATACGGTAAGTCTTACCGTGTATGATCCAGGACTGGTATAAGTATGATTAGCTATCATTCCTGTGCCGAAGCTGCCATCGCCAAAATCCCATACATATATTGCTACAGGTAACGAACTGGTAGTACAGCTTGCGTCTGCAACAATGTCGAGCCCGTTGGTAGATACCTTGTAGCATACATTGATATCGCAAGGGCATTCCTTCACTTCTACTTTAAAGTCTTTGCTGTATTCGCCACAGTCGTTGTGCCACCATATTTTTATGGTGTAGCTGCCTGGTGAACCATACATGTGGTTCAGGCATTTTCCTGTAACAACAGGAGAGCCATCACCAAAATCCCAATAGTAGGTATTGCCAGGTTGAGGGCAGCTGTCTTTTACACAATACAGCTGTGCAATTTTCAGGCATGCTGTTTCCGGAATAGCAAAATCATAAGGATCGCAGCAGCATTCTTTTACATCTACCTTAAATGTTTTACTGAATTCGCCGCATTCATTATGCCAGTACACTTTTATGGTATAGCTGCCGGTAGTGGCGTAGGTATGATTTACACATTTTCCTGTAACAACAGGAGAGCCATCACCAAAATCCCAATAGTAAGTATTACCGTTACTGCCTGTGCAGCTATCTTTTATACAATACTTCTGCGATACACCCACACATACTGATTCCGGTATATCGTAACCGTACGGTTGACAGCAAGGTGGGTTGGTAATAGTTACACAAGCTAATGATGCATCCGGGCTTGTTGGTTGTAAGATATAGCCTGGTATATAATTGATGATATATTTTGCCGAACCTCTTAATACGAAACTATTGCAGGCTACCTGTCCTACTGTTGCAGTGGCAGCTGTTTTTGCATCAAAGATATAATCCAGCGGAAGGCCCGTGCCAAAGGCCTGGCTGAAATATGTTTTAATGTTAGCGGTATTAGGAGCTATTGCCAGCGCCCAGGAAGGCGCATTGCCATTAACAGTAACGCCCAGCTCTGGCGTAGTATTGATACCGCTTACATTGCTGTACCATTGACCAGATCCCGCAATAGTATGCGATGAACTGATGAAGGAATTGTAGCGCACATCATAAGCACTTCCTCTTGATGCTCCGTACATGATGAAATTGTCCGAAGCGCCGTTATCTCTTGGCAGCAGATCCAGTACCATTGGATTTACCAAAGAGATACCGGAGTTAACCGCATTCAGTTTATACTGTACCAGTGTGCCTGCGCCGGCATTAGCTGTATTAGAGAACGTAACACCCCCATCGGAGCTTACAAATTTGGATACATTATAATTCAGGTTGCCGTTGGTTACGAACGTTACATCTGTACATACTGATGTAGTGATATTTCCTCCCTGTATGCAGGCAATATTGCGAAGATTGCCCAGTCCCGCTGTGTCTTTGATTTTTACAGAGAACTCGATATAATACGCTTTGAGGCCATATGCAAAACCGCAGGCAGGATAACTTACATTACCACAATCAACGCCTATGGTAGGCAGGTTCCATCTTAATTGACCCAATGGAATGTTGTGCGCTGTAGTAACACCTACCCATGCAGTACCACCAGCAGGCGGTGTAGTATTATTAGGTGCACAGGGTGCAAATGGATTAGGGTATGAATAATAATTCTCATTACCTACATATTGCAGGCTGCCATTATCCAGGTTATCCTGTATGTTGGTGCCCATTAACGGATCATCACCAATGTTTTGCACCCTTAACCTGAAGCGCACAACACTGCCCACAGTATAACTGCTGGGGCCGCAGATGGATTTGGTGAGACAAGGCTTAGCGCCATCAGGTAATAATGCAATGGAAGAACTTACCGGCCCTGCAGTAAAGCCTGATGTAGCTGTCACGGTATTAGTAATCGGATTGGGGCAGCCGGTACCGATAGTAAAGCTGAAAGAATAGGTATGGCATTGTCCCGGCGGCAACGGTGTTCCTGTAATGGTATAGATGGTGCCTACGGGGCCCGTAATGGTACATCCTGCAGGTGCACTGGTAGTTACACCGGTTAAGCAGGCTGGGAAATTATCGCTTAAGGTATAAGCCGGAAGTGTTGCAGTACCGGTGTTGCAAACTCTTACAAAGAAGGTGCCTGTACATCCTGGTACATTACCATTTACTGAATACCATTTTTGTAAAAGGCCAACAGGCGCAGGTACAACCTTTGTTACGCCAATGCTGCTTGAATCTTTATATACAGCCGAAGGAGTGCCATTACAATCGTATTTACCCTGTACCACCGCTTTGTTAACAGCGCAGCCGCCAACAGGTATAGAAGGTGAATACTGCAGTTTGAATCTCATCCAGTAATAGTTACTGCCTGTAGCATCCAGGAAGAAACCACCAGGCAACGTAACCACGCCGGTAAAATTGTTGATAGTACTGCCGGTAAGATTAGCTGAAGTGCTGAACGAACCGGGAATAACGGTAGCGCCTGATGGCAATACGTCATACAGTGAAATGCTGTACAGCGATGCGGAGCCGGATAATACCCACGATTGTTTGGCGATCTGCACCATGTATTCCACCGTATCGGATATTACACCATAAGGGCAGGAACCACCGATGTATTGAGCGCCTACAGGATATTTCCAGATGCGCCATGGATTATTTACGATCGCTGTATCAGCAATACGTTCTGTTACCAACTGTACATCCGGGTTTTTTCCGGTAAGAACAGCGTTGTTATACACTACCAGACCGTTGCAGCTTTTTTCTACAGGGAAGTGTACGTTGATCTGGAAAGAACCGCTGATACTTCCCGTAACGCTGGCGAAGTATAGCGATACCTGTGTTCCTCCTGCAACAGGAGTTGTGGACACGGTAGGAATATTGCCGCTGTAGCCTGCGCCGGGTACGATGACATTATCAACTACCAGTGGTGCAGGAACAAGATCGGAAACATTAACGGACATGGCTCCCCCGGGAATAGAGAAGGTTACCGTGTACGTAAAGATATCACCGGTTTTTACCGATGACAGGCTGGTACTCTTTTGCAGGGAGTACCCGTTTCGGCTTACAATGGGTGTAACTGTACCGGGCGGCTGTGCCGTAACGGTATCGCCGAAGCAGAAACTTAGCAACACTAAGAATCTGAAAAAGATAGAAGACAGTTTTTTCATAACAGTATTCTTTTTTGGGGTTAAAAAATGAAATGATCAGGATTTACCCAAATGATACTGCTATCACCGGGTACGGATATAAAACGGGGTTTAAAAATTCAATATACAGGTAGCCGGAGATACAGAAAATATAGCTGTAACCTTAAAAGGTATTCAGTTAATTGTTTCTACATCAATGACCGCCTGTCAATTGAATTAATGGTTTAACAAATTGTTCTTGAGAATTTAAGCGGGTATCAAAGTTTTGGATTAAAAGATGATAACGGGTAAGGCTGTTATCATGATGTAAATCTTGATTATAATCGGCAAGGAACATAGCGTACTAATTCCTGAAATTGAATAAATTAATACGCAATTTTCATGTGTAGAAATAACAGGAGCAAATACGCTGACCAATGCCAGGGGTACAAAAACTAAAAGGGCCGGTACATGTACCGACCCTTGTTAGCCTTATTATGATTGCCTATTAATTCTTGATGAATTGTTTTGTTTCTGTTCTGTTATCGCCGCTGGTAATTTTAATAAAGTAAACGCCTTTGGTAAGATCGCTTACTGCAACCTTGTATGTTTTTTGCGACAGCTGTCCCTGCCTGATCACCTTACCCGCATTATCCAATATTACATAGCTGGCTGTTTGCACGGTGGGCGCCAATGCTACAGTAAGATTGTCTGATGTAGGTGATGGATAAACTTTTGCTATGCCCGGCATTATACCCATTTGTATAGGTTTGGTCATGTACGTATTACCGGTGCCTTTATTGATCAGCATCAGCCTGTACATGGCATTGGCATCTTTATCATCGGTAAATGATGCAGTGCTCATGCTGTTACTTTTACTTACTTCAACAGTGCCTACAGTTTTGAAAGTATTGCCATCAGTACTTTTCTGTACTTCAATAACACCGTTATCAAAGTTTAACTGCGCTTTCCAGCTGATCACTGTTTGAGCAGCAGCATTTTTTTCCAGGCGCACGTCCTGCAGCGAGAAAAGCTTTGCATCAGCAAAATCAAGCATGCCGTTTCCGGCAACACCCGCATTATTCTTATTCTTTAAATTAACCGCAAAGGCAGGATTGAAATTACGCGGCTGTTCAAAAACTACTTTACCTGTTTTATCAACAGTAGCAGTTTTAACTACTTTGCCGCCCGTTTTATTAGAATAAAAAGCAACATCGCTGCCTGCTACGCAGTTGGTAACTTCTACATAAGAAGTGCCTTCAAGGTCGTATTGGTTGAAAGAAATGTCCGGCAGTTTTTTAAAGACCGTTCTTTCTTCTGCTATCATTTTGCCATCTGATTTGCCGTAATCGTATGGCGGATATACGATCGTTACTTTTTCATTTTGTGCAGCAGCAGAAGATGCGACAAAAAGTAACAGGAATAATTTGATTATATTTTTCATAATTCGTTGTTTTTTTGTTTTTAATCAGTGCCTAATTCTAATGGTTGGAACCTTACTGCCATTGCCAGTGCAAAGGTTGTACTGAAAGGGCTGCAGCTGCTGTTCAGGAACAGGCACATGCTCTGTTTCCTTCTTTCCAGGTCATTTAATCCCCATAACAACGGGTTGCCAAATCCATCCAGTCTTCCTGCAATATCATTTACATAGAACAGGCCATCGAGTGCATCATCATTAGGTGTTTCTGTAATGTCGGTATTATCATCTGCGAATAACCCTGATGGTGAGTTGGAGTTGTCAGGGAACAATCCGTCGGTGCGTTTGCGGCCGGTAAGGAAAGGAGCAACATGATCAACCTTGCGGGCACCGAAGGTAGAAAAAGAAGGAGTACCTGTCCAGTATATAGCCGGTTGACCATAGCCAAGGTAGCGTATCTGTGTAAATACTGTCCTGGCTTCGCCGCCATGGCAACCGGAACAGGTATTTAAAGAGAACTGCTGTCTTGCCTGGTCTCCTGTTATAGTTGTTGAAGGAACAACATTCAGCGTGCCGGAGTAGGTTACAAAAGGATTGAACCCATCCCAGAAATGGTCTGTTTGTCCCGGCGATATAGAAATGATCTCAGCAGTAGCGCCCAGGAATTTCTTGGTAGTGCTGTTAGGATACAGATCAGGATAATTGATATTTCCATTTTGTACAGCAACCTGGTGTCCATTCACCCATTTAGCAGTGCTGTCAACAAAATTGAATTTGGTAGCAGTAGTAGTATTGAACTGTGTTATATTGGCAACTTCACCATCGCCGCCATTGGCATGGATACGTGGCGTTACTTTTACACCTACACCTTCAAATAAATGTGTAGTAGCGTTCAATTCAAATTCCAGCAATTGCCACCTGTTCTCAGGGATCAATGTTGCTGGTGTACCGAAATTGATGTTGAAGTTTTGCGACAAAGCAATTTCATTGGTACGGATACGGTTGATAGCGCTCTTGTTAGGTTTGCTGCTTCCGCCATTGCCCGAATCGGTCACCTGTTTGGTTATCGCTTCCAGGTCGTCGTTGAAAGTGGTAGTACCAAGCACGTCATCGCTTAGATCGAGCCATTGCTGTGCAAAATTTTTCAGTGCACTGCAATTCGTTTGCGGGTTACCGTATTCAAAGATCACATTAAAGCCCTGGCGTACACCATTTGCAATAGGAGTGCCGCATCCGCCACTGCCAACATTGGCATTTATGGCAGAAAAGATGAACCTTGTTTCGCCTGCATTGGTAAGGCTTGCTGCATAGCTGGAGTTACCTCTCAGATCGAGCCTGTTTACAATAGCAGATAATTTGAATGGTGCATATTTCAATATCGAATCCTGTACCGCTGCATTCCACAATGACGACCAGTTGGTCAGGGTTACAGATAGTGCCGGATTAGCATAAGCATTGCGCAGCCATGGGGTAATGATCTGGTTGAGCATTTCGTTCTCCCTTAAATTGGTAGTGGCTGGTATGCCGGTGATGCCTGTATGGGAATTGATAATGTTTTGGCCATTTACAACCCTGTTGGTCATCCAGTTGTTTATCCATGCCCTGATCAGTGTTTTGGCACTTACACCGGTATTGGTTTCAAATGCAATACCTTTTGCCAGGGTGCCAAAGGTCCACTCGCCCCAGGGGTTGCCGGAGTTAGAACAGATATTATATGTCCTGGATGGATCTTCTACAACAGAAAGATCAGTGATAAGCAAAGAGTTTTGTTTTAACAGGCCGGTGCCGCAGTTTACTGCCAGTAAAAATTGCGGATTGAAATCAACCAGCTGGAGTTTATCAAAACCGGCTACATCAAAATGTGGTATCTTTTTTACGATCGTACCTACACGGCCGTTGAATTCAACAAATTGTCCCTGTTTTCTCAGATCTTCTTCAAGGCGTACGGTATTCTGTTCAAACTTCTTCACATCTTCTTTAAAAAAACCACTGAATATACCGTCGTCTGGTTTTTCATCGCCGCCGTTTTTACCGTCGTCGAATAAAACTACTTTGGTTTCCTGGCTTGGATAAATGGTAAGAGAATTGCCCTGTACAAAACCTTTTTCAAACTGCGCCTGGAATACCATGGTGCTTCCATCGCTTAAAGGTTTTTCCAGTTGCCGCACCCATATTCTGGATGCGATGGGCGGAGCCTGCTCATAAGTGTTTTGATCTGCGGTTGGTGAGTTCTTCTTCGAAGAAAGATCATCAAATGAAAGCAAAACAAAAATCCCCGCCACAACAGCGGTAAAGATCAATAGTTTTTTTTGTTTCATCATTGGGTAGTTTAATTGTTAAGGAATGTTGTTTTCTGATTTTGGTCGGATGTTTTTGCAGTTAATAAAAGATGGTACTTAAGTGATATTGTCATCACTTTGTAAATCTTGCTTTTAACTGCCACCTGTCAAAGCGTACTAATTCCTGAAATTGGATAAATAAATACGTAGTAAACCGTATAATATGAGCAGGAGCAAATACGTTAACCTACTGTCACAAGAAACAATTATCTGTTATCATGCACGGAGGGTACAATTTTTTAGTATCTGCTTTCATAAACTATGGCCAACTTATCCGCAAAAAGATACCGGCTAAATTACCCCGGATGCCTTTTGTAAGAGGAGAAAAGCATAAGTTGTTGAAAACCTGTTTTTTATTACTTAAGCCCGAAGCGTATTAATACGCTTTTTTTGAGTATTGATACTTTCCGGTATGATAATAAGATGCTTTACTTTCGAAAAAATTTATTTATGAAAAATCTTAACCAGCTAAAACCTGCATTCGTTGCAGCGACTTTGCTTTTTACAGTAACAATGAATTCCTGTAAAAGGGACGACGTAGCTCCCAATCCGAACCAAACAGAGAACAACAGCACTGCTTCAAGGCAGGCAAACACAGCAGCATTGATCAACACCTGCGGTACCAGCAATTTGCAGGAAAATGTCATTTCGTTATCCTATGCTTATCAATTGGTAAGAAATTACCAGGATGCCTCTAAATCAAAAGGAGGTCTTTGCAGCACATTTGATAATGGCACATGGGTATTGTCAGAAACATTTCCCGCAGAAGCCGTTCAAAGTATTCTTAACCAAAGAGGATGCTGCAAGTTCAGGATATACAACGGGCTCGATACTGATAACCGCCTGCACCTTGTAATGGTAGGGGTTAACAGCCAGGGTTCTGATATCCTGTACTGTAACAGTACTACCGGTTCTACATCCGACGCCTGTGCCAGCATAAGCGATCTTGGTTTGATAGTGGAGATGGGAAATCCATGTCCGCAATCCTGTTCCGGCAGTTATGTAGCACCTTAATAAAGACTTAAATTTTATAGATGTTTAATTGGTATTCTTTCTTCAGTTTTATCATTCTAATACCGGCAAGTATTGCTATCTGGAAGTTTGCTGTAATGGACAAAGCATTCAAGCCCCTGGCATACAATTTATGGATCGGGGTAACGTCGGAAATAACGGCGTATATTTTTATGATTACCATAAAGAATAACCTGTACGTCTATAATGTTTTTATGTTGCTGGATTTTCTGTCACTGGTTTGGCTTTTCAAAAACTGGGGGGCTTTTGACAGGATATCCAAAACAAAGAAAGTAGCTATTCTGTGTATAATATTGTTGGTGTGGGTGTATGATAATTTTTATCTGCATACGCTTGGCTCCAACAATATTATCTTCAGGATATGCTATTCCATGATATTACTGCTTGTTGCAATTGACCAGTTAAATAATGTGGTAATAAAGAACGGAGGTTATTTAAAAATTAATCCGTACATCTATACCTGTGTCGGAATAATCTTTTACTATGCTTACAGCATTTTTATCGGGTTGTTCAATTCGTCGTTATTTCAGCCAACAGCCCAACTATGGAAATGGAACACGTTGATCTATGTAATTATCAATGTGATCACTAATCTGTTATTTGCAATCTCGTTACTATGGATGCGGAAGAAAGTAAAATATACATAAGGATACTGATCTTTAGCGTACTGCTGGCTATTATCATTATTGGCTTCACTGTTTCATTTTTTAAACAGCAGCGAAAGTTCAATAAAGAAAAGATAAAGGCCGAGATACGTACCAGCGAAGAAGAACGTAAAAAATTGTCTTCAGATCTGCATGATGACCTGGGGCCGATACTGGCTACCATAAAGATCTATGTAAATGCGCTTTCGCAAAAAAATGACGGCGACAGGGACCTTATCAGTAATATCAATAAATACCTGGATGGTGGTATAATGCGGATAAGGGCCATGGCAAACGGCCTGATGCCAAACACACTTCAGCGAAAAGGGTTGAAGAAAGCACTGGAAGAATACATTTTCAATATAGAATCGTATGTTCCTTTTGAGATCCATTTTCTTTTTCCAGATCTGCAGCTTTCATTGACCAGCGAAGCCGAACTTAATATGTACCGCATCATACAGGAAGTAATTACCAATACTATAAAACATTCTAAAGCAACCGTATTGCAGCTTAATTTTGAAAAGAAAGAAAATACCCTGATGATATATACCATTGATGACGGTGTAGGATTTGAATATACCGATCATAATTTTGTATCATCCGGTTACGGTCTTTCCAATATAAAAAGCCGCATGGAAATGCTGGAAGGAAAATATACCATTTACTCAAGGCCCGGTGAAGGAATCCGTTATACATTTGCTGTGCCTATCATAAAACATTTACAAAAGTGAGCGACTACCCTATCAATATTGTTATAGCAGATGATCACGAGATCTATCGTGATGGTTTGCAATTGCTAACCAGTACCTTAAAAGGCATACGGCTGATCGGCACTGCCGAAAACGGCGAAGAGCTCATTGAGCTGGTAAAGAACCTTAAGCCCGATGTAGTATTGACTGATATTAAAATGCCGGTGAAGGATGGTATTGAAGCTACCCGTTTTATCGTGGCCAATTATCCCGATATCGGTGTTATCGGCCTTACCATGTATGAAGAAGAAGAGCAGATCATAGATATGCTGGAAGCCGGTGCTATGGGCTACCTGGTTAAAAATGCTTCGAAAGATGAAGTGCAGGAAGCTATTTTATCAGTGTATAATAAACAGAACTATTATTGCAGCCAAACCACTACCAAGATAACCCGGATGATCGCCAAGAGCAGGTTCAATCCTTATAAGCCAAAAGCTAAAATATCGTTTAACGATAAGGAGCTGGAAATTATAAAGCTCATCTGCGATGGGTTGACCAATAAAGAGATCGCCCAGGAGATCAACCTCAGCTTCCGTACGGTGGAAGGTTACCGCACCCGGATACAGGAAAAAATGGAGGTTCATAATACGGCCAGCATCATCATATATGCAATAAAAAACCAATTGGTGAACATACAATAGTAAATTAATAGCCGGTTTACCGCCTCAAGCCTTTTTTACCTCTATATTTGGGGATATTTATTTTTTAAAAGGGTTGATATAAATTAGATTTGCAACTAATTTTTTAAACGGTATAACATTATGGTATTTACAGACACAGCTCTGTCGAAAGTCAATGAAATAATCAGCCGTTACCCCGAAGGCAAGCAGAAAAGCGCCTTATTACCAGTATTACATCTGGCACAGCAGGAATTTGGCGGCTGGCTGGATGTGCCGGTCATGGATTATGTGGCCGCTCTCCTGAAGATAGAACCTATCGAAGTTTACGAAGTTGCCAGTTTTTACAGCATGTATAATTTAAAGCCTGTTGGTAAATATATGTTTGAAGTTTGCCAAACAGGCCCCTGTATGCTTAATGGCAGCGATAATATCATCGACTATATAAAAGAGAAGCTGAACATTAAAGTTGGCGAAACCACAACCGATGGTATGTTCACTTTAAAAACAGTAGAGTGCCTGGGCGCTTGTGGCTATGCACCTATGATGCAACTGGGTAATAATTTCAGGGAACATTTAACAAAAGAAAAAGTGGATGCGATAATTGAAGAATGCAGGGCTAAAGCAAATTAATGAAATACATTTTTACGATACTGTTCCTGATCTCAGAGTTGTGTTCTACCGCACAGTCAAAAAAAGTACGTGAAGTATTGTATAATACAAACATACTTGAACGAACCGTATTTGATACAAAGGATAGTGCAACATTGGAAAAGCTTTTTGCATCAACCTTAAGTTATGAGCATTCGAGTGGTAAGGTAGAAACGAGGGAGCAGGCTATAAGCGGCATCATTCACAACAGGTCGGTTTACATACAGCCGCTCACCATGCCTACAGCTACGAATGTGCAGGAGAAAGGGGATTCGATCATTACAACAAAAGTATTCCAGGCAACCGAAAGAAAACCCGATGGTACGGAATCACTTCTGGACCTGACCATAGAACTGGTGTGGATAAAAGAAAAAGGCAATTGGAAACTGGTAAGAAGGAAAGCAACAAAAAATCAATAAGATGAAAGTATTGTTTTTTCTTGCATTGATATTTAGCGGAATGGTTTGTTTTGCACAAACCGATGAAGAGAAACTGACAGCAACACTAAAAGAATTTCACCAGGCATTGGTAGATGGTAATACAACATCCATCAACCAGCAAACGGATAAAGCGTTTACCTACGGGCACAGCAACGGTTGGGTAGAAACAAAGGCTGATGTAATAAAGGATCTTGAAACAGGTTATATCAAGTATAACAGTTTTAAAGAAGACAGTATCAATGTGCTGATAAATGGAAATGTGGCAAGCGCAAGGTTTATTGCAGATCTGAACGTAACATTGAAAGGAACAACATCGGTATTTCATTTAAAAGTACTGGAAGTATGGATACGAAAAGGGAAAAGGTGGTTGTTGTTTGCAAGGCAGGCGGTGAGAGGATAATATTGAACAAAGCGATTACTATTTTATAACAAAACATAATCAGTCCCCTTTAGGGATAGGGTATGGCAAGAAAATTATTACTAGACAAGGCACATGTACCGGGCATTCGCAGCTACGAAGTGTACCGCCGTGAAGGTGGATACCGTAGCGTAGAGAAAGCCCTGAAAATGGCGCCGGCAGATATTGTGGAAGAAGTAAAGAAAAGTGGTTTGCGTGGTCGTGGCGGTGCAGGTTTTCCTACAGGAATGAAATGGAGTTTTTTGGCAAAGCCGGAAGGCGTACCGCGTTATCTTGTTTGTAATGCAGATGAAAGCGAGCCGGGTACTTTTAAAGACAGGTACCTGATGGAATTCATTCCGCATTTATTGATAGAGGGGATGATCGTTTCATCTTTTGCATTGGGAAGCAACAGCAGTTACATTTATATACGTGGCGAATATGCCTGGATCACTGATATTTTAGAACAGGCCATTGCAGAAGCCAAACAGAACGGCTGGCTTGGAAAAAATATCTTAGGCAGCGGTTTCGATTGCGAAATGTATGTGCAGCGTGGCGCTGGCGCTTATATCTGCGGCGAGGAAACAGCATTATTAGAAAGCCTGGAAGGCAAACGTGGTAACCCAAGGATCAAACCGCCGTTCCCGGCGATAAAAGGTTTGTGGGATTGCCCGACCGTGGTAAATAATGTAGAAACTTTAGCAGCTGTTGTTCCCATAATCAATGAAGGTGGCGAAGAATATGCGAAGATCGGTGTTGGTAAATCAACAGGAACAAAACTGATAAGCGCTTGCGGCAATATTAATAAGCCGGGTGTGTACGAAATTGACATGACCATTTCTGTAGAAGAATTTATTTACAGCGATGAATATTGCGGCGGTATCCCTAACGGAAAAAGATTGAAAGCCTGCATACCGGGCGGGTCATCAGTACCTATTCTGCCTGCTAATTTATTACTCACTACCGCCAAAGGCGAAAAGCGGATGATGAATTACGAAAGTCTTGCCGATGGCGGTTTTGCTACAGGTACCATGATGGGGTCAGGCGGTTTTATTGTATTAGATGAAGATCAATGTGTGGTGAAACATACGTACACACTGGCCCGTTTTTATCGTCATGAAAGTTGCGGGCAATGTTCGCCGTGCAGGGAAGGAACAGGCTGGATGGAAAAATTATTACTGAATATTGAAAAAGGAAAAGGCAAGATCAGCGACATTGATCTGCTTTGGGATATACAGAGAAAGATAGAAGGCAATACGATTTGTCCGTTAGGTGATGCAGCGGCATGGCCGGTTGCAGCAGCCATCAGGCATTTCAGGGATGAGTTTGAATGGCACGTGTTGAACCCCGAAGAATCGCAACGAAAGAATTATGGATTGGCGGGGTATGCGGATCCGGTACATGTGCCGGTAGCAGTGTAAGATGATTTCACGCAAAGACGCAAAGAAAAGCAAAGGCGCAAAAGAAAGGCAAAGAAGCAAAGGATGATTTTATGACTGAAAATGAAGTGTCTAAAATAATAGTTGACTTATGTTTTAGAATTCACAAGCAATATGGAGCAGGGCTGTTTGAAAGTGTGTACGAAGAAATATTTTGTTATGAATGGAATAAGCTTGCTCTGCCAATAACAAGACAAAAAGGAATCAAGGTAATTCATGAAGGTGTAGATATGGGTATTGGGTTTATTCCTGATCTTGTTCTTTGTGATAAAGTGATTGTTGAATTGAAATCTGTAGAAACATTGGCAGAAGTGCATTACAAGCAATTGACAACGTACCTGAAGTTGACAAATTTAAAACTTGGGTTATTGGTTAATTTTAAAGTGCCGTTAATAAAGAATGGAATTCATAGAATTGTAAATAACTTATAAAACTTAGCGCCTTTGCTTTTCTTAGCGGCTTGGCGTGAAATAAATATGGCAGACGAAGTAAAATTATTCAAAGTAACCATAGACAACATCAGCATTGATGTGCCTGCTGGTACTACTATACTTAATGCAGCACGCCAGATCGGCGGCGAAGTTGCGCCACCTGCAATGTGCTACTACAGCAAACTGCAGGGCAGCGGTGGTAAATGCCGTACCTGTTTGGTAGAAGTAGCGGCTGGTTCAACAGCAGATCCGAGGCCGATGCCTAAATTAGTGGCTAGTTGCAGAACAACAGTAATGGATGGCATGGTGGTAAAAAATATCACCAGTGATAAAGTAACTGATGCAAGAAATGGTGTAGTAGAATTTTTATTACTCAATCATCCGCTGGATTGCCCGATATGCGACCAGGCAGGCGAATGCCATTTACAGGATTTGGGTTACAGCCATGGTAAAGAGGGAACCCGCTACGAATTTGCAAGAAGAACATTTGAGCGGGAAGATATCGGTCCTTACATACAATTACACATGACAAGATGCATTCTTTGTTATCGCTGTACTTACATTGCTGATCAGATCACCGATAAAAGAGTGCATGGTATTTTAGACAGGGGCGATCATGCAGAAATATCTACCTATATTTCCAAAGCAATTGATAACGACTTTAGCGGCAACATGATCGATGTGTGCCCTGTTGGCGCATTGACAGATAAAACATTCCGGTTTAAAAACAGGGTATGGTTTACCAAGCCGGTAGATGCACACCGCAATTGCGAAAATCCTAAATGCTGTGGCAAAACAACATTGTGGCTGCGTGGCGATGAAGTGTTTCGGGTTACAGCACGTAAAGATGAATGGGGCGAAGTGCAAAGCTATGATGGCAAGCCGGGCTGGATCTGTAATACCTGCCGCTTTGATAAAAAGAAAACAAGCGATTGGACCATTGAAGGACCAACAGCAATAAACAGGCATTCGGTAATAGCGCAGGGCCATTATGAAAAAGTAATAGTACCGCACGAAACGCTTGAAGAAGTTATGGGAGGAAGGGCGCCGAAATTATTGATGGATATTCATGATGAAAGCGAAGTGAATAAACCCAATGTTGATCTGAGCAAGATAATGCGGCCTGCTCATGGAAGTGATTTTGGAACAGGGTTGCAGGGAGAAGTGGTGAAAAGTGAGAAGTGAGAAGTGAATGAAACGTGAGAAATAAGACGTGAAAAATTGATAAAAGCAGGTTACAATAAAAAAATAAAATGCAGGAAGTATTTTTAAATATTGATTTCGGGCTGGTGATCGAAAAATTAGTTTTGATCATTGTTGTAGTAATGGCTTCTTTGGGTATTGCGATGTACACCACATTTGCAGAGCGCAAGGTGGCAGCCATTTTGCAGGATAGAAGAGGTCCTAACCGTGCCGGTCCTTTCGGATTGCTGCAACCGCTTGCTGACGGGTTGAAATTATTTTTTAAAGAAGAGATCATCCCGAATTTTTCTTCTAAATTCTTATTTATACTTGGCCCGTCATTGGCAATGCTTACTGCGGTGATGACCGGCGCTGTAATTCCCTGGGGCGATAAAGTGCATTTCTTTGGCAGGGATATTCCATTACAAATTGCCAATGTTGATATTGGAATATTATATGTATTTGGTGTAGTGAGTTTAGGTGTATATGGAATTATGATCGGCAGCTGGGCAAGTAATAATAAATTTTCATTGATGGGTGGTTTAAGGGCCGCTTCGCAAATCATCAGCTACGAACTGGCGATGGGTATTTCGCTGATCGCTTTAATAATGGTAACCGGCAACCTCGGCCTTAAAGAAATGGTGGTACAGCAACAGCAGGGCTTATGGAATTTTTGTTATCAGCCGCTGGGTTTTCTTATATTTTTAATCTGCGCTTTTGCAGAATGTAACCGTACACCATTCGACTTACCTGAAGCAGAGAATGAATTGATCGGTGGTTATCATACGGAGTATTCATCCATGAAACTGGGTTTTTATTTATTTGCAGAGTATATCAATATGTTCATCAGCAGTGTGATCATGTCAACATTGTTCTTTGGAGGATATGATATCCCGTTTGTAAATGAACAACATTTGCAGGATAGCATCGGTCAGTGGGCCGTGTTGTTGCAGGTGTTATGTTTGATGGCAAAAGTTGTCGGGTTCCTGTTCCTGTTCATGTGGGTGAGGTGGACGATACCACGCTTTCGCTATGATCAGTTGATGCGCCTGGGCTGGAAGATATTGATACCACTGGCTTTGGCAAATATGCTGGCAACTGGTGCCGCCATATTATATTTTGGAAAATAACATTAAATGGTAAACACTATTTTTGCAAACTCAATTAATAAATGCAAGCATTAACCAACAGAGTAAAGGAAGTGAGCCGTAAGCCGTTGAGCTTTATGGAGAGATTGTACCTGCCTGCTATCTTTAAAGGCATGTTCATTACGTTCATGCACATATTTAAAAAGAAGCCAACGATAAATTATCCTGAAAAGAAGCGTCCTTTCAGCCCGGTGTTTCGTGGGCTGCATATTTTGAACAGGGATGCAGAAGGACGTGAGAATTGCACTGCCTGCGGGTTGTGTGCTGTTGCCTGTCCGGCAGAAGCCATTACTATGGAAGCTGCAGAAAGACAGGTTGGCGAAGAAGACCTGTACAGGGAAGAAAAATATGCAGCTAAATACGAGATCAATATGCTGCGCTGTATCTTTTGCGGATTGTGCGAAGAAGCTTGCCCGAAAGATGCGATCTATTTAAGCGAAACATTTACACCGGCCGATTATCAGCGCAAGCAGTTTATTTACGGTAAAGAAGAATTATTGATACCGCACCCATTGGAACAACCTGAAGCCTATCAAAAAGCATTAGGCAACAGGGCAAAGAAAGTGGTTAGCGAATAATACAGCAATAAGGTTAACGATCTTGAATTATTAATTTAGAAGTATTAAATGAACATCACAGAAATAATGTTTTGGTTTTTAAGTGCGCTGGCGCTGGGCAGTGCCTTAATGGTGATCTCCACTAAAAACCCTGTACATAGTATTTTATATCTTATCGTTACCTTCTTTGCCATTTCCGGTCATTATATTTTATTGAATGCACAGTTTTTGGCTATCGTAAATATTATTGTTTACGCCGGCGCTATCATGGTGTTGTTTCTTTTTGTGGTGATGCTCATGAACCTCAATTCCGATTCGGAGCCACAGCGTAACAGGCTGATACAATTTGCAGGATTGATATCCGGTGGTTTATTATTCTTATTGATAACAGCAGCATTGAAAAGATCGGCTGAATCAACTAACCTGGTGCAATTGAACAATGGCGATTATGGATTGATAAAGAACCTGGGCAAAGTATTATTCAATGATTATGTGGTGCCTTTTGAAATAAGCAGTGTATTGTTTTTAAGTGCGATGATAGGAGCGGTGGTGATAGGGAAAAAAGAACAGTAATTTTTTATTACACGAATTTTTACGAATTACACTAATTCTAAAAATTCATTAATTCGTGTAATCTGTGTAATCAGCTTTACTTAGTGTTATAAGAATTTATATGGAAATAAAATGGTATATAGGTCTTGCAGTAGCATTGTTCTGCATCGGCATCGTGGGTGTGCTTACACGTCGTAATGCCATCATTATTTTTATGTGCATAGAATTGATGCTGAATGCGGTGAATTTATTACTGGTAGCATTTTCAAAAATGCATGCCGCTAATGTAGTGAGCTTGCCATCTCCATCAGCTATCAGCGATGCACAGATCTTTGTGTTTTTTATAATGGTGGTAGCAGCAGCGGAAGTAAGTGTGGGGCTTGCCATTATTGTTATGATGTATCGAAATGTGCATTCGGTGGATGTGAATTTTTTAAACAGGCTAAAGAATTAAGCTACAAGCTGCAAGCTGCAAGCTTTATACTTGCAGCTTGTAGCTGATAGCTTGCAGCTATTATTATATGGATAACGTTTTACAAATAGTTTGGTTAATTCCGGTATTGCCGCTGATCGGTTTCCTGATCAATGGGTTGGGCAGGAAGGCCTTATCAAAATCATTGGCAGGCATCATCGGCAGTGGTGTGATATTGATCTCTTTTGTGATCAGCCTCTGTGTGTTTTTCGCAGTAAAAAATGGGGTCATTCATGAGGGTAATAACATTATTCCATATTTTAACTTTATAAATATTGAGACACTCAAGATCGGTTTCGATTTTAAGGTAGATCAATTGTCTTCTCTCTTTTTATTGATCATCACAGGAGTTGGCTTTCTCATCCATGTATATTCTACCTCTTACATGCATGATGAAGAACCAAAGGATTTTGCAAAATATTTCGCTTATTTAAATCTTTTCGTTTTCTCCATGTTGTTGCTTGTATTAGGCGGCAATTATGTGATCATGTTCATCGGTTGGGAAGGTGTAGGCTTGTGTTCTTATTTATTGATAGGATATTGGTTCAGAAATAATGAGTACACCAACGCAGCAAAGAAGGCATTTATCATGAACCGTATTGGTGATCTTGGTTTTTTACTGGCGGTATTTTGGTTAGTTACAAAAATCGGCTCTGTCGATTATAATACTGTTTTTGGAAGTGTATCTAAATTAACCACCTTCGATATAACCGGTATTACGTTATTGCTTTTTGTAGGCGCTACCGGCAAAAGTGCACAAATACCATTATACACCTGGTTGCCCGATGCGATGGCCGGTCCTACACCGGTGAGTGCATTGATACATGCTGCAACGATGGTAACTGCAGGTATCTATATGATAGCCCGCAGCAATATCTTATTTACCATGGCGCCAACAACCATGTGTGTGATAGCTATCGTAGGCCTGGCTACAGCAATACTCGCTGCAACCATTGCGCTAAAACAAAACGATATTAAAAAAGTACTGGCATATTCTACCGTTAGCCAGTTGGGATATATGTTCTTAGGGTTAGGTGTTGGTGCCTATACCGGCGCTGTATTTCATGTAATGACGCATGCGTTCTTCAAAGCATTATTATTTCTTGGTGCCGGTAGTGTGATACATGCTATGGGCGGCGAACAGGATATGCGTAATATGGGCGGACTGAAAAAATACATGAGCATTACGCATATCACTTTCTTATTGGGATGTTTAGCTATCGCTGGTATGCCGCCGTTCTCCGGGTTTTTTTCTAAAGATGAAATTTTAGCTGCTGCTTATGCAAACAATCCTGTACTATGGGGTATAGGTGTACTGGGTGCATGTATGACAGCTTATTATATGTTCCGCCTGTATGGTATGACCTTCCTCGGCAAATTTCGCGGCACGCATGAACAGGAACATCACCTGCATGAAAGTCCGAAAGCAATTACTATTCCTTTGGTCATCTTAGCGATATTAGCCGTTATTGGCGGATGGATCGGAATACCGGAAGTATTTGCACACGGCGGCCACAGGCTGGAAGCATTTCTTGAACCGATATTCAAGCCTACCAATGATTATGTGGCAGCTAAAAATTTAAAACACGAGTTATCGCATACTACCGAATATGCATTGATGGCAACTTCTGTTGTGCTTGCATTCATGGCAATGTTATATGGCTGGAACAAATTCAGCAAATATCAAAAGACCGATGCAGAAGAAAAAGGCTTGGGCAAAGTGCTGGCCAACAAATGGTATGTAGATGAATTGTATAACAGTATTATTGTAAAACCTGTTCTGTCTATCGGAAAATTCTTTACCAATATTGTAGAAAGAAAAGGAATAGATGGGTTGGTAAATGGTGTAGGCAAGGCAGTGAATTATAGCAGCAGGCAAATTCGCTTATTGCAGAGTGGGCAGGTAGGTGCTTATGTGCTGATGATGGTGCTGGGTATTTTAATTTTATTTATTGTTCAATTGTTTTTGTAATACGCAGGTATGGATCCAAGAAATGTACTCATAACGTTCGCAGAATTACTGGTTTGGTTCCCGTTGATAGCGGGACTGATAACGTTTATGATCAAAGATGAGAAGAATGTAAAAGCATGGTCATTGTTTGCGGCTATTGTTACGTTATGCATTTCCTGCGCAAGCGTTATACTTACCAAATATCCTTATTACAGGGCCTTATCGGGCACCAGTTATTACTGGCTAAAATACCTGGGCAGCAGTTTTGCACTTAACCTGGATGGCATGGGTTACATGCTTACCTTGCTTAATGCTATAGCTTTTCCCATTATTTTTATTGCAACCTATAAAAAGAGTTATAAAAATGCAGCTGCGTTTTATGGCCTCATGTTGTTATCACAATCAGGTTTGATGGGCGTTTTCTGTGCTATGGATGCATTGGTATTTTATTTCTTTTGGGAACTGGCGCTGGTGCCGGTTTATTTTTTATGCAGCCGCTGGGGCGGAGAAAAAAGGATACAGGCAACGTTCAAATTCTTTGTATATACTTTTGCAGGATCATTGCTGATGCTGGTAGGGATTATTTATGTTTATCAGCATACCCTGGTTTCTTCTTTTCCTGCACCGCCATCCATTCATTCCTTTTCTTTAAATGCATTTCATAATGCGAAAATAGATCCGTCAGATCAAAACTGGTTGTTCTGGTTATTCTTTATTGCCTTTGCCATCAAGATGCCCGTATTTCCTTTTCATACCTGGCAACCGGATACCTATGAGCAATCGCCAACAGCAACTACAATGGTGCTTAGCGGCATCATGGTAAAGATGGGTGTGTTTGCAGTTATCCGCTGGCTGCTGCCTGTTTTCCCGGCAGCTGTTGCAAAATATGATAACATTGTTATAGCACTCTCAGTAATAGGAATGATCTATGCAAGTTTGATCGCTATCCGGCAGGATGACCTGAAGCGGCTCGTGGCCTATTCTTCCATAGCGCATATCGGGTTAATGTGTGCTGCTATTTTCTCAACCAACGAAATAGGTTTACAAGGTGTAATGCTGCAAATGTTCAGTCATGGTATAAATATCATCGGTCTTTGGATAGTGATCGAATTAATAGAAAGACAAACCGGTGTAAGAAAGATATCTCAATTAGGAGGCATAGCGCATAAAGCGCCGGTTCTTACGATCATGCTGGTGATCATTGCGCTGGCAAATATAGCGTTGCCATTAACCAATGCTTTTGTTGGCGAATTCATGATGTTCAGTGGCCTGTTTAAATACAGTGTATGGTTTGCAGCAATTGCCGGCATAAGCATAATACTGGCAGCAGTATATACATTGAATATGGTGCAAAAAGTTTTTTATGGAGAAACAAATGCGCTTACAGCAACTATGACAGATATTTCAAGGAATGAAAAAATAATATTGGGAGTGATCGTGGTGCTGATATTTGTGCTGGGCGTTTTCCCTCAGCCGATACTGGATCTTACAAAAGATACTGTTGGAAATACATTAGCAACAGTGTTATCAAAAATTAATCATTTAAAAGTACCTCTTTAAGGGGAATAGGGCATGAATGCAATTATATTAACAGCGATCTGGGGTGTAGTTATCATGTTGACCGGGGCCTTTACAAAAAGTAAAAAGCTGCCGGGGTACCTTGCTATTGGCGGCCTTGCACTGATCATTTTTTGTACCGCAATTGAACTGAAGAACCAGGAAGCATTATTTGATATTGATGTAAAGAACATGCTGCACACCAATAGCTTTAATCTCACTTTTATAATTGTAGCGCTCAGTTGTACTTTATTATATTTTTTATTGAATGGAAGAGATTTTGAAAAAGCAGGAGCGAATGTATCAGATTATTTTGCGCTTATTTTCTTTGTGCTTTGCGGGGTTTGTATCTCTGCTACATTCAATACCTTATTGATGTTATTCCTCGGTATAGAAATCATGTCGATACCACTTTACATCTTAACCGGCAGCGACAAAAGAAACCTGAAGAGTAATGAAGCAGCGCTGAAATATTTTTTGATGGGCGCATTCTCTACCGGTATCATGTTAATGGGCATTGCATTTATTTATGGAGGAAATGCCAACGCATCTTTTTATATTGATGCCATCAGGTTTGGTTCCGGCCCAATGCCTGTACTTATCACTATCGGGTTGTTGTTGTTGCTGATATCGTTGTCTTTTAAAGTTTCTGCCGTACCATTTCATTTTTGGACGCCCGATGTATACGATGGTGCTCCAACCGTGTTTACTTCTTTTATGGCTACCGTGGTAAAAGCTGCAGGCTTTTTTGCTTTCGTGCGCCTGTTTGAATATTCGTTTGGCACCATGCACGGTCAATGGCAAAAGCTGATCGTTATCATTACCGCAGCAACATTATTGCTTGGTAACCTTACTGCCGTTTTTCAGCAAAGCGTAAAGCGTATGCTGGCCTATTCCAGTATAGCACAGGCGGGTTTTATGCTGTTTGCTTTATTTGCATTAAATGAAAAAGCAAAAGAAGGTTTGGTATTATATTCCGCTGCGTACAGTTTAGCTACAATAGGCATCTTTGCTATATTGGTAAAGATGAACGATTATACCATCAATGGATTTAACGGGCTTGCCAAGCAACAGCCGGTGATAGCGGTTACAGCCGTTGTTTTCCTGCTGTCGCTTACCGGCGTTCCGTTAACAGCAGGTTTTCAAAGTAAATTTTATATGCTGATGGCTGCGGTGCAGGATGGGCATCATGCTTGGCTGGTTATTTTTGCCGTATTGTGTGCAGCTATAAGTGCCTACTATTATTTCAAGATCATACAGGCGATGTTCTTTAAAGAAAGCGCCCCCGAAACCGTCAATCACTGGGATGTAACGATCTGGTTCAAGATATTGCTTGTCATCACAGCAGTGTTGATCATCATCCTTGGCCTTTTCCCTACATTGATCACCGACTGGTTGTATTATTGACCTGAAAATTTTTTCCTGTTTAACTGTTTTCTATAACTAACTTTAACCTGCCTGTTCCGGCAAGGCGGAAAACGGTTTCATGACATTTAAAGATACCATATCACTTTCGTGGCGCAATATTAAAAGCAACCGCTTGCGTACCGCTATTACGGTTATCATTATTGCACTGGGCATCTTTGCATTGATACTTATCACTACAGCAATACAAGCTGCAAGTAATAAGCTTACAGCCAGCTTCTCTACTATGGGTGCCAATGCATTCAGCCTGCGTTTTAAAGACAGGCAGATACGTTTTGGAGGAGGAAGAAATACAGCCACCAAAACAAAGAAATCAGCATTAAAAGAAAAAAAATCCAATATCGGGAAGATCATTACCTACGAGGAAGCAAAAGCATTTAAGGAGCGCTATCTTTTTCCAGCTAAAGTAAGCCTGGCGGTTCGGGGCGCCGGAGGTGTTGTTGTCAATAATGAACGGAAGAAAACCAACCCGGATATCAATGTATTGGGTGGCGATGAAAATTACCTGGAGTTGAATGGGTATACCATTGCCAGCGGAAGGAATTTTACTGCAACAGACGTAGAAACAGGAAGAAATGTATGTATACTTGGCAGCACGGTAGCAGAAAAGCTGTATCCCGATAATGTAGCAAAGGCTATTGATAAGATGATACGGGTAGATCATATCCCCTACCGGGTAATTGCAGTGCTGGAAGATAAAGGCTCCAGTGCATTTTTTAATACTGGTAAGATCGTACTTACTTCCTATAATAATGTGAGGCGCTTATATACTACACAAGATGCGTCCTTTAATGTCGGCATTATGGTGCCCGATATAAAGATGATGGATGCCGCGATAGGGGAAGCTAAGGGTACCTTCAGGCCTATCAGGAAACTGGACATTAAGGAAGAGGATAACTTCTATATTGATAAAAGCGACAGCATTGCAGAAGCGTTCCTTACCAATCTTGGCTTTCTTCAAACCGGAACAATGGGTATTGCTTTTATTACATTGATAGGTGCCGCCATTGGCTTGATGAATATCATGCTGGTAGCAGTTAATGAGCGCACTAAAGAGATCGGGTTGATAAAAGCACTGGGAGGTACAAAGAAAGATATCCGTGACCAGTTTTTATGGGAATCGGTCATCATCAGCTTAATGGGAGCCTTTGCAGGTATCATTGCCGGTGTATTATTGGGAAATGTAGTAGCTGTATTATTTAAAACCGGTTTGGTGATACCATGGGGCTGGGTAATTACAGGCATCTTTGTTTGCTCGTTGGTGGGGCTGCTGGCAGGGCTTTACCCGGCCTATAAAGCGGCAAAATTAGACCCTATTGTAGCGCTCCGGTACGAATAAAAGTAATTTATACTGTAATTCGTTTAGTAACTGTTCAAAATTAACCTAAAAACAATATCTTTTTTAGATATTCTTATGTAAAAGCCACGATTTTGCATCGTTAAAAAAAAATAAAAAATTGAACAGGAGCGGAGTTGTTGCTTTCAATTATTTTATTAACTTGTGCGTCCACTTTATACTGAAAGCAGGCATAGCTAACGATTGTTAAATGTACTATTCAGTTAAGTTGTACAAGCATAATTTATAATCAAATTGTAATTTAAAAATTTCACTAACTAAAATTTGAATGTCATGGCAGAAACAAAACCAGCTGCAAAACCGGCTACTTCAGTACAGGTAAAAAAATCAAGTAACGCTATTTCGCTTTTAGCACCGGTAATTTGCATTATTGCAGGTTATCTTATCTGGAGGTTTATTTTAGGCAACCCTTCAGGTTTTAAATCAACAACTGAACCTGGATGGTTTTGGCCAAAATATGAAGGCCCTAAAAATGCCTTGAATAAAATGTACCTGGGCGGTATCATTGTGCCAATCCTTATCGGCTGTTTCTTAACTATGATCACTTTCGTTATCGAAAGGTTCCTGACAATAAGCAAAGCAACCGGTACAGGAAATAATGCTGATTTCATCCGCAAAGTGCAATATCACCTGGCAAATAAAAATGTTGATGCTGCTTTGGCAGAATGTGATAAGCAAAAAGGAAGTGTTGGTAATGTAATGAAAGCTGGTTTACACCGCTATAAAGACATGATCAATAACGGCGAATTATCTACCGATCAAAAAGTACTGGCTATCCAGAAAGAAGTAGAAGAAGCGACCTCACTGGAATTACCAATGCTGGAAAAGAACCTGGTGTTCTTATCAACCATCGCATCAGTAGCAACCCTTTTGGGTCTGTTGGGTACGGTATTAGGCATGATCCGTTCATTCTCTGCACTTGGCGAAGGCGAAGGCGGTGGCGATGCTGCTAACAAACTGTCTGTGGGTATCTCTGAAGCATTGTATAACACAGCGTTAGGTATCGGTACTTCAGCTTGTGCAATTATCTTCTACAATATGTTTACTACTAAAATAGATGGCATTACGTATGGCATTGATGAAAGCGGTTTCACGCTTACACAAAGCTTCGCATCCCTGTACAAATAAGAGTATGGAATTTATACGTAAATGAATCTAATAAGTAAATAATTTATAATTATGGGAAGAGCCAAAATACCTCGTAAGAGTACCAATATAGATATGACAGCAATGTGTGATGTTGCATTTCTCTTGCTTTCATTCTTTATATTGGCTACCAAGCAAAAACCCCCGGAAGCTGTGGCGGTTGTTGCTCCCAGTTCAGTTTCATCTAAAGCAGCACCTGAAAAGTCAATATTGATAACGTTGACCAAAGAAGGAAAAGTATTTTTAATGCTGGGTGATGATACGAAAAAAGCTGCGATCTTAAAGAATGTTAATGATACCCGCAGCCTGGGGTTAAGCGGTGACGAATTAGCCAAATGGGGAAAAATGTCGGTATACGGTTTACCACTGGGCCAGGTAAAAGGAATGCTGGCACTTAACCAGGAAATACCTGCTTCTAAGATGGACGGTATTCCTATTAAGGACAGTGCAAGCAATGAACTGGTTGACTGGGTACGCAGTATCACTAATGTTTATGCAGGTAGCAGCCAGACAGAACTGGAAAATATGCTGTTGATAAAAGGAGATGGTGACGCTTTATATCCTGAATGGAAAAATGTTAAATACGCATTGAAGAAGAATGATCTTTTAAAATTCAGGATCGTTACCAATTCCGAATCAGCGCCTCCGGGTTCCGAGTTGTATAAGAATATCAAATCGGGACAAACAGAAAAATAATTTGTAACAACAAAAATAGTTTATCATGGCAGAAATGGATACGTCGTCGGGTGGCGGTCATAAGAAAGGCCCCGGCGTCAAAAAGCCAAAAAAATTATCGACAAGAGTTGATCTTACGCCAATGGTGGATCTGGGTTTTTTGCTGATCACTTTCTTTGTGTTTACTACAACCATGAGTAAACCCACTGCAATGAACATGAACGAACCTAAAGATGACAAACCGGAAGATCAGATGAAGGTGAAGGAATCTGCTGTAATGACCATCCTGCTCGGAAAAGCCAACCAGGTATATTATTACAACGGTACCTTAACTGCAGATAATGCTTCTCAGATATTCAAGAGCACTAACTTTAAAGATATCCGTCAGATCATCCTCGACAAAAGAAATGCTGTTCCGGATGGCGCTAAATCAAAAAGCGACCTGATGTATATCATTAAAGCGGATAAAGAAAGCAAGTTTAAAAATGTTATCGATATCCTGGATGAAATGCAGATCAATGCAATTCCTGCCGGTCACTATGCCGAAGTTGATATCAACCCGGTAGAAGAAATGTTGATCAAGCAAACGGAAGATGCAAATGGCATTAAATAATTTTATGGAAACGATTCGATTTTGAATCTCATAAACAAAGTAATTAACAATGGATATAAACAAAATTTTAAGCGCCGATATTCTCGATATCCTGTTCGAGGGCAAGAACAAGTCGTATGGTGCATACGATTTGCGTAAAACCTACAACAGGCGATTGACGAAGGCATTACTTTTAACGGCTGCATTAGCGTTGCTTATTTTCCTGGGTACCGTTTTTGCAAGCGTTTTCAAAACATCCGATACCAGTAAACCGGATCTTTTGGATACGCAACTGGCTGAGATCAAGCAGGATGCACCACCACCACCTCCGCCTCCGCCACCACCGCCACCAAAGCCACCACCACCACCGGAGATCAACCAGGTAAAATTTACACCTCCCAAGATCGTAAAAGATGAAGAGGTTAAACCTGAAGAAAAGATCGAAGAAATCAAAGAAGATCAAAAGATCAGCGAAAAGACCGTGGTGAGTGAAAATAAAGAACAAATAGTTCAGGCACCTGTTGAAGATAAAGGAACCCAGGTGGTTGCTGTAAAAACAGAAGATGATGAGAACAAAGTGTTCAATAAAGTGGAAGTAGAAGCCGCTTTCCCTGGTGGAGATGCAGCATGGCGCAATTACCTTCAAAAAACACTGAATGGTAATGTGCCTGTAGATAACGGGGCTAACGAAGGAACTTATACTGTAATTGTAAGGTTCATTGTGAGTAAAGATGGCAGTCTTAGCGATGTAACTTGCGAAAGCGATCCTGGCTTTGGAATGTGTGCAGAAGCAGTAAGGGTAATTAAAAAGACCAAAAACTGGACTCCTGCTATTCAAAACGGACGTAACGTAAATGCGTATCGCCGTCAGCCGATCACCTTTGCGGTAGAAGCACAATAATTTCTTTTAAAGATCTATATTAATCCCATCGAAATTTCGATGGGATTTTTTTATGCAATAAACGCAGTAAGGCGAATAAAGATCAGCTGTAAAATAAATTATGGAATATCTGTTAACGGCCATCTTATTGAAAACTTACAGCTATGGCAGAAATTCAAACAACATCATCCTCCAAACACAAAGGAGTAAAACGCCTTATTAAAAAAAGTACAAGGGTAGATCTTACACCAATGGTTGATCTCGGCTTTTTGCTTATCACTTTTTTTGTATTTACCAGTGCCTTATCCAAACCTAAAGTGATGGATATTGTAACACCGATAGATACAGGTGAACCTACACCGATCTGCGAATCCTGTGTATTAACCGTAATGCTGGAAAAAGACAACAGCATAAGCTATTACGAAGGCATGCCTGTTGAAAATACTATAGTGCAGCAAACCGCATTTACTGCAGAAGGAATACGGTCTGTACTGACCAGGAAAAAGGAAATGGTAAAACAGGCGAGAGGATCGGCAGATGATATGGTGCTCATTATCAAACCAACAGACGCTTCTGTGTACAGGAATTTTGTAGATATACTGGATGAAGCGGCTATCACAGGAGTAAAACATTTTTTTATTGACGAGATAAATGATACCGATAAAAAGCTGCTTTCAAAAAATCACCGGTAAAGTTCTTCCTTAGCAAAGCGACGGGGTATCTTTGCAGCATGTTAAACAAACTCTCGGGCTGGGAAGACACGATCGTTGCGCTGGCAACGCCTCCGGGTGTTGGTGCAATAGGAGTGATACGATTGAGCGGTAAGAAGGCTATTGACATCATCAATAATCTTTTCCCATCTAAAGATCTGCATAAACAGGTGTCGCATACGATTCATGTAGGGTTTATAAAACAAGGAGATAATGATATTGATGAAGTAGTGATTTCTCTTTTCAAAAATCCAAAAAGCTATACCGGCGAAGATGTAATTGAGATAAGCTGTCATGGCAGTCCTTATGTGCAGCAACAGGTAGTGCAGGCCTGTATCGATCAGGGCGCACGGCTGGCAAAAGCCGGTGAATTTACACAGCGGGCTTTTTTAAATGGCAAGCTCGATCTTACCCAGGCAGAAGCAGTAGCAGATCTTATCGCTTCCAATACTGCTGCATCGCAAAAAGCAGCTTTGCATAATATTCGCGGGGGCTTTAGCGAAGTACTGAAAGAGCTTAGGGAAAATCTTATCCAGTTTTCCGCCTTGATAGAACTGGAACTGGATTTTGCTACAGAAGATGTTGAGTTTGCCGACCGTAAGAAATTTTACGAATTGATCGATACCGCCTCATCAACCACAAAAAAATTATTGCAATCCTTTCAGTTAGGCAATGTAATAAAGAACGGCGTAAGCGTAGCCATTATTGGTAAACCCAACGCCGGAAAATCAACACTGCTGAATGTTTTATTGAATGAGAACCGGGCCATAGTAAGTGATATTGCGGGAACTACAAGGGACACTATTGAAGAGCTCATAAATATAAATGGCATACTGTTCCGGTTGATTGACACAGCAGGTATAAGGGAACATAGTTCAGATACTATCGAAACAATAGGGATAGAAAAGAGCCTGGAGAAAATGCGAAGCGCAGATGTAGTGTTATATATTTTTGATGCCAACACCACTACCGCCGACGAATTAAAAAGAACGGTGGATGATCTTAATAACGAGGGAGTGAAATTTTTACTGGTTGCCAATAAATCAGATATTGTAAAAACACAAAGCGATTATGGTATTGAAAATATACTTTTCATTTCTGCAAAAAATGATATTGGCATAAATGAACTGAAGAAAAGATTATTTGATACTACAGTAGCCGCAGCACCTGTTTCTGAAAATACCATCATCACCAATACCCGCCATTATACCGCTTTGCAGGAAGTGCAGCAATCGCTTGATACCATAAAAAATGGTTTGGATAATGCTATTCCCGGCGATCTGCTTGCGCTGGATATCAGGCATTGCCTTCATTTTATTTCCGAAATAACCGGGGATATTTCTAATGAAAATGTTTTGGATTATATCTTTTCTAAATTTTGTATCGGAAAGTAAGCGCTCAAAATTTAAAATACACAAACAGCCTTCCAAAATTCTTGCTGTCGTTCTCAATGCGGTGGTACAAAGGCTTGATATGCGGCAATTGTAAAAAGCGCTCTACTTTTTTACGCAGTTGTCCGCTTCCCTTGCCCGGTATGATCTCTACCTCACGGATCTTTTTATCAATAGCATCTTCAAAAGCCTGGAGCAACGCTTTATCAATAGCAGCGCTGTTATTATAAATAGCGTGAAGATCAACTTTTATACAGGCCATAACAATTACGAATTATGAATGCGGAATGATGAATGAACAAGTAGATAAGCAATAGTAAATCGGCAATAATGCAGCTCACCAATTATTAATTATTCATTACTAATTATTAATTAACCTGATCCCCGTTTTTTCAAAACTGATCTTACGTTGTTTGTATAAATTTCCGGTGGTCATCTTAAATGTTTTCTTGCTCATTCCAAAAAAAGAATAGATCTCATCAGGATCGCTTTTATCATGATAAGGAAGATAGCCATTATTCTCCTGCAGCAAACGCAATATCTTTTCGCTCTCGTCTTCTACACGATTATAACCCGGTTTACCTGCAGCAACATCAATTCTAAAACGGTCCTTTCCGCCTTTATCTTCCGGGTATATTTTTTTTATGAAGCCCTTGAATTTATCGCCTGTAGTAATGTTCCTGTAAATTTCATTGTGATGCAATACACCGGTATGCTGATTATTAATGATCACTACATAACCAATATCTGTTCTTCTGTAAACGATCAGGTCAACTACATCCAGTTCTTTTACTGTTAATGTTTCATTGCTCAGGAACGGTTCAATTTTTTCGGTAGCGGCCAGGCGGCCGGTTTGCTCATCCAGATAAATTTTTACCAGGTACTCACCGTTCGGTATCATCCCCTGCTGTTGTTTTGATTTAGGAACAAAAAGATCCTTCATCAGGCCATTATCCAAAAAAGCGCCTTGCGGGGTAACGGTCAGCGCTTTCAATTTTACGATATCGCCCAATATCCCTTTTGGCTCTTGCGTAGTAGCTATCAACCGTTCTTCGCCATCATGATAAACAAACACTTTCAGTTCATCGCCAACTTTTGCTGCCGGCGGCACAAAGCGCTTAGGTAATAATATCCCTTCTGCGCCATCATCAAGATATACGCCAAAAGCCGCTTCCCGTATTACTTTCAAGGTATTGTATTCCCCAACATGTATCATAGGTACAAAGTACATGAATTATTAGGAAATTATACGAATTAAAACGGATTACACGAATTGCGGTAAGCCGCTTTATTCGTATAATTAGTGTAATTCGTTTTAATCCGTGTAATTCAGAATAGTCCCTGTAATAAGTTATCTTTAACCCCAATAATTAATCTATTTAACTTGAAGTTTACTGAATTTGGATTCGATGACCGGTTGATGGAAGGTATCGATGCCTCTAACTACGAAGAAGCCACACCGGTGCAGGAGCAGGTAATTCCGCTGGTAATGGCAGGAAAAGATGTGATCGCCTCTGCACAAACCGGAACCGGTAAAACGGCTGCTTTCCTCTTGCCCCTTATTCATAAGATATTGACCGATGGGCTCGAAGATCATACCAATACGGCGTTGGTGATTGTGCCAACACGTGAACTGGCCATACAGATAGCCCAGCACATGGAAGGGCTTTCTTACTTTACTTCTGTAAGTTCTATTGCAGTATATGGCGGTGGCGATGGCAGTGCTTTTGTGCAGGAAAAAACAGCATTGAGCCATGGTGCCGATGTGGTGATATGCACCCCGGGAAAAATGATGGCGCATATAAAAATGGGCTATGTAAAGCTGGATGGATTAAAATATTTAATTCTTGATGAAGCCGACCGTATGCTGGATATGGGCTTCTACGACGATATCATGTTCATCATCAATCATCTCCCTAAAAAACGGCAAAATCTTTTATTCTCTGCTACTATGCCGCATAAAATAAGGGAGATGGCGAGAAAGATATTGCATAACCCTTCCGAAATAAATATCTCTATCAGCAAGCCCAACGAAAAAATTGTACAGGCTGCGTTTGTAGTATATGAAGCCCAAAAGATACCATTGGTAAAACATTTATTGGGCCAAAAGAATTTTAAATCGGTATTGATCTTTTGCAGCAGCAAACTGAGTGTAAAACAATTGACCCGTGAATTGAAAAGAGGCAAGCTTGCTGTAGATGAAATTCACAGCGACCTGGAACAGGACAAACGGGAAGATGTGCTCATGCAGTTCAAAAGCGGACGGCTTCCGGTACTCATCGCTACGGATATCCTTAGCCGTGGCATCGATATTGATAATATCGATCTTGTTATTAATTATGATGTACCGCACGATGGCGAAGATTATATACACCGCATCGGCCGTACTGCCAGGGCAGAAGCTGATGGAACAGCTTACACGCTTATCAGCCAGAAAGATCAGCGCAAATTTGCTGCTATTGAAAGACTGATCGGTAAAGAAGTGCCCAAAGGCATAGTACCACCGGAATTGGGAGAAGTACCGCAATACAAACCTGTACCAGACAGGCCGCAGGGCAACAGGAGATTCCACAGGCCCGGCCGTTCTCCAAAAAATAATAACAGCCGCAGACCTGGCTGATTTGCTAACTTGAATATTGAGCATTGAAAATTGATAGTTGAACATTTGTATTTCTCTGCACATCACCTAAATACATTAATGTATATTAATTGGTGTAATTCGTGCCTGTTCGTGTAATTCGTGATTAACAATTCTGGGATATATTTGTACAAACATTTTCTATCAGTTTCACCGCCAACATATTAGCCAATCCCATAGAATATATTAATGGCGTAAGCACCTTACGCGGCGATCTGCTCCGCAAAGAACTGGAGATATTTACCTTCAAAGACCTGCTGGAATATTTTCCGTTTCGCCATATCGATAAAACAAAAGTTGATAAGATCAATACGCTTACCTATCGCAATGAATATGCGCAGGTAGCAGGCAGGCTTACCGATATGGAAATAATAGGCGAGAAAAGAGCAAGGCGATTAGTAGCGCATCTGCAGGATGGAACAGGAGAAATAGAAATGGTTTGGTTCCAGGGGATCAATTGGGTACAAAAAAGTTTGCAAGTTGGCCAGCAATACCTCGTATTTGGCAAACTGGGTTTCTTTATCAACAAACCGCAAATATCGCATCCGGAAATAGAAGTATTTACCCTGCAAAAAGCAGAAGGCAGGAATTATTTAGAACCTGTTTACCCAACAACAGAAAAATTAAAAGCAAAGGGGCTTAACGGAAGAGCGATAGGCAGGCTGACCTATTCATTGCTTCAACTGCTTACAGAAAAAGACCTTCCGGAAAATCTTCCGCTTGCTCTTATCAAAAAATATAAATTCATCAGCCGCTTTGATGCTTACCGGCAGATACATTTTCCTGCAACAGAAAAGCATTACGAGCACGCCTTGCGGCGTATAAAATTTGAAGAACTGTTCTTTGCACAATTACGGCTGGGGCTTATTAAAAGCGTAAGGCACCGTTTCAGCAAAGGTTGGGTGTTTGACAGGGTAGGCATCTTTTTCAATACCTTTTATAAAGAGCACCTTCCTTTTGAATTGACCAATGCACAAAAAAGGGTATTAAAAGAGATACGTAAAGATGCAGGCAGCGGCAGGCAAATGAACCGCCTCTTACAAGGGGACGTGGGTAGTGGAAAAACGATCGTAGCACTGATGATCATGTTGCTGGCAATGGACAACGGTTTTCAGAGTGTGTTGATGGCGCCAACGGAAATTTTGGCCCAGCAGCATTACAACAGTATCACTACATTATTAAAAGATATGCCGGTTTGTGTAAAATTGCTCACCGGTTCATCTAAAGGTAAAGAGCGTAAAGAAGTGCTGAAAAGCAGTGAAGATGGTTCATTGAATATATTGATCGGAACACACGCAGTGATAGAGGATAAGGTGACGTTTCAAAATCTTGGGTTTGCGGTGATAGATGAGCAGCACAAATTTGGCGTGGCGCAGCGGGCAAGGCTTTGGAAAAAGAACAGTCTTCCGCCACATGTGCTGGTAATGACGGCCACACCCATACCACGCACGCTGGCGCTTACCGCCTACGGCGACCTGGATTATAGTGTGATGGATGAATTGCCGCCGGGGAGACAACCTATTCAAACGGTTCACCGATATGAAAATAAGAGGCCGCAGGTAATGGATTTCATAAAAGAAGAAATTGCCAAAGGTCGCCAGGCATATATCATTTATCCTTTGATAGAAGAAAGTAGCAAGATGGATTATGAGAACCTGATGAAAGGGTATGAAGAAGTAAAATCTTTTTTTCCTGAACCAAAATATTGGGTAAGTATGGTTCATGGTAAAATGACATCGGAACAGAAGGAAACGAATATGCAGCGGTTCGTAAATAAAGACACCCAGATAATGGTGAGCACAACAGTGATAGAAGTTGGTGTGAACGTGCCCAATGCAACAGTTATGGCAATAGAAAGCGCTGAGAAATTCGGGCTGTCACAATTGCACCAGTTACGTGGAAGGGTAGGAAGAGGGGCCGAAAAAAGTTTTTGCATTTTATTAACTGGCCCCAAAATATCAAAGGATGCCATGGAGCGTTTGAAAATAATGGTGGCTACAAATGACGGATTTAAGATAGCAGAAAAAGATCTTGAAATACGCGGCCCGGGCGACATTGAGGGCACTAAACAAAGTGGTTTATTGAACTTTAAACTGGCAAACATTGTACAGGATAAAGCCATACTGGAAGCAGCAAGGGAAGCAACGGAAGACATACTGAACAACGACCCGGACCTGAATGTGGCAGAGAATTTGCCGGTAAAACAGTTTTTGCAACAGCAAAAAGGCAAAACAGCCTGGAGCAAAATTTCGTAAATCTAATATCTATGCACGTTTATGTAAAACGATGCATATCCTCTGAACAAACCAATTGACTTTATTGTTTAAAATCGGTATATTGTAAAAAAGCTTTACTTGATAATTTTGAGGAAAAAAACATTGAAACTTCTACTCTCTTTTTTGACAATTTTTGTTGTTAAACTGGCCAGCGCACAAATGGAATTTGTTGAGAACAAAGGCCAATGGGATAGTAAAGTAAATTACAGGGGTAATTTTTCTACCGGCGCCTTCTACCTGGAAAATAAAGGCTTCACCGTTGATTTGCATAATCCTGCCGATCTTGAAGTGCTGGCAGAACAGTTACATGGCGGTTACGACCATAATGGTAATGCAGCTACACGCCAACCATTACCGGGCAACGATCAAAAGATAACGTTGCGCTCACATGCCTATAAAGTAAATTTTTTAGGTGCTTCAAATAATATACAGGCCGTACCCGATAAGGAAATGACTTCCTACAATAATTATTTCATTGGCAGTGATAAAACCAAATGGGCCGGTCATTGTAAAATATACCAGGCCGTAACCTACAAGGATGTTTATCCAAATATTGATGTGCGTTATTACAGTAATGGCGATGCAAATCTTAAATACGACATCATTGTTCGCCCCGGTGGTAATCCTGCTGCAATTGCCATGCGCTATGACGGCGTAACCAAGCTGCAGACAAAGAATAAAGAACTGGTGATCGGAACTTCGATCGGCGATATAAAAGAATTGTATCCTTACAGCTACCAGTTTACCGATAAAGCAAAAAAAGAGATCGATTGTAAATATGTGGTAAGAGATAATGTGGTCACGTTCAATGTAAAGAATTATTCTCCTGCAGAAACACTGATCATCGATCCTTCCATAATATTTTCCACTTTCACTGGTAGCACACAGGATAACTGGGGATATACGGCTACGCCGGGTCCTGATGGAAGTTTCTTTGCAGGAGGGATTGCTATAAGCGGTGGGTACCCTGTTTCGCCGGGAGCATACCAGGTGGTTTTTGGAAATGGCGACGCTTCAGATTTTCCGGGCCCTTATGATATAGCGATCATAAAATTTTCTGCCAACGGTTCCAACCGTTTGTATGCCACTTATCTTGGCGGAGATGGAAATGAACAGCCGCACAGTATGATATGTGATGCACAAGGTAATTTGGTTGTTGCAGGAAGAAGCAGTTCTTCTTTCGGTGGTTCTACAGGCTACCCGTTAAAACCTTCAACCAATAAATTTGGTAAGGGCGGCGGTTATGATATCGTGATCACGAAATTCAATGCAGCGGGTACGGATATCATTGGTTCTGTAAAGATGGGCGGTGATAGAAATGATGGCGTTAATATCAGGGGTAAATATACGCTTCCTGATGGCGCTGGAGATACCAGGCAAAATTATGGTGATGATGCAAGAAGCGAAGTAATTTTAGATGCAGCTAATAATATTTACCTGGCATCCTGTACACAATCTGCAGATGATGGAAGCGGTAATGGATTTCCTGTAAAGGCGGCAATACAGCCGGTTTCGGGAGGTGCGCAGGATGGGATTATTGTAAAATTCTCACCCGATCTCTCTACGCTTTTATTCAGCACTTATTTTGGCGGCAGCGGGCAGGATGCCTGTTTTGTGTTATCAATAAATCCTGTATCGGGTAATTTATATGTAGCGGGTGCTACTACCAGCTCTAATTTACCACCTGCTGTTAAGCCGGGTGTATTGCAACCCACTTACCAGGGCGGCGTAGTAGATGGCTTTATTACAGAGCTTTTTAACGATGGCTCGGCCCTGATAAATACTACTTACCAGGGTACAAGTGGTAACGACCTCGTGTATGGTATCCAGTTTGATAAAGCGGGCTTCCCTTATATCATGGGTACCACTACCGGTAGCTGGACGGTTACCTCCAATGTTAATTACAGCAACCCGGGATCAAAACAATTCATCAGTAAATTAAAGCCTGATCTTTCAGGTTATATCTACTCAACAGTTTTTGGAACAGCGGCCAGTGTGCCCAATTTATCGCCGGTGGCATTTCTTGTTGATCGTTGCGAAAATGTATATGTGTCCGGCTGGGGTGGTGGTGTAAATAATTTAAAAGGCTATCCATCGGCAGGTACTTTAGGCATGCCTGAAATAAATCCATTGCCCGGTATTCCGCCACCGGATGGTAAAGATTTTTACTTTTTTGTTTTGCAGAAGAATGCGCAGAGCCAGCTTTTTGGTACGCACTTCGGACAGAATGGTGGCTTCGGAGATCACGTAGATGGCGGTACCAGCCGCTTTGATGTGAATGGTGTTATCTACCAGGCTATCTGCGCCAATTGCGGTGGCCGCACCAGCGCTACTTTCCCTACCACGCCGGGTGTTTGGGCGCCATTTAATGGTGGTGATAACTGTAATGAAGCCGCAGTGAAAATTGAAATGAACTTCTCCGGTGTGGGAGCAAGTGTAAAAGCAACTATCGACGGTGTAGTAGACACCATAGGTTGTGTGCCGCTGACCATAAAATTCACAGACACGCTTGCCAAAGGAAAAATGTATATCTGGGATTACGGCGATCCGGCTTATTCAAAAAAAGATACAACCTATGCACCGGATAACTCTGTACAGCACACGTACAACCAGGTAGGTACTTATATGTTGTCGCTGGTATCCATTGATTCCTCTACCTGTAATATTGCCGACACTGCTTACATAAGGGTTAAAGTAGGCAATAATGTTGTTGTGCCCGATTTTGCTTTTACCAAGCTTAACGGTTGCGCCAGTTTAACCTTCCGGTTCGATAACCTGACCACAGCTGCTTTACCGAATTATACCAATAAAACATTTCTTTGGGATTTTGGCGATGGATCAGCACCGGTACGAACAGATAATTCTCCGCAAACACATACTTTCCCCTCTGTAGGAAGTTATAAAGTGCGTTTACTGGTAGATGATACTACGTTCTGCAATGCGCCGCAGTTCAAGGACAGTACATTGCGTATCAGTGCCAATGTAAAAGCAATATTTAAAACAGATCCTGCAGGCTGTGCACCTTACGATGCGGAGTTCCATAACCTTTCATTGGGCGGTATTAGTTTTATTTGGGAGTTTGGCGATGCTACTACTTCTAATGATGCATCACCAACGGTTATTCATCACTATCAAAATCCGGGTGTTTACCAGGTTCGTTTGATAGCAATAGATGAAAGCACGTGTAACAAGAGGGATACTTCGGCTTATTTCACCATAACGGTTGCAGCTTTACCAACGGCTAATTTCACCTGGTCGCCCAGCCCTGCGGTAGAAAATACCCTGACACGTTTTACCAATCTTTCTTCACCGGATGCGGTACGCTTCTTGTGGGATTTTGGTGATGGCGAATCATCCACTGAAAGGAATCCTGTACACCAGTATAATGCTACTGATACATTTACGGTAGTATTGGTAGCCTACAATGCAGCTAACTGTACCGATACTTTTACAGCTTTCGTTCCTGCGTTGATAAAACCTTTACTGGATGTGCCTAATGCATTTACACCGGGTAGGTTTGGCGTAAACGGAATAGTAAAAGTAGTAGGCTTTGGTATAGCAAAAATGAACTGGAAAATATATAACCGCTGGGGGCAGGTAGTATTTCAAACGGCCGACAGGAGACAGGGATGGGATGGTACATTTAAAGGTGTACTGCAGGCTATGGATGTATATACTTATACACTGGAAGCGGAATTTAGCGACGGGCAAAAATTACGAAAGACAGGAGAAATAAACCTGTTGCGATAAGTGTCATTTATAATTAAACATAAAGGAGCGTTGAATTGAAGGAGTTGAATAAGAAAAATAAAAAAACAATGTTGAAGAAGATGCGATACAGATGCTTGCTGATGATGGGCAGTTTTTTACTGGCACTATCATCGTATGCGCAGGATCTGCATTTTTCGCAGTTCTTCAATTCACCATTAACCACCAACCCGGGCAATACAGGTTTTATACCTGATGCGGATTACCGGCTGGGCGCCAATTACCGCAATCAATGGAGCAGTATCATGTCGGTACCTTACAAGACCACCAGCATATTCGGCGATGCACAACTCTTCAGGGATAAATTGGAAAACGGCTGGCTGGGTATTGGCGGTGTATTGCTGCATGATGAAGTAGGAAGCGGCAGTTTGCAAAGCACCAAGATATACGGTTCATTGGCATATCATCAAATGCTGGGCAACAGCAGCCTGGTTAGCGCAGGCTTTAATGTGGGCTGGGCCAATAAGCGCATTGATAACAGCAAGCTGAAATTTCCTGACCAGTTCGATGGAAAATTCTTTGACAACACCTTGCCAACCTCTGTTGTGCTGGCCAACAATAATGTAAGTTATATTGATGTACAGGCCGGGTTGAATTATGCTTACTTTCCGCAGGAGAATGTGTACATCAATGGCGGTTATTCAATTCAGCATGTTAATCGCCCTAAAGAAACTTTCTTCAACGATCCTACCAACAACGGCAGGGTACCCATACGGCATATTGCTTTTTTAAATGCTATCCTTAAAGTAAATGACAGGCTTATCATAAACCCGAATTCTTATTTTACCACACAGGCTAAAGCAACAGATTTGATGGTGGGTATCAATGGCAACTACAACTTATCAGAGTTTGGGGAAAAGCAATTGATCGGTGGATTGTATTACCGTCTTGGTGATGCTGTTTCTCCAATGGCAGGATTTCAATTGGGTACATTGCAGTTTACGTTCAGTTATGATGTAACCTTATCTTCCTTAAATAAATTTAATGGCTATAAAGGCGCAATGGAATTCAGCCTCATCAAAAAGGGCTTCTATGCTGATAATGTAGACCGGCAATCGCTTTGCCCTAAATTTTAATAAAGATCATCGCATAAAAAAAGCGTCCTTATCATAGGACGCTTTTTTGTTGGCTTCAACTGGCTATACTTAATCTTTATCAATAGTGATCTTAAAATGATCTTCTTTAAAATATTTCCTGTATTTATCAGTAACCTGCTTAGGTTGTTTTTTACCGTCGATATAAAGGTCTTTGTCTTTATACTCCAGTGTAAATCCCTGCTTTGAATTGATCAATCCGTCTTTTTCCATTTCATTGAACATGATCTTTAGCTGCCTTAATTCTTCTTTACCCTTAACAATTCCTTCTTTCGCTTCTTTCATGATCTTATCCATATCAATGTTCTTAAATTCAAATTTGGCTTTTTCCATTTCCTTCCTGGCATTTTCCATTTCTTTCTTTATCTCATCAGTATCGATCTTTTTTACTTCGATCTTTGCCTTTTCTATTTCTTCCTTGGCTTCTTTCAGTGCCTGTTTTATATCACCTTCCTTATCTTCCCAATCAATATTTTTAAGAGAAGCCGTAGCTTCTGCTACTATTTTTTCTACATCAATATTTTTCAGTGATATCTCTACTGTTTTCATGATGCTTTCCATATCCACAGCTTTTAAAGAAGCTTCTACGGTCTTTTCAATATCCCCAAAGTTGATATTCTTTAGCTGGTTGCCTAACTGGTCAAGGGCTTTATCCAGCTTTTCATCCAGCTTGTCAAAATCCTTCATTTTCATATGGCCCTCATCATGCCTGTCCGGAACGGTATCAGTCACTTCCTGGTCATTAAGATTTTGATTAAAAAAACTGGAGTCCTGGAAGGACATGGTTACACCGCCGATCAAAAGAACGGCAGTAATGCCGATAACGGCGTTTTTGTGCTTTAAAATAAATTGTTTCATGGCTTTTACTTTAAATGGTTTAATGATTAAATACGAACTACTTCGTAGCAAATATATAAATGTTGTTGAGTTTTTACAATTGGTTAATAAACTTTAACATTTTTATGGATACCCAATTAAGCGAATAGATGTTTTATCAGTCAGACAACTGTTCATTTCAAGAACTCACTATTTTATACGATTTTTACAGAAATAATGTTACATGCAGACAGGAAAAAGTAAAAAAAACAAAACAGCAGAGTTTATTGAACAGTTTAAAAGCATTGTTGGTGATAACTATCTTTTTGTAGATGAAGAGAATTTGAACAATTATGCACACGACGAAACGGAGAACCTTCATTTTCTGCCCGATGTAGTGATAAAACCCCGTACAGCAGAAGAGATCAGCAGCATCATGAGGATATGCAATGCAGAAAAGATACCGGTAACACCACGCGGTGCAGGTACAGGTTTAAGCGGGGGTGCACTGCCGCATTTAGGAGGCGTATTGATCTCCTTTGAAAGAATGAACAGCATTTTGGAGATCGATGAGCGCAACCTGCAGGTAATGGTAGAGCCGGGGGTAATAACAGAAGTATTGCAGAATGCAGTAAAAGAAAAAGGCTTATTCTACCCACCCGACCCCAGCAGCAGGGGCAGTTGTTTTATCGGAGGCAATATTGCCGAGAACAGCGGCGGGCCAAAAGCAGTGAAATACGGCGTGGTAAAAGATTATGTGCTGAACCTGGAAGTAGTATTGCCTTCCGGCGATATCATCTGGACAGGCGCCAATGTGTTAAAAAATTCTACAGGATATAATTTAACACAATTGATAGTAGGCAGTGAAGGAACTTTAGGATTGGTAACAAAGATCGTGTTGAAATTATTACCGTTGCCAAAATATGATCTGTTGATGCTGGTGCCTTTTAATTCATTGGAAAATGCAGGAGCAGCAGTAAGTGCTATTTTCAGGGCGGGCTTTACGCCAAGCGCATTGGAACTGATGGAAGTGAATGCATTGAAGATAGTTAGTAAAATGGTAGACAGCAGTGCGGTAACAGTTACGGATGATGTAGAGGCGCACCTGATCATTGAAGTAGATGGCAACCACCTGGATACATTGATGAAAGAAATGGAAGCCATAGGAGAGTTGCTAACAGCATTCGATTGCGGCGAAATATATTTTGCAGATGATGCACAGCAAAAAGCAGAGTTGTGGAAACTGCGCCGTAGGGTAGCCGAAGCGGTAAAGCTGGTTGGCTATACCATTGAAGAAGATACAGTAGTACCAAGGGCCGAGCTGCCTGCATTGATAAAAGGAGTAAAAGAGCTCGGGCTGCAATACAATTTTAATGTGGTTTGTTATGGCCACGCCGGGGATGGCAACCTGCATATCAGGATAAAAAAAGAAGGAAGTATTTACAGCCTTAATAACCCTGATGTGATACCTGCGCTTAATGCCTTGTTTGCCCTGGTAAAAAAACTCGGCGGTACTATAAGCGGCGAGCACGGTATTGGTTTGATACAGAAAGAATACATGGATATTGTTTTTACAGACGCAACCATGCAGTTGATGAAAGGTATCAAAAAAACATTCGACCCTAATAATATTTTGAATAGCGGTAAAATATTTGACGCATAAAATAAAAAACACAGCAAGATGAAAAAAATAAGCATGATCATTCTTTTTGGTGCCATAGTATTCACTTCAAAAGCGCAGGAAGAGCGTAAAGAAAAAGAAGAAGAAAAAACAGGTGGCTTTAAGAAAGAAAATTTATTCACCGGTGGTAGCGTAACAGCTTCTTTTTTTAACGGGGCAACGGTTTTAGGTATCAGCCCGTATTTTGGCTACAGTCTTAATAAATATATGGATGTGGCGGTATCCATGAATTTCAACTATACTTCGCAAAGGGATTATGCAGAGTATGGCGATAAATTGCGCCAAACGGTATATGGCCCGGGTGCCTTTGTAAGGCTATATCCTGTGCGTTTCCTTTTTGCGCAGGCACAGTACGAGCATAATTTTATCCGCCTGAAATATATACCGGCAAACAATGGTTATTACCTGCCGCAAACAGAAACTATAGATGCCAACAGTTTATTGGTAGGTGGCGGTTATACAAGCGGAAGAGAAGGTAACGGCAGCAGCTTTTATTATGTATCTATTTTGTGGGATGTAACCAAAGTAGCAGAATCGCCTTATGTGGATGGTTTGCAAAGACCTTTTCCTATAATCCGTGCAGGATATAATATTGCATTGTTCCAGGGGCACGGTATGCGTCGCCGCAGGTAATTATAAATGCAGCAGCAGTTCCTGTGGTGTAGATAATATGGTCATGCGCTCTTCTGTTCTGTCGTACAGAAAATTTTCCTGCTCCATTTTTTCAGTATGGGCAATTAAATGATCGTAAAATCCTGCACTGTTCAAAATAAATATCTTTTTGTCATGAATGCTTAGCTGGTTCCAGGTAAGCATTTCATACAATTCATCCAGTGTGCCGAAGCCGCCGGGCAGGATAATGGCCGCATCGCTTTTTTCATACAGCAGGCGTTTACGTACATGCATATCATCTACAACCAATAATTCTGTAACACCATTATGCTGATGTTCCCATTGTGTTAACAGGTGAGGTATGATACCGATAACATGCCCGTTATTTTCCAGCACGGCATTAGCCACAGCGCCCATCAATCCTTTATTGCCGCCGCCATAGATGAGGCTGATATTTTTTTCAGCCAGTATATGCCCCAGTTCAGTGGCATGCTGTACAAACAACGGATCGTTACCGCATTTGCTGCCGCAAAAAACTGCAAGAGATGTAATTGACATAATTTTTTGCTACCTTGAATTTTTATGCAAACTAAATATTCATTGTTAATAATCCATTATTAATTTTTCATGTCGCCATTAATCTTATTCTCCTTTGTGATCGGCTATTTTCTTGTGCTTTTGCTGGTTGCATATTTTACTTCAAGGAACAGCAATAACGAATCATTCTTTATTGGCAACCGCAACAGTAACTGGCTATTGGTGGCATTCGGCATGATCGGTACATCGCTTAGCGGCGTTACATTCGTAAGTGTACCGGGCGGCGTGGCAGCAGGCAATTTCTATTATTTCCAGGTGGTACTGGGGTATATCATCGGCTACATGGTCATCGCTTTTGTATTGATACCGTTGTATTATAAAATGAACCTCACGTCTATTTACACCTATTTAGAAAAGCGGTTCGGTATAAATGCGCACAAAGCCGGCGCTTTCTTTTTTATTTTATCAAGAGTTGTTGGCGCTACGGCAAGGCTTTACCTGGTAATAAATGTTTTACAGCAATTCATTTTAAAGCCTTTAGGAGTTCCGTTTGTAGTTACTACATTGGTAATACTGGTAATGATATTGTTATACACTTTCGAAGGCGGTGTTAAAACAATAATCTATACCGATACACTACAAACAACGGGGATGATAGTAGGATTAGTGGTATGTACCATTGTAATTATAAAAGCAATGGGAATTGATTTCAGCAGCGCTTTGCACCAGATGAATGAAAAAGGCTACACCAAAATATTCAACACCGATGTAAATGCCCCTGGCTTCTTTCTCAAGCAGATCGTAGGCGGTATGTTCATAGCCATTGCTATGACAGGGCTCGACCAGGAAATGATGCAGAAGAATATCAGTGTAAGAACAATAAAAGATTCTCAAAAAAATATCATGACGTTTACAACCATCATGACCATTGTAAACTTATTGTTCTTATTTCTTGGGGGGATATTATACCTCTATGCTTCTTCAAAGGGCATCTCAACAGCGCCCGATGATCTCTTCCCAACCATTGCATTAAGCGATGCATTTACAGGCACACTCGGTATCATTTTTATCATTGCATTGATCTCCGCACTTTTCCCGAGTGTAGATGGCGCCATCACTTCGCTCACTTCCTGTTTTTGTATAGATATTTTAGGATTGAATAAAAAAGAAGGCACCGAAAAAGAAAAGAAAAGAACAAGATTGAAAGTGCATTTTACTTTCGCTGTTATTTTCTTTTTAGTAGTGTTGTTGTTTAAAGCAATGAACGATAAACTGATCATCGATTTCATCTTAAAATTTGCAGGCGTAACGTATGGCCCTTTACTCGGTTTGTTTGCTTTCGGCATCCTTACAAAAAGGCAATTGAATGAAAAACTGATATGGACAGTTTGCATCATTGCCCCTTTGCTTGCATTAGGTCTTGATATGCTAAGCAGCCCGGAGTGGTACGATAAAAAACTCCATGTTACTTTGGGGTTACAAAATATTTCCAAAACCATCTTCGGCGGATATAAGATCGGTAATGAATTGATCCTCATAAACGGCATACTTACTTTCCTGGGTTTATGGATGATCTCCAACAAAACAAAGCCGGCGCTGGCAGTATAAAAAGCAAATGAAAAAATAGTGTTAAGCATTGCCCGGGCAGCATTTTAAAAAAATAAAGCAGTAACTTTACAACGTTAGCAAGTGCCATTCATCACAAAAAAAGGATGAATGGCATTGCTTTTAAAAAGACCTAAACAAAAAATATGAACGGATCGATAAATATTGCTAAACAACGGCAATGGAAAGAGAGCCAGGCGCACAGCAGCTGGCAGATATTTAAGATAATGGCAGAGTTTGTAGATGGCTTTGAAGCATTAAGTAAAATGGGGCCCTGCATCTCGATCTTTGGAAGCGCCCGCACACAGCCGGGCAATCAGTATTATGAAGTTGCGGTGGAGATCGCTAAGCGGTTGGCAGAAGAAGGCTTCGGTATCATTTCGGGTGGTGGCCCCGGTATCATGGAAGCGGCCAACAAAGGCGCTTCTATAGCAGGCGGTAAATCAGTAGGGTTAAATATTGAATTGCCTTTTGAACAACATGCCAACCCGTTTATTGATAGAGACAAATCATTGAACTTCGATTTCTTTTTTGTGCGTAAAGTAATGTTCGTAAAATATTCGCAGGGTTTTATCATGATGCCGGGCGGCTTTGGTACCATGGATGAATTTTTTGAAGTAGCAACATTGATACAAACTGGTAAGTTCAAAGAGAGCCCGATGGTGCTGGTAGGCACAAGCTACTGGAATGGTTTATTAAAATGGATGAAAGAAGTAATGGGCGAGCAGGAAAAAAATATCAACCTGCACGATCTGGACCTGTTGCAGGTTTTTGATACTGCAGACGAAGTAGTAAATTTCCTGCTGGATTTTTATAAGAACAAACCATTGGCACCCAATTTCTAGTTTCGTTAATCGTTAATCGTTATTGGTTATTAGTTATTAGTTAATTGTTATTGATAGAAGATCTTAATCACGAACAACTTAAATACCAATCACCAATCACCAATAACCAATCACCAATCACCAATAACCAATAACCAATCACGAATCACCAATAACTAATAACAAATAACCAATGCCCGAACTTGTAAATGACACAGCCGAAACATACGCCAAACAGCACACTTCCCCATTAGATGAAGTGCTGAATGAAATAGAAGCATTTACATTGGCAAATCATCCGCATGCGCAAATGCTCAGCGGGCATGTGCAGGGAAAAGTATTGGAAATGTTAAGCAGCATGATCCGCCCGAAATATATTTTGGAAGTAGGAACATTTACAGGCTTCAGTGCATTGTGTTTGGCAAAAGGATTACAGGAAGGCGGCAAGCTGCACACGATAGAAATAAGAGAAGAAGATGCCAGCACAGCAAAAGGATATTTTAAAAAAGCCGGTGCAGAAGATAAGATAGAATTGCACCTCGGCGATGCGCTGCAGATAATACCGGGCTTTACCGAACAATGGGACCTGGTATTTATTGATGCCGATAAAGTAAACTATATTAATTATTACGAATTAACTTTGCCGCAGCTGAAAAAAGGCGGATGGATCATAGCAGATAATGTACTTTTTCACGGACAGGTACTGGAGGAAAACATCACCGGCAAAAATGCAAAAGCAATAGATGCCTTTAATAAGCATGTAGCAAAAGATGACAGGGTAGAACAAGCCATGCTTACCGTAAGAGATGGTTTATTACTGATCAAAAAATTATAAATACATGCGTAAAGTATTTATTACAATCATAACTTTTTTAGTAGCAACGCAAAGCTATGCGCAAACAAATACGCCCGAGCAATACATAGCCATGTATAAAGACCTTGCCATCCAGGAAATGAAGCGTATGGGAGTGCCCGCAGCAATAACACTGGCACAGGGCATACTGGAAAGCGAATGCGGCAACAGTGTATTGGTAAAAAAATCAAACAATCATTTCGGTATCAAATGCAAAGGCTCATGGACAGCAGGCGGCGTTACACACGATGATGATGCCATTGGCGAATGTTTCAGAAAATATGACACCCCGGAAGAAAGCTTTCGCGACCACAGTAATTTTTTAAGAGCCAGCGGGCGCTATAGCTTTTTATTTAAACTGGATGTAACAGATTATAAAGCCTGGGCAATAGGGTTGAAGAAAGCCGGCTATGCAACCAATCCGCGTTATCCCGATATTTTGATAAAGAATATCGAGCAATATAATTTACAGCAATACACATTGGCCGCAGTAAGCGAAGTGCCGAATTTTGATGCCAGTAAATACCAGGATGACAGCGTTGAAGTAGTAACACCACCGGCACCCGGCGACCTAAACATCGGTACAGTTACAATGGAAGGCGTTAAAGAAGACGATAACAGCCAGTTGGATGCACCCGATAAAAAGATCTACATTAATACAACCAAATGTGTGTTGGTAAAAAAAGGAGTATCCTTGTTAGTGGTGGCAACAAAGAATGATATCAACTTAAATAAACTGTTAGAATTTAATGAACTGGCAGAAGACGGTATCCTCGGCAAGGATCAATATATTTATTTGCAGAAAAAACCAAAGACAGGCGACCATCCATATCATATCGTTCAGCCCGGGGAAACATTATACGATGTTGCACAAAAGAACGGCATACAATTGCAATACCTTTTGGAGTATAATCAACTGGATAATTCAGTTACTACGGTAGCCGAAGGCACAAAATTATTGTTGAGACCCGGAAAAGCGCCCGCAGGAAAGACCGCAGCAAATAAACCAAAGATGCATACCGTAGCAGCCAAAGAAGGCCTGTATGGCATCGCAAAAAAATATAACGTCACCGTACAGCAACTAAAAGAATGGAATAATTTAGATAGCAATGAATTGCAGGTAGGACAGGAATTGATAGTTGGTTATTAGTTATTGGAAATTAGTAGTAGCAATATCAAGGTAGATGATCGGTATCACATTAACGAATCAAAAATCATAAATGACAAATAACAAGTCACTAATAACGATTAACAAATAACTATTAACAAATCACGAATAACTATTAACGAATAACCAATAACAAATAACTACTACCATGTCTATCCAGGTATTCGACAAACACTTTGAACCATACATCACTGTACAGCAGATCACTGAGCAGGTAGCTAAATTGGCCGGGCAGATCAATGAGGATTATAAAGATAAACGGCCTTTGTTCATCGCCATACTCAACGGTTCATTCATGTTCGCATCAGATCTTTTTAAAGAGCTGGCTATCGAAGCAGAAATATGCTTTATCAAGCTGGCATCTTATAAAGGCACCAAATCTACCGGTAATGTCATTACCTCTATCGGCCTCGATATACCCCTCAACGGAAGGCACGTGATCATTGTAGAAGATATTGTAGATACCGGCAAAACACTCAACGAATTTTTGCCCCAATTGATCAACCAGCAACCGGCTTCGTTGAAAATAGCAGCCCTGCTGCATAAGCCCGAAGCGCTTAAATACCCGCTTACTATCGATTACCTGGGCTTTGAAGTACCCAATAAGTTCCTGCTGGGTTACGGCCTTGATTATGACGGGTTAGGGCGCAATCTGAAAGAAATATATACGCTGGTAGAATAATTTCAGGCAACATAATCCCCATAAAGGTTGTCTTACTGGTATATTTTCAGTATTTTACTGTAATTGCCTTTTGCCCTTGCTGACACGATTCTTCCATATCTTAATATGTATGGCAGCCTTGCATGCCAACGCTCAATATTATTTGCGTGGCGAAGTAAAAGATGAAAAGAACCAGCCCCTTCAGAATGCCCGCATACTTTTATATTCCAATAAGATGCTTTATTACTCCGGCAATTCTGGCGGCTTCGGCATCACCACCAATGCACTCAACGATTCTGTTCTGGTAAGCCTCGAAGGATACGAAACAAAAGTGCTTAAAGTAAAAAGCGATCAATGGCAGGATATCACCCTCAAAGTTCTTGCATCAACGGTTAATCGTAACAGGCCCAAATTAATTTCCGTAACAAAAGACAGGCAGCAATCCGCCAGGTTTCGCTGGCACCTCAATGATGAAACCTATTTTCAGTTGGTAGAGAATGAATACGTGGATGCAAAAAAATATCCCAACACCGGTTTTTCGCTCAATGTAAATAAAGCATCTTACAGCAACATTCGCAGGTTCCTCAATATGCAGAGCACCGTGCCGCCCGATGCAGTACGAACAGAAGAGTTGCTCAACTATTTTAATCTTCATTACAAAGAGCCCGAAAATAAAGACATCTTCAACATCTGTTCACAACTAACTACCTGCCCGTGGAGCGAAGACAGGTATTTATTATACCTCAACATCAATGCAAAAAAAATAGATATTGATAAAGTGCCACCCGGCAATTTTGTTTTTTTGATAGACGCATCCGGCAGCATGGATATGCCCAACCGGTTACCGTTATTAAAAGCAGCATTCCAGATGTTTGTAAAAAATCTCCGGGCAAAAGATACTGTCTCTATCGTTACCTACGGCGGAACGGTAGGTATCTGGTTGCAGCCAACCAGCGGTGCCGAAAAAGAAAAGATCATGCATTCCATAGAAGAACTGGAAGCCATGGGCGATACCCCCGGCGAAGCAGCCATATTAACAGCTTACAAACTGGCCGAAAGTACCTTTATAAAAGATGGCAACAACAGGGTAATACTCGCTACCGACGGCGATTTTAACGTTGGCCTCACTTCCGAAAAAGCAATGGACGATCTCATCACCAAAGAAAGACAAACCGGTGTGTACCTTACCTGTCTTGGAGTGGGCATGGGCAATTTTAAAGATTCAAAACTGGAAACATTAGCCAAAAGAGGCAACGGTAATTTTGCTTATTTAGATGATATCAAAGAAGCAGAAAAAGTATTGGTAAAAGAATTGACGCAAACATTTTATGCCGTAGCCGATGATGTGTATATGAACCTGCAGTTCAATTCCGATCTCGTAAAAGAATACCGCCTCATAGGTTTCGATAATAAAAAAGATGCCATAGCCGACAGTTCTATCGAGCTCGAAGGAGGCGAAGTAGGCAGCGGTGCAAGTGTGATAGCCATGTTCGAGATCATACCTGTAGATGAAAAACTGTTCTCGGCCGATGTACCGCTGAAAAACAATATCGCCAACATGACCATGCGGTACAGCTTATGCAACGATTCGTCCCATCACACCATCAGTTACGGCTGCTCCAATAATTTCACCGATTTTAAAAATATCGATAAAGAACTCCAGTTCGGTTCCGCCCTTGCCATGTTTGGATTAAAGCTCAAGCAATCGCAGTATGTAAAAAATATCGATTGGCTCGATATCGAAAGCGTAGCCACAGCATCCTACGATCCCAATAATTATCTGCAAACAGAATTTTTGCAACTGATCGAAAAAGCAAAAAAAGTGTACTCCACCAAAAAGAGCAAAAAGAAAAAAGACGATTAATAAAAGCCCCAAATCTCAATATCCAATATCCAAATTCCAAATTCCAAATTCCCAACCCCCAACTCCCAACTCCCAATAACCAATAACTAATAACCAATAACGAACTCACAAAAAACCCTCATCCGCAAAACTATAATACCCTTCCTCACTCACAATAATGTGGTCGATCACCTTAATATCGAAATATTTAGCCGCCTCTTTTATTTTCTTAGTAATATATTCATCAGCAGTGCTCGGCCGCAAATTTCCCGAAGGATGATTGTGGCACAAAATGATAGAAGTAGCATTTTCATCCAGTGCTTTCTTTAAAATAATACGGGGGTCAGCCACTGTACCCGTAATACCGCCCTTGCTGATCACTTCAAAATGACTCACCTTATTGGCCTGGTTCAAAAAAACAACAGCAAACACTTCGTAGCTCAGGTCTTTCAGCACCGCCCTTAAATATTGCGCAATATCCCTTCCCGAGCGGATGACAGGCTTATCCAGCATTTCAGCCGCCTGCCGCCGCCTGCCTATTTCCAGTGCGGCCGCAATGGTTATCGCTTTGGCAATACCAATTCCCTTTACCTTTTGCAGATCCTTCAGCCCCAGCTTACCCAGCTCGTGCAGGTTATCGTGCCCCAATCTTAATATCTCTTTAGCAAGGTCTACAGCACTTTTATCCTTACTGCCGTTGTTAATTAATATAGCGATCAGTTCCGAATTGCTCAGGGCACCAGCGCCGTTCGCTATCATTTTTTCTCTTGGCCGGTCATCCGCAGCCCAGTTTTTGATCGATGTGGATGGGTTGTTGAAATTTTTCATTAATTCAAATTTTATTCGCTGTTAACTAAGTGATACTTTCGCAGGGAATTTAAGACATCAAATTTCAACAGAAGGTTGTTTGCACACCAAAAATAGTTGAAAATAATTGCTAAGGGTAAATGAAACATTCCGCCACAAAATATCTTCTCCATATAAAAAGAGAAGAAAAATTAAAACTTCATGACGCAGCCTAACTTAAAATTATTTTCGGGTACCGGTTCAAGGTACCTGGCCGAAAAAATTGCAAAAAAATTCGGGGAGCCTTTAGGACAAGTGAATATACAGCGTTTCAGCGATGGCGAAATTTATGTAGAGTTCCAGGAAAGTATCCGCGGTCGTTTCGTGTTCCTCATTCAAAGCACTTACGCACCAGCCGATAACCTGATGGAACTGTTACTGATGATCGATGCAGCAAAAAGAGCATCGGCCTACAAAGTAATAGCCGTAATACCGTATTATGGTTTTGCAAGGCAGGATAGGAAGGACAGGCCACGGGTGGCCATCGGTTCCAAACTGGTAGCCAATATGCTTACTGCAGCCGGTGCAGACAGGGTAGTTACCATGGATCTTCACGCTCCGCAGATACAGGGCTACTTCGATATCCCTGTTGATCACCTCGATTCATCCGCCATTTTCATCCCTTATATAGAACAGCTAAACTTAGCCAACCTCACTTTTGCCGCACCCGATGTAGGCAGTGCCAACCGCATCCGCGAATTTGCCACTTACTTCGAATGCGAAATGGTTATATGCGATAAGCACCGCAAAAGGGCCAATGAAATAGCCAGCATGGTGGTCATTGGCGATGTAACAGACAGGGATGTGGTATTGATAGATGATATCTGCGATACAGGCGGCACCCTCGCCAAAAGCGCCGCCATGATGAAAGAAAAAGGCGCCCGCAGCGTAAGGGCCCTGTGCACCCACCCGGTACTAAGCGGCAAGGCATACGAAAATATCCAGAACAGCGTTCTTGAAGAACTCGTGGTTTGCGACACCATTCCCATCAAAGACCTTTCCGACAAGATAAAAGTCGTTTCCGTAGATGAGTTATTCGCCGTAACCATACGTAATGCCGTTGAAAATAAGAGCATTAACAGCCTTTTTATGAGAAGCCGTTTAGCTAATAAGAAATAGTTGTCCAAAGCCGATGTCCATGGTCCATTGTCTATGGTCCATGGACAAACTTTCGACCTTGAACTTTCAACCAAAACCCCTACCTTTGCGCCTCATAAAAAATTCATCATAATGAAATCAATTACAATCGAAGGACAACTGAGGACCGAAAGCGGAAAAAAAGCCACCCGCCAACTTCGCTCTCAGAACCTGGTGCCAGGTGTAATTTACGGTGGCGAAAAAGAGATCAATTTCTCAGCTCCTGCAGCATCATTCAAATCAATCGTTTACTCGCCCGAATTTAAGCTGGCCGAAGTAAGCGTAGGCGGTAAAACCTACCGTTGCATTTTAAAGGATATCCAGTTCGACAAAGTATCTGATGCGTTGAACCACGTAGATTTCCTGGAGCTGGTAGAAAACAAAAAAGTGATCGCAACATTACCATTGAAGTTTGTAGGAACCCCTGCCGGTGTTAAAGCCGGTGGTAAACTGGTAACCAAGATCAAATCATTAAAAGTAAAAACCCTTCCAAAATACCTGAAAGAGTTCATCGAATTGGATCTTTCAGCATTGGAACTGAACGGCAACGTAAGGGTACAGGATGTAGTAGCAGACAACATGGAAGTATTGAACTCTCCACGTATCCCTATCGCATCAGTAACCATGACACGTCAGTTGAAACAGGAAGAAGCTTCAGCGCCAAAAGCCGCTGCTGCCCCTGCTGCTGCAAAAGCCGCCGCACCGGCCGCTGCTGCAAAAAAATAATACAACAGCATCTTTTTATAAAAGTGCCTTTCCGAAGAAAGGCACTTTTTTTTGCCCGGGCCTCCAAAACTTGACCATTGAGCATTGAAAATTGAGTGTTGAACATTTTTTGATACCAGCTTCAGTTTTTCATAGCATCATCGTTGCGTCGCAATCCGTTTATCGGCATACCAATTAATCAGCACTGAGCGAAGTCGAAGTGTTATCATGTTTTGTTTTTCACCGCAGAGAAATGAGTTACCGGGGTTTACGCAAAGGATCTCTGCGTAAACTCTCTCATCTCTGCTCTCAGCGGTAAAAAATCCTGCTTATAGAAACGCCATTCTGTCTTACGGAAATTCAATTCTATCTTACGGAAATCAATTTCCAGCCTACGGAAGCTAATTTCCACCCTACGGAAACCGATTTCCACCTTACGGAAGAAGAATTCCAGCTTGCGGAAGGAAGATTCCAGCCTGCGGAAGCTCAATTCCAACCTACGGAAACTCATTTCTAGCCTACGGAAATGACACCTTGTCTTACGGAAGCTTAATTCCAGCCTACGGAAAGAAGATTCCAGCTTACGGAAGCTCATTTATACCCTACGGAAGCCTCAAACCCAAAACCCAAAACTCAAAACCCAAAATTCCCACACCAATAACATACCTTTGCCCACTCAAAATACTAAACATGGGAATGGATAGAAATACGATCATAGGCTTTGTACTCATCGGGGTACTGTTGATCGGGATGTTTTACATAAACAGTAAAAGCAGCCAGGCGTACCTACGCGACAAAAATGAAAAGCAAAGAATAGCAGATTCTATTGCCGCCGCCAATAAACCAAAAGTAGATTCAGCAACAGTAAAGCTCGAGCAGGCAAAACTGGATTCAATGCAGAAAGCGCAAAAACAATTGCCTTCAAACTTTATTGCAGATACTACAGAAGAATTCACCACATTAGAAAATGATGTATTCAAAATAATATTTACCAACAAAGGCGGCCAGCCGAAAATAGTAGAGCTGAAGAAATTCAAAACCTTTGATGGTAAGCCGTTATTTGTGCAAACAGGCAACTTCAATAAACTGAATTATCCTGTAAAAATAGGCGGAAGAACACGTGAAACAACAGATATAGCGTTTGTAGCATCACCAAAAGTAGTAAACGCAGATAAGTCAGAGACCATTGCGTTCACCTTAAAAGATTCAAGCGGAACAACATCCGTTACACATCAATTTACCATCAGGCCCGATGATTACATGGTCGATTTCAATATCATCATGACAGGTGCCGATCAGTTGCTCGATCAAAACACCATCAACCTTACCTGGCAAACAGAAGCAAAGCAGGTAGAAAAAACATTAAGCTACGAAAGATCACAATCGTACTACGATTACTATTATAATGGTAAAACAAATTTTGAGCGCATCGGCAAAGGCAGCACCGATAATTTTGATAAGCCGGTAGATTGGATAGCCTTCAATCCGCAGTTCTTCATCACAACATTGATCGCAAAAAATAAATTTCAAAGCGCCAATGTAGCCTGGGTAACACCGGAAGATTCTTTACGCAGCGTTTACCAGGCCACGGTTAATGCAAAGCTCACCGCATTACCTAATAACCCGCTGCAATTGTATTACGGTCCAAACGATTATAACATCCTTAAAAAATACAATAACGAAACAGAGAAGATCACCATGTACGGTTCGGGTCCATTCTCTTTCGTAAAATATATCAATCGCCATTTCCTTTTACCGGTGTGGGATTTCATCCGCGGCTTCGGCATCAGTTATGGTATCGTTATCTTATTGCTAACCTTATTGATCCGTCTCATCACATCGCCGATCTTATACAAAAGTTATCTCAGCGGTGCCAAGATGAAAGTATTGAAACCGGAAGTAGATGCATTAAAAGCAAAATTCACCGACAGGAGTGGCAAGCTCGATCAGCAGGCCTTTAGCATGGAACAGATGAAGCTGTGGAAAACAGCAGGCGTAAGCCCGCTCGGAGGCTGTTTGCCGGCATTGCTGCAGATACCGATATTCATGTCGCTGTATTACTTCTTCCAGTCTAATATTGCATTGCGTGGCCAAAGCTTTTTATGGGCAAAAGACCTGGCATCCTACGATTCTATTGCCACATTGCCGTTCCATATACCCTTCTACGGTGATCACGTAAGCCTGTTCACCCTTACGGCAACACTTACCAGTTTACTGATCTCGCTGTACAGCATGAGCAATATGCAGGATAACAGCAACCCGGTAATGAAGTACATGCCGTACATCTTCCCGGTACTGTTGTTGGGTGTATTCAACAGCCTTCCTTCAGCTTTAACCTGGTATTACACTGTTTCCAATACCATTACACTTATTCTGCAGATCGTGATACAGAAATACGTGATCAATCACGATAAGATAAAAGCGCAGATAGAAGAGAACAAGAAGAAACCCGTAAAGCAAAGCAAGCTGCAGGAACGTATGCAGGCCATGCAGGAAAGTCAGCGAAAAATGCAGGAGCTTAAGAACAAGAACAACAACCGAAAATAAAATATTAAGTTAAAACATTAGACCTGCAATCGTTTACTTACGTTGCAGGTCTTCTTATTTATAGCATAACCCCGCCTTTGGCACGGGATTTTATTATCTTTATGCAAACAATAAATAAAATGAGAACGTTACGGATAACATCGCTTATGGTAGTATTACTGGCAGGTGTTATTAGTGCCTTTGCACAAAAGACAATTTCGGAAGGTACCATCTACTACGATATTGCTATACAAACCGGCAGCAAGGAACCCCAGATGGCAGATGCTATGGACGGCGCCACCACTACCGTTTACCTGAAAGGCAGCAAGAGCCGTACAGATATGGTAAACGCATTAGGTAACGAAACCAATATCCACGACAGCAAAACAGGTAATGCGGTAATATTAAAAGAGTACAGCGGTCAAAAATTAATGATCACGCTTACCAAAGAAAATTGGGAAGAAAAGAATAAAGCGTATGATGATATTAAGTTTTCGTTTACCGACGAAACAAAGACCATTGCAGGATATGTTTGTAAAAAAGCAATAGCTACAATGGCAAACGGTAAATCATTTACGGTGTATTATTCCCCGGATATCATTGTAACAAATAAGGATTATAATGCCACATTTAAAAACCTGCCCGGCCTGCCAATGGAATATGAAATAGAAACAGGCAAGCTGAAAATAAAATACACGTTATCAAAGATCAGCTTCGATCCGGTGCTGATATCAAAATTTGATACACCTAAAACCGGCTACAGGGTAATGACCTATGAAGAGAACCAGCAGTTGAAAAAGCCAGGTCAGTAATAATAAGAGAAAAAATAGAAGAAGAATATAGCTAAAGAAAAAGCCCTTCATTGAAGGGCTTTTTCTTTAGCTAAAATATTTTTAATGAGGCCTTATAATTAATTTGGTGCCGGTGTAACCCTGGCTCATATCCGGTACAAGTATCTTTTGTTTATAAGGAACAATGTAAACGGTATTTCCTTTTTGATAAGTGATCAGTGTATTATTTACAAAAACACCATTAACCACTTGTTTTTTAGAAAGTAAGCTTCCGGTGTAGGTCAGTCCCGATTTTAAATTAAAAGAGATAGAATTTCTCAATGTAGATGGAACCGTAATGTTTAAGGAAACTTTGTTTTTGCTTTTTCTCCCAATGCCTCTATCAGCCAAAGCACTCAACGCTGTACCCGCAAGTACACTCGCTATAAGTATTAGTTTGGTCACTTTAATCATTTGGAGTTAATTTTTCAGTTACAAATATAGTAAAAAATATTGGGTATTTGTTAACCATTCATCCCTTATTTTGACATTTATTTAACGTATTAAGGATGCAGAAAGTTACAAAATGACATAAAAACTTGGGGATTTTCTTAAAATATCTTAATTTACAATAACCTATTAAGAATGAGTAAATATCCTTACCGCCAGGACCGGGACGAATTAAGAGAATTATTACTGCAATACGATAACCTCAAAGCCGGTAAAAGCAATTCCTTCATGGAAGAGGATTCTTTTGAAAGAATCATCGACTATTTTGATGAAAAAGAACAGATACAGCAGGCCCTTGAAGCTGCTGAATATGGTATTGAACAATACCCTTATTCGGCTGCTTTGCTGTTGAAAAAAGCCGATCTGCTGATAGCCCTGCGCAAATACAAAGAAGCCCTGTATATACTGGAACAGGCCGAACTACTGGACGGCAAAGACACCAACCTGTATATTTTAAAAACAGATGCTTACCTGGCGCTTGATAAGCAGGAAAAAGCCGCCGCTGTACTGGAAGCCGCTATTGATGATTTTGACGGGGAAGAAAAAGTGGACCTTTTATTTGAACTGGCCGATGTGTACGACGATTACGAGAATTTTGAAAAGGTATTCGACTGCCTGAAATTGATATTGCTGCAGGAACCTAATAATGAGGAAGCTTTATACAAGATCTGCTTTTGGACGGACTTTACCGGCCGCAACGAAGAAGGCATCCGTTTGCACCAAAAAATAATCGAGGAATTCCCTTTTAATGAGCTGGCGTGGTTCAACCTTGGCGCCGCCTACCAGGGGTTGAAGCTTTATGAAAAAGCTATTGATGCATACCAGTACGCCATTGCAATAGATGAGAAATTTGATTATGCACTCCGCAATATGGGAGATGCTTACATCAGGCTCAGGAAATATAAAGATGCGATCGAAGTACTGGAAAAAGTGCTGGAGCTTGCCCGGCCCGAAGATGTGATCTACGAGGCTATAGGGCATTGCCACGATAAACTGGGAAACTTTGCCCAGGCAAGATTCAATTATAAAAAAGCCAGCCATCTTAATAATGACGACAGCCAGCTCATATACAAAATTGCCTGTACTTACATGAATGAAGGCAGTTGGGACAGCGCCATAAAGAACCTTGAAGTGGCTATGCGTATCCATCGCATGCAGCCGGAGTATAATCTTGCTATGGGGCAATGCTACATGGAACTGAACAAGCTGGAAGATGCCATCACCTATTTTGGTAACGTAGTAAGAGTAAGGCCGAAAAATATGAGTGGCTGGACAGAGTTGCTGAACTGTTTATACAAAGCCGAGCTTTTTGATGAAGCATTGGAATATGCCGGTTTTGCTTATGAGCAATCTGATGCAAAGCCTATCTTTTTATTTTATAAGAGCGCCGCTCTTTTTGCATTGAATAAAACCAAAGAAGCATTGCTTCAACTGGAAAATGCAATGGCAAAGAACCCCAAGCTTATCAAAAAATTCATTGGTATAAATCCTGCCATCCTTCAAAACCAGCAGGTAGTTGAGATCATTGCCGGGTTTAAAAAAAGAAAGTCCATCTAAATAGTCTATAAATTAAATAGACTGATTTTCCTGTATCGTAATTGCCTTTTAATCTGTAGTGGTTATCTTTGCACCACTTTAAACAACACAGCATGAACTTTAACCTTTCTCAAATCCCCGAACGCAATACAAAACCACGCAGCCACGGTATTACCATGGTAATGGATAAGGGCCTTAGTGTAGAAGAGGCGAAGAATTTTATGAGCGTAGCTCATCCTCATGTAGATATCGTTAAGCTTGGATTCGGTACATCGTATGTTACCCCTAATCTTAAAGAGAAACTGGAGATCTACCGTTCGCATGATATGCCGGTTTATTTTGGCGGAACATTATTTGAAGCTTTTTTGATACGCAACCAGTTCCAGGATTATATTGATGTTTGTAAAGAGTTTGGTGTAAGTTTTATGGAAGTAAGCGATGGTTCTATCACCATCCCTCATGCAGAAAAATGCGGCTATATTGAAAAGCTGACCAAATACGGCACTGTACTTAGCGAGGTAGGGAGTAAAGATGCAGCGCATATCATCCCCCCTTATAAATGGATAGAATTGATGAAAGCCGAACTGGAAGCAGGTTCTACTTATGTGATAGCTGAAGCAAGGGAAGCTGGTAATGTTGGTATCTATCGCGGCACCGGAGAAGTAAGAGAAGGATTAGTGCAGGAAATATTAACACAGATATCGGAAGAAAAAATTATTTGGGAAGCCCCGCAAAAAGCCCAGCAGCTTTATTTCCTTGAACTGATAGGTTGTAATGTTAACCTCGGCAATATAGCCCCTACAGAAGTCATTCCTTTGGAAGCAATGCGTATTGGCTTACGTGGCGATACCTTCCATTTGTATCTTGATAAAAAAGAAGGATAATGCAGCGTTATGGTTTGATCGGTTATCCGCTTAGTCATTCTTTTTCGAAAAATTATTTTACTAAAAAATTTGAGGAAGAAGGATTAGCAGATCACTTTTATGAATTATTTCCCATAACATCCATAGAAGGGCTCAGCGATATTTTGCAAACATACCCTGATCTGAAGGGATTAAATGTAACCATTCCTTACAAGCAGCTTGTACTCCCTTACCTGGATAATTCGGATAACATTCCACGTTCATTAGGCGCCTGCAATTGCATAAAAATAATCGACGGAAAATTATATGGTTACAATACAGATGTTATTGGTTTCGAGCGTTCCATCATTCCGCATTTAAAAGCACACCAAAACAAAGCATTGATATTAGGCAATGGCGGCGCAACAGCAGCTGTTAAATATGTCTTTGATAAAAATAATATTGATTGCAAAATTGTAAGCCGTCAATTGCACGATGGTTCAGATCTAACTTATGAAGAACTTACAGAAGCAATAATTAAGGAACATTCGATCATTGTAAATACTACACCACTTGGTATGTATCCACAGGTTGATAACTGTCCGGGTATTCCTTACGATGCCATTACACCCAACCATTACCTGTTCGATCTTACGTATAATCCTGAAAAAACATTGTTCTTAAAAAAAGGAGAGGAGAGAGGCGCAGCCATTCAGAATGGCTCGGCTATGCTGGTGATACAGGCTGAAGAAAGCTGGAATATATGGTCAGCTTTGAGTTGATCATATTTCGCCCAGCAGTTGTTGTAATTTTCCAGGTACAGCTGCAACTTTTTTGATCGCATAATCATAGCAAACCATACCTGTTTTTGCGTTTGCCAAAATTATCTTTTCATTCTCCCGTTGAACAGCTAATTGATAATATAACTCAAAACTTACTTTAGTTACTTCACCGGCATATATGGCAACTTCCACCTGGTCAGGATAAAATGATTCGCTTTTAAATTCTATGGAAAGATCGCTCATGATCAAACCGATGCCTTCAACATTTAATTCCGTATAGCCATAACTCTGCAGCCATTGCATCCTTGCTTCGTGCAGTATCATTACAAATGCATGGTTGCCTACATGATTGCCATAATTAATGTCGGTGATACGTACCGGAACAACTACTGTAGCTATTAAATTTTCCGGCATCTCTATTTTTACCCTCGCCATAATTCTTATGCTGTGATTATTTTTCTGAAAGTAGTTTGCTCAACTCAAATACATCCATAAAATTGGACATTCCCGGAGACAGATCGGTAGCAATGAGTTTATTGCCCCATGCTTTGAATTTTCCTTTCCACAAAGAGCTCTCTCTTATTATTTTATCTAATGGCTCTTCCGTTTCGGATGGATCATCATTTAAATAACCTATATAGGCCGATAATTTAACAGATACTCTTTTTCGGCTTCCATTGGGGCCTGTAATTATCACATACCTGTCAGGAGAATTTACAAGATCTGTATTGATGGCGTACTCGCCATTGGTATTTGTCAATTTCTCTTTGTTATTATCAAAAGGATTGTTGGCAAAAGGAGCAACTGCAGTAGCTTTTACATAGCCTGTTTCAACCTGGTTGACTGGCTCCACGGCAGCCAGCTCTTCTCTTTCTTTACTATTCTGCAGTATCGCTTTAGTTGATTTTTTTACTGAGGTATCGTTAACCGCTACCAGATTTTTAGGAACAGATGTTGACGTGGTGGTATCTTTCTCATTTACCTGTACAGTTGTTTTAGCTACCGGCAATGTATTTTTTGAAGTATTGTTTTTATACCACGTTATTGAAATAATTATCAGTATTATAGAAGCTGCGGCGGCTATTGTCCAATAAAGCGTCCTGCGATTTCTTACAGGTGCAATTACTTTTAACCCTTCTTCATTATCAAGTTGTGCTGTTATTGAATCCCATGCTGCAAAAGGGGGAGTTACTTCGTACTCTTTTATTTTTTTTACTGCAGGTGGTATTGTATTCAACTCTTCTTCATCCAGTTTTTGGGCAATACCACTCCAAACGCTTTCTGGTGGCGTTACTTCATAATTCAGTATTTTATTTTCCCAGTTACCCGGCATATGTAAATAATAATAAATCAGCCATTAAGCCTTTGTAACTCTACCCAATCTCTCAATGCCCTTTTAGCCCTTGCCAATTGGGATTTACTGGTGCCTTCACCAATTCCCATAGCTTCACCGATCTCTTTATGAGAATAGCCTTCAATAACGTGCATGTTAAAAACCTGTCGGTACCCCGGGCTTAGTTGCTGGATCATGGTCACAATATCGCTTTCTGCAAAATTGTCCAAAGCATTACAGTCCTCATTTTCAATACCGCTTTCTTCTGAGGTAACCGGTACAATAGTTACTGTACATCTGAGAGAAGCTATAGAAGTATTTACAAATATCCTGCGCATCCAGCCTTCAAAGGATCCATCAAAACGATATTTATCCAGGTATTTGAAAACTTTTATGAATCCTTCCTGTAAAAGGTCCTGTGCATCATCACTATTACTGCTATAGCGAAGGCAAAGCGCAAACATTTTGGGAGAATACCTTCGGTATAATATCTCCTGCATTTTCCGGTTTTTCGCAATGCATCCCCTTATCAAGTCGTTCTCTGAGACGATATAGTTGCTTTCAATCTCCAATTTCGAATATTTATTTTTCTTCTTAATAGCATTTCCAATCTAAAATTGATGATTTTTAAGGAAATCAATCAGTTTTGTCATCGCTTTTTTTCTGTGGCTAAAACGGTTTTTTTCTTCCATCTCCATTTCAGCAAAGGTCTTTTCGCTTCCTTCAGGTATAAAAACAGGGTCATATCCAAATCCGTTGCTTCCACGTGCAGTTTGAATTATTTTTCCAGGACAAATACCTTCAAAAAGATATTCTTTATTGTTTAATAAAAGAGATATTACTGTTTTGAATTGAGCCGCTCTGTTAGTTTTATCCTGCAAATTAAATAAAAGCTTTTCAATATTTTTTTCAAATGACCGGTCATCGCCGGCATAACGGGCGCTTTTTACACCCGGCTCGCCATGTAATGCCTCTACTTCAAGGCCGGTATCTTCGCCAAAACAATTTTTGCCGGTAAGCCGGTAAATGGTTGCCGATTTTTCACTTGCATTTGCCTGCAGTGTATCGTGCGGTTCAGGAATATCAATTTCTATGCCTGCCTCTTTAAGTGTAACGATCTCAAAAGCGTTTCCTAATACAGCTCTTATCTCATCTGCTTTATGCTGGTTGTTGGTGGCAAAAATGATGGAGTTCATATCTTATAAAAGGTCAGTTTATTGAAAATAATTGTTTAAGACATCCCCATAACTTCGTTTTTTCGGCCCTGTCAGTATTTAATATGGCCAGGCCGGGTGCCGAAAGATATACCTGGTCATTATAGCCCTGAAGCTGATAATACGGGAACTCCAATGGTAGTTTTAAGGCCGAAGGCCCAAAGCCAAATAAGATTACTTTTTCTGCACCTGTTTTTTCAGAGATCTGTGTATAGGTAAGGTGCTCATTTTGGGCCATGTTGATCAATGCTATATCTGCCATGGTAAGATGGCAGGCAGCTAAAATGCCCAGTAAAAAATTAAGTAAAATATCAGATAGATAAATAGCTGAATCATCCTGCACAATAACAACAACTTTTTTTTGATTATTACCAAGATAAGCGAATGTGGAAGCTGCCCGGGAAACAGCAACTGCTTGTTTCGTATTCAAGTCTATTAAAGAATTCTTGAATAAATCATGTATAACAATTGCAGGAAGTTGAATATTATCTAAACTCATAAAACCGGTCTTTAGGCTGTTCTTTTTTTCGTTTCTTTGTGTAAAATTAACGATAATGATTGCAGCAGCTGACATAAATATTACAAAAGTAGAACGGAGTAAATTAAATGATATCAATCTTGAGAATATTCCTTTTGGTAAATATTTTACAGATCATATGTTGGAAGTTGATTATGAGAATGGAGAATGGAAAAATGCAGAAATAAAACCTTACCAACCCTTACTGATGGCACCTTCCCTGGCTGCAATACATTATGGTCAGGCTATATTTGAAGGGATAAAAGCATATAAGAATGCAGCCGGCGAAGCAGCCATTTTTCGCCCCATAGATAATTTTAAGCGATTTAATATATCTGCCGAAAGAATGCAGATGCCAAAGGTACCCGAAGAACTTTTCATGGAAGGCATGCGTATGCTGATAGAACTGGATAAGAACTGGATACCGCAACAGGAAGATCATTCCTTATATATACGCCCTTTCATGTTCAGCAGCGATGAAATGATAGGGGTAAAGCCAAGTGAGAAATATAAATTCATGATCATCCTTAGCCCGACAGGCCCATATTACAGTGCCCCGATGCGTATTTATGTGGAAGAGCATTTTGTACGTGCTGCGCCTGGTGGCGTAGGTTTTGCAAAAGCCGCAGGTAATTATGGCGGCGCAATGTATGCTACTGCCCAGGCTAAATTAAAAGGGTACGACCAGGTTTTGTGGACAGATGCTTTTGAGCATAAATATGTGCAGGAATGCGGTACAATGAATGTATTCTTCATTATTGGCAATACAGCAATAACCCCCGACCTGAAAGAAGGGACGATACTGGCCGGCGTAACCCGCAACAGTACCATGGCCCTGCTTAAGGATATGGGTTTTACAGTAGAAGAAAGGGAACTTAGTATAGATGATATTATTGATGCCTATAAAGCCGGCCTGCTTTACGAAGTATTCGGTACAGGAACGGCAGCCACCATTTCTTTTATTAAAGAACTGCGGTATAAAGATTATACTATGGAATTTGACGTAAATAACTGGAAAACAGCGCCTGAGCTTAAAAAAAGGCTCAATGCCATTCGTTATGGCCAGGAAGCTGATACGCATGGCTGGATGTATAAGATTTAGGGTTTTTGATTGCTGATTTTGGATGATTTTTATCAATTTGCCTGGTAATTCCTGATTTTTTAGCTTGAAAAATGAAAAACTTTTAAGTCTTTAAAAAAATCTTACATCTTACATCTTAAATCTGAATTTTTCCCCTACCTTTGCCGTCCGAAAAATAAAAGGTCTATAATGCCTACAATTCAACAATTAGTAAGAAAAGGAAGAGAAATTATTAAAGCGAAAAGCAAATCCAGAGCTTTGGATGCATGCCCGCAACGTCGTGGTGTATGTACAAGGGTGTACACAACTACCCCTAAGAAGCCAAACTCCGCTTTGCGTAAAGTAGCTAAAGTTCGTTTAACCAATAAAATTGAGGTTATCGCCTACATTCCGGGTGAAGGACACAATTTGCAGGAGCACTCCATTGTATTGATACGTGGAGGAAGGGTTAAAGATCTGCCAGGTGTACGTTACCACATCGTTCGCGGTAGCCTCGATACTGCAGGTGTAAAAGACCGTAAGCAAAGCCGCAGTAAATACGGTACTAAAAAAGAAAAAGCTAAGAAGTAATTAGTACAAATAATTAAAAAAGAAAACGGTTGAGTAAAGTTTTAACACTTGAAGAAATTCAGCCTAAAATAAAAATTAAACAATGAGGAAGACACAACCGAAAAAAATCCCTTTAGCACCAGACCCTAAATTCAATGACAAGTTGGTTACACGTTTTGTAAACAACCTGATGTGGCAAGGTAAAAAAAGTGGTGCTTACAATATTTTTTATGATGCGTTAGAAAAAGTAGGCAAACAAACCGGTGAAGCAGGATATGAGGTTTGGAAAAAAGCCCTGGCTAACATCACTCCTGGTGTTGAAGTACGTAGCCGCCGTATTGGTGGTGCTACTTTCCAGATTCCTTCTGAGGTTCGTGCCGACAGGAAAATATCTTTAAGCATCAAATGGATGGTACGTTACAGCCGCGAAAGGAATGGCCGCAGCATGGCAGATAAATTAGCCAATGAAATTGTAGCTGCAAGTAAAGGTGAAGGAGCTGCTTTCAAAAAGAAAGAAGATACCCACCGTATGGCTGAAGCTAATAAAGCTTTTGCTCACTTCAGGATCTAACTTTTTAAGTAATAATATAGTTCCAGGCCGCTCATTGAGCGGCTTTTTTATTGGCTGATATTCTGCAAATTTTTTGCTTTCTCCTTTTATCATCCTATTTTACCTTACCATTCAACTTATCTACTATGAGAAAAGCAATAGCCCTTTGCTGCCTGGTATTTCTTTTCAACACTGCAACAGCACAGGATCTTTCCTATTATTTGCCGGAAGATGTAACCTATAACAGCAATATTCCAAAACCCAAAGACATCATTTATCATGAAGTGGGAGAGTGGCACGTTACACACGACCGGTTGGTGAATTATATGAAAGCAATTGCCGCAGCTGCACCCGACAGGGTTAAACTGGAAACAATGGGCTTTACTTATGAAGACAGGCCGCAGGTTTTACTTATCATTACGTCTCCAAAAAATCAGCAGCGTTTAGAAGAAATACGCCAGCAGCATTTGCTGCTGTCCGACCCTGCACGGTCGGCTGCAGCAAATACGGCCGATATGCCGATAGTAGTATGGATCGGTCATTCCATACATGGTAACGAATCGAGCGGCAGCAATGCTGCATTGCTTACAGCATATTACCTGGCAGCGGCACAGGGAAAAGAGATCGATGCCATACTGGATAACACCGTGATACTGTTCGACCCTTCTTTTAATCCCGATGGGTTACAACGTTTTTCAACCTGGGCAAATCAAAATAAAAGCAAGAACCTGGTTACTGATCCCAATTCAAGGGAATTTAATGAAACATGGCCTGGTGGCCGCTTTAATCATTACTGGTTCGATCTTAACCGGGATTGGCTGCCGGTAATTCATGTAGAAACAAATAACCGCCTGAAATGGTTTCACAAATGGAAACCTAATATTCTTACCGATCATCATGAGCAGGGGAGTAATGCTTCTTTTTTCTTTCAACCGGGCGTACCATCACGTGTAAATCCATTAACACCGTTGAAGAACCAGGAACTTACCGGTAAGCTGGCAAAATATCATGCACAGTTTTTAGATAAAATAGGCTCTCTTTATTTTACCAAAGAAAACTACGATGATTTTTATTACGGTAAAGGCTCTACGTATCCTGATATTAATGGGGCTATCGGTATTTTATTTGAGCAGGCAAGTTCACGTGGGCATGCACAGCAAACAACGAATGGAGTATTACGTTTTTCGTTTACGATAAAAAATCAGTTTGTTACAGCCCTCTCTACATTAACAGGTGCTGTTGCGTTGCGCAAAGAATTTTTAGATTACCAGCGTGATTTTTATAAGAATGCCATTGCAGAAGCAAATGCCGGTTCAATAAAGGAGTATGTTTTTGGTGATGCATACGATAAAGAAAAAACTTCTCTTTTTGTTGATATGCTGCTGAAGCAACAAATTGATGTGTATACTTCGGCTAACGATATTGTGGCAAACGGGAAGACATTCAAAAAAGAAAATACATTCATTGTTCCTGCCAGTCAAAAACAGGTTAAGGTTATAAAAGCAATATTTGAAAATGTACCGGAATATAAAGACAGCCTTTTTTATGATATCACAGCCTGGAACATGCCATTGGCATTTGGTATGCCATCGGCTGCAATAGCAACGGATGTTGTGTTGGGTAACAGGATTACGGAAAGAAATAAACCTGCAGGAACAGTTATAAACGGAAAAAGCGAATATGCTTACTTAATGGAATGGAACGAATTACTGGCGCCTGCTGCACTCAATGAACTGCAAAATACCGGGTTGATAACAAAGGTAGCGACGAACAGGTTCTCGTTTCAAACAAACAATGTTAAAAAGGATTTTGATTACGGAACTATTATTGTACCGGTTAAGCTGCAAAATAAAGATGCCGGTGAAGTGTTCAGTATAGTGCAGGCTGTTGCAAAAAAATATGGAATAGATTTTTACAGCCTCGAAACAGGTAATGTATCATCAGGCTCCGACCTGGGAAGCAGTAAATTCATAACATTGGCAAAGCCTGAAATTGCAATGATAACAGGATCGGGCGTAAGTGCAACCGATGCAGGGGAAATATGGTTCCTGCTTGATCAGCGTATGAACATGACCGCAACACATTTGGATCAAACAATGTTCAATCGTGTTGATGTTGCAAAATATAATACCATCATTATGGTTGGCGGTGTTTATAATGATATGAATAAAGAAAAATTAAAAGCGTGGGTACAAAATGGAGGCAACCTTATTTTGTTGGAAGAAGCCATTGCCTGGGCATCACAAAGTGGTATAAATGCAGTTGCGTTTAAAAAAGTAAAAACACCGGCCGATAGTACCGGTAGAATAAATTACGTAGCGAAGGAACAAATAGATGGGGCTCAACAGGTTGCCGGTGCCATTTTTGGTGCAGATGCAGATCTTACACATCCGTTGGCGTATGGCTATCATCAAAATACAGTAAGTTTTATGAAAGCCAATAAAGTATTTTTAGAAAAAAGCAAAAATCCTTACGCTACACCTTTTTACTATAAAGACAATCCTTTACAAAGCGGGTGGGTTAGTAAAGAGAACGCTGCCGTAATAAAAAATTCTGCAGCAGTAATAGTAAATACAATTGGTAATGGCCGGGTGATCAATATTTCGGATAATCCCAATTTCAGGGCATTTTGGCTTGGCGGCACCAAATTAATGATGAATGCCATTTTCTTTGGAAAGATCATTGATGCAGCGAGCGCAAGAACGGAAGAGTAATCAGTAATAGCTGTTTATTGCATTAATATCTTTAGGCAGCACACCATAATACTTTTTGAATGCTTTAGAAAAACTGTTGATCTTGCTATATCCTAAAGTGTATGCTATTTCGGATATGGATTTATTCTTTGCAATGATCATGGCTTTACCAAGCGCTAATTTTTTTTCGAGATAATAAGTATAGATGCTTTTGCCATATACCATTTTAAAATGGCGCTTCAGTGTGGCTTCACTCATGTTAAACTCCAATGCCAGTTCTGCAATATTAGGTAAAGGTTTATCAAAATAATCTCTGAGCCTGCATTCGATCTTTGTTATTGCAGCATAGTGTAAACTTTGGTTAGCATTGATAAGAGATTTTTCCCGGTAAATGATCTTGCATAAAAAATTATTAAGCAGGATGAGGCTTTTTGTTTTGATATGAATTATCGGGGATGCATCTTTTGTCATCTCTTTCGCCAGTTCTCTCACAAAAGCATAATGGCTTGATTCCATTAGCTCTGCAATGAAAGTAGGTTTATTCTTTGTAAGCAGCATATTTACGGTCTCAGCTATCTTATCCGAAGCTTCCCTGAAATTATCTTCCAGCCATGTTTTAGTGAATATCAATGCAATACGGCTTACCCATACATTGTGGGGTATAGTACCGCTTCTTACAAAATCTGTCGAGTACAGAATCGAGGAATTCTCTGTAACACAGTTTGGTATTGTCTTTTGATCAGTGTAAGATGCGGAATCAACAGTATTGGATAAGGTAATTACCAGTTTAAATACCAGGTCTTCAGCAGAACTATCTATAAACCAATTGAATGTAATATCGTCGTGTAAGCAAAAGTGATAGTAACGTATACAGAATCCTTCTTCTAAAAAGATATTTTTAATAAAGCCAACGCCTTTAGACTCAGGTATGTGTACAGTATTGTTAATTAAAGGAGATTGAAGATCGCTGGAAAGCCGCTCCATGTATTCGTAAAGTGGGTTTCCTGAAAAAGAATACGTTCTTAGTTTCATAGTAAATTAGGGTCTGTCTGGATAATGGTACGAAGTGTAAAATAAACTGTTTTCTCTCATTCATAAAAATTTTTATTACCCTTTTTTTTATGCAACGCATAAACGCTTCATTACCAGTTTGATCTTTTTGGGTACCAAATTGTCTTTTTAGGGGACCTCGGTTTTTTTAAGCTGATATAGGTTTGCAGTATGATTATTCTTGTTTGCTAAAGCATAAATGATCCCACCTTAAAGCACTCTTAACACAAAGAAAAGTATTTTAGAACCTAACCTATCGTTATGAAGAAACTAATCCTCCTGGTGCAGGTATGCCTGTGCATGCAAACAATTTGTTTTTCGCAAGCTACCACACACGAAATCAACAATTTACCTGCCGAAAAAAAATCAACAGTTATTTCAGGAAAGATGCCGACGGCTGCAACAGATGACTGGCTTACTGCAGCACAAACTCAATTGAGCAAAGCGGAATACAATTACAAACCCCTCGGTAATGAATTTGCTTTTGTTAATGCAAAGCAGGGTTTGTTATTCGGTATCAATGGTTTAACACTCATTACAAAACCTATCGGGCAAGAAAGTGAATGGAATTCTTCTATCGAATTGAATTTAGTAAGTAAGCAGGAAAATAGATCTTCTGTTCCATGTTCATTAACTGTTCTTAAAAAAGATAATTACCTGAAGTACAATTATAACCAATTTGAAATAGAGTACCAGAATAATGAAGACGGGCTTCGGCAAAATTTTATTGTGCCTGTAAAGCCTGAAGGTAATGATGAGTTGCAGGTTCATTTGACAGTATCAGGTACACTGAGGCCTGCTGTTTATAATAAAAGTGTTTTGCAACTGATAGACAGGCAAACCAATAGGGTATATCTGAAATACGATGATCTTAAAGTATGGGATGCCAATAATAAATTACTGGCGGCATCAATGGAATTATCCGGCGATAATGAATTGATAATAAAGGTAGATGATGCAGCAGCTGTTTATCCGGTTACTATTGATCCGTTAACGCATAAAGCAGAATGGACGGCATCTGCCAACGGCGTGTTACCGGGACTGCTGACAACATTACAATTACAGGTAGATGCAATAGTTGGTTATTCAGTGGCTGGTGTAGGCGATGTTAACGGTGATGGTTTTGATGATGTAGCTATTGGTGCACCAGGTGCTATTGATGTTATTGCGGGCCCAACCACTGTTACCGGAGCCGGTGCAGTGTTTTTATATTTTGGTTCTGCCAGCGGGTTGCCGCTTTCTCCAAGCAGGGTGCTCAGGGCTACTACACCGGTTGCCAATGCATTATTCGGATATAGTATTGCAGGAGGAAATGTTGCTGGCGATGCGAAAAGCGATATTGTTGTTGGTGCACCCGGCGAATCTTATTCTACTGCTGTAAGCGGCATTCCTTCTACAGCAACTGTTACAGCTGGTAAGGTATATACATTTAGAGGGCAGGATCTTGCAACAGGACCAGCTGTGCCTTTTGCAACAGTGTTCCTGAACGGTTCTTCCTTTTTCAGTAATGGCGTTGCAGGTGTATTATTATCCAATGTAGGTATAAATGCACTCTTTGGATTTTCTGTAGGTACTACGGGAGATATGAATGGTGACGGATTGGGTGAAGTGATCGTAGGAGCGCCGGGATATGCAGGCGTACAGTTACTGGATGTGCGGAGCGGAGCTGCATTCGTTTATTATTCTACTAATCTTGCAACCAATACACCGGTAAAATTATCAGCGCCTTCACTTATTGGTTTTCCGGGATTGGTAAATATAAATGGCTTGTTGTTTGGATTTAGTGTAGATGGAGCAGGGGACTATGATAAAGATACGAGGCAGGATGTTGTAGTTGGCGCACCCGGTGGGCTCAACCTTGGGCTCTCCGGGTTTTTAGGTGGCAGTGCTTATATCTATACCGGCAACGCAGCAGGAACAGGTGTGAATACAAGTATTAAAACGCAACTCACTTCAGGCGGTCCGATATTAGGATCGGTTGCCAATTTATTTGGCTATACCGTAAAAGGAGTTAAGAACAACACGGGAACCCGTACAGGAAATATATTGGTGGGTGCGCCTGTAGGAAATGTTTTAAGTGAAGTGATCGGCGGCTTAAATTTAAAAACGGGAAGCATCAATGTTTTTCCTGCTAAAGCTTCTCCTGCTGCAACAGAAGCTCCTGTGCAAACTTTTTCATCGCCACGTGCAGCAAGCTTATTATCAATCCTTAGTTTACAACCGATCAATGTTAATGCTATGTTTGGCGCTTCCATTGATAACATGATGGATGCTAACTGCGACGGAACAGGGGATATTGTTGTTGGTGAGCCATTATCAACAGGCGTGGGCCTTATTGGCGCAAATGCCGTAAGCGGAGCGGCATATGTGTTTACAGGAAATGCTGATGGTACTTATAATACAACACCTTACTATACACTCGAAAATACGGTGTCATTTGATGTAGGCGTTAATGCAGCCAGTATGATAGGTTACAGTGTGGCTGGGGGCGGCCATGTTAAAGGCCTTACAAAAAGTGTAAGAGCTATTATAGGTGCGCCGGGCAAATCGCTTGATTTCAGCACGGGCCTTTTGAGCCTTGGAAATACAGCAGGTACATTATTCAGTTTTGCAGCAGGAGATAACGGCCTTGGCAAAGCGCACGCATTTGGATTTAACTGCGAAGTGCTGCGCAACCCTGATGTAAATGTAACGCACGTAAATGTATTGGTACCGGGTAATGTAAGAACAAATGATTTTATACCTGCTGCATCTACATATGGCACACCGGTGCCTGTTGCAGGCAATCCTGCCGGCGGCGTACTTAATTTAAATGCTGATGGTACGTACACTTTTGTTTCGCCCAACCCGGGTGTGTACCGGTATAATGTTCCAGTATGCGTACCCGATCTTAATTGCGATCCATCATTCCTTACGATCACGGTACTAAGTACAACAAGCCTTACTAAACCGCCTGTTGCAAATACAGATATCGCTGCTACATTTTCCAACGTTTCAGTAAAGATCAACAGCCTGGATAATGATGCGCCTGGCAATCCCGGCAGCTCACTGGTACCGGGAAGCGTGAATATAACCACAGTGCCTTTACATGGTTCAACAACAATTGATGCAACAGGAGCTGTTATCTATTCACCGGCATTGGATTATTCAGGCATGGATACACTTATCTATGTTGTATCTGATAATACACAACCGGTATCAATGTCGGCAAATGCTCACCAGATCATTGAGATAAGGCCAGCTACAGATCCCAATACCACAAAAGCGGCCGATGATTTTGTACATACTTCACCTGGCGTTGCCATAGCAGGTAATGTAAAAAGCAACGACACCGATCCTGAAGGCAATATACAAACAGTAGCTGCCCAGAATGTTACTATAACCGGTAAAGGCACACTGGTATTGAACAATGATGGTTCATTCGTTTTTACACCTGCTGCAGGTTTTACCGGGCCGCTGTCATTTACTTATACTACTTGTGATAACGGAGCGCCACAGGCATGCGCAGCAGCAACTTTATACATATTGGTTACACAATCAGGCAATCCCGATCTTACACCATCAACAAGAATAGATAACGGAACTTTTATAGAAAGTACCGGATCTACAAGAAACCTTGTGATAGAAGTAAATGAAATTTTGGGAAATGCGATCGATAACGCCAGTGTACCGGTACAGGTAAGGCTTACCAAATCCGATAATTTCAATTATACATTCAACCCGGCAGCTACCACAGCTACTATCCCTTCTACAATAGCAGTGGATAATACAGATTGGGACCTGGTCACCAATAACAGTTCCGTAATGATATTCCAGTTGAAAGCAGGCAGGAATATGAACGGCTTTACTACTTCAAGAATATTTATACAGATGCAGGTACTGCAAGGCGCGGCACCGGGAACCGAGAACCAGACACTGCGTATCGTTGACGGATCGGGACTGGAGATCAATTATACCAACAACTCTGTTGTACGCATCCTGAATATTGTACACTAATCGTTAAAATCTAAATGCTGAAAAATGAAACACTCTATAGAAAATATAAAAAAGAACCGCACAGTATATTTATCCATACTTATAATGATCATTGGTTTGTTTATGTATGAAGCTGCTGCGGCACAAATACCGCCAAACGCTGTAAATGCCGATCCATCAGCTAAATCTATAACGCAGGTGCCTTTGAGCGCAACCATCAATGGCTCAGCGGTTATGAAATTCAAATTCACTAATGAAGCTACCTCTGTAAACAGTACAGGACAGATACCTGCCAACAGTGTACGCTTAACCATATCTTTTCCGGGCCAGTTCGCTTATACTTCTGTAAACAGCATTCCAAAATTTGTGATAGAAGATGCAGACCCTGCCCCCTTTGGTGTTGTTCATTTAATGAACAATGCTTTGATACTCGAAGGCGAAGTAGTGGACCTGTTATTGAATGTACGAGGTACAGCAACAGGATCGGGAACGGTTACTTTTAATGCAGACAGGATCACACCTATCATTGTTGGCAACACACAAACGTCTAATGATAATGCCGCCAGCAGCTTTACTACCACCGGCGTATTGCCTTTAAAACTATTGAGCTTTACTGCACAAAAACAAAACTGCACGGCAAATCTTGCGTGGAAAACAACCAACGAAGTTAATATCGATCATTTTGAAGCAGAGATGAGTAATGATGGAGGAGCAACGTTTACCAGGATAGGCACTTTGCCTCAATCAACTGCAGCAGCGGCTGAAAAAAATTACACATTCAGTTATGTTATGCAGAGCAGCCTGGCGCATTTGTTCAGGGTAAAAATAATTGATAGAGAAACAGGTGTCAGCTATAGCCCGATAGTGCGGATAAATTCCGGCTGTTCACAAACACAAGATGTGGTAACTGCATATCCTTCACCTGCAAAGTCGGTTGTTACTTTAAATGTAACTGATGCAGCTTTATTCAATACCAAAGCAACAGTAGTTGATGTAAACGGCAAAACCCAGTTCAGTTTTACCGTAAATGGTACAGCTGTTACAATTGATGTAAGTAAACTGTCGGCCGGCATGTATATTATACGTTTAACAAACGGAATGAGTGTACGGTTTTTGAAAGAATAGATCAAGGTAACAGATAGTTCTCAGGATAGGCTCAAAATCCAATTTTTATGTGTTACCAGACCCGTGTTTTCCAACATGGGTCTTTTTTTATGTACCAATGTTGCCTGCTCTTTACTATTTGTTAATGATTTCTTTAAGAAGAAGAAACACTGTTGATGGAGTTTTGCCGGATAAAATTTATCCCCCTGGAAAAAAGAAAACTGGATATAGTTGTTATCTCTGATGTTCATCTTGGTACTTACGGTTGCAAAGCCAAAGAACTGTGCAGGTACCTGTGCACTATCGACCCCGGAATACTGATCCTGAATGGCGATATAGTTGACATCTGGCAATTCAGTAAAAAATACTGGCCCAAGAGCCATATGCAGGTCATCAAGCAGATTACCAGCATGCTCAGCCGTGGCGTAAAAGTGTATTACATTACCGGCAACCATGATGAAATGCTTCGCCGGTTTGAGAATTTCTCATTAGGCGATTTTCATATTGAGAACAAACTGGTGCTGCATCATCAAAACGGCACTAAAAGCTGGATATTCCATGGCGATGTTTTTGATGTAACAATGAAGCACAGCAAATGGCTGGCAAAGCTGGGTTCCGTTGGTTACGATATGCTTATCCATCTGAACTCCTTTGTAAATTTTATCAGCCGCAAATTGGGCAGAGGAAAAATATCCTTATCAAAAAAAATAAAGAACTCTGTAAAGACTGCGGTTAAATTCATCAACAATTTTGAAGAGACTGCCGCAGGCATTGCAATACAAAAAGGATATGATCATGTTATCTGCGGGCATATCCACCAGCCATGTCACCGCATTGTTAAAACATCCGAAGGGCAGGTTACTTATATTAACTCCGGAGATTGGGTAGAGAATTTAACGGCGCTGGAATGCAATAACAGCGAATGGAGTATTTATCATTATTATAACGATCCGGTAGTAAGCGAATTAAGTGAATCCTTTTACCTTGACGAAGCAGCTTATTTACACACCACCGAACTTTTTAAAATGATGATGCAGGATTTTGAAAAAGCATCGTGATGAACCATGAAAGTATTATACGCCATACAAGCTACAGGAAACGGCCATATCAGCAGGGCCAATGAAATTATCCCTTACCTTGAAACACAATGCGACCTTGATATTTTAGTAAGCGGTACACAGGCCAATGTAGATATCAACCATTTTGTAAAATACCGTCGCCGCGGATTAAGTTTTGTATTTGGTAAAAAAGGCGGCATTGATTTTTTACAAACCTTACAGCAACTGCAGTCGAAAAAATTCCTGAAAGAGATACAGACATTTCCTGTAGAACAATACGATCTTGTTATCAATGACTTTGAACCGATAAGCGCCTGGGCATGCAAGATAAAACAGGTGCCGTGTTTTGCATTAAGTCATCAGTTTGCTGTGATAAACAGTAAAAGCCCGAAACCATTTAAATATGATCCTTTTGCCTGGATGGTACTGCGGCATTATGCCCCAGCCACGAATGGTTTTGGTTTCCATTTCAATTCATACGACAGCAATATCTTCACCCCGGTGATCCGCAGCGAGATAAGAAATGCCTACCATCGCAATGTTGGTCATTATACGGTTTACCTACCTGCATACAGCGATAAAAAATTACTCAAGGTATTTACAGAGATAAAGAATGTGGAGTGGCATATCTTTTCAAAACAGGCAAAAAAGAATTATGCGGAAAAGAATTGCTGGATAAGGCCGATCAATAATTTTGATTTTGTAAGCAGCTTTACTACCTGCGAAGGAATTGTTTGCGGCGGAGGTTTTGAAACACCGGCCGAAGCATTATTCATGAATAAGAAACTGCTGGTGATACCCATGAAAGGGCAGTACGAACAACATTGTAATGCAGCTGCACTGCATGATATGGGGATCCCTGTTTTAAAGAACCTGAAAAAGAAAAGCGTAACAAAAATCGCCGGCTGGATAAAAAAAGGAGTAAGGTTGCATATGGAATATCCCGACAGAACAGCTGAAGTAATTGATGCGATATTGGAAAAGTTTTCAGGAGAAAAAAAGATACAACCTGTAGCCGAAACAAAGATCATCAAAAGGGTAGGTACAGTTACATCGGTAAGTACAGCAGCGGTACAATAAATAATTACCGGGTGGTTAAAGAATAAGCAGGATTGCTAACCGGCTGAGTAGCAGAAAAATCAAATCCCAATAACCGGCTGATCGTTTGCGCCAGTTCTTCACTGAATATTTCTTCCCCGTTCCTCACTTCTCCTTTAGCAGTAAACCCGGGGCCCATCACCATCAGCCAGGTTTCGTTGCTGCCTGCAATAAAAGGTCCGTGCTTGCTCCAGGTACCTGTCTTCTCGCCACGGCCATGATCGGTGGTGATAATGAAAGTAGTATTGTTCTTATAAAAAGGATCTTTATTTACCAGGTACCAAAGCTGTGCAATGTATTCATCAAAAAGATGGGCGCTTTGCAGGTACTCATCATATTTTTTATGATGCGCCCATTCATCTGTTTCGCCAAAGCCTATATACATTACTTTAGGATGTTTCTTCTGGATATATTCTTTAGCACTTACAAAAGTGAGCATATCATTTCTGCAATGCTGTTCGTTATCAACAACATTTTCCTGTATACCGTTGGTAAGCTCCTCTACCGGGGTAAGCGAATCGGCAGCTATAGTTTGATAACCGCTGTTTTGATAAAAAGTATTGTTGCGGTTATTAAAAATGTACCGGAACAAATTCCAGGAAGTGAATGCGGCCACCTGGTCCTTATATGCCGGTTGCTTATTTAAAAAATCAAGGATGTTCTCATTATTGTTCCAGCGTTTCAGGTTGGCGATAACAGCACGGTCGGCATAACCGGTAAAGATCTCATTATACCCGGCATAAGAAAAATGGTAAGGATTAGCCACCGCCACTTTGCTTTTATATTGCCTGTTGCCGTATAAACTGCCCTGGTTGGCAATAACGCTCCAGGTAAAGGGCATCAGCATTTTTCTGCGTTCTGTAATATCACTGTTCCAGAATAGCCGGTTAAGCAAAGCCGTATCTTCTACATAACTGGTATTGTTGATGAGCGCTGTATCTGCACCTGTAAAAACTTCCTGCCAGCGGAAGCCATCTGTTGTAATGATGAAGATATTAGGAGGCGAAGAGGTTTGCGAATATGATAGCGTGGCAAATAGGAATGACAGTAAGCACAAAAGGATTTTCATTACCGGATGTTTTGCAAAAGAACATCAACGGCATTACCAAATGATTATCGCAAGATTACCAGACTATTAAGCATTTACCGGCGAAGCAAGCGATTGAGATAAACTTTCTGCACCTGCAGATTTAAGTAAATACCAGCATAATCCCATTAACAGGTAAGGGATCTTGGTATCATGAAGCGAAATTGATTTTTTTACAATAGCGGCAGCACCATCTATCACCCCTGAAAAATTGCATCTAAGGAATGGCTTGCGCTCTTCTTCTGTGGTTTGCTCATATAAAGTAACTGCAGCGTCATTAGACTGGTTGAAAGTGTAATCATATCTTTTACCGTCCATTTCAATAACACCTTCTGCGGCATCATTCTTTTCCCCGCTGAGCTCGCCGAGCTTTATGCCGTACTCATTTCGTATAACTGTTTTATTCTGGAGAAAGCCTTTTTTTTCTACAAAGAAAAGGCGCCTGTCGGAAGCGCTTTCTATACGTGCAATTTTAGTACGCGGGCTAAAGGAAAGCGCAACCACTTTTTTATCATTATACCACAATTCATATGCATTTCCTGTATTTTCTTTGTTTACAGAGATCCATTTCATAAAGGAAGAGTTTGGTGCTAATGAGCAGTGAAAGTAACCCATAATTTTTCCAATTGCAAGATGTGAAAAAATATGTGCGTTGAATGTGCATAGTAACAATTTGGTAACGTTAATTTAATATTGCTGAAGGGATGAAAATGAGCTGGCCATTTATTTCCGTATGATTTTAAAAAGGGAAAAATGATAACCAGCTTCCACATAACTGACTGGAGTTTGTGTAGCAAAATCTACAAATAACAATAATGACTGCTGTTGTTACAGGTGGCATGCTTTTTTTATTAAATTCAACAGAACGTTTTTGAACTTATTACAAACTACTCTTAATGAAGAGAACGACAGGTAAAGCATTGACAGACATTGCAGAAAAATAATGTGAATTATGAAGCAATGCAGTAAAAGCACAAGAGCAAGTGTAAATAGAAAAAAGTCCCGCTATATAACGGGACTTTTTTCTATACCTGTTTTTAATTAAACATCTTTCGCTGTAACAGCATACAGCAACAACCGCTCTCCGCCATGTTCAAATTCTTTACTTAAATGCAGGCCAAGTTTTTCCAGCAAGGCAATGGAACTTTTATTTTCCGGGATAGTAGTAGCCAATATGGTAAAATGCACGGGATCTTGCAGCACATCAGTTAATACTGTTATTGCGGCTTCATATGCGAAACCCTGTTTGGCATGTTTTGGTAAAAATGCAAAACCAATATCATGATGATCCAGGTAAGTGCGTTTTATAAGCGTGATGATACCAAGAGGGGTGTTATCCTTTTTTAGTTTTACCACCCAGTAATTTATATCCGGGTTGTCGATAAGTTTTTGGATATAAACTTTTGCATCTGCAGTTGTTGTTACATTTCTTTCCCCGATAAATTTTATCCATTCGGCAGTGTTCACTAATTCCTTTATGAATGCAGCATCGCTTAACGTAAGCTCGCTTAACAGAAGCCGGTTGGTTTGATAACTTTTTTGCATTGACGTAAAAAATACAATTGTTGTTTGATAATTTTATATCCAGCAAAAATAAAAAAGATCGCTCATCCGCTTTGTCTTAATGTAGCGGAGAACGATCTCAAAATTATAAAGGGAGTGTGTTTATTTATTTATTGCCAGCGGCCACGTCTCCAGTACCAACCGTTATTTCTTGACTCCCAGCTTCCGGCTACCCACACCCTGTTATGCCTTGGGCGGTCCCATCTTCCTTCGGTCCATACATACTGGCCACCCCTGTAACGCCAGTCGCCATCTATCCATACATAACCGGCGCCGGGTGATACAGGCCGCTCGTAATAAGGGCGTGTAGGTTGCGTAGTAACGGTGTACGTTCCTTCGCAGGAAACTATCGTGAAAATGCTGATCGCTAAAGCAATCATCAGAAAAAACTTTTTCATAACTGTCGAATTTAAATTAGAAATCTTTTAGTAAAGAAGTTTCAACAAATATGCCAACAACAGGTATTTGTTTATTGCACCATAAAGACAGTTATGATTGTAGAAGTTTTACCGCAGTGTAGAAGGTAACTATCCATTGCGGGCGTAAATGCAGCGAAAAAATACCGCAGTGTTTTTAACACAATAAAAACACTGCACCTATATGCGTAAAATACTTTAGATACAAAGCGTATCAAAAGTGCATTTGTGATTGCGGCAGCCCGAACCGTTGCATTTTAGAATACCTGCTCTGTGAACAACTAGTATAACTCCAGGCATTTCTCAATACATTCCCTTCATCAATGAACGGCATCCCTTCGTTCGGGAACGAGAGCCCTTCATTTCGCAACGGGAGCCCTTCATGCATAAAAGGGAGGCAACTGTTCCATAAAGGGAACCCTTCATTCCATAACGGGCTCCCTTCATCAATCAAAGGGCTCCCCTCACGGAATGAAGGGAGCGCTGCAGCACCAAAGGAAACCCTTCACTGGCTGAAGGGAGTAACAAAAGAAAGACGGGAGTACGAAAAGTTATTCCAGTTACTTTATTTTCAACACGTTATGGATTATTGATTACTTTCTTGCTTGCCTGTTTTACGCTTTCGAATAACTTTCCTTTTCCCTTTGTCAATTATAAATAAATCCTTACCTTTGCGCCGCTAAAAGCTTCAGCATAGTACGGATGGCGCTGAACTATTTAGCATTATATGAGAGCATAACTACACATATTATTCACCCCAAACCCCTAAAGGGGCTTTCCTTCGAGGGTGTATGCATCTTTCGGATACATAATTAAAGATCAGCAAAGAAATAAAGTAAAAGAGTGCGACGCCAATGAAGCAGAATAGCAATTCAAAAGCCGGGCACCAAAAATAAAAGTGAAAGGTCGAACGTGAAAGATAAAGCGGAGACCGGAAACTGAAATCCTTAATTTTTAATTTTTTAATTCTTAATTAATAAACAATGGCAGATTTACGTTATCAACGCAATTTTGGTATTGCCGCTCACATTGATGCCGGTAAAACCACTACTACCGAACGTATATTATATTATACGGGTGTAAACCATAAGATTGGTGAAGTACACGATGGTGGTGCAACTATGGACTGGATGGCTCAAGAGCAGGAAAGAGGTATTACCATTACTTCGGCTGCTACTACATGCTTCTGGAATTTTCCAATGGTTCAGGGACAAAAAACACCTGATACCAAACAATACAAATTCAACATTATTGATACCCCGGGTCACGTGGACTTTACCGTAGAGGTAGAACGTTCGCTGCGTGTACTGGATGGTTTATTGGCGTTGTTCTGCGCTGTATCTGGTGTAGAACCTCAGTCTGAAACCGTTTGGCGCCAGGCTAACCGTTACAAAGTACCACGTATCGGTTTCGTAAATAAAATGGACCGCAGTGGTGCCGATTTTTTGAACGTGGTAAAACAGGTTCGTGAAATGCTGGGCGCTAAAGCTGTACCGTTACAGTTACCGATCGGTGCTGAAGACAACTTCAAAGGTGTAGTTGACCTGATCACTATGAAAGGAATTGTTTGGAACGAAGCGGATAAGGGTATGACCTTCCAGGAAGTTCCTATTCCTGATGATATGAAAGAAGAAGTAGACCAATACCGCCAGGAACTGGTAGAAGCGGTTGCTGAATACGATGATAAACTGTTGGAAAAATTCTTTGAAGATCCAAACAGCATCACCGAAGCAGAAATGCACGAAGCGATCCGTAAGGCAACTATCGATATCTCTATCATCCCGATGATGTGTGGTTCATCTTTCAAAAATAAAGGTGTGCAAACGGCGCTGGATGCTGTGGTAAGATACTTACCTGGTCCGCTGGATATTGAATCTGTAAAAGGAACCAATCCTGATACCGGTGAAGAAATGGAACGTCATGCAGATGCAAAAGAACCATTCAGTGCGCTGGCGTTTAAGATCATGACCGATCCTTTCGTGGGTCGTTTAGCGTTCTTCCGTGCATACAGCGGTCACCTTGATGCAGGTTCTTATGTATTGAATACAAGGACCGGTAAAAAAGAACGTATCAGCCGTATCATGCAGATGCATGCTAATAAACAAAACCCTATCGATTTCATCGAAGCTGGTGATATCGGTGCAGCAGTAGGTTTTAAAGATATCAAAACAGGGGATACGCTTTGTAACGAAGATCATCCTATCGTATTGGAATCTATGACCTTTCCTGAACCGGTTATTGCAATTGCCATCGAGCCTAAAACACAGGCCGACGTTGATAAAATGGGTATGGCGATAGCTAAGCTGGTAGAAGAAGATCCTACATTGAAAGTAAACACCGATGAAGATACCGGTCAAACTATCCTTCGTGGTATGGGCGAGCTTCACCTGGAAATTATCATCGACCGTATGCGTCGTGAGTTTAAGGTAGAAGTGAACCAAGGTGCACCGATGGTGGCTTATAAAGAAGCGTTCAATCAAACTATCGAACACCGTGAAACATTGAAAAAACAAACGGGTGGTCGCGGTAAGTTTGCGGATATCATCTTCGAAATAGGACCTGCTGATGCAGAATTCCTGAAAGAACAGGATGGTAAGACCAACTTCCAGTTCGTTAACTCTTTGTTTGGTGGATCTATTCCAAAAGAATTTGTACCTGCCATTCAAAAAGGTTTTGAAAGTGCTATGACAACCGGTGTATTGGCTGGTTACCCAATGGAAAGCATGAAGGTGAATGTAAAAGACGGTAGCTTCCACCAGGTGGATTCTGATGCGATGTCTTTTGAACTTTGTGCTAAACAAGGATATCGTGAAGCAGGCCGTAAAGCAAAACCAGTTTTATTGGAACCGATCATGAAAGTAGAAGTACTTACACCGGACCAATACATGGGTGATGTTACGGGAGATCTTAACCGTCGTCGTGGTATGCTGGAAGGTATGGATAGCAAACATGGTGTACAGGTTATTAAAGCCAAAGTGCCATTAAGCGAAATGTTTGGTTATGTTACGCAACTGCGTTCATTATCAAGTGGCCGTGCTACTTCTACCATGGAATTCAGCCATTACTCTCCTGCACCAAATAACATTGCAGAAGAAGTGATAGCGAAGGCGAAGGGTAAGATGAAAGTTGAGGAATAAGCTGCAAGCTTTTAGCTTCAAGCTTCAAGGATAATACAAGCCCCGTTCTGAAAAGAGCGGGGTTTTTGTTTTGCCCCCTCCGTCCTCAACTATGTTGGGGAGGAACCTGCGAAGATTATGTTTTGTTTGTTTCACCGCTGAGAAATTGAGAAGCAAAGTTTACACAGAGATTCTCTGCGTAAACTCCATTAACTCACTTCTCTGCGGTGGAGTAACAAAAAACCCTGCTCATCTCTAAGCAGGGGCAATTGTCTTTCAAGGGAAATATTATTTACTGAACACCAACTCTTGTTGTAGTAACCGACCCATCTTCATTAACGAGCTTGATAAAGTAAACGCCTTTGTTCCACCCGGCGGTTTCAATATCCTTCGTCATAGAAGTGAATTGCAATTGGGTAACGATCTTTCCTTCTGCATTATAAACAACCACCTTTTTAGCACCGGCGGTAACAGTACTTAACGTAAACACGTTATTGATAACAGGATTAGGATACGCTTTTACCATCAAGGCATCGCCACTATGTAAATAGCGGATCACGGAATATATGTGCTGACCGTTCTTCAATGTTGCATTGATACGGTAGTACACATTTTCCTTAGCAACATTGTTATCGGTATAAGAATATGATAGCTGGTTATCTACCGCAGCTGAATTATGTATACCGGTAAAATCTGTTCCGTTAAATGAACGCTCAACAGTAAAGGACTGTACATTTTCGAGCAGGCCCATTTTCCAGTTTAATAATGCATTGTTGTTTTGAAGTGCAGCAGTAAAGTATTCGAATGTTACCGGCAGTATGCCTGTTATTGGTGAAACAAATACTTCCGAACTGAATTTTTTATAATTGTTTTGGGCCAGATCTTTTGCTTCGCTGCCATCATTATAAAGATCATCGCTGCCGTTATCGGTAATGATCTGCAGTTTATCCAACGCAATGATGCCGCTTTCATTTATCTGTAAAGCAGCTTCTGCATTGCGTGAAGTAATACCGAAAGAAGATAATTCAATCGGCGCATCGGCAGCATTGCCGGTCCAGCGATATACAGCGCCATTGAGCGGTGTATTATCATAGTTGCCGGCAAGGATGATATAGATGCCGTTGCTTAAACGGATCATATCCCTGATACCTCTTCCGCCAAGATTAAGCTGAATAGGAGAGCCGATGGTTGGGTTACCCGAAGGGCCGCTGTTGAACCAGGTTTCAAAATTCTGTATTGGTGCAATAACAGCTTTGGTGCGGTTGGCTGTAGGTTCCAGCGGCGCCCTGAAACCAATATACATGGTAGTATTATCCGGCGCAAATACCATTCCTTCCACATTAAAGCCATCAATTAATTTAGGGTCCATACCATCAGCAGCGCTGGTGCTGAAATCAAAACCATTGGCATCGCCCCAGGTAATTAAGCGTTGCCTTAAATTGTTTTAATGGCCTGCATCTGTAAAAGCAGTTGCAGCGCCTGTGCCCGTAGCCGTTACTGCAAACAGCCTGTTACGGTTTGGCTTATCATTAAAGCTGCTGCTGTTGCTCATAGAACCGAGCCAGTATATTTTTCCTGTAGTAGCAATACTTTTTGTACCAGCTTCCACATCCACTTCTTTCCAGTTGCCGGAACTGCCATCAGTCAGGGACAAAATATTACTTTGGTTAAAATCATAGGTTTTTACCGGCAGCCCTGATTGACTGCGGTTATATACATAAAGCAGGTTGCTTTCGTCATTGGCAATGATCATGTAATCATCATCCAGTGCAATTGCTGCCGAAGCATCGGCAATGCCGGTCATCCATCTTGCAGCAGATGATGGCGATTGTGAAGCAGCATAGTTGATCACCAGTGTACGGCTAAATGTACCTTTGGTAAGGGTAAGTGTTATATCGGCATAACCTACCGCAGCAGGTGTTATCTTGATCGTTGCTTTTCCATCAGCTTTGGTAACAGCAACATTGGCGTTGGGCACTACAGCAGTATTGCTGCTGGATGCTGTTACAGTATAACTGGCTGCAGGAATATCCACGCTGTTGTCTTTAACATCGGTAACAATACCGCTTGCTTTTGCAGGGTCCATTACATCATTGATAGTACCGGTTACATATGGAGGATTCAGCGACGCTGTTGTTGAAGCGCTGTATGCAAACGATAAATTATTGGCGCCTGATACACTCGTTACACTGATCTCATCTACACCAACTTCGGGCCTTGTACCATTGCTGCCGGAAATAGAAGTGTACAGCCAGCGTAAATATAAATTGGCTTTGTTCTCGCAGGCTACAGGTAAAGTAATGGCAGGAACCGCGGCGCTGGCACCAGCTGTAGTGCCTACATATTGTGCGCCCGCATCTGTCCAGGTGCCGGAAGTAGCAGTGCGGTATTGTAAGCGTATGCCGAATACCCTGTCATCATCACCAACAGAATACGTTCTTCCCGTCCAGCTAACCTGTATGCCCGTTCTGCCGGTACTGTTAAGGCCAAGTACAGCGGCACCCATAAATCTTGTTGATGAGGCGGTACCGCTGCTGCAGTTGTTCCATAAGGCAGAACTGGTAGCGATAAAGCTGAAACCATTATTGCCCTGGCCATTTATCCTGTTCCTTGATCCGAGATTATAGGAACAGTTATAATCACCAGTGCCGTCAGCATTCGCATTATAACCGCTGCCCGTGGCATCATTGGTAAAATGAAAGATCATATTGGCAGGATAAGTACCCGCTGCCGAAGAAGATGCCCAGGTTGTAAAAGAATAATTACCCGAGGCAAGATTGAAAACAGATGGGTTTGTTTGTGAAAACGCTTTTACGCATAGTAATAGAAGTAGCGAGCAGTATATTTTTCTCATTGCAAAGTTTTTACAAAAGAATTTAACTGCCGCTAATTTATTGTTACTGGAATATTACGTTAAGGTTATTTACTTCAAAAGCAAATTGTTTAAAGAATGTTAATGCTCTTTAAAAAAGATATTTTTTATTGACCAAACTTAAACTTTTTGCAAAGTGCTTCGTCATAGGTTCATAAAAGCATTTAGTATGAAGAAATATATTTTATTCAGCATTGTCATTATCTCTTTGGGTTTTGGTTCCTGCCGGCCTGCGGCTGTTGTAGTAGCACCGCCTCCTGCACCTGTTGTTAAGGTACGGCCCAATCCGCCTTCTGCCGGTTATGTATGGGTTAGCGGCAACTATGTTTATCGCGGCGGAAGATATGTTTACCGCGAAGGATATTGGGCAATGCCTCCATCCCGTGGTCAGCATTATGTAGATGGCTACTGGAAAAGGCACAGGGGCAGATACGTTTGGGTTCCCGGCTATTGGAGATAAAATTTTTTGAAAGGTTCGTTTGTTTAGTTTTTGATTTTTTGCCTGTACTTGTCATACAGGCTTTTTTTATGAATATACCCTGCTATCGGGCTTTGGCATAATCTTCGCTTAGAGAAGTTATCAAACCTTAAATCTTATTTATGCAAAAATTACTTCTTGCGCTTTTGTTAACCGTATCCGCTGCAACTTATGGCCAGCGCTTTGATCCTGATGCCGATAGGGAAAACTTCTTCCGCTTTGGGGCAAAGGCCGGTGTTAATATCAATAAAGTGCACGGTAAATCGTATAAAGAAGGCTTTAATTATAATTTCCAGGCAGGTGGTTTTTTGCAGTTCAATTTCAGCAAGCGCTTCGGTATCCAGCCCGAAGTGAATTTTGTACAAACCTCTTCTGAATTTACCAATGATGCCAATACTATTTATGATGACCTTTTCCGCGATGGCAGCCAGAAAAAAGCCAAACTGAATTATTTGGAAGTACCGGTATTGCTGAATATAAATGTGGGCATGAGTAAAAGGGTAAAATTGCAGATAGGCCCTTCTTACGGAGGATTGTTAAAACAAACTGTGGACAGCCTGAAGGCAAACGGCAATATTTATAAGAACAGCGAATGGAGCGCTATCGGCGGCCTTTGGATACAACTGCCTTTTGTAAATATCGGCGCCCGGTATAAACTGGGGCTTACCAATATCAATGCCATCGACGACAGGCAAACCTGGAAAAATCAATCAATACAGGTATTTGCAGGGATAACTTTTTAGGGTAAACGTAAAAAAAATAAAGCCGTATTTTCGTTGAATACTATTTGCTATGCAACATATACGGTTAGAGAATATCCTGCTGATAGATATTGAAACGGTTTCGCAATATCCTTCCTTTACAGATATGGATGATAGCTGGAAAGAATTGTGGCAGGAGAAAGTGCAGCGCACCTTACCGGAAGGTATTACAGCAGAAGATTTTTATCCGCAGCGTGCCGGGGTGATGGCGGAGTTCTCCAAAATTGTTTGTATCAGTATCGGTTATTTCAGGAAAGACGCCACTGCATTGCAGTTACGTATCAAATCATTTTATGGCGATGATGAAAAGAAATTATTACAGGATTTCCTGGCTGTAGTTCATCAGCTGGAAGCCAGCAATAATAACTGGAGCTTTACCGGCCACAACATCAAAGAATTTGATATCCCGTTTATTTGCCGCAGGCTGTTGATCAACAGTATCCTGATACCGCCTTTCCTCGATTTTCAAAATATGAAACCCTGGGAAACCAATATAGTGGATACCTTTCAGTACTGGCGCTTCGGCGATTTCAAACAATACACTTCCTTAAAATTATTGGCTGCGGCGCTGGGCGTTCCCTCGCCTAAAGATGATATAGACGGCAGCATGGTAGGAGAGGTGTACTGGAAAGAAAAAGATATCCAACGAATAGTTACCTACTGCCAGAAGGACGTAGTTACTACCGGGAATATCATCATGCGGTTCAAGAACCTGCCGCTGCTTACCAGCGAACAGGTGGTGATCACGTGATTAGCTCATTAAAAATCCGGGAGCTATAGAAAAAAAGTCGTTATTATAATGGTACCTGTTCATCGACAGGTCGGCATTGAAATTCTTAAATACTTCTATTAATACACTGGCCAGCCGCATACCCCCTTGCAGCAACTGGTTCTCAATGATCACCACGCTCTTTTGTATATAGGTAGAATCTAAAAAATCATTTTTATAATCATACACAAAATCGAGGTACGACCTTGACTGGTTCATCCAGGCCAGCACATTGATCTTTTTGATGCTGTCAATTTTTTCAGGACTGTAGGTTGGATAAATGGCCAGGCATTTTTGCAGCGTTACGCCTTCGCTTTCCAGTATCTGTGTATCCCAGGCGCTGTGCAGGTTGGAAGCGAAATTTTGTGAGGTTACATTTATAGTGTTACCGCCTTTATCCACAGTATAACCGGTGTGCAGGGGTTGATGAAGATCCCCCATCAGGTGAAAAATGAGCAACAGGTCCCGTTTGATATCCTTCTTTTTCATTTTGTCGATGCCTTTCAGCTCGTTGATAGCCGAGTAAAGCACGGTAATGATATTCCTTTCGGAAGAGGGGGTATAATGCTGGCCCTTATCAATATCCAGGTAGTGCCAGGTACGCATATAATCGTAGTAACTGTTTGATTTACTGTCATCCATCCAGTTGGCAGCCTCTTCAATGGTAAGGTTGCCCAGGTATTTTTTTACTTTCAGTTTGGTAGAATCGTCGAGGAAATGGAAGGCTATTTCAGCCACCAGGCCATGCCCTTTTGCCCCCCAGGCAAAAGAAATATTGGGTAAAAGATAAAATGATGCAGCTAAAATGAACGATAAAATGCCTTTTCTCATGTATAAATCAATTTTGGCAAATGTAATGACATTTTATCGGTGCAAAAGCCTTATCAACACTAATTCTGCAACTTCATATTTTGTTAACATTTTATTGGTTTTTTCTCAAATAACAATGATACCTTGCACATCTTTTATCAAACGATTCACTTATGTTTAAATTTAGACCTAAAGTCCTGACATTACTGGTTGGATCGGCTTTTACCACGGCAGCATTTTGCCAGGTAACGCCCCCACCGCTTCCCCCCACTAAAACTGTTATCGATTCTACCCTGGCCCAGGAGGCAAAAGAAGCTGATATTGATAATATTCCTGTAGTTTCTCTTGACGACAACGACGGACAGGATGGAAGCGCCCAGAATATTTCGGGACAATTGACTGCCGGCAAAAATCCTTTCCTGGATGCTGCCAATTTCCATTTCAGCGCCGTGAGGTTCCGTATCCGTGGGTACGATGCTGATCTCAGCAGCACTTATATGAATGGCGTGCCGATGGAAAACCTTGATAACGGCTATACTCCTTATGGCCTTTGGGGCGGACTGAACGACGTTTTGCGCAGCAGGGAATCTTCTATAGGCATGCAGCCATTAAAATACGGCTTCGGCGGTATTGGCGGGGCAACCAACCTGGATACCCGTGCGTTTAAACAATGGAAACAAACCAAGATCAGCTACTCATTAGCCAACCGTACTTATGTACATCGCTTCATGCTCACTCATTCTACCGGCTTAAGCAAAAAAGGCTGGGCCTTTTCAGGATCAGTAAGCCGCCGCTGGGCAGATGAAGGGTTTACTGATGGTACGTACTACGACGGCTGGTCATTCTTTGGCGCTGTGGATAAAAAATTCAATGATAAACACATGCTGTCTTTTGTAGCTTTTGCAACACCTACCGAAAACGGAAGGCAAGGCGCATCAACACAGGAGATGGACGATATTGCGGGCTCTAATTTTTATAATCCTTACTGGGGTTATCAAAATGGCAAAAAAAGAAATGCCAGCATCGCTAAATCTTTTCAGCCGGTAGGCATTTTAACGCACGACTGGAAGATCAATCCAAGAACATCGCTGTTAACAGCTGCTTCCTATTCATTCGGTAAGCGCAGTACTACCGGTCTTGACTGGTATAATGCTGCTGACCCAAGACCGGATTATTACCGCTACCTGCCAAGCTACCAGGATGACCCTGCTTATGCACAACAGGTACTGGAAGCCATGAAGAACAATGTGAACCTTCGCCAGATCAACTGGGATAATTTGTATCAAACCAACTATGCCAGCTATGCTACTATTCATGATGTAAATGGCATTGCAGGTAATGATGTATCAGGAAGAAGGTCACGCTACATTGTTGAAGAAAGAGTGATCAATACCAACCGCATCAATATCAATACTACATTGAATGCTTCATTAACTTCTCATATTGATTTCACCGGCGGCCTTACTTACGAAAGCCAGCGCAACAATTATTATAAGAGAGTAAATGACTTATTGGGTGGTGAATTTTATGTAGATATCAATCAATTTGCTGAAAGAGATTTTCCTAATAATAACAGCGCCGTTCAAAACGACCTGAACCATCCTAACAGGATATTACATGAAGGAGATAAATTCGGATACGATTATAATATCAATATCCAGAAAGCATCCGGCTGGGCACAGGCCATGGTTAAATTCAACAAGATCAACTTCTTTGTAAGCGGCGAACAATCTTTCACGCAATTTTACAGGGTTGGTTATACCAAAAATGGTTTGAACCCTAATAACTCTTACGGCGAAAGCGCACGTCAGAATTTTTACAACTACGATTTTAAAGGAGGTATCTCTTATAAACTGACCAGCGGTCATTATTTCTTTGCCAATGGCGGTTACCAAACCAAAGCGCCTTTCTTTGAAAACGCTTATATCTCTCCACGTACAAGAGATGTGGTACAAAACGGTTTAAGATCAGAACAGATACTTTCAGGCGAAGCAGGATATGTGTACAATTCGCCTAATGTACGTTTCAGGGTTACCGGTTTTTATACACAGTTCAGGCATGGCCTTGATGTATTCTCTGCGTACTCTGATATTTACAGAACTTTTGTGAACTACTCTATCAGCAATTTGGGTAAAACACACAAAGGCATCGAATCTTCGGTAGATATAAAATTATACAAGGGCCTGAGCTTTAATGCAGCGGCATCAATAGGACAATATTTATATGATACCCGCCAGCACCTGGAGATCACCGCAGATAATAATTCTGTGATACCGGTTCCATCTGATAACCTGGTATATGCTAAAAACTTCAGGGTAGCTACACCACAATGCGCTTACTCTGCAGGCTTCAACTACCGCTCACCAAAATATTGGTTTGCCAGTGTTAACGTAAATTATTTCGACCAGATGTGGTTAGGTTTTGATCCGCTTCGCCGTACTTATGCAGCGGTAGAAGGTATCGACCCTACTTCTGATAAATGGCATGAGATCATTGATCAGACACAATTGAAATCACAATTCTCAGTTGATGCATCAATAGGGTTTTCATGGTTGATGAATAAAAGGTTCCCAAGCCTGAAGAAAAGGACCTTCCTTGCTTTCAGCTTAAATGCGAACAACATCCTGAACAATACCAACATCGTTTCAGGCGGTTTTGAACAACTGCGTTTCGATACCGGCGAACATGATGTGAACAGGTTTTCGCCAAAATTATTTTATTCATACGGCATGAACTTCTCGGCCAATTTATCGTTAAGATTCTAATAAAAAAACAAGCATACTATTAAATACACAATTATGAAAAAGTTCTTAAAGTTCTCTATAGCAGCATCAGTGATCATTTTGATCAGCGCTGTTCTCTTTACTTCCTGTAAGAAGGATTTTGATCAGCCGCCATATCAAACCGATCCGGCTATCGTAGCCAACACTTCTATCAAAGCGTTGAAAGCTATGCACACTTCTTCAGGCGCTTATGATATCATTACTTCCGACATTATCATTTCAGGTATTGTTGTAGCTGATGATAAAAGCGGTAACCTGTACAAACAATTATTCATCCAGGACGAAACAGGTGGCTTACAGATATTGCTGGATGCAAACAGTCTGTACGGAACTTATCCTGTAGGACGTAAAGTATTCATCCGTTGCAAAGACCTTTGCATAAGCGATTATAACGGAACAATGGAACTGGGCGTTAAGGCATTGGTTTCAGGTCTTCCCTCTTTAGAAGGTATTCCTGCAAGCCTTATCAGCAAATATGTTGTTGGTGGTTCTATCAACAATCCTGTTGTACCTATATCAGTTACACTGGCAGATCTTACTACCAATATGCAGGATAAATATCTGGGTTCATTGATCAAACTGGAAGATTTTGCTTTTACTACTTTAGGTACTACTTATTCTGATACTTCAGTTTACAAGAGCACAAAAAATCTTGACATAAAAAATTGCGCAGGACAAACCACTATCGTTCGTACCAGCGCCTACGCAAATTTTGCTGGTATACAGGTTCCTACAGGCCGCGGAAGTATCGTAGCTATCTACACTACTTACGGTACAACCAAGCAATTGCTGCTTCGTGATACCAGCGATGTTCACTTCAACGGCACTTATACCTGCCCTTTACCTGCAGGTACATTACTGTCTGAAGATTTTGAAATGATCGGTGCAAACAATGCAACATTGACCTTATCACCAGGTTGGAAAAACATTGGTGAAACAGGCGGTGTATTATACCAGAATGCCGTTTTCGGAACAGCAAAATGTGCCAAGATATCTGCATTCGGTACAGGCGTAGCTACAGTATCAAGCTGGCTGATCACACCATCGATCAACCTTACCGGCACAACAGCACCTAACTTAACCTTTACTACTGCTGCAGGTTATTTAGTGGGCGCTACTACTTTCAAAGTAATGATCTCTACCAACTATACCGGCAACAATACACCTTCAACTGCTACATGGACACAGCTGCCGGCAACAATAGCAACACCGCCTGCAACAGGATATTCTTCTTTTATCGGTTCAGGTACTGTTAACTTATCAGCTTATATCGGTCAAACCGTGTACATAGCATTCAAATATGATGGAGGCGATCCTTCAAAGACTGCTACATACGAAGTGGATGATATCAAAGTGAAGGCTAACTAATTTTTTGTAAGCGCCAATGACATCATTGGCGCTTATCTTCTTCTTTAGAAGAAAACCTCAAATTTTGTTTATGAAAAAAATATATTTACTAATACTTCTTTTCACTATTTCAATAAGCGGCTTCAGCCAGTTGTTGACAGAACCGTTTAATTACACGCCCGATGCAACCAATGGTTTGTTTACACAAAGTGGAGGCGTATGGCAAAGGGTTAATACAGGAGATTCTGTTTTGGTAGATGCCGGAAGCTTATCCTATTCAGGCCTTGCTGCATCAACAGGCAACAAGATCAAATTTGATGGAGCGGGAGCGGATTACTATACCGACTTTTCAGCACAAACTACCGGATCGATCTATGCTTCATTCATCCTGAATGTTTCTTCTTTAGGCAGCCTGGGTACTACAGGTGGTTATTTTGCCACAATGGTACAAGGGGGCTCTACCTCACTTTTTGGAGGAACTGTATGGGTAAGGCAAAGCACTACCGCAGGTAAATACAACGTAGGTATCTCGGCCCGCAGCAGTGGCGGTACTACCAGTTGGATACCAACAGATCTAACTCCCGGCACACCATGCTTTATCGTGATTTCTTACGATGTAGTATCAGGAACTGCAAATGACGTGGCCCGGATGTGGCTGAATACTTCTGCCATCGGCGGAGCAGAACCCACAGCTGATGTTACTGCAACTCCCGGTACAAGCGACCTGGCTGGCGCAGGAAGATTTTTGGTAAGACAGGATAACGCTACCAATACACCATTCGTGGAAATGGATGAATTGAGAGTTGGTACCACATGGGCGCAGGTAACACCAGGGGCTGGTGGTTCTCCATCATTAAGTGCCACAGCGTTAACTGCATTTCCTGCTACCTGTATCAATACAACAGCAGGGCCTAACTCATTTACCATAACAGGTACTGCATTAACAACCGCGGATGTTACTGTTGGTGCATTAGCCGGTTATACCTATTCAACAACATCGGGTGGTACATACACCACTTCATTAACCATACCTCATGCTGCGGGTGCATTCTCACAACAGGTATTTGTGAAATTCACGCCAACTGCAGTACAATCTTATAATGGTAATATACCTGTTGGCGGCGGCGGCGCTACAGCGATCAATGTAGCAGCAGCAGGTTCAGGCATTAACACAGCAGTAGCAGTAACTACCGGCGCGGCAACTGGTGTAACGGTTAACAGCGCAACACTTGCAGGTTCTTATACTGCCGGTTGCAGCGCTATCACAGCATACGGTATCGAATACAGCACTACCAATAATTTCCCTAACGGAAGCGGAACACAGGCGCCATCAACCAACCAGGTTGCAGGCAGCTTTACTTCTAATGTTGGTTCACTGGCATCAAGCACCACTTATTATTATAAGGCTTATGCTACAGATGCAACAGGTACAGTGTATGGCACACAGCAATCCTTTGTAACAGGTACACCGGCAGCTTCATTAAGCGCAACAGCTTTAACGGCTTTTGGTAATGTTTGTACCAACACGACTGCAGGTCCTAATTCATTTACCATTACAGGTAGCAATCTTACTGCAGCCAGCGTTAACGTAGCTGCATTGAGCGGGTATACGTATTCAACTACTTCAGGCGGTACTTACACTGCAACATTAAGTTTGTCACAACCCGGCGGCTCTTATTCTCAACAGGTGTTTGTGAAATTCACGCCAACTGCGGTATTATCGTACAATGGCAATATCGTGGTAAGTGGTGGCGGTGCAGCAGCTTCAGTTAATGTAGCCGCTTCAGGTGCTGGCGTAAATTCAAAACCAACTGTGGTTACCGGTGGTTCAAGTGCTGTTACTACAGTTAGTGCAACCCTTGCCGGAAGCATCAGCGCTATTGGCTGCACAGCAGTTACAGCATATGGTATTGAGTACAGTACAACCAATGGTTTTCCTGATGGTGCAGGTACACAGGTGCCTTCATCAAATCTCAGCGGAGGAAACTTCTCTTCTAATTTATCTACCTTAACTCCTAATACAACTTATTATTATAAGGCGTATGCAACCAACGGTGGCGGTACAGCGTATGGCACACAGCAATCGTTCATTACGCAGGCATTAACACCAACATTGAATGCAACTTCGTTAGCTGCATTTGGTAATGTTTGTTTGAATGCAACAGCAGGTCCTAATTCATTCACCATAAATGGATCAGCATTAAATACTACCAACGTTACTGTTGGCCCGCTTGCGGGTTATACCTTCGCTACCACTTCAGGCGGTACCTATAGTGCATCATTAAGCCTGTCACAACCTGGCGGTACCTACACACAAAACATCTTTGTGAAATTTACCCCAACTGCGGTGCAATCTTACAATGGTAATATCCCTGTTGGCGGCGGTGGCGCTGCAGGCATCAACGTAGCAGCATCAGGCGCAGGTGTAAATACAGCACCATCTGTAACAACAGGCGTAGCAACAGCTATCACCGGTATTTCTGCAACACTGGCCGGAAGCATACCAGCAACAGGTTGTACTGCAATAACTGCATACGGCATTGAATACAGCACTACCAACGGTTTTCCCAACGGAAGCGGTACGCAGGTTGCAGCTTCTAACCTGGCAGGTGGTAATTTCAGTTCAGCAGTAGGCGGGCTTACTCCTGCAACTGTTTATTATTACAAAGCATTTGCAACCAACGCAGGTGGTACTACTTATGGTACACAGCAAACATTCACAACAGCAACACCGGCGTTGACAGCAACAACGCTTACCGCATTCGGAAATATATGTTTGAATACAACAGCCGGTCCTAATACATTTACCATCACCGGAACAAATTTGGGTACTGCCAACGTAACCGTAGCAGCATTAGCAGGATTTACATATTCAACTACATCGGGCGGTACGTATAGCACTACGTTGAGTTTATCACAACCGGGCGGCAGCTTTTCACAGGTTATTTATGTAAAGTTTACCCCAACAGCAGTACAATCGTACAACGGTAATATTGCAGTAGGCGGCGGTAATGCAGCTTCAATAAATGTAGCCGCATCAGGTGCAGGTATCAACACTGCTCCGTCTGTAACAACAGGCGCAGCAAGTGCGGTTACACAAATATCAGCAACACTGGCAGGCAGCATCCCGGCTGCAGGTTGTACCGCAGTTACAGCTTACGGCATCGAGTACAGCACTACCAGCGGCTTCCCTAATGGCAGCGGAACGCAGGTAGCTTCTACCAATCTTAGCGGTGCCAATTTCAGTTCAGCAGTAACAGGTCTTGCGCCAAGCACTACCTATTATTACAAAGCCTATGCAACTAACGGTGGAGGTACTACATACGGCACTCAGCAATCATTTACTACTGCTGCGCCGGTACTAACAGCAACAGCGCTTACCGCTTTCGGAAGTGTTTGTTTAAATACAACAGCCGGTCCTAATTCATTTACCATAAACAGTAATGCAGTTACTGCGGCTAATATTAATGTAGGCCCTTTAGCAGGTTATACGTTCTCTACAACTGCAGGCGGTACATATACTGCTTCATTAAGTTTGACACATCCGGCAGGTGCTTACACACAAGCCATTTTTGTGATGTTCACGCCAACAGCAGCGCAGTCGTACAGCGGCAATATCCCTGTTAGTGGTGGGGGTGCACCGGTAGCTATCAATGTAGCCGCATCAGGTACAGGTGTTAATACCATGGCAACGGTAACTACAGGAAGTGCAACAGCAGTTACACCAAATGCAGCAACCTTATCAGGCACTATAAACAGTATCGGTTGCAGCAATGTAACAGAATACGGTTTTACCTACAGCGGTATCTCAGGTTTGGCTAACGGACTGGGAACAAAAGTTCCTTCTACCAATCTTAGCGGCACAGGCTTCTCTGTTAACCTGGCTAACCTTGTAGAAAACTCTACGTACTATTATAAAGCCTACGCTACCAATAATGGCGGTACTGCATACGGTACAGAGCAATCGTTTACCACTTCAACGATACCAGGTGGTTTAGTTATCTATTCTAACCCTGTAACAAGAAGCGGCGATCTGCACTTTACATTGAAGAATGTAAAACCCGATCATTATTTTGCGCAGATAATAAACGGTGCCGGACAATTGGTGTATCAATACGATATCATCGTTCCTACCAACTTCATCGACGCTCACTTCCAGGTGCCTGGAAAATTAGCAGCCGGTGTTTATACGTTAAGAGTAGGATCACTGGATTTTGCTGTGAAGAAAACATTTATGGTATTGCCATAATCAAATAAGTATGTTTAAAAGTAGAGGCCCCTTTTGGGGCCTTTATTTTTTGGGACAGACTAGAAGGATATCTATCCAATCATCGTCCCCGCAATGACAGGACTCACTTGTACGGCATACCATTATTCATTCCTGCAGTGCTATATATTATATTTTTATTTAATGGCGTAACATTATTTTTATAAAAAATTTCTTTAAAATGTTGAAAACCGGGTTGATAGTTAAAAAAAAAGAGTAACTATGTATTGATCTTCAGCATCGCATAAGTTGATGTTGCACCCGATAAAACCCAACCGCCCTGTTTATGAGCTTTGCCCGGCTCTTACTAATAACCCTTATCATGCTTGTTTCGCAGCATTGCGAAGCACAGGCTGACAGTACCGTACAATCGCTGCAACAGCTATCTTCCAAATACATTACTGCGGTTGACAAAAAAATAGATAAGTACAGCCACCGCCTCAGTTCCAAAACAGAAAAGACATTAGCTAAACTCAGCCGCTGGGAAAATAAGATACAGGGGCTGTTACAAAAAGTAAACCCCGAAGCAGCACAAAAACTTTTCGGTGAGGGCCAAACGACCTTCAGCAGCCTGCTGCAAAAATTAAAAGAAGGAAAAACTATAGCCGAAAAGTACAAAACACAATATGATGACTACCGCGATAAACTGACCACTAACTTAAAGTACTTACAGCAGCAAAAAGAAAAGCTGGATACCAAACTGGTAAAACCCGTACAGAAAGCCACCAAAAAAGCCGCCGAGTTGGAGCAGGACGTACAGAACAGCGAGGCACTGGAACAGTTCATTAAAGAAAGAAAAAAGCAACTGCTGGATGAATCCTTAAAATACATCGGTAAGAGTAAATATCTCACCAAAATAAACAAGGAAGCGTATTATTATGTAGAAACGCTTCGCAATTACAAAGAGATCTTCAGCGATAAACAAAAAGCCGAAGAAACAGCACTTACTATTTTAAACAAGATACCTGCCTTTCAAAAATTTGTACAGCAGAACAGCATGCTGGCTTCTCTGTTCCGAATGCCGGGCAATAGCGGTACTACCAATGCCGCCAGTCTTGCCGGCTTGCAGACAAGAGCGCAAATGAATGCGCTGATACAGGAAAGAATCGCCGCAGGCGGCCCTAATGCACAGGCACAGATACAACAGAACATCCAGCAGGCACAAGATGAATTAAATAAACTAAAGGATAAAGTTTTGAAGAGCGGCAACAGTTCTTCAGACGCTGATCTTCCCCCTTCGGGGGCCAGGGGGCTTAATATGCAGAAGACAAAGACACTTAAGCAACGCTTAGAATTTGGTAGTAACCTGCAGTTTGCAAAAAATAACAGTTTGGTACCTACTACGGCAGATCTCGGTCTTAGTGTTGGTTATAAGCTAAACGATAAAAGCGTATTGGGTATAGGGGCCAGTTATAAACTGGGCCTGGGCAATGGCCTTCAGCATTTTCAACTTACACATCAAGGGCTTGGCCTTAGAAGTTTTGTAGACTGGAAACTAAAGAAACAATTCTTCATCAGTGGTGGTTTTGAAATGAATCACAATGCGGCCTTTAAAAACCTGGAACAATTAAAAGACCGTTCGGCCTGGCAGCAGGCAGGCCTTATCGGCATCAGTAAAAAGATCGCTGTAAAAACAAAATTCTTTAAAGGAACAAAATTGCAGTTGCTGTATGATATGCTGCACAGTCAGCATGTGCCTGTGAGCCAGCCGGTGTTGTTCAGGATAGGATATGATTTTAAATAAAATTTTATAAATAATAATGATGACCAGTAAAATTAAAATTACACTGTTGATATGCGTTAGTATGTTATGCTGCTATAGTAAGCTTATAGCGCAGGAAAACCTTGATAATTTTCAAAAGATGGTGGATATCCTTCCCCCTGCCCCCAATGCTTCTGCTATCATAAAGCACAGCGCAATACAGGTTAATAAAAATACCGGCAGCCCCGCTATAAATATTCCCCTGTTTACGGTGAAAGGGAATAAGCTTTCAGCCAATATGTCTATAGGATATAGCTCTACCGGTATAAAAGTTGATGAGATCGCTTCCCGTGTAGGAATAGGCTGGTCGTTGCAGGCTGGCGGTGTTATTACCCGTACAGTACGAGGCTGGCCGGATGAGAATTCAACCAGGATAGCGCCTCCAACAACGATCGGGTACAACTGCGGCACATTCAATTTTTGCGATAAGATAGTTACCTCTACTACTGGAGGATCCTTTGACGCAGAGCCTGATTTGTTCAATTTCAGCATGAATGGCATCTCCGGAAGTTTTATACTGGATGAGAATATGGATCCCATGGTAATACCTGCGGAAAAATATAAAGTAGAAAAGAATTTTTCAGGAACAACATGGAACTTCAAAATAACCACTACCGATGGTGTGATGTATTATTTTGGCGGTACAGGCGCAACAGAAAAAAGCAAGCGGCAGAATAATTGCGGAAGGGAATTTACTGCCTACATGCCTACTGCCTGGTATCTTACCAAGATAGAACATCCCACAGGTGAAACCATCAACTTTACCTATACCGCTATCAACTATACTTATGATAATGGCGTAAGCGAAACCATGAACTGGGCTTCGCCCCAAATTGAAGATGGAGTTGTTGTTGTTGATCCCGGTCTTACACCTGCCGTATGCGGAGGATTCACTGCACCGCCTGCATCCCCAACTTCCCGGTGTATTAATACCATAAGAACAGAAGGTGTATTGCTTACAGGTATCAGCAGCGATAACAATTCCGTTGATCTCTGGTATGAATCAAGATCGGACTGCACCGATAAATTGTTGTCGTACGTAAGATTATATAATTCGGGCGTTTATGCAGGTCGGTTCAATTTTTCCTACAACCAGCAGGCTGCGAACCTGGCATATGAAACGGAAACATCAACAGGATATAATTACACGCCCTATCTTACATCCCTTCAGCAATTATCTTCAGATGATGTAACAGCGCTTACACACCGCTTCGTTTATGACGATCCTGCCAACAGGCCGCCACGTCTTTCCTTTTCACAGGATCACTGGGGTTATTTCAACGGTAAGATCAACAGTGTTTTTATTCCTAAACCAGACGACTTGACTACAGCTGTCCGCTTTCCTAATGCCACAGCCAACAGGGATCCCGATCCGGCTTTTGCAGGCAAAGGAATGCTGGTAAAAATTGTTTATCCTACAGGCGGCATTGATAACATCATGTACGAATCCAATGAACTGCTGAACACATCGCAGCAATACAGGAACCCACACATCTTTAACTGTAACGTAGTAGGTACCGGCCAGGGCGAATCAAGCGTAGAAGTAAGTCAGTCAATGACCTTCACCATCGATCAGCCACAGATACTTGAGCTTACCCTCAATTGTATCAATACAGGCAATGGTACTGTTTCTAATCATTTTAGTTATAGCGATGTGGAGATAACCAACTCTTTGGGGGGATTTATATTTCAGCAACGTCTGTTGCCTGATCAGGGTGTGGTAAATGTGAAACTTGATCCCGGTTCTAATATTCCCGCTGATACATATACATTAACCTATAAAGCACGGGGTGCTGTTGTGGCTACAGATGTTACCTTGAAATTTTTGCCTGCCACTTATACGGCCACCGCAAAGAATGTTATTGTTGGCGGTGTAAGGGTAAAAAGGATATTGTCAGGTAACCCTTCTGAAACGCCTGTCATAAAGCGATATTATTATGCAGAGCCCGAAACACTTGATGAATCCTCTCTTTATTCGGTAACCATGCCGATATACTGGAGAAATTATGTGAATACGCTGAATTGCAGTACGGTAGTTGGTTTTGGCGGACCAAATATCAATGCATATTGGGCATATTACGCACTAACATCCATGTATTCCAACTCGCTGAACAATATCTTTGATTATCAATCTGCTCCTATCAGTTACAGCTCTGTAATTGAAAGTGAAGGAGAGAATTTTGAAGGAGGAGGGGATCAAACAAGGTTCTATGTAAGTGCAGATATCCCTGGCACAACTGTACTGGGCGATCCTATGCTTGGAGCGCCATCAAGTAATTCAAGCCAGTTTGGCAATGGAAAAGTATATGAAGAGATCATTTTAAAGAAACCAGCCAGCGGCCCGCTTTTCCCGATAAAGAAAACCAGGTATAATTATACGATCGACAGCAGGGTAAGCCGTGATCTTTTAGCTTATGCGGTCAATAAAAAGTACGTTACACATAATTTTCTGCCTGGCCCCAGCTGCCCGGTTAATACAGCGGTTGTTGCATCAACTATGGAAGCATATGATATAACTGCGTATCATGTATCCTCTCCATGGATGCATCTCGAAAATGAGGTCGAAACATTGTATGATGAGAATGGCCTTGACCCGGTAACTACTACCCGGAATTATTATTTCGATAATACCGATCACCTGCAGTTAACAAGAACAGAATTTACCAACAGTAAGAACCAGTTGTTGAAAAATATACTTACCTATCCGTCAGATCATATCGGAACTACGGTTTACGATGCAATGATCACCAATAATATACTTACAGCGCCTGTAACCAATACTACTTCTATAGCACATTTGCCAACCGATATACCTGTTGCCGAAACAGCTATTGATTATGGTAATGCAGGAGGCAACAGCTATGCTCCGGTAACAGTAAAAAAATCAGCAAAAGGAAATGCGCTGGAAATTGAAGGCACTATCGATCAGTACGACAGCAAAGGAAATATATTGCAGTTTACCAATAAAGCAGGCATAGTATCTTCTATCATCTGGGGATATAATTATCAATATCCGGTAGCACAGATAACGGGAGCTACTTATACTGCTGCAACATCCCATCTTACCGTAACGATGTCTGCTCTTCAGGCAATGGATGGTTCTTCTTTAAGAAGCGAACTGAACAATGTGCGCACGGGTCTTCCCGGGCTTTCTGTAACTACCTATACTTATAAGCCAGGCACAGGGGTAACTTCCATTACCGATCCCAATAATAAAATCAATACCTACGAATACGATGGACTAAACAGGCTGATAGTAGTAAAGGACCAGGATGGCAATGCGGTAAAAAGAAATGATTATACCATAGCAGGCTCTAACCCGGCTTCCGTATTGACAGTTTATCTCAGCCATGAAGTAAGCAACACTTTCACCTGTGCCACCTGCCTGCCGGGTTATACCGGTACAAGCGTGGTATATACTGTTCCTTACGGTAAATATTTTTCATTGGTCTCTCAAACTGCTGCCGATGCACAGGCAGATGCAGATAACGGCGGACAGGAATATGCCAATATCAAAGGCAACTGTGCCAATACCATAACATGCCCGGGACCTGCTTATAAAGTAGTGAACTGCGGTTGTGAATTGGGAACCAGGGTTTGCGAAAATGTATATGATAATGGCAATGGCACCTATAATGTTTCGTACCGTTATCACTGGAGCGATAATACCAGCAGCCAGCTTTATACAGATGTGATTAGCTGTAGCGGCCCCGATAAAAAGATCGTGAACTGTGTATGCGAAACCGGTGTAAGAACCTGTGGTACGCCAACTGATAATGGTAATGGTACTTACACAGTAACTTATCACTATCACTGGAGCGATAATACCGATAGCCAGGATTATACAGAAACCTTTGCCTGCAGTGGTGCAGATAAAAAGATCGTGAATTGTCAATGCGAAACGGGAGTAAAGATATACCTCACTTCACAGCTTTGCGGCAAAACCAATCCACCTGCCGGTTGCTGCCTGGGCATGTGGTTATGTACGTACCGGTATAGCTGGAGTGATGGAACGCACAGCGCTACGTATTCAGAATGTTCATCAACGCCATGTACGCCACCTATAGACTAATTCATTAGTAAAAACAATTTGATTATGTTAAAGATATTATTATACAATTTTGCGCTATTGGCAGGAACAATAGTAAGCATATATTCCCTTAGTGTGCCAGCTGTCGACAATAGCACCATTAATTTCAATGATTATAGAGGAAAAAAGATACTGATCGTAAATACGGCAAGCAACAGCAGCCAGGCCGGTCAGCTATCCCAGTTGCAGGAATTATATGAGCAGCACCATGACAGTGTAGTAGTTATCGCATTTCCCAGCAATAATTTTGGAAAAGAGCAACGCTCCGATACTGCGCTAAAAAATTATATGAAAGATACATTGGGAATAACTTTTCCCATAGCAGCCAAAAGCGACGTAAGCGGTTCGTCTGCCAATATTATTTTCAAATGGCTGGCAAGCAAAGCGCAGAATGATGTATTGAGCGCTAAGGTCACTACCGATTTTCAAAAATTTCTTATCGATACCAAAGGCGCTGTCGTGGGTGTATTTGATAGCTCAACGGCACCGCTAAGCGCCAGGATACAGGATGCTATCCATAACAGTAATTATTAAACAGTATAAAGTATAAATTAATTGATATGCTGAAAAGAATTTTGTTCATTGCCGGAGTTGTACTGTCGCAACAAAGTATTGCACAAACCAAAAGTTGGGTGCGTACTTATGAAGCAAAAATACCGGTAGCTGATGCTGCCACATTATCTACATTACCTGTAAGCGATGTAATGCAAGCCACAGCTTATGTAGATGGGCTGGGCAGGCCGCTGCAAACAGTAGTAAAACAGGGATCGCTGTTAACGCATAGCGGAACAATAGGCGACCTGGTGAGTCCTGTAGTGTATGATGCATTGGGCCGGGAGGTACAGAAATATCTCCCTTATGTGTCTTCCACTTATGATGGGGTATTTAAAACAAGCCCGTTAACAGAGCAGGCCAGCTTTTATACCACACAACTCGGCGGACAGGGTGAAACATATTTTTATAGCAATACCGATGTAGAAGCCAGTCCGCTGAACAGGCCGGTAAAAAGTTATGCCCCGGGAAATAACTGGGTAGGTTCGGGAAGAGGAGTGGCTATGCAATACCTTAACAACACCAGCGCCGATGATGTTAAGATATGGCAGGTGAATGATGCCGGCGATTACAGCATAACCGGTGTATATGCAGCCGGTTTACTTACCGAATTGCACACGACTGACGAAGCAGGCAACCAGGTTGTAGAGTATAAAGACAAAGAAGATAAAGTAATATTGAAAAAAGTACAGGCAGGCACAAGTCCTGGTGATAGCTACAGTGGTTGGTTGTGTACCTATTATGTGTACGACAATTATAATAACCTGCGGCTGGTCATTCCACCCAAAGCTGTTGCTAAATTAATAACCGATAGCTGGCCCTCTACTGTATCAACAACCTATTACAGCACTTTGCTGGATGAACTCTGTTTCCGGTACGAGTACGATGGCAAGAACCGCATGAAGATAAAGAAAGTGCCCGGCGCAGCAGAAGTATGGATGGTGTATGATAAATGGGACAGGCTGGTACTTACCGAAGATGGTAACCTGCGTTCTAATTATTACACTTTTGTCAACAACAGGTGGATCTTTACCAAGTATGATCAATGGAACCGTCCTGTACTGACCGGCTTTTACGATGATTATACTTACCAGACTCAGGAAGACATGCAGACCTATGTAGATGGGCTTACTACAGACCGGTACGAAACGCTGGATGTAATCGCCTCAGCCTATACCACTTCAGCAAGTTTTCCGCAGGTAACCGATCCTGAATTGCTGACGATCACTTTTTATGATGATTACAGCTGGACGGATAAATACAGCTCCACCTATGCTACAAAGGATAACACCGATGATGGCTCATTTTTTACAGCAGGAAATACCACCAACTATGCACAGGCCATTACACAAAGTACCATGACCAAAGGCATGGTAACAGGCACAGTGAATTTTGTATTGAATACCAGCAATTCAGAAAAACTGGTAAGCAGTATCTTTTATGACGACCGTGGCCGTGCTATACAAACCAAGGCCAGCAATATAACCGGCGGTATCGACATTACTACTACGCAGTACAACTTCAGCGGGCAGCCGCTGATGACCATACTGGCGCATGATAAGCAGGGAACCGGGGCACAAACAGTAAAAGTGATCACCAAAATGGAATATGACGACCTGGCAAGACTGAAGCAGGTAAAAAAACAGGTGATTCAGGTACAGGGCGCTGTTACCACGCAAACAGCGGAAACAATAATAGCAGCAAATGAATACGATAAGCTGGGGCAACTGAGCCGTAAATTACTGGCACCGGAATTCAACAGCAATGCCGGGCTCGAAAAATTAAATTACGATTACAATATCCGCGGCTGGTTGCTGGGCGTGAACCGGGATTATCTGAGCGGTAGTACTTCCGCAAATTATTTTGGAATGGAGCTGGCCTATGATAAAACCACTGCTGTAACCAGCGGCACCAGTTATGCAGCCGCACAATACAACGGCAATATTGCAGGTATGGGCTGGAAGAGCAAAGGCGATGGCGTAAACCGGCAATATGATTTTGGCTACGATAAACTGAACCGCCTGTTGAAAGGAGATTTTAAACAGCACAATGCCGATAACAGCTGGAATAACGGCACGGTAAATTATAATGTAAAGATGGGCGACGGTTCCGATTATACTACTGCTTATGATGAGAACGGTAATATTAAAAGGATGCAGCAGTGGGGATTAAAACTCAACAGCAGTGCGCCGATAGATGACCTGGCATATTCTTATGAGAACAGCGGCATAAGCAATAAGCTCGCTAAAGTAGTAGATACATATAGCGACCCTGCTACCAAGCTGGGCGATTTTAACGACGGCAGCAACGGCAGTGGGGACGATTATAACTATGATGCAAATGGTAATCTTCTTACAGATCTGAACAAAGATATAATGCCGATAAGAGGCACAAGTGGTATAGAATATAATCATTTAAATCTGCCAACATACATCCGTTTAACAGGTAAAGGCGATATATCCTATACTTACGATGCGGCAGGGAACAAGCTTACAAAAACGGTTAACGACAATGTTGCCGGCATCAGCAAGATAACACAGTACATCGCCGGTATGGTGTATCAAAATGATACCCTGCAGTTTGTAGGTACTGAAGAAGGCAGGGTGCGCTTTAAGCCTGCAGTTGGCGCTACAGCAGCTTCTTTGCAGTTGGATTATTTCATCAAGGATCATTTAGGCAATGTGCGTATGGTATTGACGGATGAAAGTCAGACGGATATGTATCCTGCTGCCACCATGGAAACTGCAGAAAGCACTACCGAAGAAACTTTTTACAGTAACCTGCCTGCTACACGGGTTGATCCGCCGGCAGGCTATCCTTCCAACACACCATCGGGCAACGCCAAAGTGGCCAAAACAGGTGCAGGCTTGGGTGAGCATAAAGTAGGTCCCGCCATCATCCTGAAAGTAATGGCTGGTGATGCATTCAATTTAACAGTAAACAGCTGGTATAAAAAAAATGGAGCTTCACCCAATACACCTTCCAGTCCCCTGAGCGACCTGCTGAGTGCGTTGGCAAGCGGTATGGCCGGTACAGGCGGTGCACATGGTGCTACGGCAACAGAGATCACCAGCAGCGGTGTGCTTACTTCAGGGGTAACGAGTTTTTTAAGCAGCCAGTCTCCCATATCGGGCCGGCCCAAAGCTTACGTGAACTGGATACTGTTTGATGAACAGTTTAATTATGTTAGTAGCACCAGTGGCTTCGAGCAGGTGGGCGCAGATGACACCTATACTACCCACACCAAAACCGCAATGCCGGTAAGCAAGAACGGATTTTTGTATATTTATGTAAGCAACGAAACACCGAATATACCCGTGTTCTTTGATAATTTGCAGGTAACGCATGTGCGTGGACAGATACTCGAAGAAACGCATTATTATCCTTTTGGATTGACGATGGCGGGGATTAGTAGTAAAGCGGCGGGAGGAATGAGGAATAAGTATCAGTATAACGGAAAGGAAAAACAGAGTGAGGAGTTTAGTGATGGAAGTGGATTGGAGTGGTATGATTATGGAGCGAGGATGCAGGATCCGCAATTAGGACGTTTTTTTGTAATTGATAGATTTACCGCTAAATATGATTTTATGGCGCCTTATCAATATGGGGCAAATGATCCAGTAAAATATATTGATGTTAATGGAGATAGCATTTGGACTACAATAAATGGACAGCAATATTACTTTGGAAATAATGGAAATGCAGGTTGGGGTTTTTACCAACAAGGCAATAATCAACTATATACAGGGAATAATCAACTGATAAGTGATTTATCAACTACCTTGACGGCTTTTGCGGGCAGTTCAAATGAAGAAATACAAGAAAGATTTACTGAAATGCAAGGAGATAATTTACAGCATAATATTTTTACTAATAATAATCAAATTGGGACTTTAGCGAATGTAGTCAGAAATAATAATGGTATTATAACAGGTACAAATACATTTTTCACAAACGTTGCAAATGGAGCTGTTCCAGAAAATAGAATTCCAAATAATGGTACTGCAGACTATAGAGTTCAATTTGCAGGTAATTTTTTGAGTTCAAGTTATGTGGGATATAAAGTTGGAGTTTTAGAACCTTCTGGTCAAAATACAAATGGATATTTTAAATCAGATGGTAGCATACATTGGCTTGACAGACAAGATCAACCAAAGTATAGTGGAGCAAATACTGGAGCAGTGCAATCTTCTAAATTTCATTCAGATAAAGCATATATAGAAAATTCTGCTGCTTTTCAATTCGGTGTAAATCCGAGGCATTATTATGTAGCTCCTTTTTTAAATTCTTCAGGAAATAATTTAATCAGTGCTCAAAATGGAATGCAGCTAAATTTACAACAGAGAGGAATATTCTCAACTAACTGGGCGCCAAATCAAATAAAATTTGTTCATTATTAAAAACAAAATTAAATGAAATATTGGTTTTTTATATTTGGGTTATTATTCCTACTTCTTAATAGTTTTATTGAAACTAAGCCAGTAACAAAAAGTGCTAATCATATTATTAAGGATAGTACATTAAAACAAAGATTTATTGTAAGTTTATTAAGAGAGCATGAACAAAAAGGAAGATGGATTTTTGTTAAAGTTGAACGTTGCAAAAAGCAATCTGCTTTTGAAATAGTAGAACCAAACTCTATTTTTAAAGTACTATCAGAAACTAATAATAATTTGTCTGAGAAATTATTTATAAGCATAGCTTTAGAGGATTTATATATACATAATAAAATTTTTAGTTGTGCCAAAGAAACACAAGTGTATTATCCCAAAGTGAATTATGAAATTGAAGGGAAGAAGGTGAATATGAAAAAATACAATTTGCTTAAAGGATTTTCTATCGAAAAAATACTCAGCACTTATTTTGATAGTAATAAAAGGTTGAAAGATCAATATAAAAAAAAATTGAATGAGTTGATTGCTATTTGCTATATGAATAATGTAAAAGTTATTACTCATGAAAATGGGAGCGTAGAATATGAAGTTTATAAGTAATTTTCCTATCTAGTAAAGTTGTGCAAACATCAATTTATCAACAAAGTAATTTTCTCCCATTTTATCAACAAAGTAATTTTCTCCCATTGAACCCAATAACTGTAATTACAAACCCTGATTTTAATAATTTAAATATCAAACTTGTAAGAACAAATTAAAAACAATGAATTACATCAGGAGATTAGTATATTATCTAGGGCTTGTATTACTTGTATTAATAGTATTCTATTTATTGTATAAGACTAAGAATCGGGAATTGCATGATATTAATTTTATTCTAGAATATACAGTTACTTGTGCTATACTTCTCTTTGGGTGGAGTCTATAGTTTTAAAGAAGCTAACAAACGAAAATCTTTTGCAAAGGCTAATATAATTGCTGCACTATGTTTATTTTTTTATTTGGGGTTCTATTTTTTTAAGCAGCAGTATATTATAGAGAAGATAAACTTTTTCCTGATAATAGCTGTTGCAGTAATAAGTTTAATCCAAAGTATTTTTCTTCTTCGAAGATCAAATCATGACTAATTTCGGTATTTGCTTTATCCGCCTTGGTTCTTGGCACACGAACCAAGGCGAAGGGATAACTAAATAATTATGGCAAAAGAAAATAAATTTTGGAATTGATTCAAAGATAACAACTTAAAATATTTTAAATTAAATGAGCTGGAAAATGAAGCAGACTATGAAATGCTTCTGGAGGATATTTCCATATGGTCTGTGCACACTCCTTCGTATATAAACAATGAAATATTGCATCCTGATATTAATTGTGACACTGTTTGGCTGTAACACAAACCGGCAAACTAAGATATCCCTTAGCTTTTGTAATTATCCTCTTCGAAGGCTTTGCCTTCGTAAGTGCTATGTTCAGCAGGAGCTTTGCTCCGTTTATCCTCTGGATACTGTTTGATGAGCAGTTTAATTATGTTAGCAGCAATAGTGGTTTTGAGCAGGTAGGAACTGATGACACCTATACTACCCATACCAAAACCAACATGCCGGTAAGCAAGAACGGATTTTTGTATATTTATGTAAGCAACGAAACACCTAACATACCCGTGTTCTTTGATAACTTACAGGTAACACATGTGCGTGGACAGATATTGGAAGAAACGCATTATTATCCTTTTGGATTAACGATGGCAGGGATAAGTAGTAAGGCAGCAGGGGGAATGGGGAATAAGTATCAGTATAATAGGAAAGAGAAACAGAGTGAGGAGTTTAGTGATGGAAGTGGGTTGGAGTGGTATGATTATGGAGCGAGGATGCAGGATCCACAATTGGGAAGGTGGTTTGCAACTGATCCACTTGCCGACAGCACCTTTAGTTTTTCGCCGTATACTTTTTGTGTAAATAACCCCATTTATTTTACTGACAAAAATGGCAAAGTAATCGATTTATTTGATGAAACAGGAAAAAAGGTAGCTAGAATAACTAAAAAAGGAATTCAAATAGAAAAAGGAATGGAAAAATCAGGCTTTCTAAAGGACTTTTTAGCTTCCAAGGCGTATGTTGAACAATATAATACTACGTTTAGCGACCTTATTAATAAAGATGATGTTATAAATATAAAGCATACGGATAATGCATCAAGTGATGATATAGCTGCCAATGGGAGGGATTATTTTGATCCGGCTAAAAAAACTATTTTTTGGGATCCCAAAATAGCTCTTAATATAGGAACAAATGAGAATCCAATAGGAAATTCTCCCGCTTTAAATCTTTTACATGAAGCAATTCATGCCAGGAATAATATTAATAACACTGTAGGTCAGGGTATGACTGTTTTTATTCCTCAAGATTATGATAATCGGGAAGAATATAATACAATACAAGAGGTTAATAAAGTAGCTCAAAAAGTTGGCGAGTCAGAGCGATCAAACCATCGTGGTACTCAAACACCAATAAAAACAGGAGTTACGAGTAGTTTTATTATAGCCCCTCAAGTAAAAGATGGTACTATCAATGGGTTATCGAAACCCATAGTAAATCCTTATATTAATTGGAAACGTAATTAATTGAATTATTAAATAATTTTTATGTGCTCAAAATATTTTTTTGCATTTTTTCTTTTGTTATTAAGTACTTCATGCGATAATTACAAAAAAAAGAAAAATTTTACTGAAAATACTTCTGATACACCTGTATTATACAATACGATTCAAAATAAGGATACCGTTATAAAATTTTTTCGAACAGATGGGAAAACTTATCATGACAATTTTACGGTTAAATCAATATATACAACTTTGAGCAATACAATCGATCCTAATTTGAAGGATTATATAGAAGTGCGTGATTTTAAAATCTTTTTTGATAAAAAGAAAGTAGATGATATTTGTAATAAATTTATTAATCAAATAGCTACTGATACTATTAATAGCCAAAGTATAGACTATTATCTGAAAATAAAAAGACTAAATACTTCTTTTAGTCATGAATCTGAAAGTACGAAAAATACATATTCAGATCTGATATATTTTATTTTAAATCGTACAAAGTTTAGTATTATAAAATTAGATTCAAATACAAATCCTGATAAATTAGTAATAGAGTCATATTTTTCAGATCTTTCGAAAGGCAAGAATTATTACTTGGTTTTTAATAATGGGGATTCCCTTAATTTTTTAAAAGAAAGTGGAATTATTAAGTAATTACCCTCTTCGAAGGCTTTGCCTTCGAAAGTGCTATGTTCAGCAGGAGCTTTGCTCCGTCTATCCTCTGGATACTGTTTGATGAGCAGTTCAATTATGTAAGCAGCACCAGCGGTTTCGAGCAGGTAGGCGCCGATACGGTTTATACTACCCATACCAAAAGGGCAATGCCGGTAAGCAAGAACGGATTTTTGTATATTTATGTGAGCAACGAAACACCGAATATACCCGTGTTCTTTGATAATTTGCAGGTAACGCATGTGCGTGGACAGATATTGGAAGAAACGCATTATTATCCTTTTGGATTGACGATGGCGGGGATTAGTAGTAAGGCGGCGGGGGGAATGGAGAATAGATATATGTTTGATCAAGGAACCGAATTTAATAAAGCGTTTGACTTAAATATATATGAAACAAACTTTAGAAGTTTAGATCCACAAATAGGTAGATTTTGGCAAACTGATGCATTAGCCACCTTTATTTTTAGCACTTCACCTTACTCATTTGTAAAAGACAACCCAATTATATTTTCTGATAGACTTGGGTTAAATGAAGATTCCGAAGAAAAATCAACAAAAGAAAAGCCAAAAAATTTAGAAGAAGTAGCTGTTTCTGGTAAGATCCGTCCAAAAATTACTTTTAAAGATATTCTTATTGCTTCATTTTTACCTTCTACAATATATGGTTCTACAATAGACTCTAAAGGAAATGATGGAGCCACTCATGTATTCAAATATCTTATTGATAGAATGTCAGATGGAATGCCAGACCCAATTGTACTAGCTCCTCCAAAGACACATGGTATGTGGAAAAAATTCAGAGTTGAGGAGGCTAAAGCTTTTGTACGTTATTCTGTTGAATCTTTAGTAATGTTTATACCAGGGCTTGACGCAATGGTTCTTGAGGAAGAAGCGATGACTCTTATGGCAAGAGAAGGAATGGTTTCTAAAGAAGTTGTGGGTGAAGAGACAGTTTATCGAGTGTATGGAGATGGTTCTAAAGCTCTTGGTAGGTATTGGTCGCCTGTAAATCCTAATTCAGTAGAAGGGTATAGAAACTTAGCCGGATTGCCAAATGTGAATTCGGGAAGATTTGTAATTGAAGGTACAGTTACCAAAGGTGATATTATTTTAGAGAGAGCTGCAATACCATTGGACGGAAATAAAGGGAGGACTTATGGAATATGTTATAGATCCTGCAAATGTTACTATAAAACGAGTGTCAGGCGTTAATCTTGCTTTTTAAAAAGATGAAAATATACTTATCTTCTTATGAATATGATGATTTTGTATTACCAAAAGTGGTATTACAATATCAAAAAGCAATTATTGATGGAAGAAATGTGTTGATAGTTGAAGTTGATAGACCTTTAATAGGACAAAAGTATAATTTATTAGATGAAGAAATTGCAAAATTTTATTTAATAAACAGAGTAGATGAAAATGCATTCAATAAATTAGATAACTTCCCTATTGATGTACATGTTTTAATAAAAAAGCGTAAGGAAATTATTAATCCTCACTCCTTATCTGAGTTGCAAAATATAGCTTGGGCATGTTTATATAATAACCTAAAAGATGCAGAAGAACACAAAATAGTTTAACTTAATTTCTGGGATGGGGGCTGATGATATCCGCTTTGGTTCGTGGCACACGAAACAAGAATAAAAAAGTATTGGTTATATCAGTTTATATAAGGAGCTAAGTGTAAATCGTACAACGAACTACATAAAACATATTTTTCCCCTTCGCCTTGGTTCGTGTCCTCCGCCTTGGTTCGTGGCACACGAAACAAGAATAAGAAATATGTAGTAGAAGCATAGCTAAGCAAAAACTTGATTATATACATTTTAACCCGGTAAGCGGGAACCATTGATTTTATCCGGTTGCATAGTGGGAGAATAAAAGTAAATATATAGCACTTACCCTCTTCGAAGGCTTAGCCTTCGTAAGCGTCTATGTTCAACAGGGGCTTAGCCCCGCTTTATATCTCCCCTCGAATTCCTTCTACCCCTTTCCCTCGAACTCCATCCAGTTTTCCCTCGAATTTCATCCAATTATGAAAATATTGAATCCCCTATGCAACCATTTTCTTCATTTATGATTCTTATAAGCATTCCTAATTAAAATATATTACAATGCAAAGAAAGTACAAAGTAAAAGACGTGGACATGCTCGTCACCGCATTCACCATTTTAGAAAGCGCCATTAAAAACAAAGATCAGCTACAGGCAAAAAGAAGTAATTGGAGAGACCCGTTCTTTGACGACCTCAAAACAAAGATCGACTTCGCCGTACAGATCTATCTTGGGGTCGACAATGCAAAACAACTCCGTCAATCCACACTCGCAATAAGCGACCTGAAAAAAGAAGCCCTCAAATACCTGGCAGAGTTAAAAGTGCAGCTGGAAGAAGACTTCAAGTCCCAAAAAGCACGTCTCGATGAGATACTCAAACAACTCGGCTTTCCCGGCAATCTCTACCGGGCGCAGCAAGGCGATCAGGAAGCGCTCATCGAATTGCTCTACCAGTTCAAACTCAACATAGCAGAATTACAGGCAGATATCATAGCCAAAGGCACCGCAAAGGAATTGATAGATAATATCATCCTGTATGCCGACAAAATGAAAGCCGCCAACGTGAGCCAGGAATTATCCAAAGGCAACCGCAAAACAATTACCGCCGAAGCCGTAAAAGAGTTCAATGAAATTTACAGCAGCATCATCAGCATTGCACGCATAGCAGCCAGGTTCTTTGCAGATGCAGGCCCGTTAAAGGATCAGTTCATCTTCAGCAAAGTAGCCGGATCCCTTAATGCCCAAAAGCAAAAACCAAAAGATCCCGGCGAATCAACATCTTCATAAACAAATAGCAATTGCAATTGCACAAAAGCTTCCCCACAAAAGATGAACACCATATCTCAACCGGCGGAAGCTTTTTCATTATACAGGGAAACTCATCTCACGAAGGCGGAAACTACTTCCATTAAGGCGGAATCTCTTATCACAAAGACGGAAACTCTTTCCACGATCACGGAAATAGTCATCACGAAGGCGGAAATAATTTCCAAGAGCACGGAAACTATTTTCACAAAGGCGGAAGTAACTTCCATTAAGGCGGAAACTCTTTCCACGACAACGGAAGCAATTATCATAAAGGCGGAACATATTTCCACGAAGGCGGAAACAAATCTCACGACTACGGATAAAAGATATTAAAAAATATTACTTCCCCATATTAGGGCCTCTTCGCTCCAATCTCCTCCTTTTCCCCCCTATGGGGGTCAGGGGGCCAACAAAACATGATCTTCTCCTCACTTCTCCTTTTCACCCCTTTAGGGGGATAGGGGGTAAACCAACAAAACATAATCTCCTCCTCAATTCCCCCTATGGGGGTTAGGGGGCTTCTCCTTTTCCCCCCTATGGGGGTCAGGGGGCCAACAAAACATGATCTCCTCCTCACTTCTCCTTTTCACCCCTTTAGGGGGATAGGGGGCAAACCAACAAAACATAATCTCCTCCTTTTCCCCCTTCGGGGGCCAGGGGGCTTCTTCGGGGCCAGGGGGCCGGCCTTACCGTATCAACGTCACCACCCCATGCTGCTCCTGGTTAAAGCGTCCGCTGCGTATATACGTAGCAAACCATACAAAGCTGCCCGAGTTGAATTTCTTGCCTTTAATAGTACCATCCCATCTTGTAGCAGGGTCAGAGGAAACGAACACCAGTTCGCCCCAGCGGTCAAAAACTTTAAGAGAATAATGTTGTATCGCAGCAATATTGCCAAAGGCGCCGAAAAGATCATTTTTGGCATCACCGTTGGGAGTAAAGGCGGCAGGGAAATAAATATCACCGCAATCTTCCGTTACCTGTACAAAAGCATTGCCGGAGCAACCATCCGCATCGGTAACCTGCACACGGTATAAACCTCCGCTGGTTACAGTGTAAGTAGGGGTGGTAGAATTATCCTGCCATAAATAAGAAGAAAAATGACCGGGATTAAGGATCAACGTTTGCCCGGGGCATACATATAAATTGCTGCCCAAACTTACCGGCACATTCTTGTTTTTATTACTCACTATAATATTATTAGCCGATGTAGAACAGCTGTTCTTATCCGTTACCTGCACCGAATAACTGGCAGGAGATAAATTAGTAATAGAAGAAGCGTTACTGCCGGTTGACCAGCTGTACTGGTACGGCGATGTGCCACCGGTAACTGCTGCGTTGATAACGCCATTGGCTTTACCACAAAGCGCATCGGTAACGGCAGGTGTTATCAGCAGTGCATCAGGCTCTGTAAGCGTAACACTACTGGTAATAGGGCAGGAGGTTGCCGTACTTACCGTAACCGTGTATGTGCCTGCCGCAAGGTTACTGATGCTGGCGCTGTATTGTGTCGGCGAAGTGTTCCATACATATATATAAGGATCGGCGCTTCCCGAGGCAACCGCAGTAAGGCTGCCGGTAGTATTACCATGGCACAAAATGGTAGTATTGGTTACGATGTTTGCATCAATGATCTCCACCTGGTGCGTAACCGTGCTCTGCGGCGCAGATGGATAAGACACGATAAGCTTAACGGTAAACGATCCTGTACCCGAAAACTGGTGAATAGGATTGGCAGCAGATGACAGGTTGTTGCTGCCCGAACCGGGGTCGCCAAAATCCCAGGCGTAGCTGGATGGGCAGCCCGAAACACTGCTGGTGAAAGCAACCGTTTTGGAAGGGTTGCAGGTATAGGTGAAATCTGCCGGGCCGGTAGGAGCTTCCGCTATACTGAACATATCCATGGCAAACCCATCGAAATTATTACAGGTAGTGCCTGCGCCAAAATGAAAACGGAAAATAACCCTCGACTGTCCGGCCAAAAAACTGAGGTCCTGTGTGGCAGCCAGCCAAACGCCGCTTCCGCCGCCGCCCTGGCAGGAGCCGCTGGTAGATTGTACATTGCCGCTCCAGCCAGCATCGCCGAGATAAGTGATAGCAGCATTATTGTACCAGTTGCTGGATGTACAACTGCTGCCACCCACTGCGCCAAGTGTGTGCCACACAGCGCCCCCATCGGTAGAGTATTGCAGGTTGGCCCCGTCAAAACGCCTTTCTGTTTCCCAAAAAACAGCAACGCTCAGCTTTGGATTTACCAATGTCGAAAAATCGAAGCAGGGACTGGTGAGATAGGAATTCTCGCCATTATTATAAGCGCTGTTATTCAATCCGCCGGTGATCCAGCATTTATTGCCCGACGCAGCGCCGCTGATAACCGTTTTGGCAGGTGCACCCCAGGCCCAGTCAGAAGAAGAGCCGCCAGCGGTCCAGCCGCCGTCGGAACTTTCAAAATCTTCAGTAAAAGGATAGCTGCTGATAACAGTGCTGCATTGTGCATGCAGCTTTACGGCCAGGGCCAAAAACAGGAATAAGGTGATGACAGGTTTCAATTTCATGTGCGCCGTTCAGCGATAACGGGCTGCAAATTACAACTATTAAGCGTTGCAACCGTTTCCTGCCAGCGCTTTAACGAAAGGAAAGAGTATCTTGCGCCCCTTAACGAACAATGCCATCATGTCAGCAAAAGCGGTATGGTACTGTGTTTGTAAGATGAACAAAAAAAAATCAAACTATGCAGAAAGGTAATATCCGGGTTCAGACAGAGAACATTTTCCCTATCATTAAAAAGTTTTTATACAGCGAACATGACATTTTTATACGTGAACTTGTCAGTAATGCAGTAGATGCCACACAAAAAATAAAGACCCTTTCTTCTATCGGCGAGGCCAAAGGCGAACTGGGCGAACTGCGTATAGATATTACACTGGATGCTGCCAATAAAACCATCACCATCAGCGATAAAGGAGTTGGTATGACAGCAGAAGAGATCGATAAATACCTTAACCAGGTAGCCTTCAGCGGCGCTGAAGAATTCCTGGAAAAATATAAGGGGCAGAATGAGAACAATATCATCGGGCACTTTGGCCTCGGCTTTTATTCTTCTTTTATGGTGAGCAATAAAGTAGAAGTGATCAGCAAGAGCTATAAAGAAGGCGCTAAAGCGGTGCGCTGGGAATGCGATGGCAGCCCCGAATTTACGTTGGAAGAAGTAGAAAAGGCAGATCGTGGTACGGATATCATCTTACATATTAATGAGGAGAGCACCGAATTTTTAGAAGCGTATAAAGTAGAAGCCACTTTACAGAAATTCTGTCGCTTCCTTCCTGTGCCAATTTATTTTAAGAATGTAGAAGATAAAAAGGTTGAGCAGGAGAAAGAACCTAAAGAGGGCGAAGAACCGGGAGCAGAACAACCGGAAACAGAAAAGCCGATCAACAATCCAACACCGGCCTGGACAAAAAAGCCATCTGAATTAACTGCAGAAGATTACCAGAATTTTTATAAAGAATTATATCCGTACAGCGAAGCGCCGCTGTTCTGGATACATCTAAATGTAGATTACCCGTTCAATCTTACCGGCATTTTATATTTCCCCAAGATCAAGCAGAGTTACGAGATACAGAAAGATAAAATTCAATTATACAGCAACCAGGTATTTGTTACCGATGAAGTAAAAGATATTGTACCGGAGTTTTTAATGCTGCTGCATGGTGTAATCGACAGTCCCGATATCCCGCTGAACGTAAGCCGCAGTTATTTACAGGGCGACCCGAATGTAAAAAAGATCAACAGCCATATCACCAAAAAAGTGGCCGATAAACTGGAAGAGATATTCAAGAATGACCGTAAGGCATTTGAAGAAAAATGGGAAAGTCTTGGACTGTTTGTAAAGTATGGTATGATGACCGATGATAAATTTTTAGAGAAGGCGAACAAATTCCATATCATGCAGGATGCAGTAGATGATAAGTTCTATACACTGGAAGAATACCGGTTAGAAACAGAAAAGCTGCAAAAGAATAAAGATGGCAAGCTGGTAATATTATATACCACTAATCCTGTACAGCAGGATGCTTACATTCAGCAGGCCAATGCCAAAGGTTTTAAAGTAGTGAGATTGGAAACATTGGTGGATAATGGCTTCATCAACCAGATGGAAATGAAATGGGAGAACGTGCAGTTTACAAGAGTTGACAGCGATATCACCGATAATTTGATCGACAAGCAGGAAGGCGGCGAAAGCGTATTAAGTAAAGATGATGAAGCGAAGCTGAAAGAATTGTTCGGATTGAAAATACCCGAACTGAATGTAACGGTTGAAGTAAAAGGATTAAGCAGCGATGCACCGCCAGTTGTTGCAACAAGGCCGGAGTTCATGCGCCGCATGAAAGATATGGCTGCCTTACAGGGAGCAGGCGGTATGGGTGCTTTTTATGCCAACATGCCCGATGAAGTTACCTTAACAGTAAATGGCAATCACGCTATTTATAAGAATGTCCTTTCTACAGAAAAAGAGAAGCAGGAAAAAGTGGTACACAACTTAGCTGACCTGGCATTGTTATCTCAGGGTTTATTAAAAGGAAACAGTCTTACCAATTTCATCAACAGGAGTGTAGAGTTGATGGGATAAAGAATGAAAAATGAATAAATGAAGAATGAATTGCCCCGGGTTTTAGCCCGGGGTTTATTTTTTTTGTAACAACAACATCATTATTCTTGGTATCTCATTCCGGTTATCATCATCAAAATATTCATTGATGTCGATAAGAGTAAATCCATGTTTTCGGGATAGCAATAAAAAATCGGAAACGTGATGATTGAAACACTCCACAACCTGCAGGCCCTCTTCCGTTTCAAACCTTGCCTTGCTGCCGGAATATTGTTTGAAAGGATGCAGCTCGCCGATATAGACATAACCGCCGGGTTGCAACACTTTAGCGGTTTGTGCAAAGATGTGATCCAGGTCAAGGATATGTTCCAGCACAAGACTGAAACTTACGAGGTCATATAACTGATCGGTGAATGTCCAGTCGCCGGTAATATCAGCCTGTACAAAAGTTACTTTTTCGGAGCTGATCTTTTCTTTTGCTTTGGCCAGCATTTCTTCTGAAAGATCAACAGCAGTAATGTGATTGGCTTTTTCTATCAGCCAAACGGTATTCTTACCCGTGCCGCAGCCAATTTCAAGACAGTTGTTAAAAGAAAGCGGAGCTAAGGCTTTTCGTAAAGTGGTAGCTTCAAGGTCACGTGTTTTGTTAATGTTGGTATCGTATTGCGCCGACCATACATTATAGGCTTGCCTCGTATCCATGTTTATGGTTTATTTAATTGCAAGATAACAGCTTCAAGGTATTTCATTTTCTGTGTATGATAAACCTGTTTAAAACCTACAGCAGTCAATTCTTCTTTGCACAAAGGGTTGGCATATAAAACAGTAATATCCCGTGGATTCTTTTCGTAACTGATGATGATATTCTCCGCAACGCCGCTCATGATCACAGCATCAAAGGGATTGAATAAAAAAATGGTATCAACATCAATTGGTATCTCGTAATAAAAAGCATCGTTGTGCAAAACAGTATATTCAAGCTTGGGCAGTTGTTGTTTGGTTTTAGAAAGATTAGCCAGAGCCTGTTCGCAAAACTCTTTTGAAATATCTATACCGGTTACTTGTCTGCAGCCATAATGAGCAGCTACGCATAATGCCCGTCCTTTGCCACAGCCGATATCGAGAAAGTGGTGGATCGTTTTATATTGTATTTGTTCAAAAAGATCTTCCAGTATGCTGTAGCTTACCGGCATGTAAATGGTGGCGTGTTCAATGTCGATCCCTTTCTTTTCCAGTTTTTTTAATTCATCGGCGCCGGTTGTTTTAATATGGTATTTTCTTTCCCCTTTTATTTCGTGGCGTATCATATACCATGCTATCCGGAAATTCCAGTTAAAAGCGAGGTAAAAGAAATAGCGGATGAATTGCATGGGGACAAAGATATAAAGATGATCTTCACCGCAGAGAAATAGAGAAGCTAAGTTTACGCAGAGAATCTTTGCGTAAACTCTATTAACTCAATTTCTCTGCGGTGAAAAAATAAAACTTGGATAAAGCTGCTATCAAAAAAATTATTCGCTTAAGCGAATATCTATCATTTTAAGTTGCAGGGATTTACTGCCGTTCCATTCATTTTCATCAATAGTAAATACAATATCAACAGGCCCCATTTGCAGCAGGTGAAATTTTGGCGCCATATTAAATCCAATGCCGGTGAAGGTTACATTATTTTGTTTAACCACAAAACGAACATGCAGTTCTTTTACGATCTTGCTGAAGCCCGTATCCAGAACTTTTTTTGCAACAAAAACAGGGCGCATATTATCAGGCCCGAAAGGTTCCATCTGGCAGATGATACTGTAAAAAGAGTTGGTTATTTCGTTGAATTGTATTGCAGCATTGATATTTATTTCGGGTATTAACAGTTGTGGCGGTATGGTTGCACTTACTACTTCTTCAAATTGCTTAGCAAAGTGTTCTACATTTTCAGGCAGCAATGATAAACCAGCTGCCGCAAAATGCCCGCCGTAGCCCAACAGGTTTTGGCGGCAGGCATGGATAGCTTCATATAAATTAAAGCCGGGCACACTGCGTGCGCTGCCTGCAACGATATCGCCGCTTTTAGTAAGCACAACAGTAGGACGGTAGTAGGTTTCAATTAAACGTGATGCCACAATGCCTACTACACCTTTGTGCCAATGCTCTTTAAAAACTACTGTTGTTTTTTTATTGACCAGGTTCTCATCACTTTCTATGATGGCAAGCGCTTCTTCAGTAATACCCTTATCGGCTTCTTTGCGGTCGCTGTTATCGCTATGCAGTAACTCAGCAATTTCCAATGCTTTTTTGGGATCTTCTTCAATGAAGAGCTGCACTGCTTTACGGGCATCATCCATGCGGCCAGCAGCATTTACACGGGGCGCTATCACAAATACAACACTGTTGATGGTGAGTGCATCTCTTATACCTCCTAAATGTATCAATGCTTTTATACCTGCACAGGGATTGGTATTTATCTGCTGCAATCCGTAATAGGCCAATATCCTGTTCTCGCCGGTCATAGGTACAATATCAGCAGCGATGGCTGTTGCAACAAGATCTAAATAATTGAAATAATGTTCTTCGTCTATACTGAATTGTTTTGCAAGAGCAGAAGCTAATTTAAAACCAACACCACAGCCACATAATTCTTTATAAGGATAGGTGCAATCTTTTTGTTTAGCATTTAAAATGGCGGCTGCTTCTGGTAAAGTATCGTCGGGTAAGTGATGGTCGCAAACAATAAAATCGATGCCCAGTGTTTTTGCATAAGCGATAAGTTCTACGGATTTTATTCCGCAGTCCAATGAGATGATGAGTGTGAAATTATTGGCATGGGCAAAGTCGATCCCCATTTTACTTACACCATATCCTTCGCGGTAACGGTGAGGAATATAAAAATCCAATAAAGAAGGTTCGTAGATCTTGCAAAGAAAGCGATACATCAGCGCAACGCTGGTAGTGCCGTCCACATCATAATCACCAAATACCAGTATTTTTTCTTTTTGTTCAAATGCAGTGATGATGCGGCTTACGGCTTTGTTCATATCCTTCATTAAAAAAGGATCATGCAGATCGGCAAGTGTTGGGCGAAAGTAATGCTTAGCGCTTTCGTAGGTGTCTATACCACGTTGCACTAATACTGTGCAAAGCGTTTTATTTATTTTAAGTGATTGGTGTAATGCGTTTGTTTTTGTTTCATCAGCCTGTAGTAAATTCCATCTTTTCTCCATGTTGTAAAAGTAGCGCTTTAATATTTTCTGTCGGTAGTATATCGCACTAATTCTTCCAAAGCGTTCCTCACTTCCCCTTCAGGAAATTCGTGCAGTATCTGCAGTGCTTCATCGCGGTACTGGTTCATTTTTTCGGCAGCATAGGTAATTCCTCCGGCATCAATAACGGCATCTATTACCTGTTTTATTTTTTGCTTATCCCTGTTCTCATTTTTGATGATATAGATAAGTTCTCTTCTTGTAGGAGCAGCTACTTTATTTAGGGTATATATAAGCGGTAGTGTTAGTTTTTTTTCTTTGATATCGTTACCGGTAGGTTTGCCGATATCTTCTTTGCCGTAATCAAAAAGATCATCTTTTATCTGGAAAGCGATACCTACTTTTTCTCCAAAGAGTTTCATTTTAGCGGTTATGCCCGGATCTTTACTGGTGCTGTAAGCGCCAACAGAACAGGCGGAGGAGAGGAGAGAAGCAGTTTTATTGCGGATGATCTCAAAATAAATATCTTCTTTCAAATTAAGCTTGCGGGCTTTTTCTATTTGCAGCAATTCGCCTTCGCTCATTTGTTTTACAGCTTCGGATAAGATGTGCAGGTGTTCGAAATCGTCATTGGAAGTAGAAAGCAAAAGTCCTTTTGATAACAGGTAATCACCTACAAGCACGGCAATTTTATTTTTCCAGATGGCATTGATGGAGAAAAAGCCTCTTCTTTCCAGCGATTCATCTACTACATCATCATGCACCAGTGTTGCGGTATGTAATAATTCAACCAGGGCTGCAGCCCTGTAGGTGCTTTCGTTTATAGGACCATGTAGCTTGGCGCTTAAAAAAACGAACATCGGGCGAAGCTGTTTGCCTTTGCGTTTAATGATATATTTCATTATCCGGTCAAGCAGAGGTGTCTGACTTTTAACTGATTCGGAAAACTTTTTCTCAAAAGTGTTAAGCTCTTCCCCTATAATCCTGGTGACAAAATTCATACGTAAAAGAAAGCAATTTAATGCACCGGCAATCCCTGTCAAAGTAAATTAATTGCCCCGTGTTCAAAAAAAAATTAAAAATAAATGAGGTTCCGTGCAACCAAATGCGAAAAAAAGATGTCTTAACCTGTAATAATCAATACGTTTAACAAAAGTTAACCTAAAGAAAACGTTAAAAAAGTTTGATTTTTAACGCTCGAAAAGTTACTTTTGTGGCGAATCGACTCGTACATATTTAGAAATTTTATTAATCATTAAGTTATGGCAAGCAAAAAGTACAAATTATTATTAGGCATACTCCTGTGCCTTTCCACCGGGGCATTTGCCCAGGTGCAGACAGACGGGAGTTACAATGTCTACGACACCTCTGTTATCCCGAACAAAAGAATGGGACAACAAAACGAATTCTGGAACAAGCAATACAACTTTCCAGCAAAACCACGTAACATGTGGGAGATCGGCGCTTCATTAGGTATGTTCACCATTTCCGGTGACGTTCCTGTAAGGCCGCTTACCTTCCCTAACTTTGAAGTACATGTTAGAAAAGCATTGGGTTATGTATTCTCTCTGCGTTTACAGTATTTGAATGCTGTAGGTAAAGGTTTACAATACAGGGGGTCTGAAAATTATAACAAGAATCCTGCCTGGAATGTCAACCTTCCTGTAGGCAAACGTTATTTCTCACCACAAAGAACAATTGCCGGTCCGGTTGAATATACAGATCATGCTGGTAATACTGCTGCAGCTCCGAATGTGGTTTATTACAATTACAAATCTAAAGTTCAGGATCTGGGTTTACAAGGTATAGTTACGTTAAACAATATCCGTTTTCATAAAAAGAAAACAGGGTTTACGATCTACGGTGGTGCAGGTATCGGAGCAACGATCTACAATGTAATGGTTAATGCTCTTGATAAAGATGGCAATCCTTACACAGCTTTGTTCAATTCAATCACAACCAATGCTTATAAAGATCGTAAAGATGTTATTAAAAAGCTGAAAGACGGTATGGATGATACTTACGAAACTCCTGCTGAAAACCAGGGAGACCGTCGTCCAAAAATTGGTAAATACACCTTGAAACCATCAGGTACTGTTTTAGCAGGTATGGCTTTCAGGCTTGGTAAAAGGATCAATTTGTCTATTGAAGACAGGTGGACCTTTGTTAAGGATGATCTGTTAGACGGCCAACGCTGGCAAGAGCATGCTTATGGCGATGCTGTACTTACACGTGATTTCGATTCTTACAATATGGCATCTATCGGTATCAACTACAACCTGGGTTCTAAATCTGTAGAACCATTGTGGTGGCTGAATCCATTGGATTATGCATATGATGAGTTAATGAACCACAGGCATGTTGTTATACCAAAATCAAATTGTGATGACAGCGATGGAGATGGCGTTTGCGATCATTTGGATAGAGAACCTAATACACCTGCAAACTGCCCTGTTGATACACATGGTGTAACAAAAGATACAGATGGTGATGGCGTTCCTGATTGTAAGGATAAACAATTGATCACTCCTACAGAATGTCAACCAGTTGACGCTGATGGTGTTGGTAAATGTCCTCCTCCGGATTGCTGCAACAAAATAGCACCGGAAGTTGTTAAAACATGTGCTTGCGATTACCCAAGTCTTTCATTCAAAGGCAATGTAGTAAGCTTAACTTCTGATAACAAAGCTATGTTGGCTTCTGTGGCAGTTAAAATGAAAGCTGGTCCGGATTGCAACATCACTATCACAGGCTATCCTGAAACATCTAAAGCTTCCCAGGCAGCATGCCAAAAGAGGTTAGATGCGATCAAAAAACAACTTGTTGAAAAAGAAGGTATCAGTTCTGACAGGATCACTACTAACTGCGAAGTTGGCGGTGGCGATAAGAACACTGTTGATGTTAAGTGTAATCAATAAGTTGATTTCTTAGTTCACTTTTTGCTCAATGATAGGCCCTTTCGATTAAGTTCGGAGGGGCTTTTTTTATGAAAAAACGCCCGCAGATGGCGCAGAATACGCTGATTTAATTCGATATTTTATTTATTGAGAATCAATATAATCCGCGGCAAAAAACAGTATATTCGTCGTTTACCTTTTGGGGTATTGTCTTCTTTACCAAATCCTTAACTAGGCTTTTTTGGCAAATTCTTTATTTACTGTCATTTTTGAAGAAATTACATTAATTTTGCACTCCTTTATGCGCATACCTAAAATCTTATTGGCAGTAGCTGTATTGACCTTAACCATTACATCCTGCAGCAAGTATAGCAAAATAGCTAAAAGCAAGGATACTGAATACAGGCTGAAAATGGCTGATCAGTACTTTGCCGGAAAGAAATATAAGAAAGCACAAACCTTATACGAAGAACTGTTTACAGAAGTAAAAGGTACAGTGAAGTTTGAAGAAGTGTATTACAAGGATGCCTATTGCTTTTATTACATGAAAATGTATAAGGATGCTGAAAACCTCTTTAAAGGGTTCCTGGAAGTTTTTCCAAACAGCAGCAAGGCAGAAGAAGTGGATTATATGCGGGCCTTTTGTTATTACAAGCAATCGCCAAAGCTGGAACTGGAGCAGGTAGCTACAACAAAGGCGATAGGTATGATGCAGACATTCATCAATACTCATCCCGGATCAGGCAGGATAAAAGAAGCAACAGATATTATTGACAAGTGCAGGGCCAAACTGGAGCAAAAAGAAGCGAGGTCTGCAGAACTGTATTACAACCTTGGTCAATACAGGGCAGCTGCAATTGCTTTTACTACCCTAATGAATAATTATCCTGAATCTTCAAAAGGAGAGGAATATAAATTAAAGGCAGTAAAATCATACTACCGCTTTGCAAAGATGAGTATCGTGGAAAAGCAGATAGAACGTTATGAAAAAGTGATCACCGAATACCAGGATTTTGCAGATCGTTTTCCGGATAGCAAACTGCTGAAAGAAGCAGAAAGTTATAATAATTTAAGTGTAAACCATATTAAAGAGATAAAAAATGAGCAAACTCAGACGTCAGCTAAGCGCTAATACCAGTAATGTGGTAGAACCTAAAAAGTTATCTGACATAAAAGATAAAACAGGTAACCTGTATGAATCCATTGCGATAATAGCAAAGCGTGCCAACCAGATCAACATCACGTTGAAAGAAGAGTTGCATAATAAACTGGAAGAATTTGCCAGTCATACCGATAGCCTGGAAGAGATCCATGAAAATAAAGAGCAGATTGAAATATCAAAAGCTTACGAACGTATGCCCAACCCATCTTTACTGGCTACCGCCGAATTCATGGAAGATAAAGTTTACTTCCGTAGAAATGATGAAGATCTGTTCAGCTAAGCTTAGTCAACAATTTAGCAGCATTTTTGCATAAGAAATCATATTTTTAATCCCGCCTTTGGCGGGACTTTTTTTATGTTAGAAGGAAAAAAGATTTTACTGGGTGTTACCGGAAGTATTGCAGCTTACAAAACAGCTGTATTAGTGCGCTTGCTGGTAAAGCAGGGTGCAGAGGTTAAAGTGATCATGACCAGTGCCGCAAAGGATTTTGTAACGCCGCTTTCCTTATCTACTTTATCAAAAAATAACGTACTTACCGATCTGGCTGAAAATGATGCCTGGGCCAATCATGTGATGCTGGGCAGATGGGCAGATGTATTTCTGATAGCACCATTGAGCTGTAACACATTGGCAAAAATGGCCACCGGTTTGTGTGACAATTTGCTGATGGCCGTTTATTTATCTGCAACATCTCCGGTAGTTGTGGCACCGGCAATGGATGAAGATATGTGGCACCATTCTGCTACTAAAAGTAACCTGCAAAAAATAGCAGCAGCAGGAAATTCTATCATACCTGTTGAAAATGGCGAACTGGCCAGCGGCCTTACAGGAGAAGGCCGGATGGCAGAGCCCGAAACAATAGTAAAATGGCTGGAAAGTTTTTTTTTATCACACCTGGAATTGAGCGGGAAAAAAGTATTGGTTACAGCAGGCCCTACACATGAATTAATTGATCCTGTTCGTTTTATCGGTAATCACTCCTCGGGTAAAATGGGCGTTGCTATCGCAGAAGAAATGCAAAAACGCGGAGCTGAAGTAATATTAGTACTGGGCCCGTCTGCACTTACGGTTAAGCACGGCATTCAGGTTATCCGGGTAACTTCTGCGACGGAAATGTATAATGCCTGCCTTGATATTTTTACTGCTGTAGATATTGCTGTAATGAGTGCTGCTGTAGCAGACTATACGCCGGTATCGCCATCAAAACAAAAGATAAAAAAGAAAGAAGCTGTTTTTTCTGTAGAATTAGCTAAAACAAAAGATATTTTAAAGACACTTGGAGAACATAAAAAAGCCGGCCAGTTTTTAGTAGGGTTTGCATTGGAAACCAATAATGAAAAAGCATTTGCGCTGGAGAAACTGAAAGAAAAGAATGCTGACATGATCGTTTTAAATTCTCTCAATGATACCGGGGCAGGATTTGGCCACGACACCAACAAAATCACTATTTTTGATAAACAGGGAAATGAACATGCTTTTGATACCAAAGCAAAAACAGCGGTGGCTGCTGATATTGTAAACATCCTTATTAAACTATTACATGCGTAAGTACATTCTTTTGATCAGCTTTATTGCAGTAGCTAAAATTTCCACGGCACAGGAATTACAGGCCCGTATAACGGTCTTGAGTAACCGTGTAGGAAATAATGTAAGTCAAAATGTGTTTCGTACATTACAAACGGCGCTGAATAATTTTATAAACAACCGCAAGTGGACCAGTGATGTTTTTCAACCTAATGAAAAGATCGAATGTAATTTTCTGCTGAATCTCGAACCCACTTCAGATGCTAATGTATATACTGCATCGCTTACTATACAAGCTGCAAGGCCGATCTTCAACACTTCTTATCTTTCGCCGATAATAAATTTCCAGGATGAGAATATCATCTTTAAATACATCGAATTTCAACAATTGGAATTCAATGAGAACAGGGTTTCGGGATCAGATCCATTGGTTTCAAACCTCACCGCTTCTCTTGCTTATTATGTGTATATGATACTGGGATTTGATTATGATTCGTATTCTATACATGGCGGCGATCTGTATTTTCAAAAAGCACAGAACATTGTAAACAATGCGCCCGACGGAAGAAATATTTCCGGATGGAAAGCATTTGACGGGATACGTAACCGCTACTGGCTGGTAGAGAATATGCTTAACACCAGGTACACGATCATGCATGATATCTACTACAATTATTACCGCTTGGGTATGGATAAACTGTATGAAGATGAAACTAATGCCAGGGTAGAAATAATGAACGTATTGAATCTCCTGAATAATTTTAATACAGATAATCCCAATAAGATGATCAACCAGTTCTTCTTCCAGGGAAAAGCCTCTGAATTGATAAAAGTATTTTCCAAAGCTTCGCCACCCGATAAAGCGCGGGCGTCAGAATTGCTGCAACGGCTTGATATCACCAATGCCGGAAAATATAAAGATGAACTTAAATGATACGCTATTGCCGGGTTTTGCTGCTAAGTACATTATTAATTTCCTGCGGAAATAAAAACAAATTGCCTTCGGGTATATTGCCGCCCGAAAAAATGCAATTAGTATTTTGGGACATACTTCGTGTGAATGCATTCAGCCATGATTTTCAAGTAAAAGATTCTACAAAAAATTTGGCAGAAGAAAATGCAAAGCTGCAAAAGCAGGTGTTTGTTTTGTACAGTGTTACCAAAGAAGAATTTTATAACAGTTATGATTATTATAAAACGCATACTGAATTGATGAAAGGTATGCTGGATAGCATGATCAATAAAGCAAACAGGGACAGGGGGAAACTGGATAGATTTGCTCACCCGAAAAGAAAAACCAGGTGGTATGAATAAAGTATTGAATAATGCCGCAGAAGCGGTTAACGATATTGCTGATGGCGCAGTGATAATGCTGGGCGGCTTTGGCTTGTGTGGGATACCGGAAAACAGCATTGCAGCATTGGTAAAAAAAGGTGTTAAAGAATTGACCTGCATTTCAAATAATGCAGGAGTAGATGATTTTGGTATCGGCCTGATGTTGCAGCAGAAACAGGTAAAAAAAATGATCTCTTCTTATGTTGGGGAAAATGCAGAATTTGAACGTCAGCTATTAAGCGGCGAACTTGAGGTGGAGCTGATCCCGCAGGGTACACTGGCTACACGCTGTATGGCATCAGGCTATGGGATGCCTGCTATATTTACCCCCGCAGGTGTAGGCACAGAAGTAGCGGAAGGAAAAGAAACAAGGGTATTCAATGGCAAGGAATATTTAATGGAGTATGCTTTTGACGCAGACTTTGCTATTGTGAAAGCCTGGAAAGGTGATACTGATGGCAATCTTATCTATAAAGAAACGGCACGGAACTTTAATCCTTTGATGGCAATGGCGGGTAAGATAACAATAGCAGAAGTGGAAGAGCTGGTACCTGCCGGTGAGCTGGATCCAAATTATATTCATACACCGGGTATTTATGTACATCGCATCTTTAAAGGAGAGGGTTATGAGAAGAGAATTGAACAGAGGACGGTTAGAAAGTTGACAAGTTGATTTGGAATTTGGAATTTGGAATTCGGGAAATAGTATAACTCACAAGATCGTAATAATCCTGAATTCGTAATTATCATAAAAAATTATGCTTACAAAAGACCAGATAGCGCAGCGAATTGCAAAAGAATTACAGGACGGGTTCTATGTGAATCTTGGTATTGGCATACCTACGCTGGTGGCCAATTACATTCCTGCCGGAATGGATGTGGTATTGCAAAGTGAAAATGGTTTATTAGGCATGGGGCCTTTTCCATTGGAAGGAGAGGAAGACCCGGACCTGATCAATGCAGGCAAACAAACAATCACTACGGTGCCGGGTTCTGCTTTTTTCGACAGCGCCATGAGTTTTGGGATGATACGTGCCGGTAAAGTTGACCTGACCGTATTAGGAGCTATGGAAGTAAGTGAGAACGGCGATATTGCCAACTGGAAGATACCCGGTAAAATGGTAAAAGGAATGGGTGGAGCTATGGACCTTGTGGCCAGCGCCAAAAATATAATTGTGGCAATGATGCATACCAATCCCAAAGGAGAAAGTAAATTGTTACCTGCATGTACCTTACCACTTACCGGAAAAAACTGCGTAAAGAAAATTGTTACAGAAATTGCAGTACTTGACGTAACGGCAAATGGTTTTAAATTATTGGAAAGAGCGCCTGGTGTAACCGTTGAAGAGATCGTAAATAAAACTGCCGGTAAACTTATTGTAGAAGGAAATATACCTGAAATGGAACTATGATTTTATGATTAAAAGGATTTTTCGATAACCATTCATTGCTTAACTCTGCGCCTCTCTGCCTCTGTGGTAAAATTTTTCATTAGTGCCTATTCGTGTAATTAGTGGCCTAAATAAAAAATCCTCCCGATAAACAGGAGGATCTCTATTGGCTAACAATCGTTGTTTTGTTAGGTATTACAGTTTTGGAGCCGCTGCCAAAATTTCTTCACTGGCACCGCCGGCATATTTTTCAAAATTTTTAATGAACTGCTGCGCAAGATCTTTTGCCTTTGCATCATACGCTTCTTTATCAGACCAGGTATTTCTTGGCGTTAGTATTTCTGCAGGAACACCAGGACAGGAATCAGGCACCAGCATACCGAATACAGGATCGGCAGTGTAGCCAACATTATCCAGTTTGCCTTCCAGCGCAGCGCTGATCATGGCTCTTGTATAGCTAAGTTTCATACGGCTGCCAACACCATAAGCGCCGCCGCTCCAGCCGGTATTCACCATCCATACATTTACATTGTGATCCTTCATTTTTTTACCCAGCATCTCTGCATATTGCGCCGGGTGCAATGGTAAGAAAGGTGCACCGAAACATGCGCTGAACGTAGATTTTGGCTCTGTAACACCAGCTTCGGTACCAGCTACCTTTGCAGTATAGCCGCTTATAAATTGATACATGGCCTGGCCAACAGATAATTTACTGATCGGGGGCAATACACCATACGCATCGCAGGTTAAAAAGAAGATATTCTTTGGCGTTTTACCGATAGATGGTTCCAGCGCATTACTGATAAAATTCAGCGGATAGCTTACCCTCGTATTCTCTGTTATTTTTTTACTGCTGAAATCGATTTTATTGGTTCCTTCTATGAACGTTACATTTTCAACCAAAGCACCCGGCCTGATGGCATGATAAATTTCGGGTTCTTTTTCTTCACTCAGGTCGATGGTTTTTGCATAGCAACCACCTTCAAAGTTGAATACACTGTCGGGAGTCCAGCCATGCTCATCATCACCGATCAATAAACGGTTAGGATCCGCACTCAAGGTAGTTTTGCCGGTGCCGCTCAATCCAAAGAAGATAGCCGTATCGCCATCTTTGCCCATATTAGCGCTGCAATGCATGCTTAATACATCGGCACGTTCAGGAAGTACAAAATTCAGCATAGTGAATATGCCTTTCTTCATTTCGCCGGTATAGCCGGTGCCGCCAATCAAAATTGTTTTATGGGTAAAACTTAATACAGCAAAATTTTCAGCACGGGTACCATCCACAGCAGGATCGGCTTTAAAGCCAGGTGCCTGTATAATATGCCAATGAGGAACAAAGGTTTCCAGGTCTTTTTCCTCAGGACGGATGAACATGTTGTAGGCAAATAAATTGCTCCATGGATTTTCATTGATAACCCTCAAACGCAGGCGGAATTTTTCATCGGCACAGGCATAACAATCACGAACCCACAATTCTTTATCGCTTAAATAATCCAGCATTTTTTCCTTCAGCTTCAGAAAATTTTCTTCCTCAAAAGGGATATTAAAATCATTCCAATGCACGCTTTTTTCGGTGATAGCATCCCTAACAGTGAATTTATCTTTTGGGCTGCGGCCGGTAAATTTGCCGGTATTGATTACTAATGCGCCGGTATCGTTTAAAACACCCTCTCCACGCTGAACTGCCTGCTCGGTTAATTCTTCGGGACTTAGCTGGTAATGAACATTGTCTGCCACTCGTAAACCCATGTTTATCAAGGCATTTTTAGGGATAGAAAGCATCGTTGGAACTGACATAAACTGGCAATTTTTTTTAGTTGATTAATCGTTAGTGCGCAAAGTTATGCCATGCGGTTTTGAACGAAACCGGAGAAATTAATGATTATTTAAAGGGAATGAACACATTTTACGCAAACGTTTGCGGAAATTTAAATCTTGTCCCTTTTTTTGAACAAGATTGAACAATGGCCTAGGTTATTTAAACAGGTTAAAATTTTTAGATTTCTATTGTGTAGATTGTACACGATTTTTAGATTCTTACCCAACTTTGGTATCATTATTTAGTTTAGTTGGCAAAGCAGATCCTGTTTATTTCTAAAACTCTTGTACATTACCAAAAAAATGAACTTTAATCTTGATATATTCTGCCCACCAATTAACTGATAAACGGATTAACCGGTTCCGATTCAACCTATCAACTAATCGACTATATTGCAATAAAATTTTTTCTAATGAAATACCTTCCACTCAATCCTGAAATATTCATTCAGAACAGGAAACGTTTTACCGGTAAGATGGAAAAGAATTCCATAGCCATCTTCAACAGCAATGATGAATTGCCGATGAATGCGGATCAATTGTATAAGTTCAAGCAAAATGCAGATATGATCTGGCTTACCGGTATTGAGCAGGAAGATTCTATGCTGGTATTATATCCCGACAATCCCGATCCCAAATACCGTGAAGTACTGGTATTGGTTCGTCCCAATGAATTAAAGGAAAAATGGGATGGCCACCGTTTACGGACAAACGAGGCTAAGGCTATATCGGGAATTGAAACCATTATCTGGCTGGATACCCTTGATGGCATGTTGCAACCCTGGATACATTGGGCAGATAACATTTACCTTAACACGAATGAAAACGACCGCAAGGCAAACCTTGTTCCGGTAAGGGATTACCGCTATGCACAAATGATGAAAGAGCGCTACCCGCTGCATAATTATAAACGCAGCGCAAAGATCATGAAAGAGCTGCGTGGTATAAAAACAGCACTGGAAGTAGAAGTGATGCAGAAAGCAATTGATATTACGGATATTACTTTTCGCAGGTTATTGCAGTTTATTAAACCGGGCGTGATGGAATATGAAATAGAAGCAGAGATCTATCATTCATTTTTATCGCAAAGGGCCAGTGGTCCGGCTTATGGATCTATCATTGCCAGCGGCGACAGGGCGAGAACACTGCATTATATAGAGAACAGCCGAGAATGTAAAGACGGCGAATTGATATTGATGGATTTTGGTGCAGAGTATGGAAATTATTGCGCCGATCTTACCCGTACTGTTCCTGTAAATGGCAAATTTACCCGCAGGCAAAAAACAGTGTATAATGCCTGTCTTCATTTGCATCATTATGCTGCCAGCATCTTAAAGCCGGGCATCAGCATTATTGATTATACAGAAAAAATTGGTGACGAAGCAACAGTAATTTTCCAAAAAATAGGCTTGCTGAAAAAATCTGATATTAAAAATGAAGACCCGGAAAACAGGGCTTATAGAAAATACCTGTATCATGGCATCTCTCATCATTTAGGAATTGATGTACACGACCTGGGCACACGAACAGAACCTATCAAAGCGGGTATGGTATTTACTATTGAGCCAGGTATTTATATAGAAGAAGAACAAATGGGTGTAAGAATTGAAAATAATTTTTGGGTGACTAAAAATGGTAATAAGGATTTGATGAAAAATATTCCAATTACAGTGGAAGATATCGAAGCCCTGATGAAGAAAGTATAAGCATTTAAAAACGCACTAATAAAAAATAACAAAACATAATCACCATCGTCGATCACTGTGGTCAGTGGTCCGTCGTCCGTGGTCTTCTATCATGAAAAAACACATCCCTAATATCTTCACATTGCTCAATCTTGTTTTTGGTTGCATTGCCATCATTTACATTTTACAAAACGGTATCACTATTGGATATAGCCCGGAAGGCGAGCAATTCATTGATGTTCCCGAAAAGATATGGATGGCATCCTTATTCATAGGATTGGCAGGTATTGTGGATTTCCTGGATGGCTTTGTGGCCCGCCTTTTTAAAGCTACTTCGGATATTGGCAAGCAACTGGATTCTTTAGCTGATGTGGTGAGTTTTGGTGTGGCCCCTTCCATGATCATGTACCAGTTCTTACGGTTGAGTTTGGCAAAAGAAGAAGCCGGCATTGATACATCTATTATATGGCTTTTACCTGCTGTACTGATCGCTTGTGCAGGCGCATACAGGCTGGCAAGATTTAATATTGATGCCTCGCAGGAAACTGGATTTAAAGGTGTACCCATTCCCGCAGCGGGCTTGCTGATCGCTTCCTTCCCGCTTATTTACTGGTACACAGAGAGCCCGGCCATTGTAAACTTTATTTTTAACAAATGGGTTTTATACGCCATTATAGTATTGGTAAGCTGGCTTATGGTAAGCACATTACCCATGATGGCATTAAAATTTAAAGACTTCACACTAAAAAATAATCTCCCTAAAGTAATATTGCTCGCTATTGCCGTTATTGCTGCTGTTTTATTGCAATGGCTGGCAGTTCCGGTAGTGTTCATTGTGTACATTATTTTATCTTTGCTCTTTAAAGAAAAAAAATCATGACATATACAGTACAGGTAAAAGTAATGCCGCTAAAAGACCTATTGGATCCGCAAGGGAAAGCAGTAATGGGCGGCCTGCAGAATTTAGGATTGAACAATGTGAATGATGTACGCATCGGCAAGCATATCGATCTTACGGTAGAAGCCGACAGTAAAGAAGCTGCCACTGCATTGGCAGAAGAAGCTGCAAAAAAATTACTCGCCAATCCTGTAATGGAAACGTTTGAGATATCAATTAACTAATGTGCAAATTGGTAAATGTGCAAATTATTCAATGTGCACATTCGCACATTTACGCATTTGCACATTGAACAATTCGTAAATGCTCTATATTGTTCCAACCCCCATAGGTAATCTTGCTGATATCACATTCAGGGCTATTGATGTGCTGAAAAGTGTTGACCTTATTTTAGCAGAAGATACCAGGACATCATCGGTGCTACTCAATCATTACCAGGTTCAAAAACCTATTACGCCTTATCATCAGCATAACGAACATAAGGTATTGGCACATTTGGTAGAACAACTGCAATCGGGTAAAACGATGGCCCTGCTTACCGATGCAGGTACACCCGGTATCAGCGATCCTGCTTTTTTACTGGTAAGAGAATGCATAAAATTTGATGTGAAAGTAGAATGCCTGCCCGGCGCCACCGCATTTGTTCCGGCACTTGTCAATAGTGGTTTGCCAACAGACAGCTTTTGTTTTGAAGGCTTTCTTCCATTAAAGAAAGGAAGAATGACGATGTTTAAAAAACTGGCAGAAGAAGAGCGTACAATGGTTTTTTATGAAAGCCCCATGCGGTTGGTAAAAACATTGAATGAGTGCATACAATATTTTGGAGCAGACAGGCAATGTTGCGTAAGCCGTGAACTCACCAAAAAATTTGAAGAAAATAAAAGAGGCACCCTGCAGGAAGTACACGATTACTTTAGTACGAAACCTGTAAAAGGCGAAATTGTTATTGTGATCGCCGGTAAAGATTGATCCGTTAAACCCGCTTACCACTTATACGTTTTTCTTTTTACGGTAAGATATATTTCCCGAAATTTACAGCTACCCATAATTTATAACGATGAAGAGAAACCTTTCCATTCTTGTATTGGCAATATGTGCGCAGGCTAAAGCATATGCGCAACCCGATCGCTGGCAGCAGCGGGTAAAGTACACCATGAATATTGATATGGATGTAATGGCCAATCAATTTACCGGTAAACAAAAACTGGAATACACCAATAATTCCCCTGATGCTTTGAACAGGGTTTTCTATCATTTATATTTCAATGCCTTTCAGCCAAACAGCAGCATGGATGTACGCAGTCGTGAGTTGGGTAAAACGCTGGTGAATGGGAGACCTGACTGGGACTCAAGAGTAAGGGACCGCATCTTTAAATTGAAAGACAATGAGATCGGCTATCAAAAGATCATCTCCCTAAAAATGAATGGAGTACCTCAGCCGTTTAAATATCACGAAACCATTTTGGAAGTTGATCTTACCAAAGCTATTGCTCCCAAAAGCAAAGTAGTTTTTGAAATGGAATTCCAGGCGCAGGTGCCTTTGCAGATACGCAGAAGCGGAAGGGATAATCCAACTACCGGCGTGCGTTACAGCATGAGCCAATGGTACCCGAAAATGTGTGAGTACGATTATGAAGGCTGGCATCCTACGCCATATATTGCCCGGGAATTCTATGGAGTATGGGGCGATTTTGATGTAACGATAAACATCGATAAGAATTATAAATTAGGCGGTACCGGAATGTTGGTGAATGCCAATGAAATAGGATGGGGCTATGATGCAGCAAACTCTGCCGACCTGAAGCCAATTGCAAAAGATAAAAGAACATGGCACTTTGTAGGAAACAATGTACATGATTTTGTATGGGCTGCCGATCCGGATTATAAACACCTGGTTCGTAAAATGCCGAGCGGTACAGTATTGAATGTGCTGTATAAAAATAAAGACAACGATCCGAAGAATGATACCGCATGGATAACTGTTGCTGATGCAGCAGTGGTGGCGTTGCCCTTCATGGAAAGTAAGTTCGGCAAATATCCTTACCCGCAATATTCATTTATACATGGCGGCGATGGCGGTATGGAATATCCAATGGCAACACTGATAGTAGGGCCAAGCCTGGGAACTGTTTTTCATGAATGGATGCACAGCTGGTACCAGATGATGATGGGCACCAACGAAAGCATGTATGCCTGGATGGATGAAGGCTTTACAGAATTTGCAACTGATCTTGTTGAATCGTATTACCGTGATAAAGTAACGAGAGTTAAATACGCCAATAATCCTGTTGTTTTAAAACGCCTCGATTCTCTTTCGGCATTATTGCCCTTAAAGCATATTGATAATTACAACAGTTATTACAACCTGGTAAAAAGCGGTTTGGAAGAGCCTTTAACAACACACGCCGATCATTTTAATACCAATGCAGCTTACAGTGCTGCAGCCTATTCAAAAGGTTCAGTATTTATGGAGCAGCTGGGGTATATTATCGGCGGAGATGTACGGGATAAAATGTTGCTGCAATATTATGACCAATGGCGCTTCAAACATCCGAACAGTAATGATCTTATACAGGTAGCAGAAAAAGTAAGCAACATAAAACTGGATTGGTACAAAGAATATTTTTGCAACACCACTAAAACGATCAATTATTCTATTGACAGTTTATGGGAAGAAGGCGGTGTATCCAGGATACGCTTAAGAAGAATTGGCCAGATGCCGATGCCTATTGATCTGCAGCTTACGTTCAAAGATGGCAGTAAAGAGATGCACTACATTCCGCTTAATTTAATGTTTGGGGAAAAGCCTAATGAAAATGCTGCCATAAAAAGAGAAGTACATGAAGAATGGAAATGGACACATCCTACCTATATAGTAGAATTCAAGCGCAGGCTTACCGATCTTAAAGTGGCCGAGATAGATCCTTCAAAACGTATGGCGGATGTTGACCAGAAAAATAATGTACTGGAATTAAATTGGTAAACGGCAAACAGGAAGCAATGGAAATAACGATCAGGAGGGTACAACCCGTAGATGTACCCGTGTTATCAGCGATAGCTAAAAAAACTTTTTACGATACTTTCGTGGGTACCTGTACAGAAGAAGATATGCTGCTTTTCCTGGAAGAAAATTTTGCTGAACAATCATTGGCAAATGAGATCTCCAATAAAAAAGATCATTGTTTTTTTGCAGAAGTAGAAGGCAAGGCCGTTGGTTATCTCCGCTTCATGGAAGATTACACCAGCTTTCCTTTGATGCAGCAATGGAAAGCACTGGAACTGAAGCGCATTTATGTATTAAGCGAATACCAGGGAAAAGGCATTGCACAAAAGCTAATGGATTTTATTTTGGCTTATGCCAAGCAACACCAATACGAAGTAGTGTGGCTGGGAGTATGGGAGAATAATTTACGGGCGCAAAAATTTTACGAAAAATACGGCTTTGTAAATTCGGGCCATACACACGGCTTTCCGATAGGCGATACGCCGCAAACTGATTTTTGGTTTTGGAAATTTCTTTAAAAGCAAAGGGCCTGCTTTTTACAGCTGGCCCTTTTACTTGTGCTTTATTTTGTTAACTAATCTTCATGGCTATACCAGTTGACAAATCTTATCTGCCAAAGAATTTATTTACAGCTTCTACACGATTACCAACATGTAGTTTTTCATAGATGTGGTAAACATGCTTACGTACTGTTTCGCTGCTGATGAACATTTTTTCAGCGATCTCCTTATACAATAAACCGGTTGAAAGCATTTCCAGTATTTCTTTTTCTCTTTTAGAAAGTGTTTCCAAAGAAGCGTCTGTTGTACTGGTAGGTTTGTTTTGAAATGCCGCTACCACTTTCCTTGCTATCTGGCTGCTCATCGGTGCGCCGCCTTCTATCAGTTCCTTGATACCTTCCAGTAATTTTCCCGGAGGTGTCTTTTTTAAAATGTAACCACTTGCACCGGCGCTCAATGCTTCAAATATCTTTTCATCATCTTCATAAATGGTACACATCATGAACAATATATCCGGGTTGGATGCCTTCAACTGTCTTACCACTTCAATACCATTGATGCCGCCAAGGCCAATGTCCATTAAAACAACTTTGGGATTTAATATAGGGATCTTTACCAGGGCTTCTTCGCCGCTTATGCAGGAGCCTGCAAGGGTACAGTCATCTGCCATTTCGATTATTTGCTCCAGCGCCAGCCTAATATCATTATTATCTTCAACGATTGCTACCGATATATTCATTATGCAAAATTTGGGTAAAAAGCCGACAATAACAATACCACTTTGTGGTATTTTTTTCGGTTAAATGCAGGCCGCCTGTATTATTTGATCAGGGGAACGTACAACAGGTATTTCTCTTTAAAAAAATCTTCTTCAAAGATCTTTTCAATTTCCCAAACCCTGGGTTTGCAGCCGCTTTCAAATATCTCTTTGGTAAGGTCGCCGCCTTTAAGACAGATCAGTCCGTTTGGAATACCGGCTTCGGCTTTTACTGTTTTACGAATGAGTGGTTTGCTCCAAAACCACAGGTCTTTTAGTGGAGCAACGGCCCTTGAAATGACCACATCAAATTTGCGGTTCTTTATATCTTCGGCACGGGTGTGTTGTGTAGTTAGATTTGTTAAGCCTATTGCTGCTGTGATCTCATTTACTACGTTCAGTTTTTTATTGATGCTGTCAACCAGATGAAATTTAGTATCCGGAAAAAATATTGCTAACGGGATACCCGGAAAGCCACCACCACAGCCCAGGTCCATTACTTCCATACCGGGGGTAAATTCAAATTTTGTAGCTATAGCCAGGGAGTGCAATACATGATGCTCATAAAAATTATCCATATCCTTCCTTGAAATAACATTGATCTTTTCGTTCCATTCAATGTACAGTTCTTTCAATGCACCAAATTGCTGCAATTGCTTTTCTGTAAAATCATCAAAGTATTTTAAAAGGATATCCATAATCACTTACTTATAAACAAGACATAATCTTCTTAACGATCTTCCAGTTCCCTCTCCTTTGGAGAGGGGTTGGGGAGAGGCTTTATTTCCATGTCGGCTTCGGCTTCTTAAATATTGATACCGCAAAGATGAGATAATAAAAAAACATCCAGATATCAAAGAACAGGAACAATGGAAAAAGATCTTTTTCCTGCAACCGTTTCATACAAAAGAAATATACCACGGCCTGTACCAAAAAACGTACGCCGAAAACGATCAGCGCCCATTGCCATCCGTAAAATAAAATACTTGCCGCCAGCAAAGGATAAAAAGCAAAGTGCGAAAAAGAATATAAGCCGAGTAAAAATTTATGAACCGGCTTGTAAAATTTGCTGGTACTGTAATGCCTTCTTTTTTGTTTCGACCATTGCGCCCATGTTTTAGCAGGCTCGCTAAGTGTAAACGTATCCGGATCGATACTGATACGGGTATTCTTTTTAGTAGCAGCCATATTGATGAACAGGTCATCATCGCCACTTGGTATATTATTATGAGCACTGAAGCCTTTATGCCGGAAGAAAACAACTTTCTTATAACTTAAATTTCTGCCTACACCCATGTATGGTTTGCCTGCAAGCGCATACGACAGATATTGAACAGCACTGTGAAAAGTTTCCCATCGTACCAGTTTATTTAAGAAGCCTTTCTTTTTATGATAAGCGCCATATCCTAAAACGATCTCCGTATTGTCTGTATAAGTTTGCTGCATCTTATCGATCCAGTATTCGCTGGCCGGAACACAATCTGCATCAGTTAAAAGAACTACCTCGTATTTAGCTGTTTTGATACCTACGCTTAACGGGAATTTTTTACCGGGAATCAATTTTGCTTCCTGTTTCAGCTGTACCACATGCAGTTGCTTGAAGGTTTTTTGAAATTCTTCCAGCAGGTATTTGGTATCATCGTACGAGTTATCATCTACCACGATCACTTCATGCGTGGTTTTATATTGCTGTACCAGCGAACCGGGTAGATTTTTCGCTAAATTTGCGGCTTCGTCACGGGCACAGATAATAACAGAAACAGGATGTGTTTGCGAAGTAGTTTTTGCAATTGGTTTATGCAGGGCCAATCGTAAAAAAAAGAACAGGTAATAAAAAACCTGGATCAGGGTTATCAGGCAAAAAGCATAAAAAAGCAGTTGCCACCAGTGGGTAAAATTCATTGGGCAAAAATAAGTCAAAAGGGAATAAGTAATTAGTAATTGGGTAATTAGTCATTAGGAAAAATCATAACAAAACATCGATCAACCGAAAACGCAAAACAGAAAACCGAAAACACAAAACTCTAAATGTCTTCTTTACAATTCGATCTTCAATATACGGATACCGTTACCAAAGCACGAGCCGGTAAAATAACTACCGATCATGGTGAGATACTCACACCCATCTTTATGCCCGTAGGTACAGTAGGCAGTGTAAAGGCAGTAACACAACAGCAGTTGAAGAATGAGGTGCAGGCGCAGATCATTTTAGGCAATACCTATCATCTGTACCTGCGGCCGGGATTGGAAATACTGGAAGCGGCAGGCGGCCTTCATAAATTTAATGGATGGGACAGACCTATCCTTACCGATAGTGGTGGTTACCAGGTCTTTTCATTGGCCAATAACCGTAAACTGACCGAAGAAGGCGCCTTATTTCAAAGCCATATCGATGGCAGCAGGCATTTGTTTACCCCCGAAAATATAATGGATATCCAGCGCACCATTGGCGGCGATATCATCATGGCCTTTGATGAATGCCCGCCTTATCCAAGCGATGAGAAATATGCCAAACAAAGTATGGAGCTTACGCATCGCTGGCTGGACAGGTGTTTTGAGCGCTTCAACAATACACCGGATAAATATGGATATACTCAAAATCTTTTCCCGATAGTACAGGGCAGTACGTATAAAGACCTTCGGACTGCATCGGCTGAATTTGTAGCATCGAAGAATGCAACGGGCAATGCTATTGGCGGATTAAGTGTGGGCGAGCCGGTAGAAATGATGTATGAGTACACCGAATTGTGCTGCGATATTTTACCTAAACAAAAACCGCGTTACTTAATGGGCGTAGGCACTCCCTGGAACATACTGGAAGGCATTGCGCTTGGTGTAGATATGTTTGACTGTGTAATGCCCACCCGTAATGGACGCAATGCCATGTTGTTTACTACTAAAGGGGTTATCAATATTGATAATAAAAAATGGGAGAAAGATTTTTCACCGATCGATGACGGCATCCCCTGCGAAATGAGCAACTATTATAGCAAGGCCTACCTGCGGCATTTAATGAAATCAAGGGAATATTTAGGTCTTACCATTGCCAGCGTACACAACCTTGCCTTTTACCTTTGGCTGGTTACCGAAGCCCGGAAGCATATCCTTGCAGGCGATTTTAAAAGCTGGAAAGAGGAGATGGTGGTGCGGCTGGCAGTGAGGTTATAGTTGATGGTTGATAGTTCATGGTTCATAGAAGAACCTTCATATTGTAGAAGCTCATCAATTTGTCATACCCGGCTATGGACTATCGTCCATCAACCATGGACCAAACTGGCATAATAATTGAAAAACTACCCCGAAAATTATTACCTTTAAAATCACCTTTAAACAGTAAACTCATGAAGCAAAAGCTTTTTTACCTCCTTTTGATGTTCGTGTTGCCTTTTACCGCTTTTTCGCAGAATGGAACAGTACAGAACGCAGCTATTCCGAAAGATGCCCCGATCAATGTTACCATGACGGATTTTAAGAACAATGCGCTCAATAACGAGATCGTGGTATTTCGCAGTAAGCTTAATGGAAAAGAATACCAGGGGCTTACCGATTCTACAGGAAAATTTTCTACCCGCCTGCCTGCCGGTGATACGTATGAAATATTCATTCTTGGCTTTAAGGATTCTACCAGCTATAATTTTTTAGATATTCCGGCCACTACGGGCAATTCGTATTATAAGAACCCATTTAAGGTAGATATACAGTTCATGCCTGCAAAAACCTTTGTGCTGGACAACTGTAATTTCGAGACCGGCAAGGCTGATCTTATGGAAGAATCGCATGTGGTGCTAGATGAGCTGGTAGCTTACCTGCAGCGTAAAGATGATGAGCGGATTGAAATAGGCGGGCATACCGATAATGTGGGCACAGCAAAAAGCAACCAGGTATTATCCGAAGCAAGGGCCAATACGGTAAGAGCTTATCTGCTGATGAAAGGTATTGATCCCAGCCGCGTTACTGCAAAAGGTTACGGCCTTACACAACCTATAGCCGATAACCGCACTGCCGAGGGCCGTGCACAGAACAGGCGCACCGAAGTAAAAGTATTAGAATAGAATTTTGCCGTTTTCAGACTAAGCATAAGGGCCGGAATTATTTCCGGCCTTTTTATTTTTCACCGCGAAGACACAAAGATGCAAAGAGCGCAAAGAATTTCTTAGCGAACCTTAGCGTCTCCGCGCCTTAGCGGTGAAAAGGAAAAAATAAAAGAGCCTCCATTCGGAGGCTCTTTCAAATAATTAAGTTCAATTAAATTAAGCAGCAGTGCTTTTTGGTCCTTTCATTCCCAATACACCGCCAATGATACCAAGTACTCCGGCAGCCATCATAACGTAAAGGCCATAACCAACAGCTTCACCTGCATCCATGTAATACTTAACACCAAGACCGGCAATGCAAAGCGACAATACGATAGCTACAATTGCACTCCATTTTTTACCAAGTAATCCCATAACGGCTACCAATGCGCCAAGGATAACGAAGAATAATCCAGGATTGCCTTTCATATCACCTTGAAATCCATTAACGGTGATACCCATAAAAGAAACCCATGGAAGCCATGCAGAAACAATAGCCAGTATACCGGCTACAATAAGCAATAGTTTTGAATTCATGTTGTTTAAGGTTTTTTGATTAAGAACGAATATAGAATATTCTTTTTGTTTTTCAAATAGTTGACATTAATAACCGGTTATTTTACTGTGCAAGAGAATAGTGCCCCTTCTTTAAAAGCAAGGTGCGCTGCGCCATATGGAGCCATCTTCGCCTTTCCTGTTTTCCAATACAGAAAAATAAAATTCCTTGTTGTCTTTTTTACGGGTATAAGTTACATCCAGGCCATAAGTACCGGCATTGGTAAAAACATACGTGCCGGTTATCTTACCGTTATATTTTTCTAAATAAGTGGCTGCCCAGAATATGGCAGGAACACCGCCGGGATTCTCATTCTTATCTTTCTCAATACCGGAATACACTAATGCGATAGAAGCAGCCTGTTCTTTATAACGTACCAGTTTTGCTTTCTTATGACTGTCAAAATAAACGGACAGTTGCAGGCTGGTATCTGCTTCGCTCTTGAAACATACATACTTGTTTTGTGCGTAAGCAGTTGCAATAAAAAACAATGCAGCAGTAAAAACAATGATCATTTTATTTTTCATACCGGTAATGTTGCGATAAAAATAAAAAATCTGCAGACAAAGTATCACTTATTTCCTTTTATACTGTTAGCAGGCAAAACATTACATTTGCTATTCTAAAAACACTCTCATGCCATCTATTAAATCTTATGCTGCACAAAGTGCAACCAGTCCGTTAGCACCCTGGACAATAGAACGAAGAAATCCTAAACCACATGATGTACAGATCGAAATATTATACTGCGGTGTTTGCCACAGCGATCTGCATACTGCCCGCAATGATTGGGGCATGTCGGTTTATCCTGTTGTACCCGGCCATGAGATTGTGGGCCGTGTTATTGCAGTTGGCGATCACGTAAAAAAATTCAAAGTGGGCGATCTTGCCGGTATCGGTTGCCTGGTAGATAGCTGCCGCGAATGTGATAACTGTAAAGATGGCCTGGAACAATATTGCGCCAACGGCGCCGTATTTACTTATGGTGGAAATGAAAAAGACGGCAGCGGCGTAACACACGGTGGCTACAGCAAACAGATCTTATGCCACGAAGATTTTGTATTACATGTGTCGGATAAATTACCGCTGGAAGGGGTAGCGCCGTTGCTTTGTGCAGGCATCACTACTTATTCTCCATTGCGCCATTGGAAAGTGGGCAAGGGTCAAAGGGTAGGCATCCTTGGCCTTGGCGGTCTTGGCCATATGGGTGTAAAGCTGGCCGTATCTATGGGCGCCGAAGTTACCATGCTCAGCCACACCGCTTCTAAAGCTGAAGATGCCAAACGCCTGGGCGCACATAAATTTGTGTTGACCAGCGATGCAGACCAGGTGGCTGCGGTAGCCAATTATTTTGACTTTATTTTAGATACCGTTTCTGCGGAGCATGATTATAATTTTTATCTCAGCATGTTAAGAACGAATGGTACCATGGTTTGTGTGGGTGTGCCTCCTCCGGGCACGCCGGTGGCTGCCTTCAATCTCATCTTCCAGCGCAGAAGCCTGGCAGGCTCATTGATCGGCGGGCTTCCTGAAACACAGGAAATGCTTGACTATTGCGCCGAACATAATATTGTAAGCGATGTGGAAGTAATTGCTATGAAAGATATCAATGAAGCTTACGAACGTATGCTGAAAGGCGATGTGCGGTATAGGTTTGTTATTGATATGGCAACGTTGTAGTTGTTGTTAGTAATTGGTTATTAGTTATTGGGAACTACGAATTACACTAATGAACACGAATGTTTTTATTCGTGGTCTAATAAGTTCTGTTTTTCACCGCAGAGAAATTGAGAAGCAAAGTTTACGCAGAATATCTCTGCGTAAACTCAATTGACTCTTTTCTCTGCGGTGAAAAAGTAAAACTCCAATAAAACATAAGGAGTAAAAAAACACGAATTACACGAATGAACACGAATGTTTTTATTCGTGAATATTCGTGTAATTCGTGGTTTTATCTCAATGTCTCTCCGTCTCTGCGGTAGATTTATTTCACAAGATATATTTTGCCTGTTTTTACCCGACGGCTTCCCCGGACTTCGGGCAGCCTGTCGGGTGTTCCCGAAACCTTCCGCGAACTTCGCGGAAACCGTCGGGGTGTTCCCGAAAGCTTGCCACGATTTCGGGGAAGCCGTCGGGTACCCCCGAAAGCTTGCCAGGATTTCTGCGAAGCTTCGGGATCATACCAGGAAATTCCCTGAATCTGAAATAAGCAACATAAATTTTCAATAATATGTCTTCGAAATAGTAAGATTAATTGCTTTTTAAGCGGAAAATGTGCCCCGATTTTCAGCACCCCTTCGGTACGATGCCGAAAGCTTGCCGGAACTTCGCGGAAGGGACCGGCATCATGCCGAAAGCTTGCCAGGATTTCCGTGAAGCCATCGGCATTATACCGAAAGGTTCCCCGAAATCATGGCAGCCCGGCGGTATCAAAAACCGTAATTTATTTAAGATCAATCATTTATCCACGGAAATAATTACTATATACCTGCGAGGCAGGCTTATCCTTTAAATAATTAAACCACGAATAACACTAATGACCACGAATGTATTTATTCGTGAATATTCGTGTAACCTGCCTGCCGGCAGGCAGGTTCGTGGTTTAACCTCAGCGTCTCTCCGCCTCTGCGGTAAACTTTATTTCACTATCGTTACATATCCCGTAAGCGGGTCACGCCCGTCACCGGCTTCAATGATATAATAGTAGGTATCAAAAGGCAAAGGCTTACCATTGAATGTACCATCCCATGCTTTATAGATACCCTGGCTTTCAAAAACTTTTTGCCCCGTCCTGGTGAATACCTGCACCCTGCAGTTGGCATAATCATCCAGGTATTGTATCGCCCATTTATCATTAATGCCATCGTTGTTAGGCGTAAAGGTGTTCGGTATCTTCGGGGCCTTCAACACTTTGATGAACACGTCATCGCTCTTCGGACAACCACCTCTTCCCGTAACAGTTAGTTTGTACGTAATATCATCTTTTACATACTGCGCCATAGGAGCCAATATCCTGTTATTATCAAGGTAAAGATTGGGTGTCCATAAATATTGCAGGTCATCACCACTCACTACCGGCTGCATTCTTACAAAGCTACCTTCCAGTACACGCCTGTCGGGTCCTGCATATACAACAGGATAAGGATATACCGTAAAGTTTTTATAGGCCGTATCACTGTTACAACCGTGGCTGTTAATAATATAAAAGCTTAGTGTAAATGTACCTGCCTGTAGATAAGTATGCTCTACTATTGGTGTACCTGGTTTATCGCCATCACCCATATCCCAATGCCAGGAAGAAGTTGTGCCATCCAGCGGATCGGTAACATCAGTGAATTTCACCGTTTCATCAAGACAAACACTCGGCTTATCCGTTACAAATGCGGCCTTAGGTTGAGGATGAATAAAATCTACAACATCCGTATAAGTTTTCGGGCATCTTGCACCGCTGGTAACCGTTAATGAAACGGTATAAGGCCCAACACCCTGGTACCAATGCACTGGCGGTGTTTTTGCAACAGAAGTATTCAACGGGCCGCTGGCAGGATCGCCGAAATCCCAATAATAGGTAAACGCATTTTCGCTGCCGTCTGCAATAGTTGATTTATTGATGAAAGAAACTTTGGCAACCGGGATACAAACACTTGTTTCCCCAAAATCAAATGTTGTATTTGGTATCGGGCTTACCAGTACCTGCTGCGAAGTAAAGGTACTGTTGCAGCCATACGCCGAAGTATTATACATCTTCACGGTGTACGTTCCTGCGGCAGGAAAAGTATGCGTAAATGAACTTCCCGGTAAATGATTTTCTGTTGGTGATCCATCACCGAAATCCCAGGTGGTAGAAGCTAATACCACACCAGCCGGAAAAACTGAACGGTCGGTAAACGTTACCGGGGTTCCATCGCAGGCTGGCGGTGCGCTGTACACAAATCTTGCTGAAGCGGTATCCAATACCTGTATCGTTCTGCTCGCAGCATCAGTACATCCTGCCAGTGAAGTATAAGTGTAAGTAATAGTATGTGTTCCCACGCCTGCCACAGCAGGATCAAAAGTGCCGTTAGGATTGGTTATACCGGCGCCGGTATACACACCATTACCCGGTATGGCATTAGGCTCATTGGCTTGTGTAAGCTGGAAGGGTGCTGCAAGCAAACAGGTATCGGGTATATTATTGAACTGCACTTTTGGTTTTGCATTCAATGTTACCGTTAATAATTTATCATTCATACATACGCCGCCGGAATAAGCCCTGAAGCGTATCGTATAATCTTTGGTTGCAGGCGATTGAAAAGTTGGATAGGAATGCGAATAATTCTTTCCCGGTGTTGGTACATCATCCAGCTCAAATACGCCCGGTGTGCCCACATCATCCCAGTCGATCTCTACCTTGGTAATAGTACCGGGGAAAACCGTAGAATGATTGGTGATAGTAATTACATCGCCTGCACAGATATTACCGCTGTTCATCAAACTAACATCTGCAACCGGGAAACTTCCGTTCACAAATATGGGCTGATATAAAGTATCGGCACAGAAACTGTTACTGCCCACGATCAACCGTACAGTGTATGGACCAACCGCAGTGTAACTGTGCTGCGGACTCGTTGCGCTGGAATTATTCAGCGGCCCCGATCCCGGATCGCCGAAATCCCACAGCCAGCTGCTGATAGAACCGGAAGCAATGGTACTGTTATCATTGAATTGTGCGTAGGTATCGTTCAGGCAAACTTCTGGCGGTATAAAATCAGCATGCGGCCTTGCATTTACCGTAACCTGTTTTACGAAAGGCGCAAAGTTGGTACAGCCTTTATCTGTAGTAATAATGAGGCCCACGTTATACACACCTGTTGCAGAAAATATATGCTGCGGGTTGGGCAGCGATGAAGTATTGTTGGGACTGCCGATATCGCCAAAATCCCATTGCCATTTATTTATCACACCATCATTTGGTACAGATGCATCGGTAAAGCTGCTCAGCCTTGTCTGGCAGGTAGGTGGTACAATAGCAAAATCTGCTGTTGGCAGTTGGTTAATGTAAACCGTATGCGTGGTAGTGTCGCTGTAACAGTTCTTATCAGATACTATCCAGTGCTTAATGGTTTTAAGCCCGGGTGTTGTGTAGTTATGTGTTGTAGCTGCAGTTGTTCCCGTACCGGTATTTCCATCGCCGAAATCCCAGTTATAGGATGCGATCAGGCTTCCGTTGCCGTCGCCATTACTGGTAAAGAAGGTAGGGGCGCCCAGGCAATTCTCCGGCAGTACGGTAAACAACGAATGCGGCTGCGGGTAAATGTTAGTTACTCCCCAAAATGCAGTTGCCGAGCAACCGCTGGTAGTACTGGTTGCTGTCAGCATTACGGTATATGGGCCCGTACCGCTGTAATAATGCGTAGGGTTATCGGCTGAAGAAGTATTGTTGATACCACTTGCAGGGTCGCCAAAATCCCAGTTGTACGACATGACCGAACCATCAGCAATAGTAGAAGTATTGGTAAATACAGCAGAAGCATAAGGCAAGCAAACCGGTGTATTGGTAAAGGATGGTACCGGCTGCGGACTGATGGTAACCTGCTTGCTGATAGTTTGTATGCAACCTTTACTGGTAGTTACCGTAAGTGTAACATTCTTGATACCGGTAAAAGTATATTGATGGTTGAAAGGATTGCCGTTCGGCAGATCGAAAACATTGCCATCACCCATATCCCAATGCCAGTTTACCAAAGTACCTGCATTGGCTACCGATGCATCGGTAAATGTTACATCCTTGCCGATGCAGTAAGGTCCGCTGTTGGTAAAGTTGGGAGTGGGCTGAACATTAATATAAATATCATGCGAAGTTGTATCCGAATTACAGCCTTTGCTGTTCACTATCCAGTGCTTAACGGTATAAGTGCCGGATGTAGTGTAGGTATGTGTGGGAGAAGCGCCTAAACCTGTTGTAGCATCACCAAAATCCCAATGCCATTCGGTAATAGTATTGCCTGCCAGCGGATCGCTGGTGCTGGTAAAGCTTATGGCCGGGTTGGTGCATCCCTCAGGTGGATAAGTAAAGCTTGATTTAGGTTGAAGGATAGTAAATGGTATTGCAGTGCCTTCGCTTAGCGGGATATCGCATATGTTCAGGTACGTATCCGCATCCGAGCCTTTATTGATAACAAGATTATAATTGCCCGGCGGTAATTGTTTCGACAGGTTGATGGTCATATCTTTAATAGCAATAAAGCCTGAAGGGCATACCGAAGTAATACCGGTAATGGTAGCGCCTGTGGCGGGAGTAATAGAATATTCGCTTCCCAAAGCCGTTACGCTGCTGCATTTGATATCGGTAGAGAAAAATACTTTGATATTGCTGCAGCCTACATCAAGATGATCAACAAGCGGAGGATCGCCATCCGTAATGCCCGCTGTACCTCCACCAAAAGAAAGATTATATCCTAAAAAGGTAGAACCATCATTAGGGTAGCTGGTTACCATCAGTAAATAATTGTGCCCTACCTGCAGGTCGATAAGCTGGTTGAACTGATCGGTAGCAGGATTGCCGTCATAACAAATTACATTGGTAATACCTGTTGAAGAAGCACCCGTTTTAGTGATAACAGGCGGTGTGGCAACTACCTGGGCACTACCGTTCAGCGATAGTATCATTGTTTTATCAGTGAATACATCGCCGGGGGCATGGCCCGTTACATCAAACAGTATCCAGTCGTAATCATCGCCTTCTCCTTTTGGTGAAATGACAAACCCTAAATTTCCGGGCGTAAAGCATTTGAATTTATACCAGAAGGATTTTGACGCAGGAAAATTGCTGCCGGGACATTCGGTTGGGTTGATATCCGGGATATCACAATCAAATACAAGATCCTGTGTAAATACAGATGTACCGCAAACAGGAATAGCTGTTTCGGGCGTAGTGCCTGGAAAAGAGCAGGGGCCCAAAGAAGGAGCATTTTTAGGCCGGTAAATCGATTTTTTCTGACCGATAAGGCAGCAGGGTAATAATAAAAAGAATAAAAAGTACGTGTAAAATTTGATCATCTCTTTTAGGCGGTTTGATGTGTTGCAAGATATTAGGAAAATTGCATAATTCTCCCTTGAAATCGTTTTTTCACAGGTAAAGGTTGTTTATAGGGTCAATCGATCGTTTATGGTATAGATCCGTTATTTTAAAACTGTTACGTATCCTGTAAAAGGATCCTGCCCGTCACCCGCTTCAATGATATAATAATAGGTATCAAAAGGAACAGGCTTACCATTGAATTTTCCATCCCATGGTTTATACGTACCCCGGCTCTCATAAACCTTTTGCCCTGTCCTGGTAAATACCTGTACAAAACAATTGGCATAATCTTCCAGGTATTGTATCACCCATTTATCGTTGATGCCATCATTGTTAGGGGTAAATGTATTCGGTATCTTGGGGTTCTTCAATACCTTAATGAATACATCATCGCTGGTTGGGCAGCCGCCTCTTCCGGTAACCGTCAGTTTATAGGTAATATCATCTTTAACATATTGTGCCATAGGCACCAATATCCTGTTGTTGTTAAGGTAGATATTGGGTGTCCATAAATAGTGCAGGTCATCACCACTCACTGCCGGTTGCATCCTTACAAAACTGCCTTCCAGCACACGCCTGTCTGGCCCTGCATTTACAACAGGATAAGGATATACGGTATAGCTTTTATAAGCCGTATCGCTGTTGCAGTTATGGCTGTTGATCATGTAAAAACTTACCGTATAAGTTCCCGCTGCCAGGTAAGTATGATTTACGATACCGGTTATTGGTTTATCACCATCGCCCATATCCCAATGCCAGGAAGATGCGGTGCCATCCAGCGGATCGGTAACATCAGTAAATGTCAACGATTCTGCAAGGCAAACACTTGGTTTATCAGTAATAAATTTTGCTTTGGGTTGAGGGTGAATGAAATCAATAATATCGGTGTAGGTTTTCGGACATCCTGCACCGCTGGTTACTGTTAGTAAAACCGTATAGGGGCCAACGCCGGAGTATAAATGTGGCGGCGGTGTTTTTGCTGTAGAAATATTCAACAGGCCGCTGGCCGGATCGCCGAGATCCCAATAATAAGTGAACGCATTTTCGCTGCCGTCGGCAATAGTTGATTTATTGATGAAAGAAATTTTTGCATCGGGAATACAAACACTTGTTTCACCAAATTCAAATAAGGTTTGTGGTACAGGGCTTACCAGTACCTGCTGCGAAGTAAGCGTACTGCTGCATCCATAAGCAGAAGTGTTGTACATCTTTACCGTGTATGTTCCCGCAGCAGGGAACAGGTGGGTAAAAGTTGTTCCGGGTAAATGATTTTCCAATGGAGATCCGTCGCCGAAATCCCAAACAGTATTCGCCAACGCTACACCAACCGGGTAAACAGAGCGGTCGGTAAATGTTACCGGGCTTCCATCGCAGGCCGGCGGTGCACTGTACGAAAATCTGGCGCTTGCAGTATCCAGCACCCTGATATCCCTGCTAAGGCTATCCATACAACCTACCAGCGAAGTGAATTTATATTTTATGGTATGCACGCCAACACCGGCTATGCGGGGATCGAAAGTACCGTTAGGGTTTGTTATGCCATTGCCACTATACACACCATTTCCCGGGATGCTGTTTGGCTCGCTTGCCTGCGTAAGCAGGAATGGTGCTGCCAATAAGCAGGTATCTGGTATAGCATTGAACAGTACTTTGGGGCTGGCGTTTATTGTTACCGGTAGTAATTTATCATCCATACAAACACCACCTGAATATGCCCTGAAGCGAATGATAAAATTCTTTGTTGCAGGTGATTGAAAAGCGGTGTACAGGTGACTGTAATTTTTTCCCGGCGTTGGTACATCATCCAGCTCAAACACACCCGGTGTGCCTGCATCATCCCAGTTGATCTCTACCTTGGTAATTGTTCCGGGAAATACAGTAGAGTGATTGGTAATGGTAACCAATTCATTGGAACAGATATTTCCTGTATTGGCAAGGCTTACATCAGCCACAGGAAAACTGCCGTTCACAAATATGGGTTGTGTTAAAGTATCTGTGCAAAACTGATCGCTGGTAACAATGAGCCTTACATTATACGGCCCAACTGCGCTGTAACTGTGCTGCGGACTTTGCAGGGTAGAGGCATTCAGTATTCCTGATCCCGGATCGCCAAAATCCCAGAGCCAGTTGGTTATAGCACCTGTAGCAATAGTACTGTTATCGTTGAATTGTGCGTAGGAATCATTTAAGCAAACTTCAGGCGGTACAAAACCGGCAAGCGGCCTTGTATTGATCGTAACCGTTTTTATTACAGGGCTACTGTTGCTGCAGCCTTTATCTGTGGTAACGGTAAGGCTTACATTATACATGCCTGCGGCAGCAAAGATATGTTGCGGGTTAGGCAGGGTAGAGGTATTATCAGGGCTGCCGATATCGCCAAAATCCCACTGCCAGCCAACCAGGGTGCCGTCATTCGCTACAGATGCATCGCTAAAACTGCTCAGCCTTGTTTGGCAGTTAGGAGGTGTGGCAGTAAAATCTGCCGAAGGCAATTGATTGATATGAACAATGTGTGTGGTAGTATCGCTGTTGCAACTGTTGCTGTTCACTATCCAATGCTTTACGGCATACGTTCCCGGGGCAGTATAAGTATGAGAAGGGTCGGGGCCGCTGCCGGTAGTGGCATCGCCAAAATCCCATTCATAACTGTTAACTGTATTGCCTGGCAAAGCATCGCTCGTGCTGTGAAAAACAGTACTGGTATTTAAGCAAGCTTCAGCAGTATAGGTAAAACCCGATTTCGGTTGTGCAAAAACATTAGCTACTGTTTGTGATACAGTGGCGATACAACTGCTGTTACTGGTAGCTGTCAGCGTTACCGTATAAGGGCCGGGTGCAGTATAAAAATGCGTTGGGTTAGGTGATGTAGATGTATTATTGGCGCCGCTTGCAGGATCGCCGAAATTCCAGCTAAAGGTCATCGGCGACGCATCGGCAATGCTGGATGTATTATTGAAGGTAACCAGCCCGTTGGGCAGGCAGGCCTGGGTATTGGTAAAAGAAGGTAAAGGCGATAAGTTTATAGTAACCGTTCTGCTTATTGTATGTACACAGCCGCGGTCTGTAGTTACAGTAAGTGTTACTGTTTTGGGGCCGCTGGTAGCATACTGATGCGTAAAAGGATTATTGTTATTGAGGTCAAAAATATTGCCGTCGCCCATATCCCAGTGCCAGTTAACAATATTGGCAGCAGGCGTACTGATATCGGTAAAAGTGATATCGTTGTTGCTGCAAAACAACCCTGTAAAATTAAAACCCGGAACAGCAACATCTTCAATATTCAGGTCAACAGAATCATCTACAGGTATTGGTGAATCGCAATAATCCAGCATGGTATTGGCATCGGTACCGTTCCTGGCATATATCCTGTAAGCACCGCCGGGTAAAGGATTGCTTAACGTAAGTATCAGCGAATCTGTATCAAAGCCCAGGCCGCAGGCAATGCTTGCCGCACCGGTGATAGACGTTCCCGCATAATTGATCCTGAAATCACTGCCATCGGCGGCCAGTGTTTTGCATTTCATTTTCTTATTAAGCTTAATAGTTACCTGCAGGTTATCGCAACTGCCGGTAGCTTTTTGCAAACCGGGAACAACAGGATCGGTAATAACAGCAGTACCACCTGTAAGATCGAGGTAGTAACCTGTACCGGTACTGAAAAAATTGGTCACCATCAATAAGTAATCGTGGCCCACAATAATGGTAGGCATTTCATTGAACGGATTGGTTTCTCCTTCACAATGCACATTGCCCACCCCGGTGCTTGTACAGCCGGTAGGGTAGTTGGGATAAGGCGGGGTCGGACTATCCACCCCATATAAATTCAGGGACACCGCCAAAGAAGCATCTGTAAGGGCATCGTTGGGGTTGCGGCCCGTAATATCAAAAACTTCCCAGTCATAATCAGCTTCGGGAATAGTGCCGTTTATTATAAAACCTAATGTACCGGTTTGGTAGCAATGAAATTTATACCAGAAGGAATTGTGAGAATAATAAGCAGTGCAGGAAGAAGTGCTGGCAATAGGATCAGGGCCTGCATCGCAACTGGCCGCCCCATCCTGGTGAAAGGCCGTAGTACCGCAAACAGGGATAGCAGAAGAAGGATTTTGGCCAAGTATGCTGGCACAACTTTGCGAAAAAGCGTTCGTACTCAGTGAGCCTAAAAAAAGCAGTATAGGCACAACCTTTTTAAAACACTTTCTCATTGATGGGATAAATTGATTTGGTAACCGCAAGATAATCAACGAAAGCTACATATTCTACCGGAAAATATGCAGATTTCCTATACAAGACGGCTGTTTCAGCCAATCAGTTGCCTGCGCTTCAAAAAAAAGTATTTTTTGTAAAAAACCAAAAAGCAAAACCCAAAAGGCAAAAAACAAAATCCAGAAAACAAAACCCAAAAACAAACGGTAATCTCCTCCTCAGTTCCTCTCTGGAGCAAGGGGCCAACAAAACACAATCTCCTCCTTGGTTCCCCTTCGGGAGCGGAGGGGGCCAAAAAAAATCCCGCCGGTTTACACCAGCGGGATATCACTTATAAAATGAAAACCTGTTCTTATTCAGCTTTTGGCTCTTCGTTCTTAGCCGCTTCGCCTTCAGCACTGTCAAGCTTGGCTTTAATATCAGCCAAAGCGCTAAGGTCACCTAAAGTAGATTTCTCTACTTTGCTTTGCAATGTTTTCACTGCTTTTTTAGTGGCCTCGCCCTCTGCTCTCTTTTCTTTCGCTACAGCTTGTTTTTCTTCTTCTATCACTTGTTCCCAAAGACGGGTGTGGCTCAATACGATACGTTTGTCGTTACGGTCAAATTCAATAACCATGAACTTAGCGATCTCATCAGCACCGATCGTTTTACCATCTTCTTTCAGCAAATGACGGGCAGGTGCAAAACCTTCCAGGCCATAAGGCAATTGAACAACAGCGCCTTTATCATCTTTCTTCACCACAGTACCTTCGTGTACGCTTCCCACAGGGAAAGTACTTTCCAAAGTATTCCATGGATCTTCTTCAATTTGCTTATGTCCTAACTGTAATTTGCGGCCTTCTTTATCAATGTTCATGATAACCACATCGATCTGGTTGCCCACTTTGGTGTACTCGTTAGGGTTGTTGAAACGTTTCAGCCAGCTAAGGTCGCTGATGTGGATCATACCGCCGATGCCGGTAGATAATTCAACGAACACGCCGTAAGGAGTGATGTTCTTAACAGTTCCGGTATGCCTGCTTCCTTCAGGGAAGGTAGCCTCGATATTGCTCCATGGGTCTTCTGTCATTTGTTTGATAGAAAGACTCATCTTACGGGTTTCTTTATCCAGTGTTACCACTTTCGCTTCATGCTCGTCGCCCAGTTTAAAGAATTCTTTAGCGTTGATCGGCGTGTTGGCCCAGGTAATTTCACTAACGTGAACCAGACCTTCAACACCCGGCATAATTTCTAAGAAAGCACCGTAATCTTCAATGTTAACTACTTTACCTTTTACAATTTCACCTTCTTTCAGGTTCTCTGTAAGGGTATCCCAAGGGTGAGGAGTCAATTGTTTTAAACCAAGGCTGATACGTTTTTTATCATCATCAAAATCCAATACCACTACGTTCAGTTTTTGATCCATTTTCAATACTTCGCTAGGATGGTTGATACGGCCCCATGAAATATCGGTGATGTATAATAAACCGTCTAAGCCGCCAAGGTCAAGGAATGCACCGAAGTCAGTAATGTTCTTGATAGTACCTTCCAGTACCTGCCCTTTTTCCAGTTTACCCATGATCTCGGCACGTTGTGCTTCGATATCGCTTTCAATAAGCGCTTTGTGAGATACAACAGCATTCTTGATAGCTTCGTTGATCTTAACCACTTTAAATTCCATGGTTTTACCAACAAACTGATCGTAATCAGTAACCGGTTTAACGTCAATTTGAGAACCTGGCAAGAACGTTTCCATACCAAATACATCAACGATAAGACCACCTTTGGTTTTGCTGGTAACCAAACCGGTAACAATTTCGCCGGTTTTATGTACTTCCACAATGCGTTCCCATGCACGTGTAGTACGGGCGCTTTTGCGGCTCAGGTGAAGATTGCCTTCCCTGTCTTCTTTTTCCACTACCATTACTTCTATCACATCACCAACTTTAACGCCGCCCGGTATATCCCTGAATTCGTTCAAAGAGATAAGGCCGTCGCTTTTAAAGCCAATGTTTACCACAGCGTCAGTTTTGGTTAATGATTCTACAGTTGCCTGTATCATTTCACCATCATTGATCTGTTTGAACGTGTTATCGTAAACAGTATCATACTTTGCTTTTTCATCAGCAGAGTAGCTGGTTACATTACGTTTATCAACGCTCCAGTCAAAATCGTCGTGAGCGGTAGCAACGGTTTCAGCAACCGGGGCTTCAACAGGCACATTTGATATCGCAGCAGTCTCGGTCACCTCTGTGCCCGATCCTTCCTGTGCATCTGCGTTTAGTTGTTTAATAATATTAAAAGACATATTTAAATCCCGTGGTTTTTTAAACGGGAGTGCAAAGTTACAGTAAAATCGGGGTTTTTAGAAGCTAAAGGGTATATTTTATTGGCTTTTTTCCATTTAAGGTTTGTAAAATTATATTCGATTTTATAAGCCTGGTTATCTCTTTTTAATAGGAATAAATGTTGCGTAAATATGATTTAATAGGAAATTATTTCTTTAATAAGGATGTTTTAAGAAATTAATTGTATCTTAGTAGGAAAAAAACAGGAAAAATTGTTATCTAATAGGAAAATATTTCTGTATAAATCAAAATATTCACCTTATAACAGGAAAAAATGTCAACATTAAGGTTACAGGAAATTATAGTTGGTTCGAAGGATAAATCAAAAGAAATAAGCAAACTAGAAAAAGCAGGCCTTATTAAAAAAATTGCCCCCAGGTTGTACACTTCTAATTTAGCAGATGCGCCTGAGATAATTATACGGCGTAACTGGTACCGTATCTTATCAGAATTATATCCTGGTGCTTTTTTAAGCCATCGAAGCGCTATAGAACGGATGCCCACAAAAAGTGGTCATATCTATCTAACCTACAGTTATACTGATAATATCGAACTGCCGGGTCTCATAATTCATTTTTTAAAAGGGCATGAAGCGATAGCAGATGACGAATTGTTTTTTGGGAACTTAAAAGTTTCGGGACTTGCAAGATCTTATTTAGAGAATTTGCAAAGCAGCCGGGGAAATGGAGAAGAGTCAAAAACACTCAGCCGTAAACAACTGGAAGAAAAGATGGAATCCTTTATCAGGGTAAAGGGTGACGATGCATTGAACAAGGTAAGAGATAAAGCAAAGGAAATAGCACCGGCATTAGGAATGGAAAAGGAATTGAAGTTGTTAAATCAACTGGTTACTGATCTGTTGGGAACAGGGTTTTCGAAGAACCTGGTAAGCCCTGCAGCAAAAGCAAGAGTATTGGGGGAACCGTTAGATGCAGACCGGATACAACTTTTTGAATCATTTTATGAAGAATTAGCAAAAGGAGAATATCCTGATCATCCTGATAAAAATGAAACTATTCAATCGTACCAGAATTTTGCTTTTTTTGAAAGTTATTTTTCTAACTACATTGAAGGCACAGAGTTTACAGTAGATGAAGCAAAACAAATCATCACAACATCCACACCCTTACCTGCCAGGGACGAAGATTCGCATGATGTATTGGGAACGTATCAAATTGTATCGAATAGAAATGAAATGTCTTTACAACCTAAGGATGCCAATGATCTGTTGAGATTATTAAGACAAAGGCATGCCGTACTGCTGAGTGCCAGAACGTCAAAAACCCCGGGTGTATTTAAAGACAGGAATAACAGGGCAGGGAACACTGAATTTGTTGATTGGCAATTGGTGCCGGGCACACTTAAAAGAGGGTACGAATGGTATACTTTATTGCAACATCCTTTTGCAAAAGCAGCATACATGATGTTTATGATTAGTGAGATACATCCATTTTTAGATGGTAACGGAAGAATTGCGAGAGTGATGATGAATGTGGAATTGGGTGCAAAGGGACTGTCTAAAATTATTATACCAACAGTTTACAGGGAAGATTATATGGGAAGCTTAAAAAAACTTACGAAGCAAAGAGAGGGAGATGCTTATATAAGAATGCTGTTAAAAGCCTGGGAATTCAGCAGTAATATTTATGATGATAATCTTGATACAATGGAACAATATCTTATTCATTGCGATGCTTTCTTATCTCCTAAAGAAGGAAAGCTAAAGATCATATCACGATAAGCGTAACCAATCAGCTTTTAAACCAGTCAACTAATAAACCTTTCAACTTCCCCACATCCACCTTCTCTATCGGATGCTCCGTACCCGGCAACACCATCAGCTCACCATTGGGCAATTGCTTATAAACTGCCACAGTTTCCTCCAGCGAAACCATTTTATCCCTGTCGCCCAGCATTACCAACACAGGCTGCTGTGCACGACCATAATCTTCCAGCAACAAAGGGTTTTCATTGCCCATTGCAACGAGCATTGCTTTTGTTTTTTGTAAAACGATCTTCCAGTTATTCGGTGCATGGCGCTCAGCAAGTGCTTTTGCAAACGCAGGAATTTTTGCTTCGATCTTCGCTGCATCCAGCATAGCACATTCCTTAGCTGCCGTTGCCTCATCCCAGTGAAATTTAGTAGCCAGCGTAACCACTTTATTTATTTTTTCGGGATGATGTGCTGCAAGATACATCGCTACATAGCCACCCATACTGTACCCGAAAATATTGACCTGGTCGATGTTTTGAGCCGACAGGTAATTCAGTACATCAGTTGCAAATACAGCGATAGAAAAAGGAGCATCAGCGAAACTTTCTCCGCCATGCCCATTGAAATTGATACGGTGAACAATGAAATTTTCCTGCAGTGTTTTTCCCAATGCTTCCAGCTGATCCTTTGCGCCGATAGCGCCATGAAGTAAAAGTAAATGTTGCATCTGCTAATGTAATGATAATTGTAAACCGCAGAGGCGGAGAGGCGCAGGAGTTTGGATTATTTCTCTGCGGTAAAATAAAAAAAGCCCTCTCCATTTGGAGAGGGCTTTTAGTTTATTTAGAGATAGTTTTATCTCAGGATCAACACACGTCCCATCGCTAA
>JBEHZB010000004.1:0-397623 GCA_048497855.1 Bacteroidota bacterium | reverse complement strand
GGAGAGGGCTAGGTATACTTAGGGATAGGCCTAGGTGTACTTAGTGATAGGCCTAGGTATACTTAGGGATAGGCCTAGGTGTACCTAGTAGTATGGCTAGGTACACTTAGCAATAGGGCTAGGTGTACTTAGGGGATGGCTAGGTGTACGACTTACCGGTCTGTTCAAAGACTACCGAAGTTTTAAAAACTACGGTAGTCTGTAAGCAGCGTTAAAATATGCCGGAAAGTTGATAGGACATCCTTACCGCTTACCGGAAAAATCTGCGTTCATCTGCGGTTTATATCTGTGTCATCTGCGATTCATATGCCCCGTTCAAAGTATTCCACTATCTTCTGCATGGTAACACACAGATCGCTTAACAGCCTATACATACCATATACATTGAACCGCTCGCTGTATTGCCAGCCGGTTTCTTCATGCTTGTCGTAGATGAAGCAGGCCAGCTGCCAAAGCTCGTCGTTCATTTTGCCTGGCGGAAATAAGGAAATAAATGTTTTTAAGTTGGAGATGTACCGTTGCAGTTCGGGATCATTAAACCAGCCTGCTGATTCGTTGGTTGAGCTCATTTGTGAAGTTTAAAATAATGGTTAATAGAAAAGGTGCGTCCTAAACTTTCTAACCGGTAGCGGGCATCAGCAAACGCCCAGACACAATTAGATAAGTAAAGGAACGCACCTTTCCCAGTGCGTTCTCTTTAACCTGCCCTGTGTCTGTTTAGAGAAATTTGCTGATTTCGCTACAGGAGCCAGTTATTGGAACACCCAATAATTTTAAACTATGGTAAAAATAAATACTATTTATAGAACTGCAAGGTAGAGGTGTAATAGTTATAGTAACAGTTTATTTTTTGCATAGCTAGGTTATAGACACAAAAAGAGGAGGAATGGTTGCATGGGGGAGGAGAATTTTTTTATTCCGGGCTATATTTCTTTGATATCCTACCGTTGTAGATCGATTTACCTGTACGGGATACCGTTACGATACAAATGTGGTGTAGCGATCATCGCTCATCGCAATATATCTACCGCTTGAGCAAGCCTGAAAGGCTGATAATATTATAGAAAAGCCAACATCGGATAGGAAAATCCCGAAGGGATGGCATACCATATAATTTCACCCCTTCGGGGTTTTTAGAACCTGTTTACTATTTCAGACTATAATAATAGCATCCCTTCGGGATTATAAAAGACATTTTTTGTTTATCGCCTGACATTGGTTTGTTTTCAAAGCCCATTATTTATTTCGTTTTGTGAGATACGAACCGAAGCAGGGTAAGTTTTTTTTGTTACAGGGTATATATTCAATACTATATAAAAAACCCGCTACAATCAAGTAACGGGCTTTTCAATTAACCTCTTAAGCTATTAGTGCTTACAGCAACCTGGTATTACCGGGCAGTTTGCTGTTGGTTTGCAATTTTGATTTGCTTTAGAACAGCATTCTGTACCAGCTTTTGCTCTTTTTGCTTTTTTCTTGCCGCCTGCTGCAAAGGCGCTGCCAGACAGTAAAGTCACAGCAAGGGCAGCTATCAATACTTTTTTCATGATCTTTTTAATTGAAAGTTTAAATAAAATGTGATTCGTAATATATAAACTTAGCAATTGGGTGGGTGCCAGCAATCAGACAGCCTGGATGATATCCTGTTATCATTAACGATGGCTATCTTCTGCTTCTTTTGTATCAACACAATATGATTAGAGTGAAATGCTTTTGCTAAAAGGAACAAGTTATAATTTGAACAGGCCATGAATGGATTGCATCCTTCGCCCTGGCAATCTTTTTCTTTTTTCCCTTTTTGTGATGCCTTTTTGCTGCAGCTGCTTTTTTTCTTACAACATTGGGTTGTAACCTTTGTTTGTGTACGCCCCAATACCGGCAGTACTGTAGAACAGGTAAGAATAAAAATGAGTATGTAGCCTGCAATTTTCATTGTAATCAAATATAATTAAAAACATTTTTAATTAAAACCCTTTTCTAAGCATATCTGCATACTCATTAGGCAGCGGGCTATCTTCTACAGCTTTAGCGGCTTTCTCTATATCATATTCAAAGCGGATGAATTCAACCTGTATGCTTTCTGCATTTAGTATGCTGCTGTTATCATTGATATGTAAGAGTACATAACCGCCCGTTGGGTTATTGTCTTTTGGCTTGCCAACCGAACCAATATTTATGGCATGACGGTACCTTGTTTTATCTTCTGCTGTTTCAGTTAATACTCTATGATATGGTTTATGTGTATGCCCAAAGCACATGATATCAGCATCTGCATCATGCATTATTCTAAGCATGCTTTTTTCATCCCTGTCCTCAAAAAGATATTCATTTATTTTTCTCGGGCTGCCATGCACTAACAGTAAATTCATTTTGTCTTCGTTAAGCTGAAATTCTACTTTAATGTGCGCAGGTAATGTTCTTAAATACTTTCTTTCTTCATCGTTCATTATGGAGTTGGTAAAAGAAATAGATATTGCCCCCATTTCTTTTTCTGGTTCTGTTTTATAGGCACAGCCGCAATTATTGCTCATTCTGCCAATTCCAAAATCATAATTACCGGCTATTGTAGGAATGTTTCTCTTTCTTATTTCATTAACCACTTCGTTGGGCCAAATGTTATAGCCTACAAGGTCGCCGAGGCAGTACATGGCATCGGCGTTATGTTTTGCTGCATCGGTAAAGAATGCTTCCAGTGCCGGCAGGTTGGCATGTATGTCGGAGAATAAAATGATCTTCATAATTATTGTTTGATAGTGTTACCAGTTAAATATTTCCAAAGCGGTATAGCTGTTATCGCCCCTGCTGTAGTTGCAGTTAGATATACCCATAAGTATTCCGTATGTCCTGAAACTATTGCTGGTGCAAAAGATCTTGCAGGGTTCATTGATGCTCCGCATATCGGGCCTGCAAACATTGCTTCCAGTAAAACTGTAGAACCAATTGCCAGCCCTGCAAACATGCCCTGTTCTTTGCTGCCTGTTGCTACATTGATAATTACCAGCATTAAAAAGAACGTGAGCAAAAATTCTAAAACGAAAGATTGCATAGCACTTCCTTTAGGTATGGTGGCGCCAAGCAGCACATCATCTGCAAAAAGAAATTTTAAGGTACCGCTTGCCAGTAAAGCGCCTGTTACCTGGCTGAGGATATACGGTAAAACCTCTTTTAACGGAAAGCGTTTTGCAACAGTGAATGCAATGGTAACAGCAGGATTTAAATGGGCACCCGAAATATTTCCCAATGCATAGATCATCACCATTACTATCAGCCCGAATGTTATGGCCACTCCTGCATGGGTTATGATACCATTTGATTGCCCGTTGATAACAATTGCACCGGTACCGCAAAATACCAATGCAAAGGTGCCTGTCAGTTCTGCAATATATTTTCTCATGCTAATTAATTACAGCAATCAGGGCCGCAACACGACTTTGCATCTGTTGCAGGTTTCTCTGCATAAACAGTTACACTGAATATACCGGTATCACCTGCTTTAAAAGCTGCCAATGCACTGTCATCTAAATAATTCTTTAAAATATCATCCGGTATTATGATCGGTTTTTCTTTTTGTACAACCATATTGGTAAATCCATTGCTTTGTATCAATTCGAGATATACTTCTTTTTGTATTGCTCCCGATACACAACCGGCATACATTTCTGCGGCTTCCTGCAATTGTTTTGGTAAGTTTCCTTTCAGTACAATGTCAGAGATACTGAAATGTCCGTTTGGTTTTAATACCCTGTATATTTCTTTTATCACTGCATCCTTATTCGGCACAAGGTTCAGTACACAATTGCTTACTACTACATCTGCTACATTGGCAGCTAAAGGCATGTTCTCAATATCGCCTTGCCTGAATTCAACATTTGTAAAGCCGAGTTTTTCTGCATTTACTCTTGCCTTATTTATCATGGCTGTTGTAAAGTCAATACCAATTACATGGCCTGTTTCACCGGTTTCCTTTCTTGCTATAAAACAATCATTGCCTGCACCGCTGCCAAGATCAACCACTACATCACCTGCTTTTATTTTTGCAAATTGAGTAGGTAGTCCGCAACCTAATCCAAGGTCTGCCTCAGGATTATAGCCTTCCAGGTTGGTGTAATCATCGGTCATTATACTATATACTTCAGTACTGCAGCCGCCCGCCCCACAGCAGGATGCCTGGTTTGCATCTTTATCCTGTAAAGCTATCTGGCTGTACTTTTGTTTCACTAAGTCTTTAAGTTCCTGTTCTGTTTGCATGGTATATTATTTTTTGTTTATTGTAATATTACGATGAATGAAAGCAAAAAAAATCAACAACACTTTGCTGATGCTTCATAGGCAACAAAGAATGTTTCAAATTCCTTTTTCCATTTCGCCCACATTTTCTCATCTATGCAATAGCATACACTTGTTCCTTCAATAGTACCTTTTATCAAACCGGCATTCTTAAGTTCTTTCAAATGTTGGGATATGGTTGCCTGTGCAAGGCCAAGTTCACCTACAATATCTCCACACACACATGCCTTTTTCTTTACAAGGTGCTGAATGATAGCAATACGTGCAGGGTGCGCCAATGCCTTCATCATTTGAGCCAGGTGATTTTGCTTATCAGTGAATATTTCTGCTTTTGTAAGTCCCATATTAATCGCAATATTACGATAAATATATAAAGAATAAATTTTTATTTGCTTTTATTTTCGGCCCACTCGCCCAGGTGAGCGTTTAAATCATGCCTGAAAGAAAGATGGTTATTATTCATTGTCAACCTCAGACAGGTGGTTGCAGCTATAAAGGCAATACCATATAATAGATATTAGTGCTCATCTGTCAATGCTTTATGCTTTTTTATGATGCTCCTGCTGCCCTTTACGCCCTTTCCTTAACGCTATGTAAAACTGGAAGATGCAATAAACGGCTGTTTCAAAACTGCATAAAGAATATTCTCTTTTTTTATAAATCCAAAAAAGAGTAGGCATTATTGGGGAAGATAAGATTATGCAACAGAATACTGTTAAAGAACTCCAGCCAGGTTGCATTGGACTTAAAGACACTTATTCAGCAGCTGTTAAGCTTGCAGCAAAGTACGGGATAAAGGAACTCTCAAACTACATATTGTACAACTTCCATGACACACCAGACGATTTATATGAAAGATTAAGAATTAATGTGGAGCTTGGAGAAGAATTAGGAATTCAGATTTATTCTTTTCCGATGAAATATATTCCATTGTTTGGAGAGGAGGCAAAAGACAGAGAATTTTTGGGAAAAAAATGGAACAAGAAATTTATCCGTGCGGTGCAGTCAATCTTGAATGTAACTAAAGGAATTGTTGCTCCGGGCAGAAGATTCTTTGAAAGAGCATTTGGTGAGACCATTATAGAATTTCATGATTTGCTGTTTATGCCTGAGGCATATATTATCTATCGAGATGTATTTGAATCAACATTGCAATATACCACCATTTGGAAGGCTGAATATGATGATTTGAGTACCGATGAAAAAATTGAGGCTCAACAAATTATTATCAAAAATGACTTCAGGGATTTAGCTGTTAAGACAACCAATCCAAGAGTTTTGAATTTCTTGCGTCACTATACGATTCCTACTTCTAGTATAAGTCGTAATGAAAATGAATTTAAGAGAATGAAACGAAAATATGACAAGCTTGTTAAGAATAATAGACATCATAACCTTACACTAACCTACGATTTTGAGGCAACAACTGCGAGAAAAAAGCATCGAGCAGTCGTGTAAAATGAAATAATTTTATTCTTATTAATGGGAATTAAGGTTCAAAATTTACTTTGACCATACTGCGGCAAAAAGCATCACTAGCGATCAGGTTTTCTAAAGTTGTTTTGAAATTTCTTAATTCTCTTTCCTCGAGAAGCTGTTGTTGAGCGCTTTTACCTATATGCCCTTTCCTCATATACATTTCAATGGCTTTATCGACAGCGCCTAGGGTTGTTGGCATATCATACAACTTCAAGAATCCGGTTTGGGATTTATCGTAAGTCACGAAAATGGGAAAGCTTCTACCGAGCGCATCTATTTGAATTTGTTTAAGCGTATTGGCTTTAAAATACACTGCAGCCCTCTTTTTGATATCTGCGTCTAAATCTTTCGGTAAAACAATATTTACTTCGAATGTTTGAAATTTATTCCCATCTACCTCTATCTCTGTTTTAGTACTTAAAGACTCGCAAATAATTGAGATAAAATTATAGAAATATCCAATCGCAAGCACAGTAGAGGGCAATAAGCCAAGCTCTCCTAGTGCAATCTTTTCATTCACCGTTTTTCTGATCTTCTCAATTTCATCATTTAGACTCTTGGATAAATTCAAATCTTTCAACCTCTCAAACTGAGGCACCGTAATTCCCAATAAATCGGTAGGGAGCTTAGCATCAAATTCTTGTATTACGAATGCTCTTGATGGGCCTAGCCTACCAAGAAATAGACCAAATTCGAAAATGACGTTATCCCTTGGAGTATCAAATGTCTTTGATCGACTTGTCGTATAATCATCCTTGGTTGCAATTAAAATTCCAAAGTCAAAGAGGCTTGCCTCTTTTAGAAGGGTCTCCAAAAAACTGTCATTGTATTTGAAGATGTCGTTTGTCCAAACCACACATTCAAAGTCAGTAGAAAGTTTGTTTTGAATATATTCAGCTACGTCTAAACCTTCTTTTGACGATCCTATGAATATCCTAGGTTTCATTATGAGTAAATTATATTTTGATCAAGTTTTTTATACTGGCGCCCTAGCTCTTCAGTGATGTCCTGAATTAATTCGTCGAGTTCCAATTTTAGCTTTTTCAACTCAACAACCTTTGATTCACTGGAACCAAACACTAATTCCTTGCCATTGGGAGACACTAAACTTTCTCGGAAATTTTTGTCGTTGATCAACTTATCGAGATGTGTGCTTGCCTCATTCAATAAAAGCTGTTGTTGATAGACTGGTTTCGTTAAAGCAGTTGCATCCATTGAATAAACACAACTCGTAATTTCAAAGCTTGATAACTTGATTTCGTAATCAGCATCTGCTTTTAAGGTTTTTAGTAATCTAACGAGCTTTCGAAGTCCGCCACCTACGTAATTGTCTTTTTCATTTACCCTGGCAATATGCATGAAAGGAAAATCCTTCCCCCTTGAATGTTCATCTTTGTTGTAAACCCGTACCCCTCGATATGTTTCATTATTTGTACGCTCATAATCGGGAGTATCTAACCAATTACAAATTACTACATCTACCTTCCTTTTTGGTTTTGTAGGAAAAACTTGAATCGATTTTGCTTTTGAATTATCAACCTGATTGTATGTCGAATTCAAAACTTTATAACTTTCCTCACGTAACTCTTTTAAATCAGCTAACGGATCACCAGAATATGGAAAAGCTGGTTTCAAGGGTGGGTCAAGGCTCACATACTTTTCGGTGAAGACCAAAATATCAATATCGCTATGAACCTTGATGTGCGTATTAGTTTCAATTGATCCTTGATGCCTGTATTCAACGGTTAAATTTGCTCGCTTTAACCCTGCTGTTAGGTTATTTTGAATATTCTCGGAAGCTAAATATGTATTTTTAGTATATGTTGGGTCAATTTCACTCATAGCTTCCAAAGCATATTTTACACTTTCACTGATAGTGGTATCTGAAAAAGAGCGTGAAAGAATTGCTTTTTCTAAGTTTTCATCCAACCTTCTTTTTTTGAGCTTATTAAGGCGCTCAGTATAATTTTTAGTCATAGCATTAGCTTTAGAACAAATTATTATCAATTAATATACCAAGGGAAAAATAGTGAAAAAATGTCATGAAATGGTAAATTCTTGGCTGAAGGAGTTGTCGAAGTTGTCAGTATAAAGTGCCACGACCGACTTACCGAAAATAACCTTTGGGAGTAGAAATCGTAAGAAAAATTTCTTATTCTCAAAAACTCTTTGGTACTTAGTATTGAGGAATTCGGATAACTTTTTAGACGAAACCGTTACGTAAACGTTAGTTCCCTGAATAAAAAAACCTTGAAGGTTTGATCTCTCCAAGGTTTCCTGCAGAAAGTTTAGTAGTCCGGACAAGATTTGAAACTCAAACACTATACGATGATTTAAAGCGTTTAGCAGATATAATTGAATGATTATAAATATTTTACTGATAATATTTTTCAGGTTTATATTTTGCTGATTTTTAGGTGTCAGTAAACTGCAGTTTTTATTAAGACACTAAAAACGGATGCGAAAAAAGCTGTTAAATTTAGCAACAGCAAAGTCAGTTGCAACAAGGTTGATATTATATTTTTACTTATTCTGGTAAACTTTTATAATTTTGCTCCTCATGAAATTATTTACTTTCATACTAAGCTTCTGGATGCTCTACCTCGCCTGCATGCCCTGCGGTGACAGATCAGATTGCAGCATGAAAGGAAAAGCCACAGTTTCATCTTCGACAAATCATCAACAACACAAAAATGATGCAGAGCATTGTACTCCATTCTGTATTTGCTCTTGTTGTTCAACTTCATTATCTACTAACACAGTTACATTATACACATTTAGCAACCAGGTTTTTGAGAAAAAAACTTACGGCGATTATAACAATCCAATTTGTTCAGATCTGTCTTTAGCCATCTGGCAACCTCCCCGTTTATCTTAATTATTTCTTCTTTTCTGAAGCGCTAATCCGTTACATATGGTTTAGCATGTGAATTATTCCTATTCACTTTAATTCATTTTCATTGGCAACAAAAAAAGGTAAAAAGAAACCTGCGCCCCTAACTGCGGCAAAGGTTTTCAAAGCCATTATCATTGTCCTGTTCAGTGCATTGATGATAGGTGCTATTATAGCAAGACTTATCCACTGGTACGGGCATGTAACCAAATAGCAAAAAAATATGCTTAATAAAATCATTCACTTCAGTATAAAAAATAAACTGGTGATTGCAGTCGGGACTTTTGCGCTCATAATATGGGGCGTATGGAGCGCCACCAAATTACCCATTGATGCTGTACCGGATATTACCAATAACCAGGTACAGATCATTACACTTTCTCCGACGCTTGCTTCACAGGAGGTTGAACAATTTGTTACCTATCCTATAGAGCAGAGCCTTGCCAACCTCCCTGACCTTGAAGAAATGCGTTCTATTTCAAGGTTTGGCTTATCAGTTATCACGGTCGTATTCCACGATGATATTGATATATATTTCGCACGGCAACTCATAAACGAAAAATTAAAAGAAGCAGAACAAAAAATCCCTGCAGGAATGGGAACGCCTGAGCTGGCTCCTGTAAGTACTGGTCTTGGAGAAATATACCAGTACATTATCCGCCCCAAAAAAGGCGTAGAGAATAAATACAGTGCAATGGACCTGCGCACCATGCAGGACTGGATCGTTGCAAGACAATTATATGGTACTCCTGGTATAGCTGAGGTAAACAGTTTCGGTGGCGAGCTGAAACAATACGAAGTTGCTGTAAACCCTGAAAGGTTAAAAGCAATGAATGTAACCATACCTGAGATTTTCACCGCACTGCAAAAAAACAATCAGAATACCGGCGGTGCTTACATTGATAAAAAGCCGAACGCATATTTCATCAGGGGAATTGGGCTTGTAACATCCCTGGAAGACATAAAAAATATTTCAGTTAAAACAAGCAGCATCGGCGTGCCAGTATTGATAAAGGATGTTGCCGAAGTGCAACTGGGACATGCCGTACGTTACGGAGCACTAACCTATAACGGTGAAAAGGAAGCCGTTGGCGGTATCGTGATGATGCTGAAGGGGGGCAATAGCGCCGAGGTCGTAACAAGGGTTAAGGCAAAGATGGAAACCATAAAAAAATCATTACCTGCCGATGTAGAGATCGAATCTTTTGTTGACAGAACAGGTTTAGTCAACCGTGCTATCGGTACCGTTGAAACGAACCTGGTGGAAGGCGCTTTGATTGTAATCTTTGTGCTGATACTTTTCTTAGGTAATATAAGAGCCGGGCTTATTGTCGCTTCTGCTATTCCTCTTTCAATGTTATTTGCATTAGGCATGATGCGTTTGTTTGGAGTAAGCGCCAATCTTATGAGCCTTGGCGCAATCGACTTCGGTTTAATTGTTGACGGTGCCGTTATCATAGTAGAAGCTACGCTTCATTTACTGGCATCAAAAAAATTCACGACGAAACTCACAAGCAGCCAGATGGATGGCGCGGTAGAAGAAAGTGCGCAAAAAATGATGAGTTCTGCAGCTTTTGGGCAGATCATTATTCTTATAGTTTACCTGCCGATCCTTTCACTGAGTGGTATTGAGGGAAAAATGTTTGGCCCGATGGCCCAAACTGTAAGCTTTGCCATTGTTGGAGCGTTATTGCTTTCGCTTACTTATATCCCGATGATGAGTTCTGTTTTTCTGTCTAAAAAAGCAGTACACAAAAAAAACATTGCTGACAGGATGATGGACCTGTTCCAGCGGATCTATAACCCCATTATTAATTGGGCAATCAAAATGAAATACGCAATTGTAACAGGCACTACTGCCCTTCTTATCATTGCTGTTTTCATTTTCACGAGAATGGGTGGTGAATTTTTACCGCAGTTACAGGAAGGGGATTATGCGTTTCACTGCATATTGCCGCAGGGCACTTCATTATCGCAAAGTATTGAGACCTCCATGCAGGCTGAAAAACTGATCAAATCATTTCCTGAAGTAATAACCGTGGTTGGTAAAACAGGCAGTGCAGAAATTCCAACCGACCCTATGCCCCCGGAAGCGACTGACCTTATCATTACTTTAAAACCCATGAAGGAATGGACAACAACAAAGGATTACAATGAACTGGCAACAAAGATGATGGAGAAACTCGAAGCTATACCGGGTGTATTCTTTGAAGCCACGCAACCTATCCAGATGCGTTTTAATGAATTGATGACCGGTGTAAGGCAGGATGTTGCGATTAAGATCTTCGGTGAAAATATCGATACACTCGCGGCACTTGCTCCACGGATTTCAAAAGTTATACAGTCTGTAAAAGGCGCCACTGCACCGCAGGTAGAACGCACAACCGGGCTACCACAAATAACCATTCAATATGACAGAACAAGGATGGCTAACTATAAATTAAATATCGAAGATGTAAACAGAACTATCAGCACTGCCTTTGCAGGAGAAGCAGCGAGCGTTGTTTTTGAAAATGAAAGGAAGTTTGACCTGGTGGTACGTTTGGACAGCGCCAGCCGCACTTCAATTGATGATGTAAGTAACCTTTATATTGCAACTGAGGCTGGTAACCAGATACCGCTTTCGCAGGTAGCTACTGTATCAATAAAAGAAGGCCCCGCACAGATCAGCCGTGAAGATGGTAAAAGAAGAATTGTTATCGGCTTCAATGTTAAAGGAAGAGATGTTGAAAGCGTAGTGAATGAGATACAGCAAAAGCTTGCGCAGCCACAACATAAATTACCTACCGGCTATTATCTCACCTATGGTGGTACTTTTGAAAATTTGCAGGAGGCTTCTGCACGCTTAAGAATTGCGGTGCCTGTTGCATTACTGCTCATCTTCGGTTTGCTCTATTTCACTTTCAATTCAGTCAAGCAGGCTACGTTGATCTATACAGCGATACCGATGAGTGCTATTGGTGGCGTTTTTGCACTGCTTGCAAGAGGAATGCCATTCAGCATTTCTGCAGGTGTAGGGTTCATTGCACTATTCGGTGTAGCAGTATTAAATGGCATAGTACTGATCAGCACTTTTAACCAATTGCAGAAAGAAGGGATTACCGACGTAATTCAAAGGGTGTTGCAAGGAACAAAAATGCGTCTACGCCCAGTGTTAATGACGGCAACGGTGGCATCACTTGGTTTCCTGCCAATGGCTATGAGTACCGGGGCTGGAGCAGAAGTACAAAAACCACTGGCGACAGTAGTAATCGGCGGCCTGATCACCGCAACCTTTCTAACACTGGTGGTTTTGCCTTGCCTGTATATCATCTTTTCGGGCAAAGGGATAAAGCGTACAAATAAAACCGTTATAGCTGCTGCTGTAATATTGTTGCTCTCTTTTACAACAGGCGCACATGCGCAGCAACGAATCACTGCCACTGCGGCCATTGATACGGCACTGAAAAACAACCAGCAATTAGGCATCAATCAATCTGAGATCAGCAAAGCAACTTATGGCGTTAAAACTGCTGTTGACATACCTAAGACAGGTGTATTCGGTGAGAATGAGGACCTGCGGCCATCAGACAGCAGGGGAATACTGAAGATCGGCATATCACAAGCAGTTGCATGGCCGGGCTTGTATAAAGCCAGAAGGGAATATTTTAACCAGCAGCTAAAGTACTATCAACTCAATACACCTGCGATCAATGCTGCAATAAAAAGAGATGTGAACACAGCCTATTTTGAGCTCTGGTATTTACAGGATAAACTTTTACTTTTTCAACGCCTCGACAGCATTTATACTTCGCTATACAAAGCTGCAGAACTGCGTTTTAAAACAGGTGAAGCGGCCGGCCTGGATAAGATAGCCGCAGATGCCAAAATGAAAGAACTGCAGGCGTTCCTCGACCAGAACAAAAAAGATATGCAGGTACAGCAACAGCAATTGATGATGCTGCTCAATATTGATCAGTGGCTTTTACCTGAAAATACGGCACTGGTCAAATTAAATCTCTCGGCATTGAATGACAGCCTGCACCCCCTTCTCGCCTTACAGCAGCAGAATATCAATATTGCTGCCTCCAATATCGCTGTACAAAAGAATACCAATAAGCCCGAGTTTTCGGGAAGGGTGTTTACACAACGTCTTTGGGGTGCCAAAGATCCTTACACTGGTTTTTCTGTGACAGCTGCTTTTCCACTGTTTGGCGGAACCGCTTACCGCAATAAGATAAAAGTTGCCAATGCAGAAATGGAAGTGCAGCAAAAGCAACTGGCTTATCAAACCCAGCAACTAAATACACAAAGGCAGGTATCCCTTACCGATATAGAGAAGACACTATCAATGCTCCGGTTTTATGAATCAACCGGTTTGAAACAGGCAGACGAGATCATTAAAACTGCAACACTTAGCTACAATGCAGGCGAGATCAGTTTTGCTGAACTAAGCCAGTTCCTGGGCCAGGCCATTGATACCAAGAAAAATTATTTGGAAGTATTGAACAGGTATAACCAATCGGTAATACAGTTCAATTATTATAACAACAACTAAAACTATTTTAATGAAAAAAGCAATCATTATAGTTAGCTCATTCTTATTATTTGCTGCGATCAGTTCATGCGGAAGCAAAAGCGCCTCGGAGCCAGCTAAAGAAGAAAACCATGGAGAAGCCGGTGAAGAACATGAAAACGATAATACGGCCACACTTTCGGAAGAACAGGCTAAATCAATCGGTATTGAAACGGGCTCCATTGAACAAAAAGAATTGACCAATTCCATCAAGGCAAATGGCATTCTTACAGTTCCCAACCAAAACAAGGCTTTCGTGGTTCCTCTATATAGTGGAGTTATAAAATCCCTGAATGTACAACCCGGCACCTTGGTAAGACAGGGACAGGCTATCGCAACAATTGTGAATCCAAGCCTGGTGCAGATGCAACAGCAATTGCAACAGGTGAATGCGCAGATCAGCTTATCGGAAATTGAGGTAAAACGTCAAAAGGAACTGGTGGAAGGTAATGCTGCGCCGCTTAAAAGATTGCAACAGGTGCAAACGGAACTGGCTACACTAAAAAGCCAGCGCAATGGTTTGCAGCACCAGCTTTCTTCAGTAGGCGCTTCACAAGGCTTCTCCTCTGCCATCGTGGTAAGGGCGCCGATTGCAGGCACCATCAGTAAAGTCTCTGCTCAACTCGGCAGCAATGTGGATGTAAGTACTCCCATTGCAGAGATCGTGAATAATTCACAGTTGCACCTTGACCTGTATGTATATGAAAAAGATCTCCCAAAGCTGAAAGCTAACCAAACCATTCATTTTACTATTACCAATAATGCCGGTAAGGAATACGACGCGGAGATATTTTCCATCGGTACAGCGTTTGAAAGCGGCAGCAAAACCATACCGGTTCATGCCAAAGTAATGGGAGATAAAACAGGTTTGATTGACGGTATGAACATCACTGCATTGGTCAGTCTTGATAAGTCAACAGTCTCCGCGGTGCCAACTGAAGCCATTGTAAACTTCCAGGGCACCGACTATATTTTTATTGTTACCGAATCACACGCTGAGGACGAACATACCGGTTCCGACAGTACGAAAATGGCGGCGATAAAACATAAGGAGAAAAACGGCGGCGCTGAAAAAGGAACTACCTATGAAAGGGTTCCTGTGGCAAAAGGAACTACTGATGTAGGCTACAGCGAGATAACACTGTTGAAACAAATACCTGCAGGTGCAAAAATCGTAACCAAAGGGGCATTTTTCATCCTGGCGAAGATGACCAATAGCGGGGAACATGAACATTAATAAAATAGTATATAAATGAGCAGTTGGTTTGGTTTAGTGGGCCCTGGTTATCAGGGTTCACTTTCCAGCCAACCATTTCAACAGCCTGTAGCCTTTGGGCTATTAATGATATAAAAGAAAAATCATGGATGTAAAATTTGAACTGGTCATAGTAATAAAGCTTATAGTTTCTTTCCTGCTGGGAGCCTTTATCGGCTTTGACAGGGAGCGGCACGGGCGTGATGCGGGCATCAGAACTTATGCAGCTGTCTGTATAGGATCTACCCTATTTACGGCAATTGCAGGGCATATTGCAGGAGATCCAGGCGGGGCTTCAAGAGTTATCGCGAACATTATTACCGGTGTTGGTTTCCTTGGTGCGGGAATAATTTATCGTAATAACAGCGCGAACACTTCGCATGGTTTAACCACTGCGGCTACCATCTGGGGTACAGCTGCAATTGGGGTTGCTATCGGTTTAAATATGTTCATTATCGGCACAGTTGGTTCACTCGCTTTATATTTTTTGCTTTCCCTTCATCACCAAAAGTGGTATGTAAAATGGAAACAAAAGATGGTACAAAAACACACAAATGACCAGGAGTAACCTCAATATTTTATCATCATACAATCGAATATATGGATCAATTAAAACTGGAAAAATGGAGGGCAGCATTTCAACAAAAAATGCATGAGCTGGAAATTGAATACAATACTTACCTGCTACCTAAAAAATTTGAAGAGGTCTATGAGCTAAAGGTTGCTCAAACATGGCAGGACTTTTATGTGTGGATCGATACAGATACTGTACCGTTGGCTCTGCAGGAACGGATCACTGCTGCCCTGGTAGAAACAGAACCTGAAGACTCGGTGTAAATCATTCAATAAAAAATTCTATAAATAATCATTTATGCTACTAAACCGAAAAATATCAGTCTGGTATTTTATCAATGAGATCAAGTCCCAGCTTTTACTGATCGCAGTATTTGCCGTAGGTGTGGCCCTGTTGGACAAGTTACCTGCCTTTAAAGAAATCTCAATGCCTCTGAGCGCCGCCGCATTGATTGGAACATTGGTTTCGCTAATGTTGGCTTTCAGGACTGCACAATCCTATGAACGCTGGTGGGAAGCAAGGACAGTGTGGGGCGCCATAGTCAATGACTCCCGTACGTTTATAAGGCAAATCATTCAATTCGTACCTGATAAAGATGAGCAGGTCGTTAAAGGGTTTGCTGACAGGCAAATTATCATGGTGCATGCTCTGGGAGAATCATTGCGGCGTCAAAAATATTCTCCTAACGTACAGGCCTACCTCAATTTCAATTTAATCATTGCAACGAATATTCCCAATTGTTTATTGGATCAGCATTCTGTAGGTATCAAACAACTGGCGAGAGAGGGTGTCATCACCGATATACAGCAGGTGCAGTTGAATGAAACCCTGTCAAGGCTTTGTGACAGCATGGGCAAGTGTGAACGTATCAAGAACACGGTTTTCCCAAGATCGTACAGTGTTCTGGTGCACATGCTAATCTATGTTTTCGCAGCAATTCTTCCTTTTGGTTTGGATGACACACAGCTATTAGTAGAAATAGGATTGACGATTTTAATTCCCGTTTTATTTATCGCTATTGAAAAAACTGCCATCCTTATGCAGGATCCATTTGAAAACAAACCAGTCGATACCCCAATGACCGCTATGGCTGAAACCATAGAGATCAATATCCGGGAGATGTGTAATGATATGAACGTACCAGTGAAAAAAGAAAATAAACTCTATTACGAAATGTAATACAGCATTTCAAAAAAATTAAATATGGGAGACACCAATAATAAAATAGTTTCACCTGCAAGTGCACATAAAAAAAATCTGCTGCTCGTTTTGCTGCTTAGCGGAACTTACCTCATCGCTGAAGTAATAGGGGGCATTATCACCAACAGCCTTGCCCTGCTTGCAGATGCGGCTCACATGCTCACTGATGTTGTGGGCCTGCTGCTTGCATTTATAGCCATTAAAATAGGTGAAAGAAAAGCTACTGCTCAAAAAACCTATGGTTACTACAGAATGGAGATTTTGGCTGCGGTAATCAATGCGGTTGTACTGTTGGGTATTTCTATTTACGTTTTATTTGAAGCATGGAAAAGATTCCAAAACCCACCTGAAGTACAAAGCAAATCCATGTTAATTGTTGCAGGTATCGGTCTGGTGGTAAACATCATCGGGATGATGATCTTAAGAAAAGATTCTGAAGCAAGCCTGAATATGAAAGGGGCTTATTTTGAAGTGCTGTCAGATATGCTGACTTCCATTGGCGTAATGATAGCCGGTGTAATAATGCTTACCACAGGATGGTATTATGCTGACCCGATTATATCTGCACTCATCGGGCTGCTGATCTTTCCACGAACCTGGAAATTATTAATGGAAGCAGTGAATGTTTTGCTGGAAGGCACTCCCAAAGACGTGGATATTGATGCGTTAAGAAAATCGTTCGAGGCAATACCTGGTGTAATAAAATTCCACGACCTGCATGTATGGTCACTCACTTCAGGGATAAACGCAATGAGTGCGCACGTAATAGTTAGTAATACTGAAAACTATAACGCCCTGCTGAAAAGGCTGAACGACACAGCAACAAATGAGTTTAAGATCGGCCATTGTACTTTTCAGATAGAGACCGAAGGAAACCAGGAAGGCGAGGTGCATTTGTAGGTATTCAAAATAAACAGTAAACAATTTTAAATCAAAATACATGGAACATAAACATATCTATGATGCAAAAGGCAAACAGCTTTGTTGCAACCAGCAGGAAAAGATCTATGCCAAGGCCGGTGCAAAAGATCTTTTAAAAGAAAAAAAACACGATCATACAGGTCATAACCATAGTCATGATGATGAACACGAAGACGATGATGGCCACGATCACGGCGAAACAGACAAAACACCATTTCAAATGTTTTTACCTGCCATCATCAGTTTCATTTTGTTGCTGGTGGCATTGGCATTTGATAATGGCTGGATACCGAAGCCGGGCTTTTTTAAAGATTATATAAGGATGGTATGGTATATCATAGCCTATGCACCGGTTGGTCTACCGGTAATGAAAGAAATGCTGGAAGCATTGGGCAAGAGAGAACTATTTTCTGAATTTACTTTAATGGTGATTGCCACTGTTGGTGCCTTTGCAATTGGCGAATACCCTGAAGGCGTTGCAGTAATGTTGTTTTATGCGGTTGGTGAGGTATTCCAGACGCTTGCAGTATCCAGGGCAAAGAAAAATATCAAAGCACTGCTTGACCAGCGCCCCGACGAAGTAACGATATTAGAAAACAATAAGCCTAAAACTGTCAAAGCAGAATCTGTCAATACCGGTGAGATCATACAGTTAAAAGCCGGAGAAAAATTAGGATTAGACGGGGAATTGCTTTCTGAAACGGCGTCTTTCAACACCGCTGCGCTTACAGGCGAAAGCAAACCTGATACAAAATCAAAGGGAGACACTGTACTTGCTGGTATGATCAATCTGAATGTGCTGGTGCAGGTGAGAGTTACCGCAGCCTACAGTGACAGTAAATTATCCAAAATACTGGAGCTGGTACAGAACGCTACTTCGCAAAAAGCGCAGACCGAGTTATTCATCCGTAAGTTCGCAAAAATCTACACGCCGGTTGTTGTGTTCCTGGCTATGGCGATTTGTGTGATACCCATGGCTTTTGCGGATAACTATGTTTTCAGGGACTGGCTATACAGGGCACTCATATTCCTGGTTATCTCCTGCCCCTGTGCACTGGTGATCTCCATACCGTTAGGCTATTTTGGTGGCATTGGTGCTGCAAGCCGTAATGGTATCCTATTTAAAGGAAGTAATTTTTTAGACATTATCGCAGGGATTAAAAATGTGGTTATGGATAAGACCGGCACCATGACCAAAGGAGTTTTTAAAGTACAGGAAGTAAATATCCAACCGCAATTCAATAAAGATGAAATGCTGCAAATGGTGAATGCGTTAGAAAGCAAAAGCAGTCATCCTGTAGCTACTGCCATACACGAGTATGCCGGCGAAATTAATCATAGCCTCACCTTAAACGACGTGGAAGAAATTGCAGGGCACGGATTAAAAGCTACCGTCAATAGCAAAGAATTTCTGGTGGGCAATTTTAAGCTGATGGACAAATTCAATATCAGTTACGATATTGATCCATCCACGATCGTTTATACGCTGATCGCGATTGGTTATGACAAAAAGTTTGCAGGTTACATTACCATTGCCGATGAATTAAAAGAGGATGCAGCAGATGCTGTGAAACAATTGAAAGCATTGGGTGTCACCGCTACCATGTTAAGCGGCGATAAATCAAGTGTCGTAAAAGCTGTTGCAGATAAAATCGGCATTGAGAATTCCTACGGTGATCTTTTACCTGAAGACAAGGTTAATAAGGTAAAAGAGATAAAGGCACGAAATGAAAGTGTTGCTTTTGTTGGTGACGGAGTAAATGACGCGCCTGTAGTGGCATTAAGTGACGCAGGAATTGCAATGGGCGGTTTAGGCAGCGATGCTACTATTGAGACGGCAGATATAGTGATACAGGATGATGCGCCTTCGAAAATAGCAATGGCTATTAATATTGGTAAAAAAACAAAAAGCATCGTTTGGCAAAATATCATACTCGCCTTTGTGGTAAAAGCTGTCGTACTTGCTTTAGGTGCGGGAGGATTGGCAACTATGTGGGAAGCTGTTTTTGCGGATGTGGGTGTTGCATTACTTGCCATCCTGAATGCTGTAAGGATACAACGGATGAAGTTTTCATAATAAAAAGCAAGCATGGGAATTCAATATAGAAAAGCCGGGATTTAAACTAAATGTTTCTTTTTCTCATTTAATCATAGCATTTACTCCTATTGTTTATTTTGAGAAAAAGGAACATTTATAAGAATCTCACTTTGAAACACCATCCTTATGAAACAATTTATTTTTATGCGCAAGTAAAACTATGAAGTGCCTCAACAATAAATAAAATTTACTATGTCACAGATTCTCATAGTTGAAAAGGACAAAGATCTCCAGTCAATTTTCAAACTTATATTCAATACAGAAAACACAACGGTTATTTGCTGTGATGATGCTGATTCCATGTACAAAAGTTTGCAGCTGGCGATTCCGGATTTATTGATATTGGATATCTTTCCCAGCGGAATTGATGAAAAAATAATTTGTGATGACCTGAGAAAAAGAAACGCCTTAAAAAACATACCAATTCTTATCATGTCGACAAGAAAGGAACAGGTAGAAAACTATAAGTCATTCTGCGCTGATGACAGTATAGAAAAGCCATTTGATTTAAGCGTGATAAGAAAAAAGATAGATTCACTTTTAGCCACAGTTACTTAAGGAGTATAATCTATTTTTTTATAATCATTTGTTCCAGCTCCGGATCAGACATCATAGCTTCAATCTGTTCGTTGACTAAATTTTCAATATCCTTTTTGATCTGACTGTAATTGGATTGCACCATACTATTATCTATTTTCCTTATCTGCGGTAAGGGCTTGTAATTCTCTTGTTCCTTCTTTAATTGACCATGGTCATTCTGTATGCTGCAATGGAAGGCTTTCAATTCTATTTTGTTATCCGGATCATCTGCCACCATTCCTACAAATTCACCTGAACTCAGACCTGCAATCGTCGAAGCGGGCACAGCATTATCCAGCTGCTTGGATTTACTGATCGATGTATCATTTCGATTGATAGAAAGGCTTGACCTGTCCTGCATTATTTTTCCGAATCTTTCTGATAACTGCTTTGCTGTTTCACCTGTTACCTGGCCACTGATAATATTGCCGGTAATATTCATGATCACATCTGCCTGGTCTTTACCATAATCCTTTTTTAATTGACTAAAATCCTGCACCCCTAAACAGGTTGCGACCTTATTACTTCTTGCAGTTGCAATCAACGTATCAATATTGTTTAAATAGATAGTTGGAAATTCGTCAAAGATCAAACTGCTTTTGAGCTTTCCTTTCTTATTGACCAACTTCACCAAACGATTGACATATAAAGAAAGCACAGCTCCATAGGTTTGTATTTTTTGAGGATTGTTACCGACACAAAGTATCTTCGGCTCTTCGGGGTTATTTATATCCAAACTAAAATCGTTGCCTGAAAGAACATAATACAGTTGTGGCGAAGCAAGCCTTGCCATTGCCACTTTGCCTGAAGCGATCTGTCCTTCAAGCTGTTCCATGGCTCCGTGTAAGTAAGCATTGATGAAAGGATTGATCAGCACTTCAATTTCCTTTTCGGTGCGCAGGATGGAGAACAGTTTATCATACTCTACCTGCATGAGTTCGATCACATGGGGAAGCGTACAAAATTCACCATCCTGGTATTTTCGCAGGTACCAGATAATAGCCGTTAAAAAGTTGATAGGTGATTCTATAAAAAAATCTCCCTGCTTTTTAATCCATTCTCTATTGAGGCCGAGCAAAATTGTTCTTGCAGATTCTGCTGCATCGGTAATGTCCAGCATATTTTCTTTATCCAGTGGATTACATCTATGGCTCCTCGAAAGATCATCGAAGTTTATCACGTAGTACTTTGGCTCAACTTTATAACGATGTTTGTTTTTGAGATAGTGATTATAAACAATGACAGAGAGATCGTCGAATTTAAAATCATATACAAACATGCTGAAGCCTTTTGCCAGATGCTGTGTGATCACATGGCGTATCACGAAATAACTTTTACCTGAACCCGGACTTCCAAGAACTAAAAGAGAGCGAAATGGATTGATGATATTGATCCAGGATTTTCTCAGCTTCCCTTTGAAAGAATATTTTGCAGGAAGGTTAATAGAATATTGATTTTCCAATCGCCTTTCTTCCTGCGGGAAAGTTTCATTTTCTTTATTGAAAATGTCGTTATTATTAATATGCTGGTGAATGATGCGGGATAGCAAAGTACCTCCTGTCATAATCATAATAAAACCTGAAGCGGTAATCATGATATAAACTATAGTGATTGTCTCAATAGGAAGAGCTAAAAAAAACACCAGCCAGCTTGCAAAAAAAATGCTCAGCCCGATGACTATGTATGTTACTGCAGTTTTATAACGCAGTCTCTCTTCTTTTCTTCCTCTTGCACCGATCAATGAAATAATCAAGAATACCAGTGCAATCAATTTGGAGGTTATAAAATGACCGAACAGGCCGGTTCGCTTTATGTTATCCATGAGCCTGTCCACAAGGCCTGCACTTAATCCCCACTCTTCAAAAGCCCTATAACAATAATAATAGCAATGCAATGTCAGCATTACGATACTGATAAGCCTTGTCATGTCAACTATCTTTCTTAACCCCTGCTCGTTTTCACCTGTAGACATAAAATTATTTTAAGTGATCAAAACCTGACACGTTTTCTCTTTTGTTTCTTTTTAATCTTCATTGGATATGGAACAGGTTCGTACGGCATCCTGGCTTCAGGCAAAACTTCACCAATAGACCAATCACCATTCTTTATTTCCTGTTGGAACTGTTTAATATTTTCGGGCCTGTGATGAGTTAAATTCTTCTCTTTGATTTCCTGCTTTTGATTGAAGCGATCCATTACAGCCTTTGCACTAAATTCCTTTCCCAGATCACTTCCATTAAATACGATTTTATTTTTATGGTCAATGTAAGTCAGGCCATAAATAACATCGCCCTTCCCCTTACGGATAGCCATGCTGATGCTTTCTTGTTGCAAAGCCTTTTTAAAACTCTCCAAGTCCTTTGGCTCTTTGTGTAAAACCCAGTTAATGTTTGCCTGCAGTTTTTTCTTAAAAGGTTCTTTTAGCTTTTCATTCTCTGTAAACTTCTGCTCAAGCATTTTCAGCGTTGGCTTCATGTAAAAGAGACTGGCCTTTATCGGAGTACCGACCTTATTTCCTTTCTCATCAAGCACCCTGTAAACGAGACCTCTCTTATCAAACATCCTTGAACCGTTATCACCTCGTTCGGCATAAACGTTGTAAAGCTGCAGGATTGCATTTAGTTCAGGCAATGAAGAAAACTTATACTGGTTAAGTACAAGCTTTAAAATGTTTGAAATGGCACGTTTGGTTTCGGATTTTCCATAGATCACTTTTGAAGCATTCACAGGAACTATTGCCTCCTGCAAATTCTTTTTGCTTTCCGCCCTGACGAGGTTAAAAGCAACTTCGATTTCCTTACGTGCCTTTTCAGATTGATTGGCACCGAGGCGATGCATTGAGATCCGTTCTCCGGTGTTTTTTATATTGGTACTTACAATGTGCAAATGCGGATGTCCTGAATCATAATGTCGGTACACTAAGTAAGGCTGTGCACCAAAACCTATTCTATTCATGTAATCATTTGCAATTGCATTCATCATTTCGTTGGTTAGCTTTTCCGAAGGATCGAAATTGAGTGAAACATGCAGTACATTGGTAGAGGCATTTTGATTGAGCGAAGTGTAGCTTTCAAAGAAGTGTTGTTTATCATAAAAATTCATCTGTTCCAATGTCTTAATAAAACCCGAAACAAAAAGGATTTCTGCAGCACCAATCTTTACTTTTTTCTCGTTATAATTGAGTGCCTTTGAAATACTTTTTCCTGTATTTATTCGTGCGACCATTGCCCTGCGATTTTAGAAATTGTCAATTCGATTTCAGCTATCTTTTTGAAAAGAATTTGCTGACTGTTTTGATGGATAATTGCCCATGCTTTAATTTCATCATCATGGTTCATGGTATGGAACTTTTTTACCGCCTGGTTAATGTTATTCCCGATAGCATTCAGCTCTCCTTTTAAGCCAATCATTTCTGCCACAAATTCATCATAAGATTTGTTGCGTGTATAGACAGTTATAGGCTTATCGAGTATGACATTTCGCAGGTAGCTGCTAAGTTTTCGGAAAGTCGTTTGTTTAAATGTTATTTCTACTTTTTTAAATTCATCTGCTGTAAAACGCAGACCGACGATCCTGCTCCTGTTTGAAATTTTTTCCTTCATCATTTATCATTTACTTATTCAAAAAATAACGGAAAACAGCGCCCATATCCCCCGCCGAGTTCCGAGGCAACGGGGGTAAAATGCCCCGGTTGTTAAACAACCGTACATTTTACCATGCACGGGCACAGGTGCATTTCTGGCTACATCGTATTTAAGGTGGTAAAATTTTATTCATCCACCAATCATTGAGGTCTTTGAACCTTTTGTAGAGATTACTGCCATCAATATATCCGGGATGAAGTTGAATTGCATTGCGCGTGCAGTTTCTACCAGGGTTATCCTTATCAAGGAAAAGGTGAATGCATTTAAAGCCTTCTATAAACACTCTTGCCGATTCAAAAAAAGAAAGTGAATTGAGGATACAAAACGAGTAGGAATTATCGCCCGATTTTTCAAGCACGCTTGCGAAAGAAAGGAAGTCAAAAAAACCTTCAAAGACGGCTACTTTTTGTGTATCATTTTTAATAGTGGTAATACCTTTGGGGCTGTTTCCATTCTTATAAAATGGGTTGCGGATTTCATAGCCACCAGAGTCATTTTTGAAACCTATACCGTAATAATTTCTTTCACCAAATTTGTAGCCGATTTCAACACAAAATTTCCGGGCTATTGAAAGAGAAATATTTCGGCCGTTCAGATAATTAAGAAGCACTGGCGAAGAAAGGTTGGAGACCTTTTCAACTACAATGAATTTTTGTGTGTTCTTTTTATTGTCTGCAGGTGGCTGGTGAGGAAGGAAACTTCCATTCAGGCTTTGTAACCATTCACTTATTTTACAGTTGTGGAAGATCAAGGCAAAATCAACAAGATTTCCACCTTTGCCTATTCCGAAGTCATACCAGCGGTTGATCTTTCGATTGATTTTAAAGGAAGCTGTTCTTTCATCTCTTAGGGGCGATAAATACCAGTAGTTGTTATCCCTTATTCTTTGTGGATGGTGGCCTGCTTTAGCCAGGTAATCCACCATATCAATCTTCTTTGCTTCATCGCAATTCATCTTCTCCATAACCTCACTGTTTCGTTCACACAAATTTTCCTATGGTAAAATTAAATGACGAAGCAATTATGAAAACATCCACTGCAAATTCTGAAGAGGATGAAACGGATCGCTGTTTTTATTTTTGAAGAGTGAAAATGATTATTAACCTAAAATGATTTTTTATGTTGGCAAAAAATGAAGTAGCGAAGATCTATGAAACCTTACTCAGTATTCCTGGAATGAATGATACAGTGAAGATCCCGCTGAACATTTCAAGGAAAAATATTTTACTGTTGTGCAAAGTGATCGAACGTGGACTGCAGGTGAAAGAGACTGATGAGAAAGCATTGGCATTACCTGATATTATTTCAAAGGATGTTTTAAAAGAGCTGCAGGGATTACCGGAAGAACTTTTAGAAAAAGCTGGGCTGACAGCAATGAATCAAAAATTACAGTCACTTTAAGAACAAGGGCTGCAAATTGCAGCCCTTAGAAAAACAAATATATTAAAGGTTAGTAGGTATCAAAATTACCCACTTATTCCCAACTGACCAAGGCAAAAAATCTGAAAACTATAGGGTTGTTAGTTCTCCGACAAGAATTTGAATATAAGAAACACAAAAAAAAACAAGTCTTCCATAACTTTACAATTATGATACTCTATATAAAAAATATGGTATGCAGCCGTTGTAAGATGGTGGTAAAAGCAGAGGTTGAAAAAGCAGGTTTGGAGCTTGTATCACTTGAATTAGGCGAAGTGGAATTAAAGAGTGAACCGACCAAAACACAATTGGAAAAACTCAATACTTCCTTATTGACATTAGGCTTTGAAATGATTGATGATAAAAAAGCGCAGACCATTGAAAAAATAAAGACAGCCATTGTTACCTTGGTACACCATTCGGACAATGATATAAAAACAAATCTTTCCGCTTATATCACTTCACAAGTGCATCAGGATTATAATTATTTAAGCAACCTGTTTTCAGAAGTAGAAGGAACAACCATTGAAAAATATTTTATCACACACAGGATAGAAAAGGTAAAAGAGTTATTGATGTACAATGAACTATCCTTATCACAAATAGCCGACCAGTTAGGTTACAGCAGCGTAGCTTACTTATCTAATCAGTTCAAGAAACTTACTGGCTTTACACCATCCTATTTTAAATCGTTGAAAGAAAACAAACGTAAGAATATAGAAGAACTTTAAATCTTACAACTCTTATACAAAATTCCACAACAGGCAGCCCATCCGGTCATTCTACCTTTGTATCAAAGAAAATACAATGACACATACCTATAAAGTTACCGGAATGACCTGCAGCAGTTGTGAAGCAAAAGTAAAAAGCAGCTTGCTTATGCTGCCAAATGTTACAGAAGTGGAGGTTTCAAAAGAAAAGCAAACAGCAACTATAGGCATGGATAAGCACATAGCCTTATCCACTTTTCAAAATGCGTTGGATAAAAAATATACCATTGAAGCAGCGGACCATAACGAAACGGCAGAACAGGCAAAAAGTTGGTTCAGCACTTATAAGCCCATACTGCTTATTTTTTTCTACATCACAATTATTGCAATTATTGCAGCCACAAGGCAGGCGGGTTTTAACTGGATGCATGGCATGAATATTTTTATGGCAGGTTTTTTTCTCACTTTTTCGTTCTTTAAAATGCTTGATTTAAACGGCTTTGCAGACGGCTACGCCATGTACGATATTGTGGCAAAGAAAGTAAAAGCATGGGGCTTCATTTACGCCTTTGTAGAGTTGGCCTTGGGTATTGCTTACGCAACGGGCTTTCAGCCCTTGCTTACCAATATCATTACCTTAACGGTAATGTCAGTAAGCATCATAGGCGTATTGCAAAGTGTGTTCAACAAGCGTAAAATACAATGTGCCTGCTTGGGGGCGGTTTTCAACCTGCCCATGAGTACAGTTACCATAATAGAAGATGCCCTGATGATGGCAATGAGTACAGGTATGATATTTGCTCTCACTAATTAATAGGGAAAAAACATTTTTTGAAATAATGTTACATTTGTAATAACGGTAAATGAATAAAGCAATTCCCATACAACTAAAAGCAACCCTCCTGCTGATCATATTCAGTTTCAATATGGTGGTAGGCTTTGCATGTACTGTTGGCGTAGATATGGGCTTTAATAGTACCCACCACCAAAAAGAAGAGGCGACAGAAGTGCATGTACATGCAGATGGCAAAAAGCATCACCACGAAAAGAGAGATCATAAGCATACACACGGCGATAAAAAAGATGATTGCTGTAATGACAAAGTGCTGAAAATTTCACAGACAGACAAAGCGATACCGCAAGCGGTAAAAATCTTAAGCCCTGTATTTTTTACAGCATTTGTTGCAACCTATCATAACATAAACATTGCCTACCCTTCACAGGTAAACACTTCGTCCAAATATTTTGTCCGGCAGCATCACCCTCCCATACCTGATATACGCGTAGCCATACAGAGTTTTCAAATATGATTTGATTTTATGTTTTTCAGCATAACAGGAATTGTTATGCCTGTAACTATTGCTTTCAACATAAAAATCAAATCAATGAAAAAGATATTATTGATGCTTGCGTTAACCGCAGCAGTATTCACGCAAAGCAGCTTTGCGCAAGACAGCACAAAAACACAGCCTGCACAATTACTCAAATCTTATTACAATCTTAAAGATGCTTTGGTAGGCAGCAATGCAACACTGGCTGCAGCCAATGCAGACGAATTGGTAAAAGCCATCAACAATACAGGTAAACAAACCATTGATAATGATGCCAGGGCAAGCCTGTTAAAAGATGCTGATGCTATTGCCCAATCAAAAGACATCAAAGTGCAAAGAGAGAAATTTGCAACTTTATCAAACAATATGTTTGAACTGGCAAAAGCGGTAAAGCTCTCTGCCGAACCCGTGTACCAGCAATATTGCCCCATGAAAAAAGCATCATGGTTAAGCAATGATATGGCAATTAAGAATCCTTACTATGGCAATGCCATGCTTACCTGCGGCAGCGTAAAAACAACTTTGTAATTTATTCACTTGCTTCAGCCTTTCAGTAACTGAAGGATGGCGTTATTTAAAACAAAATCAAAATGAAAAATATAATTATTGGCATAACAATAGCCTCTACAACTTTATCAGCTTGCAGCAATGCTAACAACAACACGGTAGATGTAAAAAGTGATACTGCAATGGCAAGCCATAAACAACCAACTACCGATACAGTTGCTTCGCAAACCGCATCAGCAACAAATACTGCAATATTTCCCGCGAAAGAAATGATTGCCGGTTACCTGCAATTAAAAAATGCCCTGGCTAAAGACAATGGAAAAGATGCAGCCACGGCTGGCAATACAATCGTGGCAATATTGGCAAAAGTGAACATGAAAAATTTACCGGAAGCACAGATGAAAAGTTATATGGATATAGCCGATGACCTGAAAGAAAATGCAGAACACATCGGTGCAAATGCAGGAAAGATAGAACACCAGAGAGAACATTTTATATTGCTGAGCAAAGACATGGCAGACCTTATAAAAATATTCGGCAACGGTGGGCAAACCTTGTATAAAGATTTTTGCCCAATGGCAAACGATGGCAAAGGTGCCATATGGATAAGCGAAGTAGAGGAAATAAAGAACCCCTATTTAGGAAGCAAGATGCCTCGTTGCGGCACCGTAAAAGAAACCATGAAATAACATGAACCATGTAAAGAAAATATTGTTGGCTTTATTGGTTGTATTCATTGCCATACAATTTATACAGCCTGCACATAATAAAAATACGCAGGTGTTGCAGACAGATTTTGCGAAGGTTTTAACCGTGCCAAACAATGTTCAGTCAATTTTACAAACCGCTTGTTACGATTGCCACAGCAACAATACCAACTATCCCTGGTATTCAAACGTTCAACCAATAGCATGGATGATGGCAAGGCATATCAATAACGGAAAAAACAAATTGAATTTTAGTGATTTTGGGAGTTATGCCAGCCGCAGGCAAATAAGTAAGTTAAAGGGCATTGCCAACCAGATAAAAGATGATGAAATGCCTTTGTCTTCCTACAAACTGATGCACAAAAATGCAAGGCTTTCAAAAGAACAAAAATATTTGATCATAGATTGGATGAACAAAACGGCAGACAGCCTTTCAGCAAACGATTAAAGTACAAATGCAAAAGTTAAAGCAAACACCAATCGGTATTTTCAAAGCGATCTTTATCAAGAAAAAAGATTCCTGCAAATAAAAATATTCAACAATGAAAAAGATAACAATATTAATACTCACTATCGCCAGCTTTTCTTTTGCGCAGGCGCAGGATATGAAAGGCATGGATATGAGCAAGAAGGAAACAAAACAACAGCCGCAGCCAGTTACTTATACCTGCCCAATGCACCCCGAGATACATGCAACAAAGCCGGGCAACTGCCCTAAGTGCGGTATGAAGCTGGTAAAAGAAAAACCAAAGCAAGTTAAACAACAGCCGGTGCAAAAGCATGATAACATGACAATGCCCAAAGACACCGCCAAGGAAGAAACTATAGATATGGGCAATATGCAAATGGATAATATGAACAATATTCCCATGCCTAAAGCAGATGCAGGGATAATAAAAACTATTCCTAATAATACGCCACCAAGAACCGTCCGCTACGATTTATACATAGCAGATACGACAGTGACATTTGGCAAAAAGATAAAAAGGGCTATCGCAGTAAACGGTCAGATACCAATGCCCACACTAACATTCACCGAAGGTGATACGGCAGAGATCTATGTACACAATAATTTGAACGAAGAAACGTCTTTGCACTGGCATGGTTTGTTTTTACCCAATCAATACGATGGGGTGCCTAACCTTACACAGATGCCCATAAAACCACACACAACGCATTTATATAAGTTCCCGATCATTCAGCACGGCACACACTGGTATCACAGCCATACAGAATTACAAGAGCAAATAGGCATGTATGGCATGTTCATTATGAACAAAAGAAAAGAATGGGATATACCAACCGTACCCGTTTTGTTAAGTGAGTGGACGGATATGAAACCCGAAGAAGTGCACCGTAGTCTACATGCAGCTACAGATTGGTTTGCCATACAAAAAGGAAGCACACAAAGTTATGCAGAAGCGATACGCACAGGTAATTTCAAAACCAAAGTTACCAACGAATGGAAAAGAATGAACGCAATGGATCTGACTGATGTGTACTACGATAACTTTTTAATCAATGGTAAAAATCAAAATGAGTTGCCACAATTTAAAGCCGGAGATAAAATAAGGTTGCGTATTGCAAACGGCGGCGCATCCGATTATTTCTGGCTTTCTTATGCAGGAGGTAAAATTACAGTGGTGGCATCCGATGGCAACGATGTAGAGCCGGTGGAAGTAGACAGGTTGATTATAGCCGTTTCAGAGACCTACGATGTTGTTGTAACCATTCCCGAAAACAAGAGTTACGAATTTTTAGTGACACCTGAAGACCGTACTAAATCTGCATCCCTTTGGTTGGGCAGCGGCGAAAAAGTACCTGCTGTAAAAATGAGCCGTCCAAAATATTTTGCAGGGATGAAGATGATGAACGACATGATGGATATGAGAGGTAACATGATTGAAATGGAAGGAATGAAAATGCAGAATCAAATCATGGACATGAACACCGTAATGTACCCCGAAATAACAGGTGAAGAAAAGCCAAAGGCATCACAGAAAGAAACAAGCAATCATTCAGGCCATAACATGCAAATGCCGAACAATAACAGTATGCAGGGTATGAGCATGGCTGCAGAAAGTGCAGACATAGTTACACTCAATTACGGCATGTTGCGTTCACCAGAAAAAACAACATTGCCCCCCGGAACAACAAGGGAATTGAAATTTGATCTGACAGGCAACATGAACCGTTATGTCTGGACACTGGATAACAAAACAGTTTCCGAAAGCGATAAGATACTAATAAAGAAAGGAGAAAACCTGAGAATAATTTTGTACAACAACAGCATGATGAGGCATCCAATGCATTTACATGGGCATGACTTTAGGGTATTGAACGGGCAGGGAGATTATGCACCCATGAAAAACATTATTGACATCATGCCAATGGAAAGGGATACCATAGAATTTGCTGCAACGGAAAGTGGCGATTGGTTTTTTCACTGCCATATTTTATACCACATGATGAGCGGCATGGGAAGGATTTTCAGTTATGAAAACTCGCCTGCAAATCCTGAAATACCAAATCCCAAACTGGCACAAAGAAAACTTTTTGCAGATGACAGGATGTTTCATTTAATGGGCAGGGCGGGTATAGAAAGCAATGGCAGCGATGGCGAAGCCATGCTGGCAAATACAAGATGGAAAGCAAGTACACTTTGGCATTTAGGTTATGATAACATGATGGGCTATGAAAGTGAAACAATGATAGGTCGTTACTTAGGACGTATGCAATGGTGGTATCCCTATATTGGATTTGACTATCATTATAAAGTGGAAGGTGGTCCAAAAAATATTTTCGGCAACGAAGAAAAAAACTGGTTCGGACAGACAAGCAATAAACTAAATCGAAAAACTGTTATAGCAGGTATTGCTTATACATTGCCAATGCTGTTTGTTGCAGACTTCAGAGTAGATGGAAATGGCAAATTCCGTTTTCAGTTTGGCAGAGAAGATGTGCCGGTGACCAGCCGTTTGCGATTGAATATGATGATAAATACGGATAAAGAATATATGGCAGGCCTGAGATATATCGCCACGAAATATATTTCTGTTTCATCTCATTATGACAGTGATATGGGATTAGGCGCAGGGATAACATTTACTTACTGATCAAATTAACTTCCACAAAACCAGCAGAACTAAAATACAAAGACAGCAAGCCATCCCGTGTCCCGGGATGGCTTGCTTTTAGGCTTCAAATCATTTCAACATATCGGAAGTGGCTGCGAACGAAAGTCTTTGAGGTTCAGAAAAAATCCCCTGTTAAATAATATGCCTTCCCTGAACATTTGCCATAGCAATGAGGCTCCCAAATTTGCCAGCGATGAATTGATAAACAAGTCTTGACTGTTTAGTGCTTCTGCAAGGGAGCAGCTTGGTGTAGGGTCTTTAATCTCTGAACTCAACAACAGCTCTTTAAATTCAGTTGTAACAAAAGGAAGTGAAGATATTGTTCTAAACTTCTTTGAAGAAGGTTGTTTGATAGTGCCAATGGTAGATAACACTACCTGACCTGTCTGCCTGCTGTTTCCGAAATCCATCCAGTATAAAGGACGACTCCGCATATAACCAATACTATTGGTTGACTCTTTTAAAATATCAGCTATTTCAAAACGGGCTGCAACACTATCAACACAGGTAACTGTTATGGTAGCAGTATGATTTTCCTTTGTGAAATGTTGTTTATCATATTTTTCTGTGACTGCCTTCCAGTTGGTTCCAAAAAATCTATTGATACGGTTCACGAGCGCATCGGCTTTAAACATGCCAAGTTCGGCAGTGGTATAGAGTTGCCTGCCAAGGTTGGCAGGTTCAATCGTATCATCATCAAATACACGAACTGATAAGCCTGCATGATTGAGTGCAACCAGTGCATGGTTCATTCTCGCCAGCGCAGTCAATACCTGGCTTCCCGTGCCGCCTGCACCAATAAGATTGACGGTAACAGGATTTGTCGGCTGCAATAGTTCGTTTGCAACAATGTGTGCAGGCGTCTTCTGAATTACTTTTCTCATAAAATATCTTTTAGCGTGTAGTTTGTTTTTTTCAAAATTTCCAATGGAAAGTCTTTGCCATTTTTTGTTTGCGATTTCCATAACTGAACTATGTTCACGGTTACAGGATTGAAGTCGTCCAATAAATGAGAGAAGTAGCTGTTCCAGAAATAGTCCTGCCAGCGTTGCATAAATTCTTCAAGGCAGCTATCTTCAAATTTTACGTCCACTGTTCCCATACACACAGAACCTGAACGATAAATATTAAAATAGGGCGCATGAAATAAAGATGAATTGCTATTGGGCTTTTTATTTTTATTCAATGCGAATACCGATAAACTTTCCTTGCCTGCTTTCCATATCATTGGAGGCACTTTTGCTTTACCGTTTGGGATTTCAAGAGCGTTAGCGAAATAGATGTTCACTTCCTGCGCAGGCGTGTACCAAATCACTTCGCCTGTGCCTTTCGGGTTGATGTGAAGTACGTTTGCAGGCATTAATCCCTCACTGCACAGGTAATCTGTTTTTAATTCCTGTGCAGATTGCAGTACAGTAGAAAGGTCAATTAATTCCTTATGCGATAAAGGATGTGCATTAACGGGGCGGCCTGTTTTGCCTATATCATAACTTTCAATGTACAGGTCATTTTCCTTGACGCTATCGCATTTGTAAAATAGTAATGCTTTGACAGGATTATAAATGTTGCTGAACTGGCTCGTTATATTTTTCATCGTAAAAATTTAATTGTTCCGTAAGATTGTTAATGCCATTGAAAAGCCTCGTTTCAAAATCAAAATCATACCGCCTTTGCTGACAGGGTTCATCGAATATCTGAAGCGACATGGGTTCTTCCATTTCACTCATTTCATTTAACTCGTTATTGACCATATCAAAAAGGCATTCACATAGTTCATCGTAACTACTCCAAAAGAAAGAAACATACTGCTCGATATAAATGTATTCTTCACCATCACCGCCGAGGAATATGGTATTTAGGTTTTGCTTTATGGAACGATTAGGGTAATCAATAGAGAGTTGCAATAAGCTATCACAGACATCATACATTTCAATATTGAAGCCCGTTGATTTTTCATACTGTTCCAACAGATATTTTGCATGCTCAATTTTGAATGGTTTATTAATAAGGGAGAATATACTATCGCCAGCAGTTTTTAGCAGGTTCATTTCCTGCTTTTGTCCAACTCTATACTGCTCATCTTCATCATCGTTATCAATCCAATCCTCCATAGTTTCATAGATATTGGAGAGGTAACCCGATTTCCTGAAATAAGAAATGCCAGCGATATTGTAGAGATAATTGAATACAGCAATTAATACATCAGCAAGCGGCTTTTGCTGTTCATCCTGCATCAAATGGTACAGCGGTCTGACAGGGATATAATATAGCGTGTGCCCTGTATCAAAAACTTTGGCGGTTGCAATAGCAGCCTTTTCTTTTTTATCACTGATAATGATGCAGGCTTCATTTATTGCATTCAATTTTTCCTCTATTGCTTTGAATGCAGCGTTCACATTCAAGGGAAAAGGCAGTGCGGCAACATCAGGCATTTCAAAACCGTAGCAGTTGCAGCAGTTGGAAAGGGAATTAAAAAACTCCCTTTCCGTTTTGCCAAGTGAAGCAATTGCAATACCCCAAAACGGTTGAAAACTGTGGTTTAAAAAACCATTACCGTAAGTTCTACCGGTGCACTTCTTAATTTGTTCGTTCTTACTGCTGCCGCATCGGGAAGGCGATTGATGTCGCTTGCGAAGCGGGCGAGTTCCTGATATATATTCCATTGCTTTGAATCTTTGGTTAACCTGACTGTCCTTATTTTCTTTTGTTGTTTCATATATCTTATCCTTTTGTTCCCATCGTGGTTTCAAACCTGTATTGCAGTTCATCGTTGTTGATCTCAGGGCCACTGACTTTTGCAGTCGTGAGTATCGGGTAAGTGCCTGAATAAAAATTCAGCACTGCTTCGGGGCTTAGTTTATTTGATGGGTCTGACAACCTTATTTCCTGATTGTCATTTTTAAAAAGAAATATTCTGTTTAATAATTCTGTAGATAACATGAGTTAAAAATTTAAAGGTTCTTAAGAATTTGCGAATAACCCTGACTGGTCAAATTTTTCTGCCAGTTCCTCCTTCCTTTCATTTATTTCTTCTTCATGGTCGGGAAAATCTGCTACTTTAGGTAACTGCCCGTATGCTTCCCTGAATTTCCCTGCCTCTTCCAGTTCGTCAACTTTTTTCATCTGCGTTTCATACTTTTTATCTAAAGCAGATTTGTTTTTATCTCCCTGTTGCTTTTTATCCTGTTCCATTTTTGACTCTGCTTTTGCTGTCTCCTGCGCCTTTACATATTCTTCCATATTCACGAAAAGTGCGGCAGTCTTTTTCACAGGGTTTTCAATGGCGTTGAAAAAACCTGCATCCAGTTCCTGCACTGTTCCTTTTAAAATCATCGGTGGTATCAGTTTGCGTGCGGCATCGCCAATTTTGTCATTGATAAAAAGCACTGATACCAGCACTGTACCTTTTGCAGAAGATTTGATATTTATCTGCCAGTCGCCTTCTACATTTAATGCTTCGAGTTGCTGAAAAAAATTCATGGTCTAAAAATTTTAATTTGAAATATTGTTGTTAAACCTGCCCTGAAATTTCAGGGCAGGTTATTTTGGTTATTTAATTCAACAGCAAACCATTGGTGCCGTTCTTTGCAAAACTTTCGCAAAGGTTAAATGCTGCCTGTGTGCGCTGCTGTGCAGTTCCGCCGAGTAGCAAAGACTTTACTTTTGCTTCATCATCTTTGTAATTGCGGACGTTCTGAAAATATCCTGTTACTGCATTGTATGCTCCGAACACAGTTCCTTTTGTTGTTTCCATTTGCTGCGTGGGGTTTGTCATGGCATAGCTGTAAACACTATTTACCATGTTGCGGAAAACTGTTGAGAGTTCATCGTCCTTGCCTGTATTCAGGTTGCGCAAAACTTCCTTATTCGGCACCATTGCAAGCTGTATGAGTTTCTTTACTTCGCCATCAGTAATGCGAACCCTTGACCAATGATTGAAAATGGCTTCCAGTTCAACGGATAACTGGTTGCTCATACCCATCAGGCGGTTGGCTTCTTCAAGCCTGTCCTTTGCGCCTGCTGTATGACGGATTTTAAAGCTGTTGGATTTATTACGCATGGCTGCTGACAAAGTATTGGCGCATACAATACGGATAGGCGTAAATGCAGCCGTTATACTTCCATCACCGTTGTGGGAAGTGGTCAGGAATAAATACTTATCAATTAAATCATCGCTTCCTACCCTGATATAGTCAGGCAGTTTTGCAGTAATAAAAATGCGTTCACCTTTACCGAGAGCGCCTGCTGTTTCATACATAATACCATCGCCGCCAACAATGCTGTCGAAGAATGCGAACGCATCCACATTCTGCACCACTTCATAATCTGCGCCGAGTTTGTCGCCGAGTATATCATTTGTATCTGTGCGGCTGGTGAAAAAAGAAGTGGAAGAAATTATTTCCTCGCCATTATCAAGGCGGTGAATATTGGGGCGTTTGATCACTTCAAAATCAAGCCCTGCAAACTGCAATGCTTCTTTTGAATTGGGGTAATCTGTAACTACCTGCCCTAAGCCGTGCCACGCTTTTTCCTTTACACTAAAAAAACTGTGCTGTCCTTTCTGTTCGTTGTAATTAATCTGATGTGCCATAGAATGAACCGTTTTTGATTTGTATACCGCTGGCGGTTGCCAGCGGTTTGATGAAGGGATAAAATTTAAAATGGTAAATCATCGTCAACCTTTGCAGCAACTGCGGGAGTTTCTACAGGTTTTTCGATTGAAGTTTTTGCGCCGCCGTGCAGCTTGATGCTGTTCACATGAAATTTTAAACTGGCTTTTGGTTCGCCGTCCATGTTCTTGTACACGTCCACGCTAATACGCCCGTCCATTTCAACAATGGTTCCTTTTTTCAGGAAGGGTGCAATCCCTGCGTTAATCCAGTAGGCACAATCAAAATAGGTAACCACTTTGGTTACTTCGTTGCTGCCTTTTGGTTTGTAGCTGTCATTTACGGCTACACTAAAATTCACTACCTGTTTTTCGTTTTTAACGGTGGTAACTTTTGCGTCACCCGTTAACCTTGCTGTCATTTGCATCACATAAAGTTTTGTTGTTAAAAAAATTGTTTGCGGAAACGACCACATTTCAAAACCAGCGCATTCATTTAAACCCAAATTGTTTCGCCTTTTTCGGCTGTTGTTGGAGTGGCTGGTATTTAGATGCAATCCCCCGGTACCCAACTACGGGGGTTGCAGATAAATGCCTGCACATAAAGTCATAATGACATTCTATCAATAACCGTTAGGGATTGAAGGGGAAATCCTCTGCAAGAGATTGTACCGGAAAGCCCGGCACTGCGAGAGCAGTGAACGGCAAAAGCCTTTAATTAAAATTCAAGTGTTTTAACAATGATGATGGCAACTCTATTTTATTTCGCATCGAAGAATTTCTAAAAAAGCGCACTAATGAAATCAAGTCACGGGCAGCATATATTCCTTTACAATTCCTGAACCCAGGTATTTTTATATTCGAAGCAGGTAAAATAATTTGTTTAAAGCCATTTAAGCGAGCCATGGAAGCAATACTTACCGCACCGTCAATTTCGTGGACATTACCAGTTATCCCAAGGCCACCAACAACCAAATAATTTTCGAGGCCATCGCAGCGAGGAATTTTACCTGCTGACATCAAAACCACCGTTGCGATCGCAAGCATGAGTGTTTCGCCCCCTTCATAGATAGCTGGCTCGATATCGACATGCAATTTCTTTTGCCTGAAACCAAAGCCGCAATTGAGGATCGCTAACTGTAACCTTGAAAGATCACGATGAATAGTTTTCGTGATGAGGCCTGAAACTGAAAATCCATCTCCATCTTCGCAGGTTGCAGTAATTGTAACAGGTATTGCTTTCCAGTCTTTCATTATTGCTGAAAATATTTTGACTGTCATAATTTTAATTTTTAATCATAAAATTGTTTTGATGTTTTCCGATTGTACCGAACATAATGAAGGCTGTTCTTCCGTTTGCAGGACGGTTGGCGAAAAGCGGCGTTTCATGCGGATCAAACTTTACCCAGCTTCTCGGCAAACCATTTTTTAATTCCATATCGAATTTGAGGGCGAGGCATTGATCGTATAGGCGCTTAGCATTTTCATCAAGGAAAATTTCATTACTATAAACGACCTTATATTTCCAGTCAAATTTTTTACGGGTAATATAGTTCTCTGCAACTGCTGTTCGGAGTTCCAATTCTTTTGTATCATCAAAACCTTCGGGCTTTATTTCTATCAGCCATGCTTCGCCGGTGATCTTATGGCGGATGAGAAAATCGGGGACATACCTTCGGAATCCTTCACGGACATAATCTGAAGTTTGCCGTGTTTTAGGGTTGTAGAAAATATGAATTGATGCCCGTAGAAATTCATATTCACCGGCAATTGATAGCGCATATTTCAGTTCATTTAATGAATCGAAACTGCAACCCCAGCAGGTGAAGCGCTGGGCAATCTTTTTATAAAATGTTGACATAGGAGTAGATTTAGCGGTCAAGGTTTTGGAGTGAGGTTGCTTTTATTTCGGTCACGTAGCGGATATGGCCGAGGCGATCGGGATAGGTGCGATAGGCGATTGAACCCTGTACTAATATCCTGCTTCCTTTTACGAAATTGCCTGCCGCAAATTCCCCGATTTCATCCCAGGCTACGACGTCATGCCAGGTTGTGTAGTATGTTGTCTCGCCTTTTTTATTGGTACGGGATTCATCTGTTACCACACGAATGATGATCTTCTTGTCCCCGGCATGGGAGAATTTTTCTACCAAGTGGTTACCGACAAGGCCGATGAGCTGCACTGAATTCGTTGTCATGATTCTTATTTTTTAATTATTGATTCTTGATGCCGGAACAAAACTACTACTGCGGGCAAGGGTTTCTGGCAATGAGGTGGCGTTTGATGCGTATAGAAGTGTTTGAAACGTTTAAAACGTTTCAAACAAATCATAAAATCTGTACATTTAGCTAACCAATCATTTTACTGCTATGGCTGAACAGTTTCAACCGGGACCTGACGACGTAAAATGCGAGTCGCCGGATTGCAAAAAATATTTCAAGAAAATCAGTGGAAGAAAGGATAAGAGATTCTGCAACGATGGTTGCAGGAACGCATACAATAATGCGAAGCGGAAAAAGAAAAGTGGTGTGATGGAGACAATCAATGAAATACTTGAAAGCAATCATGCTATCCTATCTGCATTAATCGGAAGCAAGAAATTCACGTATGTTGCAGCAAGAGTATTAAGGGATAAAGGTTTTAACCTGAAATATTTTACACACCAGTACGAATCAAAAGATAAAACTGTTTATTTGGTATGCTACGACCTTGCATACAGGCAGAAAGCCAATACAGCTTTTGAGATCATCAAGGAAAGTGCCAAGGGAGAATTTGCAAAATAAAAAAGACAAATTATCATTCAGGCTCAATTCTGTTCAGGTTTGAACATTAACCGTTCTTTAAAATAGACAGCATGGGGACCTTCCTTTTTAAATTTCTTACTGCAATACTTAATTCGTTCTTCTAACAACTTTGTGGCTTCTTCATCAATCGGATATTTTGCAGCGAGTGATTTATACCAAAGCAGGTTTCCATAATCCCACTCGGACAAATTCTTTTTGACAAACAGGGTATTCCCTTTGAACAAATGATCCATATAACCGGTAAAGCAATCCTTTACAAGTGTTTCGAGCATCTGGTTTATGTCAGCACCGAGTGTCCTTGTCTTCAGTATATAAAAGCAATCGATAAATAAGCTGGATGGCGTGTAATCGGACATCGAAAGTTTACCTGCTTTATCCAGTTTATAAAACGGCGTTATCATCGCAGCATAATCTAACCGGTCAAGTGCATCATCGGAAGCCAGTGAACCGGAGTATTGAACACTGCCGGGCGAGGCAATAGCGATATCAATTAAGCGATATATTTTTTGGATCACCTCTTTATCTATCTCCTTGAGCGGGGAATCCCAGTACTCTTTTATTGCAGGTGCGTGAAGGCTGAGCAAACAAAAAGCCATGTAATCCTGGCTGAAATAATGTGCTTTTGGGGCAACGCGGTTAAGATCGGTTAAGGCGTCCGATAGTTCGTCCATCGTAAAATGATCGAGCGGCCGCCAGGCATAGCCCACGTTTATCCAGCGCAGGTAACTGGCAAGAGCGCTATCAGGCATATCATCAGACTCCTCTATCAAAGCGATGTTTTTGTACGAGCCCATGAACGCCGCATTCACACTATGGGTATTGGTAACATTATGGGAAATGATGTCGCCGGTTTTCATGTCCATATCAACATCCGTAGTTGAAGTAAACTTCAGCGTATTGGAAAATGCGAGATGGTTATAACTGGTTTCAGTGGCAATGGACCTTTTAAAATAATTCATCGCAAAATCTTTCAGTTGCCTGTTATCATAAAAGCCACGGGCGTGCTGGATGATACTTGCCGCGATATAGTAATAGTTTGCCACACAGGTCTTCACGTAGCCGTAATACTCTGGCCCAAGCGAAGCTTCTTCACTGTACGCGTCAAGGTGATTTGAAATTTCATCCAGCCTGTCAAGGTCTGCTTTAGTAAAAACAGCCTTACCAACAAGGGGATCAAAATTGGCTGCCATGTAATCATTGACCGCATTGAATTTATTGATCGCAGCAAAGAAATGTACCTTCTGCGCCGAAGCAAAAATTGTCACGGTGCAAAACAAAAAACAAGCGGTAATTTTTTTCATACTATGAATTATATCGGCAAGATAGGTAAGAGTATAAATAAAAGTAATACCGTGTGGTGGGTAATTAATCTATTTAAGGATTTTAAGATTTCCTATAAGTTGAAAATAAATTAGTATTTTCTATTCCAATAAAAAAGTTAGAGAAATGCTATTGCCCAAAAATAACCCGAATGAAGATCTTGAAACAATTGCACGAAATAAATTCTGCGCACTATTCAATCCTTCGCTCTTTGAATTAAGACAGGAATTGCAGCGGGATAAAGGAATCGATTATATAATAGAACTCAAACAGGATAACTCATACACGAACTTTCGTTTTGCCGTACAATTAAAATCAACTGCATCAGCACAGGTCAATGCCGATCAATCGATATCTTTTCCCGTAGAAATGAGTAACCTCAATTATTTACTGAACTTCGGAATGCCTGCTTATTATGTTTTGTATGATCACCAGGCTGATAAGTTTTATTTTGAACAGTTAAATGAAGTTAATTTTTCGCTTGTCCAAAAATATCTGAGCAGGGAAAAATTTCCAAATCATTTCACTATCAGGTTTGCGAAATTGCTGGGGCAGACTGAGATAAAGGAAATCTATGATGAAATATTAAGTAATGGGTTATTATTAAGGACATTGAATGAACATCGGGGCTTATATTCTGCTTTGAACAAAAAAAATCCCGGGATAGTCATCGACAGCAATAATGGTGTATACAGCACTGAAAATAACATCGAATTCATTGAGCGTTATGGGCTGGCGCTAATGAACCGCGGTGAACACAAACGCATCATTGAAATAGAACAACGAACAATTCGCAGTACGAAACTTTCGCCGATGTTCAACCTTGTATGTGGCCTTGCTTATTTCCAGCAAGCCAGCTTATTAAAGGCCGTTGATTTTTTAAAGGAAGCAAGCAATGAATCTGAGTCATTTGACCCTTCAACAAGAATGAACTTAGCCTACACTTTCCTGCAGGCAAAGCATTTACTTGGATTGATCACGCAGGAGGAGTTCCATAAGGAGGCAAACATTTTAGTCCAGGCTGAAGGTCTTGGCTCATACATCGAACTTGAAAAAGCATATGGGGCTTTCTATGACAGCGAAGGAGATAAAGAGGCTCAGAAAATTCTGAAAAATAAAATTCTTTCATTTATCGATGCTGAACCAGGAAACCATCCTTTACGGATAAGAACGTATTCAATCATGCTTGCCATTGAAGAAAAGGAATTAGCGGCAAACCTGACCAAGCATTTTATCATGTTATGCGGAAGAGGTATGGACCTATTACAAACAAACATTTACAAAAGCTGGAAGGAAGTAGAAAAAATCCATGATAAAAGATTGGAAACCCTCGTGAAATTTAGCCTGGTTACGCAGTATTTTCTTGCTATGAGTAATGTGCTCATGCAGGATGCGGAATGGTGTTTTCAGAAACTGTATATCATGTTCGTTCTTAAAAACTGGAGCAATAAATCATTGTCGGTAGAAGGAAAACCCGATGAAGTAGAATTAAAAGACCTTGCCCGCCAAGCTGAAAGAATCGACATGACCATAAGCGGATATGCAATACAGGAACACAGGGAACATATAGCTTATGCGTTAAACCTGAAATACGAGATACTTGCTTTTGCCGGACGTGCGGAAGATGCCGCAAATGTTGCTTCGCAGATACTTTCTATGATCGATACATATAACATGAATGGGCTGAAGTCCAAATATCAATGGATGATCGAGGGAAAATCAAGGTATAAATATTTTCTTGACTCCTTTAGTGCACACATGAATAATATATACCGTGTTGCAAAGAACAGTGGAGTTGAAAAAAATCTTGCAGAGCCTGTTCCTGAGAGCATGTTACATGACGCAGATCCTATCAATATACAATGGCTTGAAGGGGGATTTTTTCAAATGGTGTTTCCATCAATAAAGGGTGGAGGAATCAGTTAATAATGTCTCCTTTTATGTTTGCGATTTTTTCTTTCCATTCCTTGATCTGCTCAGGTGTCTGTTTTACCCAGTCTGTAATTTCACCAATGATCTTTAAAGGAAAAGTGCTCCGGTATGAGCGTGTTGGATTTCCCGGAAATTTTTTGTCTGTAACATTGGGATCATTTTCATAACTGCCTGTCGGTTCAACCAAATAAACACGTTGCTCACTTTCACCGGAGGCTAATGCTGCGGCGAGGCCCGCACCATTTGGGAGAGCAGTAAAATAAATATGATTCATTATTACTTCCGGCTTGTAATTGGAATTGAAACCTGCAGTCAATAAATCACCGATTTTTAGATCGGCTTTTGTTCCATGATAGAACGGGCCATTTTCTACAGTGCCGTCGGGAAGGATAATATTATTTTCCATGTCGTATCAAAATTATTGCTTTCATTTTAAACAGTGCCTTTCAGTGTCCGAAAAGTAAGTGCATAGCGTACTGTGTTCAATGGCATGGTGCAATGCTGCCATTCAGTTTTTGAAACACTAGTCATGATGTACATGGAACGTCGATTTACCGGCAGCGTTATATTAGCAGAACGTGTTTGCTTTTCTTTTTCCTGCGGTCGAAGTTTAAAATTACATCCAGATAAAAGCGAGATACCAATAATCGTTTCAAATGGTGGTGCATCACGGTGCCAGTTGATCACCGAACCAACAGGATATTCGGTGATAAGGAACTGTGCAATGTTTTCAGTCGGAATCGAGAGATGCTTTGCAATTCTTTCAACCAGGAAAGAAAATTCTGCGGGAATAGGCTTGCCGGTTTTAAGCTGTTGCTCAGTAAAACTCCATCCACGACCGAAACTTAATACTTTTCTTTTCGCAGTATATTCATGAAACTGCATGGGGTTTAGTTCCAATTTACTTATAAGCTCCACTAAATGAGATTCTTCTGCTGGCGTGATGAAGTTTTCATGATAAGAAAAGCCGGGAGGAAGGATTGGGCTGATATCGAATAAAGTATTCATTGCTACAATATTACTAATATTTTTAGTAATATTGAGGTTTAATTGTCGGAACAAATTTTATAATACCAATATAAAACTCGTAACATGGAATGGCTAAAAACAATCCTGCCATTATTTGGTGTACTGGTGGGTTGGTTACTTTCAGAAGGAGGGAAATTATTTGCAGATAAAAAGCAAAACAAAAGAAAACTTAACAAGCTGCTTTTTTACCTTCTTGAATTACGCTATCGTTTTGCCAGGCAACTTTCTTTGGAAAACGACATGAATAAATATTTAGAGGTACTGAAAAAGAAATTAAATGAAATGGGAGTTGACGTCAGCGATTCGGAGGTATCAGAAGGCAATATCATAATGAAACCAATGATAGAAAAGCTGATTGAAGAAATAAAACAGGAGACAGGAGATCTTGGACCTCTTTCTACCAGTATCGATACTATATTAAATGAACTGTCCGAAGTTGATCCTTTTTTGGCTTATGAATTAAATGGGCAACACAATATTAAAGGCAGGTTGGAAAGTGCCAAGAATTATATCAGCAACGTCAAATCCTTAGAGAATAAGATACCGTTTGATATTGGGGATATTATCAATCCAAAACTCACTAAGGAACTATTAAATGATCTCGAGGATAGTATAGATAAAATTGCAGGCAGGGTAGGTAAAAAAATCAGGTCAGCAGCTAAAGCTAAAATCAACAAAATGGACATGGATGATGACAAGGACATGGAAAAAATGCTTCAGGAATATCTATTACAAGTGCAAGCAATGCTAAACCAAAATCATTAATTTTATATGACTGAGGGTGATAATTTTGAGCTGGATTTTATGGATGGCAGGATCAAGGTACAGCGCAGGCTGGTTGCGAACCAAACCATCTATATTGTTGTTTTCTCGGATAACAGGAAACATCTTGTTCTGACAAGAGCAACTTCAGACAATGCTAACTATTTCTGGACTTCGGTTCCAGAAGGCAGGCAAAGGGAAGCGGAACAAGTAGGACCAATTATTGCAGAACATATTCGTAACAATCAATAAAAATCTATGTGCTATTATAACGGGCAAAAGGTAACAAGAGCCGAATACATCAGGCTAAAGCAACTGGAAAAGGCGCTTGCGAATTATGATTTTCTAAACTGTGACTTGAATGTTGGATTTGATTATAAGCATACCGCTGTACTCAAACCGATACCAGGAAAAGAGGATTTTGATCTTGTGGAAATGGAGTGGGGTTTTCGCCCGCACTTTATTTATGATGAAGAGTCGATGCTGAAAATGCGCATGGGTGGCATGAACCCGAAAACAAATAAATATGATCCCCCGATCATTATGCTCAATGCCATCGGTGAAGAAATGTTTGAGAAGGTGAGTTATAAAAAAGCGGCTATGGAGAAACGTTGCCTGATCCTTTCATCCGGTTTTTATGAATGGCGCCATATATTTCCAGCAAATAAGAGAACCGGCCAGCCAGTGAAGACAGCGGTGAAATATCCTTATCATATTGGCGTGAAGGACAAGGAATATTTTTATATGGCCGGGATTTATTCAGAATGGACCAATAAGACTACCGGTGAATACATTGAGAGCTGTTCTATTGTTACCACTAAAGCGAATAGTTTGATGGAACAGGTACATAACAGTAAGAAAAGAATGCCGACTATCTTAAATGAAGACCTTGCATACGAGTGGATGTTTGGCAAGTTGGATCAAAAAAGAATTTTGGAGATCGCTGCAACTCAATTTCCCGCGGAAGAAATGTTTGCTTATCCTATTGCAAAGGACTTTTTGGAATCTATTGAACCGACAAAACAGTTTGATTACGATCCTTCATTATTGCCGCCGATTAAAGCTGCTTGATTATGTCCCTTTGCCCAGTAAAGCGCTAAAGGTGTACAGTCAACCAATTCAACGCCAACGGAATTGTTATCGAGGAATTTGGATCTTTTAGAAGTAAAATAATCTTCTTTAGTATCTGCCCAAACTGCTTTTTCAATACTCATGTGCAATTCCGTCCTGATCTTTCCTTCCACAAACAAATCATATTCTTCGCATTCTCCGAGAGGAAATTGGATCAGATGCTTTATGCCGATTTCGTCAGGAATGATTTCATAAGGAAAATTGACTGGAACTCTTTTAATATATAACACTCCGTCATTTTGAACAAGGGAACCAATCAACAAATTGGTACTGCTCTCAACAAAAGAATTCAGATAGGTACGCTGTTTCTCGGTCCATTCAGTTATTCCATCTTCTGTAAATTTAAAAGGGAAGTTTGAGGAGAGCCAATCAAGTTGATTTTGTATGTGACCATATGAAGATATCCTTATAACACGGTCATTAAAAACAAAAGACAAGGTGAGTGATATTTTCAAATCTACTTTCTTGCCTATCATTGACCGAAATAAATTTTTGAGCGCCTCAACAGTATTCAATAATAAATCCTGAGCATTTTCACCATGATGCATTATGGAAGGAATATTCCAAAATCCATCATGGCACTTTGTCAATATAATATCAGTCGGAATAGCTAAATCACCGCCCACACGCTGCAATGCCCGCTGTACCTCAAGAATGAAATGCTCCAAGCAATAAATATTTGATTCCCCGGAAGACATCACATCAAAAATATCAATGTATCTCCCTTCAGCAAGATCTTTTGGTATTCTGTGATAAGAAATGAACAGCCTCAATCCTTCTTCTTTAGAAATTTCAAAAGGTAATAATTTCTGATAAGTAGTCACCTGCTGTTCCTCAATTTTGAACTTCTCCCTTTCCTGCGCCACTCCAAAATATTCGTAAATAAGCGGGTTGCCTTGGAGGTAATGTGTAATTAAAGATTTCCACGTATTCAATTCAATCTTTCCATCAATACGGAATAGTTTTTTATACTTTGCTTTCCTACCATATTCCAAAAAATCTTTGCTCACCCTGTCAAGCATTGACTCCATATCATATGACCTGATCGCGCCGTCAAAATGAAAAAACTCATTATTATCTTTATTGAAAATAGAATGGATATACCTGCAATGATACCAATCCTGTTCTGCAAACGAGGGATCATCTTTAAGTTCCTCCATTTCAAACGTCTTATGATTATCGTCAGCCTTCCAGTAAAATTCTGATGCCGAGATATCTGTATAAAACCTTTCTGACTCTGTAGTTTGATATCGGGTAATGCCAGGCTTAATACTATTTATGTCATCAGTGTATTTAGGGCCATAATGAAATTCAAGTTCGCCAACTTCGTTGAAGGAAGTTGCAAAACCAACCATATCCTTATCCAAGCGTAATTTAATTTCCAAATCATTTTTATCTTTCAGCTCAAGCAGTGCATCAAGAAAGTGAAAATGAAAATTATTGTGCCTTGATTGCGATCTCCTGAAATACCGGTGCGCAAATAAAGCAATAGAAGAAAATTTCTTTTTAAAAACACCCTGTCCCAGATAATCAAAATCAGTTAGCAGGTCTTTTAAATTGATAAGTCCTATATCATCAGCTTTTTCAAATATTTCCGGGCACATTTTTTCAGCAATTCCGTTATCTACTATCGCCACACACCCGTGAGCCACAACTGTGTAGTCAGTATTAAGATGGCCGTTAAGCAATTTTAAGAACTCATCCTTATATTCTGTGAACCTTTCATCGTATTTACTGCCCAGGAAATTTTGTAAAGCATTTTGTATCCTTGAAATCTCTTTTCCATTTTCTGCAATCATTCTGTTAGCAAGCACCCTGGAAAGCTTAGGTTCTATAAATAATCCAAATGGCAAAATCCATCCAACCGGCCGATGAAAATCATGGCCGATGAGCATGGGCATACCCTTTTCATACACTTCCTTCAACGACTTTTCCAAAGCTGTGATATGGATCATAAATCCATACCTGTTGATTGCATCAGAGTTTACACAAATAATATCATTTTTCATATTGCAAATCTATTCATACATTTTTAGTTCGCTCTATTAGATTGCGAAGGATTTAAAAATCAAATCTGCTGAAGCAATATCAATCTCCTGTGCCTGGCTTTCATAATAACGCCGATTAAAACGTTCTGAGTAATATATCAGTGAGTTTTTGAAAGACCGACCTTCCGAATCTTCAATCATTTTATTCAGCCTATCCTTTATTTTTAAATAGTGGTCATGGCCACATAAAGAAAGCGTGCTTAAACTTTCAAAACAGGATTGTGCGATCTCATGTTCTCCACGATGCTTGTTTTGATAGCTATTTTCGTAGGAAAATTCCAGCATTGAAAAGAACAGATCGATAGCGTCTGTTGTGGGCAGGGCCGCAATATATTCCTGCAAATTTGACCAGTGATGCTCAAAAGGAATATTCCCTGTATCTTTTAAATATGACTCTGCATAATTCAAGCCTTCTATTTTGGATAATTTTATGAGGTTTTCTGCAGCCGACAGTTTAATAGAAGCGCTTTCATGCTCTGTTAATATTTGCATGAGAATACCGGCTATTTTATCTGATGCAACAAATAATAATTGTTCAATAATAAACCATTGCCATGAGCCTTCAATATGTTCCTTTATTTCGGCATCAGGCATTTTTAAATGATCTTTAAAATCTGCACGTTCACCTCCTAAATCAAAATAGTACTCCGTTAATTTAATCCTATTGTGATCACTGAGCAATGAGTTTGAATTGATGGCATTGAACAAGAAAGGTAAACATTCTTTATACCCAAGTTTATGACAAATGGCAAAATGACTACAAAGTACAAGAGCAGCGAGCTGGTTACCTTTTATGTTGCTCATAACGGTATCACGCAGTGCATCTTTGTTCTGTATATCCTTAACAATTACAGAAGATATTGTTTTTGATTCATCATTGATCCAGCCATAATAACTCTGGTAGTCAGAGGGCAGCATTTTTAAAAGAAGCCTGTCTTCCAGTTTAATATTCAAAAGCAGGAACAGGTCTTTCACAAACTCTACTATAGGAACATATTGAAAGGATTCGCCTACGTCCTTTATACTTCCAGCAAACTCAAGCGATTCAATCTTATCAATACACCAGGTTGAAGCAATATCCAACAATGCCGGGTCAACAGAAGGAACGTTTTTATTTTCAAGTAAGGCTTTGATGGATTCAATAACAAAACCTTCCCATTCCTCATCATCATTATATTTATCTATAAACTCTTTGACGGTGATCATTTTTTCGTCATCATGAACGCACATATTCCTGATGGTTTCCAGCACTAAAGAATTCTGATATTTTCTTAACTCCACATTTTCCGAATACCACAAATCTTCGGCCTTTATATTTTCCTTGTCAATCAGTGAAAAAATTAAATTCGCTTCCTCAATAAATAATTTCCTGTCTAACAGCATTTGCTGGTTCTTCATTTCCTGCTTTTCCCTTACTTCATTATAATTTACATCCACATCAGGTATAATGAACTGTCCCTCACCCAAAACTTTTAACTGATCATAAAAATATAAGAATAATTCATAGTTGATATGGCTTAAATAATTCCTGTAATATCCAATCTGCTTGTCATCGATATTTCCAAGCTGGTATTCTGTTATCAAAAAATCACAACACTCCCGGTCTGCGAATGCCATTACAGTTGTATCTCTTTTCGAATACTTATAAAATTTGTCGAATATTGTCTTGATACCACAAGTCATTTCAAAAAAAGACCTGAAAGGTGCGAACCATTCCTTTTCATGTGTAGGATATTCAAAGCCACAAAATAGCCGGTAGACTACCGGTAAAATAGACTTATCTGTTTTATAACACCCGGTTGCTTTAGACATTAATGTTTTTATTTCACCCAGGTCAAAATGAAATTCCCTGTGGTAGCTATGCCTTTTTATCAGGTCACGATTAATGAGTGCATAACGAAATATTTGTTTGACATTCGCGGGCAACGTGAATTTTAAAATGAGCCGCTTTAATGAAAAGAAGCTTCCAGCTATATTATTTATTTTTTGATCAAGCTCCAATATCTCAATACTGTCCAATATAAACCCAGCATATTTTTCGTAATAGTCTGTCAGGTCCAAAAAGTAAATACAGTTTTTCCTGATCTCTGCATTTGCAGGGTCTATACCAGATCCTAAAATATTCTCAAAAACAGTTTCCTCTAAAAACCCAACTGAGCAGAATGTGCTGATAGCTTTAGCTTTTAAAAAAGCAGGGTAATCTTTCTTTGCTAAAACCCAATAAAGGATATCTTCTATTTTTTTCCTGTACACGAATGGGCGCCGGCAGTAACCAATGATGCTTAATGCATCATAGGCCAGTTCATCTGCGATCCCGGCTTTAAGTTCCCCTGATAAAAAATCAATGATATCATCATCTATTTCAACAAACCAGGCTAATTCCTGATGAGAGAAATTGGACGATACCCGAAGCGTTATATTTTTAGCTTTGTAATAATTGAATATTTCAAAAAAAATATTATTCCTGGTTTGTTTGGATAGCTGTTCCCTTTCAAATCTTACCAAAAGTTCTGGTTCATTGTCGTTTATCCATGTAAACAGATCCTGGAAAAGCTGGCTGTCTTTATTTATAAACTCAAAGAGGAATGAAATTGTATTTAAAAATCTCGGCAGCAATTTTTTTGCATCGTGCTTAAAAGAAATAATACTGTGAATCCTGTCAAAGGAAAGTGTTGAAAATACCGCAGCACTTAAATACTCCTGAAGGTTTTTATGTTCAAAAGACCAGGTGCCTACCCCGGTTGCATTCCTGTTAAGTATACTAAAGTGGTTCAGCAATCTCCTGGATTCCTGTTCAGGAATAATAGTTTTAATTTCACTATCAGTCAAAGTACTCTTGCCTGCAACGGTCATATCAAATGCTATTTGCTTTGCGAGCGGCATCAATTGTTCTTTTAACTCCTTTATGTTATATGTACCCTGATCCTTTTCCAATTGTTCAAACAATATCCTGTCAAATAACTCCGTCTTGTTCTTGGGAAAAACTATTTCCCTGTTATTAAAAAAACGGACAAGGCGGGTGAGATAATATGGGTTTTGTATGTACTCATAAAATCCATGCTGACGCAGAACATTAATGAATTCATCGCTTGAATTTCCTAACTTCTCTGTTATATATTTTGTTGTATCGTCGTTGGTTAGCGGATAGAGAATAAATATTTCAAATTGCCTTAACGGAGGATAATTAACGTCATAAAAATTAAATCTTGAGGAAACTACAACCTGAACTGCCTGGTTCTGCTCAACAAAAGCATTTAAGTGGTTTATAAATGTTTGAAAATAATGTTCAGTAATCTCATCCAAACCATCGAACAGCAACAGCATATTCTCCCGAGGAATGTTCATCCAATTCACATCATAACTCGAAAGAATGATCTCAATGGATTGTCCTTCATAATCACGCAAACTGAATTTGACGGGGTAAGTGATCTTTTCTTCCTGTGAAAAAAAACCAGCAAGGTTGTTTAATTCTTCAGTTTTGCCAAATCCTGCTGTACTTAAAAGTATTACTCTTTTACCCGCATTGTTTATTGGTCTTTGCAAAAGCCCCAGCAATGTATCCCTTGATTCATTAAACCAATAATTCCAGGTGGCCTTCTTATTTGTCAACTGTTCATTATATGAAACGATCTTCCTTTCAATGTGGTCCTGCGGAAAAGGATAAGTGCGCTTCTTAACAGGCCTCAATTTATTAATATACTGTTGCCAAATATCTCCATAGAATCCGGAAGCAATCTCTTCTCCAAAATAACGGTAAACTATATTGATGATCTCTTCTGATGGCTCTGTTCTCAATTTTACAGATAGCCCGCTTTCATCCCAAACAATAAAATCAATATCTTTTTCTGCCAATTTCCTCCTGCATTCTGCTATCGTCTTCTCTTCATCACGCTGCCTGCTTAAATCAGCACTGGTGCAAAGAATAAATTCATTTGTACCATCCACCAATGTTCCTTTCAAAAATTCGTCTACAATATCCAATACGCTTTGCGGCCCCAAATAGTCTATTAATTTACATTGTGCCACGGTCATTTTTTTCTCACCCCTCTTTACAGCATACACATCTATCCCCTGCTGATCACTTCCCTTTGAGAGATATTCCCGGCTATCGATACTGTTGTAAGCCTTATATAAAACGTCGGCACAAAGTGTTTGAAATTTTTCCCAGCCCAATGCTTCATGAAACGGAAGCTTGTCAATCAGGTCATGCACTACAATTGCTTTACTCATCTTCGTTATAATTTAGTTACTGCAAAATTAAAAATATGGTTATTAAATGCTGAAAATGCGTTCACAATATATACTAAATTATTTAGTATATTATTTAGCTAAATATTTTAGCATTTACTTTCTACCTTAGCCCTCTAATTAGCATGGATGTATATCAACTGCAAGACCTATTTCAGCTTCAGGTATGGCACTATTTCTACCAAAGAACTGGTCCAGATGGCCGTAGACCATGGCGTGACGAGCCTTGCGCTTACCAATATCAATTCCACCTGTGATACCTGGGATTTTGTCAAATACTGCAGGGAGGAAAAGATAAAGCCGGTCACCGGTGTTGAGGTAAGGAATGGCGATACACTCCGTTATATACTTCTCGCTGCAAACAACAAGGGATTGCGCTGGATACATGAATTTTTATCGAGGCATTTGATGGAAGATATTTCATTCCCTGAAACAACATCTTTCTTTGACAATGAAAAAGATGGTTACGTGATCTACCCGGTGGGAAAGGAAGTCGAAACACTTAAAACAAACGAACGCATCGGGGTTTGCCATTGGGAGCTGACTAAATTATTCAGTATCGATATGCGTTTGCATGGAGAAAAGTTTGTTATCCGCCAGCCGGTAACGGTACAGGACAACCTGCGTTATAATCTGCACCGCCTGCTTCGTTGTATTGATAAAAATATACTTCTCTCCAAATATGAACCAGGTGCGCAGGCATCGCCGGGGGAAGTTTTTTTATCGCCTGCAGAACTGCTGGAGCATTTCAGAAACTATCCTTTCATGGTGACCAATACCTATAAGCTGATGGATGCCTGTAATATTGAGATGGAATTTTTCCAGGACAAGACAAAGAAAACATTCGGTGGATCGCTGGAAGATGACAGGGTGCTGCTGGAGAAACTCGCTACTGATGGATTGCAAGGAAGATATGGTAAGAAGAATAAAGTTGCGAAGGACCGGCTGGTGAAGGAACTGAAAATAATAAATGATCTCGGCTTCAATGCCTACTTTCTAATCAACTGGGATATCATCCGGTATGCGCAGTCGAGAGGCTTTTATTATGTCGGACGAGGGAGCGGCGCCAATTCCATTGTTGCGTATTGCTTAAAAATAACGGACGTTGACCCGATTGAACTTAATTTATATTTCGAGCGCTTCCTTAACCCGCACCGCACTTCACCACCTGATTTTGATATTGATTTTTCCTACACTGACAGGGATGAAGTGATGGATTATGTTTTCAAGCGGTACGGGAAAAAATATGTTTCGCTGCTCGGTGCTTATTCCACTTTCCAGCATGATGCGATCATACAGCAACTGGGAAAAGTGTTCGGGTTGCCGAAAGAAGAATATGAGGGGTTGCAAAAAACAGGTGTGCCAACTGATAATATACAGGCACTGATATTAAAGTATGGGAAGCTGCTTCATAATTTTCCGAATATACTTTCATTGCATCCCTGCGGTATGCTGATCAGCGAAGCGCCAATGTTCGAGTATGCGACACTGTTCATGCCGCCGAAAGGATTCCCGACAGTTCAAATGGATATGTTTGTTGCAGAAAATATCGGGCTGAATAAATTTGATATTTTAAGCCAACGTGGGCTCGGGCATATCAAAGAAAGTTTGCGGCTGATCAAACTCAATAAAGGAGTTGATATTGACATTCACAATGGCGAGAAACTAAAGGCTGATTCAGGTATTGCCACGCAGATAAGAAACGCAAACACTATCGGTTGCTTTTATATTGAATCTCCTGCGATGAGAGGGTTGTTGAAAAAGCTGAAATGTGATGATTACCCGACATTGGTAGCTGCAAGTTCTATTATCCGTCCCGGCGTTGCGCAATCAGGAATGATGCGTGCCTATATTGAACGGTATCATGACCGAAGCAAGGTAGAATTCCTGCACCCGATCATGAAAGAACTTTTGGAAGAGACGTTCGGTGTGATGGTGTTCCAGGAAGATGTGATCAAGGTGGCTCATTATTTTGCCGGTTTGGATTTAGGAGAGGCTGATATTTTACGAAGAGCAATGAGCGGCAAGTACCGCTCCAATAACCAGTTCCAGATCATCAAGGAAAAATACATGGTATCCTGCAAGGAGCAGGGGCACACTGATGAACTCGCAAAAGAGGTATGGCGGCAAATGGAAAGTTTTGCCGGTTATAGTTTCAATAAAGCGCACTCTGCAAGCTTTGCGGTAGAGAGTTATATGAGCCTCTACCTGAAAACCTATTACCCGAAGGAATTCATGGTTGCAGTGATCAATAATTTCGGGGGCTTCTACTCTACTGAATTATATTTTTTAGAATTACTTAAAACCGGTGGTGAAATAAAAGCACCCTGCATTAATAACAGTGACTATTACACGAATATAAAAGACAGTGAAGTATATACCGGCCTGGTGCATATCAAAAGTTTGAAAAAAGTGCTGGAAATAATACTGGAAGAAAGAAGCGCCAACGGGCCTTATTTGCATTTGCAGGATTTTATTGAACGGGTGAATCCAGGTGAAAAACAAGTTGATACATTAATCAGTGTCGGTGCGTTCCGGTTCACGGGAAAAAGTAAAAAGACACTCTTATGGGAAGCGAATTTCCTGACCAAGAAAAATAAAGCGGAATTACATACCGCACCGGTACTGTTCCGTGATGCGCCGGTAAAGTTTGATATGCCGGAACTGATCGACCTGAGACTCGATGACCTTTATGATGAAATGGAAATTCTCGGATTCACGATGAGCAATCCTTTTGATATGGTAGATGATGACCCCGCGAAATATGTGCTTTCAAAAGAACTTCATAAACACATCAATAAACAGGTAACTGTGCTGGTGTACTTCATTGCGAGAAAACATGTCACTACCAAGAATGATACGCAGATGTTCTTCGGGACTTTCGTAGATGTAAATCTCGATTGGGTGGATACGGTACATTTTCCTGAATCAGCAAAAAACTTTCCACTGCACAGCAATGGCTTTTACCGGATAAGCGGAAAGGTGACCAATGACTTCGGTGTATGCAGCGTAGAAGTAAGAAGTATGTACAAGGTCGGATACAAACCAAGAAAATACGCGAACCTGTGATACTGCACCGCCATATCGCCCATTTGGATTTGGATTCGTTTTTTGTATCGGTCGAACAGCTTCGCAACCCGAAGCTCAAAGGCAAACCTTTGCTTATCGGGGGAAGTGGTGACAGAGGTGTTGTTGCATCCTGCAGTTATGAAGCAAGGCAATTTGGTATTCACAGTGCGATGCCGATGCAGATAGCAAAACGTCTTTGCAGCCATGCGATAGTGATACGCGGTGATATGGAACAATACAGCAAGTATTCGGGAATTGTAACAGATATAATAAAAGATACTGTTCCGCTTTTTGAAAAAGCAAGCATTGATGAATTCTATGTTGACATGACAGGCATGGATAAATTCTTTGGCTGCAGTTTATTCACGGAGGAACTGAAGAAAAAAGTATTAAAGGAAAGCGGTCTACCCTCTTCGTATGCGCTTGCCAGTAATAAACTCATCAGTAAGGTTGCGACCAACGAAGTGAAACCAAACGGACAAATAGAGATACCGTTCGGGGAAGAAAAAAGTTATATCGCACCGCTTAATGTTGCGAAGATACCAGGGGTGGGAAAAGAGACAGCCATTAAGCTTTTGAAGATGGGAATAGAAACGGTGAAGCTGCTTAGTGAAATGCCGGTTGAATATTTGCAAAACTTTCTCGGTAAGTTCGGTAGTGATCTCTGGCGTAAAGCAAACGGCATTGATGAAACGCCGGTGGTGCCATTTACAGAACAAAAATCAATATCGACCGAAAATACTTTTGACCAGGATACGATTGATATGAATTTCATTCACGGGGAACTGGTAAGAATGACTGAAAAAATTGCGTTCGAGCTGCGGCAGCAAAACAGGCTCACCGGTTGCGTAACAGTGAAGCTGCGGTACTCCGACTTTACTACTTACACCAAACAAATTACCATTCCATATACAAGCTCTGATCATGTACTCATGCATACGGCGATTGAACTTTTCAAAAAACTCTATGAAAGGCGATTACTGATACGGCTGATCGGTATAAGATTTACCAACCTGATACCTGGCAACTACCAGATAAGATTGTTTGATGATACCGAAGAAATGATCAAGCTTTATCAATCGATTGACAGTATCAAGAACAGGTTTGGAGAGGGGAAGTTAGTGAGGGCGGGTGGGATGTAGATTACTGAGGAGTATAGTCGCAGAAAAATTCTATGCCAGGCTTATCCTTATTCAGTTCAATGAAAGCGCCGAGTCCATATTTATATTCACCCTGCTGATGGATAAAATCTTCCAGTTTAACAATGTCGTCTTTCCTGTCAGCATCATTCCACCAACCTTTAAATTCGATGATCAAAATATTATCATTATTCTCATCACGTTTATGCAATATTAAATCAGGTTGAACACCAAATTTTCGTCTTGGAATACGCTTAGGTTCCATACCATTTTTGTTATACTCTATATCTAAATTCAGACCTGCCCATTCAGTTTGTTTTATCAATTCGTGCAAGTACAGGCCGAATCTAAAGAGTACACTCCGCTCCAATCCGCCCTTCGAAATGATAACCAAGTCATCATTGTATAATCTCTCTGAAACCGTTATTACTATCTCTTTCAGTAATGCTATTTGTTGATTGTTTAGTATCATAATTCAGAAACCAGTCCATTTTATTTTTTCATGACTTATACAAGACGCGTCCATTATTCCAGAAAATTCTCTTTGCCCAAAATTAAAGTCTTTAAGTGTTGCAGGCAGAAGCAACCATTCCTTATCACGATTTGCGTTTGCGATGGCCTCTTTTAATTTATCATCAGGATTCAAAGAAAGAATCTTACAAACATCAAACAACAAAATCCGGTATGTAGGATTGTCTTTTTTGAATGTAATAAGATCAGTATCATATAAACCTTCAAAAACACCAGGTGAGGTTTCAGTCCACCGAACTTTGTCTGTGTGAAAGGTAAGAAGGGCAAATGTATAATCATCACCGTCACCATATTCACATTTATCTTCAGGATCCTGTAATTTAAACTCTTTGTCATTCAGGCCATAATGATAGGCAGTTTCTTTGGAGGCAGAGAATGATAAAAAGTGAGTACAGGGCCACCCGATTGCAATGTGCTTATCAAGCAGGTTCAATAATGGTGCTTCAAAAATTTCTCTGCCATTTCCACCTTTAAGGAGATTGGTTTGGAGTTGATAATGATCTAAAGTAGCACGAAGGCTCCTGATACCATGAGGATCTGCATCACCTCTGAATAATTCTGAGGGAATTTTGACATTCATATTTTTAATCGAGTTCATCTTCAAGACCATGTTCTTTAGCCATCATTCTTAATCCAGATAACCTATTTCTTCTCTCTTCTGCAAGTGCCGATATAACCCTTTTTAAATCTTCTATCGGCGCTCCTATAGGTTCATCTATGAGGAAACTTGATTCAAAAAACTTGGAATAAATTTCCCTCGCAATTCCCTGCACAATAACCACGAGCTCTCTTGCCTTTTTTACAGTTACAGTAGCAACAACTGTCCGAGAGTCTCTATCCGTGTGTGCAAATTTCTTATTTCTTTGCAATATTAGGTTGTCTATAGAATCCTTTTCCGCAGACAGTGCTTTTCGCCATTCTAAAATTGTATTATCATCAATCTTCAGATCACCAAAATCACTCCCTTCCTTAAATTTATTCATGAACCCATATAAGTTATACTGCTCATTACGATTGGACGAAAAAAGCTTACATAGCTGAATAACAATCGTGCTCCAATTAATTTCGACCTGAAACTGGAAATATGGTGACCGCTTAACAAAGTTCTTATCAGCATCATCTTCCTTTTCTAAAAGATATTCTACTAATTTCAAGGTCTCCTGCGCGGTAAATAAAATATCACAGATCTCCCAGATCTCTGATCTTAATTCACTTTTTAATTTTTCATCCATTTGTAAGTTTTTTGGGCTTTTATTATCCATTGTGACTATTACCAGTCTTCTCTGAAACTTCGTAACCTTCCTTCGTTTAATAAATTAATACGAGTAGTCATTTCTGCAAATTCTTTCCTTATATATTTTTCAAGTTCATCAATAAGATTAAAATAATCAAAAAGTGCCTTTTCCATAAAGGTGCCATCTTTAAAATGGGGAACCTTTTGCAGAGGAAAGATTCTATTTGTTGCTTCATAGTGAAGCATGCAATCTTCAATACGAGTTAATATACTCACCAATCCGCTGTCAATAAAAGGAAGCAAGGACATTATCTTTTCAATATGCTTTAAATTTTCCTCACGCTTGCTACGCAGTATGTACTGCCAGCTTGCAGGCTTCGATCCGTTTGGACCTGCAATAGAATAACCAGATGAAATAAAAGGATCGATGCCTAAACATGCATCATGAACCTGGTCAAATGTTGGAGGAAATTGCTTTTTAAAGCGTGGGGCACTATGAAAGACCTGATCAAAAAGAGAGTATCCATCAAGAACTATAAATGTTGTTTGTAAAGAAATCCTGTGATTGATATTGTTCCTGTCCTTTTCTTCCTTTAAAAAAACTACCAAATAAAAGAAGATATAGCTTACTACGTAACCAATTGAAATGTCATAAATAATTTTCCCAATAGCACCACCATATTTAAATAATTCCGGTATCGTCGAAAGAGGAACGGCAATCAGAAAGGCAGTCAATGCAAAGAAAACAAAAAGCCAAAAAAGTAATTTGTATCGTGATATAAATTTTTTCATTTTAAGTTTTTTAGAATATCTAAGGCTACAGGTTTACTTACGCCTTTGATTCATTTTTCGATGCATCAAACTGTTCACGTGAAAGATTGGTAATGGTAATAATATCCTTAGTCAAAGTTTCAATGTTATTTCTTTCCAACTGAAGCATACCACATAAAAATGAAAGCCCATAAGCGAGCTCCCAGAAAGGCACCTGCTGTTCCAGTGATTTTATCTTCTCTTTATCCTTAAATGTCTTTTCAAATATTTCTTTTTTATTCTCTTCATCCAGCGAAGATTCTTCCAAAAGTTTCTTTACCTGATCGATTTTGTGTGTCATCAGTGCATTAACTGATACTTCCTTGATGAAGTTTGGAATGCCCGGGCCGAGGTTGTATATCAATTTTAATTTTTCGTTTAATTCATGCAGTTCAAATTTAGAAGGGCTGTGAGCTGCATCATTACGAAGTTTTCTTAAAGCATTTAAGCAGTCGTAAATATTTTTTGAAATCAACCTGAATACATATGCAAGTTCAATTTTTGAAGAAAAAGAACTTAGATGTCCTGGATACTTAAAGATTTTATTTCTATGTTCTTTAGTCAGATCAGTTGGCACTATAGCCTCAATTAGTTTGGTCAAATGTTCATCAACATAGGCAGTGGCAATCAGCAACGCTCCCCTTCCTGATTCTTCAAACAACCTTTCAAGCAGATCGCCAAAAAGTTGCTGAATTTCCGGGTAGTTAAAAGGATTAAAGTCTTCTGTTTGTTTTTTCATACTATGACCACTTTAATTATGGAAATGCGGTGCATCATCTTATTTGACTAATCATTTTTCTTTTTCCACTTTTCTTCTGCAGCAAACAATGGTTTAAACCAATCTCTCAATTCCTTTAAAGTCTTAAAATCTTTAGGAACCGGATTTGAGGCACTAAACGCATCACTGATTGTTAAAGGTTCGATGTGCTGAAAGTAGCTCTCACTTGTTCTTCTGGGATTATGAGCTAACGAAGAATCAAAATAATTTGTAGCGTAATCATAGTGGTGAGATTCAATAAATTTACTCCATTGCTTAGTTACTTCCTCTTCTGGCCTCACATCTATTATTTCAAATTGCTCCATATTTCTTTTCTTCCCGCCTCCCCAAGCTTTATCCATAATATTGACTGCTTCTATATCAGTTTCAGGTGCACCATACCCAAAAACGGTCACTAATTTTACATTCTTATCCGACAGGAAGCTTTCAAGCATATCCCATTGGCTTTTTATATACTCATCGTCATTATAATTTTTCTGAGTTACAGGATAAAGGAGACGTGTAGGTGCCATATAATTCCTCGTCGCCTTTGCATACATACCAGCGGGGCCGCTTCTCTTATCAATTTTGCTATAACCTATTGCAACATTGCCATGTAAAAAGGCAATATACGGTTTATCGCCTTTTCCATAATTTCTTACCCAAGCCTGGTAGAGAAATGGATCCCAATTGAAAGTTGCGATAAGGTCTCTTGAACGCAGAGAAAGTACCAAATAGTCATAGATTGTTGGAACATCGGGAAGTTTTAGTTCTTTGAAATATGAATAAACTCTTTTTTCAATTTCTTTAATTGCATTTGAATTTGGATCATCAAGATATAGGTTGCTATACAGCAATTCGAAATTATCAGCCTTAATATGATTTGGTAAATTTTTTACTATGTCAGTCAGACCAACAACCTCTATAAAATTATTCATCACCGGAAGTTTCTTCCCATCAGAAATTGGATCGCGAAATGTTGCTGCAACACTGGCACCGGCTCCCAAAATTACCACATGCCCGCCGCCGCCATAAACGGTATTGATCCTGTCCTCTATAGTATGTCCGAGACTCATAGTATTTATATAAAATTGCTGACTTACTGCTTATATGTCAAACAAGTTTGGTTTCGATTGCAAGGTCCAAAAGCCTTTTACATTCCTCAATGGAAAAGCCAAAAATTACTTTTGTATTCTTCATAACTGAAGATGTGAGGGCCACAAGTTTGCCATCTTCATCTAATATTGGAGCACCACTACAGCCCCTATAATCATCGACATCCGTTATTAGTTCTGGTGCTATAAAATAATGAAACCGTCCTTTAGTACCTTTAAATTGTAAATCCAATTTCATTGTAGGCTGAACTTGTAATTGAATACCATTCAAATTTTGCCTAACCCTTCCACACAAACCATAAAGTTTGCCTATTTCAGGAAGACCAGCTTCTTCAAGATTCAAAAAGACTTTTTCTCCCTTTTCAATCTTGTATGTGCCAAAATCCCATTCTGGCTGAAGCAAGGTAATATTTTCCTTTATTTCACAAAATGTAATATCCAGCGTTTCGTTATAGTTGACCAATAAATCTTCAAGGCCTTTGATTTCTTCAATCTTTTTACTTTTTGGTATTTTATACTGATCAAAATAGCACATTGCACCAACAGAGTAAACCGGAGTTTGCAAATCAACAGATTGTTGATTTGTTTCGATGCAAGTTGCAAGGCCATCGATGTCTGTAACATGAGCAACAGACAGCAAAAACCACCTTTCTTTATAACGCACAATGCAACCACTTCCAAATGCCGTTGGCACATTTGTTCCAGGCTTTACCATCATTAATTGTAAAGAGGATTTTGCTATCAAATTTATTATGTCCATTTGCATTTTTATTATTGTTACAATCCACCTAATCAAATAATATTTGAATCATCAGCTATACAAATTTATTAATTTGAATAGATAACAAGCGATTCACCGAAAAGCCAATATTTCTAATTTCTTAAAATAAACTCTTCGACCGATCCTATAGAATTTAAGGCGCTTTTGCCTCTTCCAAGTGTGGATGGTTACTTTACTCACTTTTAAAAATCTGCTTACTTCTTCAACTGTCATTAAGGTTTCGGCTTCTACTTGCGGCTTTGCGTTGATTACCTGCTGCAGTTTTTTGTCCAGCATGGTTTCAATATGCTGGAGTAATTCGGATAATGGGATGGTGGTGAATATAATCGGGTCAGAGGGCATATTTGATACCAGCGGATAACCAGAGGCCGGGCATGGGGGCGCCGAGGAGGTCGCTGTAGTTGATGTTGAAAAGGTTCTGCGCTTCAAGGAAGATGCCGCCTTTATGTTTTAGGATAAACAGTTCTGCTTTAGCGCCGGCGAGAAAATAGTCAGGCAGGTTTGCGCGGTGTTTGTAAATGTAGGTTGCGGAAAGGCTGTATGACTTTGCTGTATAAATGATATTGCCGTTGACCATGAATTTGGCGTGGCTCAGGATGTAAAAGGATGGTGTGATTTCACTGGTCTTTGTATCGAGCCATAGAAGGCCGAATGAACCGGAGAGATTTTTGAATTTCGCTTGGAGGCTGGTTTCAAAACCTGTTGTGTTGACAGTAGCGATATTTTTTGCGAGTGCATAGGTGCCGGTGGGAACGAGGTTATCTTTTCGGGGCATATCGGAATAAGGGGTGGGAACGTAGTCAATTACGTTATCCTGGTTGCGGCGGAAGATGGTGGATGAAATTTTAATGTGATTGAGGTTTAGATCTACACCGGCTTCATAGCTGAAGGAACGCTCGGCTGAAAGTGCAGGATTTCCAATGCTGCCGGAGGTAACAAGCGCCTTATTGTAGTTGTTGTAACTTTCGGTGAAATCTGCCTGGCGGATCGTTTTGCCGATTGATGATCGCAATTGAAGCTTTTTAATTTTATAGGCAACATTTAATTGTGGTATCAGTTCGGAACGGTCAACGCGGATGGCGGGTGAAAAGAAAAAATGCTGTATAGTCTGGTTGTAGAGAACAAATGCGGCGAACTGGTCAAGATCATGATTGCCGCGGTCATTAGAACGGATGGAACTGTGACGGTATTGAATTCCGGAAATTAGTGTTGATGAAGAGGTGAAGCTATGTTCGAGACGGGATGAAAGTTGTAATAACTGAGAAAAATTTTTATTCGGTAATGATGCCGAGTTGAAAGCGTAGTTATCGAATACCTTTTTAAATCCTGCATCGGTGATGATAGTGTTCTTACCCTTTTGGTATGCTAAACTTGCCTGGTTCCAGAAAGTTTCAACTGTTTCTTTTGCGGTATCGCTCTTAAAGGTTGTATAAAAATTCTGTGCGCTGAAATTTCTCCTGTCGTAAGCGGAGCGGAGGAAGAGCTTCCAGTTATTGAAATTATGGAATGCGGAAAGCGAAACGGTATTGTTATGAAAGAAACCGTTTGTTCCACGTTGCGGTTGCCCGTTTGCGTTATTGGATAACACTCCGAAACTCATTCCTGAATTTTTATTTTGATAACTCCCGCCGATGTTTGCAGACCATAGGCCATATTCACCTGCAGTGAGGCAACCGGTGAAACTGTTACCTGATTTCTTAGTAATAATATTGATCACACCGCCGACTGCTTCAGAGCCATAAATGGCGGAAGCGGCGCCTTTGAGGATCTCGATGCGGTCGATCTCGGAAGGGGCGATTGGAATATATGCAGAAAAGTGCCCGGTGTTGGGATCATTGAGGCGAAGGCCGTCGAGGATCACGAGAGTTTGCTGGAAAGTTGAGCCGCGGATAATAATATCACCTTGCGAGCCGGAAGGTCCTCTTTGCTGAAGCTCGATGCCGGGAATATATTTCAGCAGGTCATCAAGGGAACGTATGGGGAGATGAGAAAATGATTCTCCTTTTACCACTGTTATGTCTCTTCCGGAAACGGTTGAACCTTTTAGTGTTGCCGTTACTGTAACTGAATCAAGAGTTTGGGAAAATGAATTTGTTGATATAAGAAGCGAAAATGCTGCAATCAGTTTTTTTAATGCCATGCTGTTAGTTATGTACTTTTCTATTGTTCAATTGTTCCACAAGCCTGCTGCGGTAATACCTTGTCGTGAAGAGCCGGTGATCGCCGACCATCACTTCCTTTTTATCCATTCCACGTACGTGCTGCAAAGCTACCACATGGAGCGGGTGCACGCGGTAAAAGAGGTGCGAAGGTAACGCGGAATGAATATCGCTCAGCTCGTATGCAGTAGGATATTTACTCCCGCGGGTGTAAATAAAAACAGTCTCCATCTCTGAAGAGATATGAGTTATATTTAATAGAGATATGCGCAACCGCCTGCCGGAAGAGGTGAAAAAGAAGGTATCGCTCCGACAAACAGGAGCAGAATTATCTTTTGTATGAATGGAGAATATTTCTTTCATATCGGGAAACTTAGTTTCAGCGTACAACCGGAGCCGGGAGATGATATAATTTCCAGGTTTCCATTCAAGGCTGTTGCGCGGTTCAACATATTTATAAAACCGATGCCTGGCTTTATTTTTTCTTTGTTAAAGCCAACACCGTTATCGGTGATGGTGAGTTCTGCCATGCTTCCATCACGGATACTTATCGAAACTGATGAGGCGGATGCGTATTTTAAAATATTGCTCGTTTGTTCCTGAATGATCCGGTAGATCATTAATTGTTGTTCAGGTGATAGCTTTTTTAAAAGCGCAAGGTCGAGATCAACTTTAACCTCAATGTTAAGGAGCGTAAGTGATTCAACAATACCGGTGATACTTTTCTCCAAATTCTCAATGCCGGGAACCAAACCGTGTGTAATTTTTTTCACTGCTTCTATTGCACGGACAAGGCAATCTTCCGCTTTGGTAAGTGAAATATCATTGCTTCCTTTCCTTGCCATCTCCACATGAAGCTTTGCAGTAAGGATGAGCTGATTAACATCATCGTGCAGTTCGGAGGAGATGCGGTTACGCTCCTGCTCCAAAGCGATGATGATCTCTTTGCTGCTGGCGGGTTTGTTTGGCGGCATTATTATTTATGTTTCAATAAATCCAACTGCGTACCCACAAACTCATGGTACATCCGTTGCGCAAGCAGGTTACGTACCAGGTGATCCTTCAGCGAACAGTAAGCTTCATCCTCATCATAGCGCATTCTGGTCTCGGTAATCGGCTCAAAGGATCTTAGAAAATACTGCCGGTCAAGATTTCTCCTGCCGGAATCATAATACTCCACGAACTCTGCGTTCTTATTGCAGAAGCGCCGGTATCTTTTCAATTCCCCGTTCCAGTAGAGCCCTCTTTCCTCATCATCTGCCGGTATAAAAAGCTGCGCTTCGGAAAGCATCGTGAAATATTGAATTTGACTGGTGAAGGCCGGTTTGGTATTGCGGAAAAACTCGATAGCAACTTTCTCATTTTGAAGCGCTGCCGGGTTGGTAATTTTCTTTATTTCATTCCAATAGTCCCATGCGATCCAGAAACAACGGTCAGCAGGAACAGGCATGGCGATACCCTGCGCCTGTATTAAGGCTGCCAGCATTTCATGGTATAATATATCCTGTGATCCGGTCATAAAGTTTTACAAAAGGGAAGGCCAAACCTTCCCGTACCAAAACTTAACTGCATTATGAGAAAATTAACTGATTAGTGAAGGGAGAATAAACATTCTCCCCGGACACGATTACTACTTTAAAGAGATTGCTCTCCTTCAAACTAAAACTATGTGAATAAACAATTCCAAAATTTGGGGAAGCAGGGCTTCCCCGTAGTCAAACTAAAATATCCCGGGCGAACCCATATGCTGTATGTCAATAGCCAAATTTCATGAGCTGTACCGGGGAAGATCCCCGGCAGCCCAATCCCTCAAAGAGGCTGCGGCGGTTGTAGACACAACTGCCTAAAGCCGACCTAAGCATGAGAAAAATCTACCGTGTTGCTCAATTTCATAAAAGATGATTCCCGTTGTTCAAGCAAAAACAAAGACCTATTTTTTGTAGGCGGACAACCCGCATTCCAACCATTTTTTATATTCAGTTACCGAAGGCGTATAGCCGACAGGGTTATTCAATAGTTTTTCATCAGGACTCAACACAGCGTACATGGGTTGTGAAACCTGATTAAAATTTATTCTCTGGAAAGCTGCCCACTTGTCGCCGATGGTTTCAATATCAGTTCCATCAAATACCTCAGGAGATGTGAGCTTCTTTTTGTCATCCACGTAGAGTGACAACAAAATGAAATCGTCATTGATGAGCGAAGCAATTTCAGGCTTCGACCAAACGAGTTCCTCCATCTTGCGGCAGTTGACACATGCCCAGCCGGTGAAATCGATGAGAATAGGTTTATGCTGTTCACGGGAAAGCTGCAAGGCCTTTGCATAGTCATTAGTTACAAGTGGTTCAACAGTGCCATGATGATTACCATAAATACTATAACTGGCAGGTGGGGGAAAGCCACTCAGGAGTTTCAGATCCTTTCCTGATGTAAGACCAGGAATCAGATAGATTGCAAAAAGAAAGGCTATACCGGAAAACAATTTTCTCCAGATACCGACACGAAGGTTTTCAAAAACACCAAAAAGGTATAAAGCGAGGGCGAGGGAAATTATTATCCATGTACAAATGAATATTTCGCGTTTAAGGATGCCCCAGTGTTTCACCAGGTCTGCGTTGGATAAGAATTTTATAGCGAGGGCAAGTTCAATGAATGCGAGTGATTTTTTAAATGTCTCCATCCAGCCGCCGCTTTTGGGAAGGCGCTTTAACCAGGAAGGGAACATGGCAAAGAGTGCAAAGGGAAATGCGAGTGCAGTTCCGAAACCGAGCATCCCAGCAGTTAGCTGCCATGCGCCGCCAGAGATGGAACCGGCGAGGAGCGATCCGAGGATCGGGCCTGTGCAGGAGAAGGAAACTATTACTAAGGTGAGCGCCATGAAAAAAATACCTAAGAAACTTTGCTTCCCGGATTTACTACCCGCTTTGTTAGCCGCCCATGATGGAAGGGAAATATTAAGTACTCCAAAAAAGGCGAGAGAGAAGAGAACAAACACCAAAAAGAAAAAGACATTCAATCCTGCACTGGTGGCAATTTTATTGAAGAGCTGTGGATCGATGTTACTAACGAGATGAAATGGAACAGAGGCAAGCCCATATATCCCCAGGATGGATACTCCATACGACAGACCGTTCATTATTCCTCTTCTCTTTGCCGCCGGAATATCCAGTGAGCCTGAGTTTGTAAAAAAGGATACGGAAACGGGTATCATTGGGAAAACGCATGGCGTGAGTAAAGAGAGTAATCCTCCAGCAAGGCCAAGGAGGAAAATGGCCAATAGGCTTTTATCTACAGTGTTAGATGCATTGCCGCAGGAATTAACCGGATGAGTCAGATCGATGGATGATAATCTAAGCGTCGTTGCTACAGGAGAAGAGACAGGAATTCTTATCGTATCATTGACCGGTAAAAAAGTATTGCCGTCAGAAGCAAATGCAGAGAGATAAATCTTTGCCGAAGTGCCAGGGTCAACAGTGAAATTTATTTCGTTATCGTATACAGTAAGTTTTTTTCCATCAAAGAGTTTATCACTTATATCATGAGTGGAAGAAGTGAAAGCAGGTTGTAATAGGTGATCAGCAGACTGCAATTTTATTTTTTCCAAACCGATTACTGAATCATCGGATGCGTAGATATGCCAACCGGCTTGAATGGAACCGGTAATTGAAATAATATCTCCTTTCTTCTGCACATGCCAATTTACTCCTTGAGAATAAACGCAAAAGGATAGCAGGAGGAAACAAGAAAAAAGAAATAATCTCATAAGCCAAGTTCTAATTAAGCGCAATGCTGAAACTTTGCTTTGCGGGCGGCAAACATTTGTCGTTCATGCAGGCCATGTATTCAATGGTACCGGTGGCAGTTGTTTTAACTGCAGTCTTTAATTTAACCAACTGGATAAATTCTATTTTACCAGAATAATATTTTACACCTACACCGAACACTTCTTCATAATGCTGTTCGAGCTTGCCATTTTCTGAAGGAAGACCGGAAGAAATAAGCATCGGATTTTTTTTCAGTGAAATTTTTGTAGCAAAGGGACCTCCTTCCGGTGTGGTTTGGGAATAAATATGCCAGCCTTCATCAATGGAGGCAGTGATATGGAGTTCGTAAGTTTTATCAGCGATCTTCTTTGCAGTATAGTTCCACTTTACAGGGCTTTGTGAAAACGCTGATATGCTGACAAGAAGAAGGGCAACAAAAAGAGATAGTTTACTCATACTATAAAGACTTGAAAAACATCTTTTAGTACGGCTCGGAAAAGTGAAATATTTTGTTAAGAGGTAAGTTTATAAAACCTGGCTTTCCTTGATTTCATCATTGCCAGTCTTATAAGAAAGCTGAGTGCGATTTCCTTTATCATCAACGCTGAAAAATTTTGAATCTTCCATAAGCAGGCCGAAGCGATTCCCGGTATGTTCATCCACATCGATGCCAATCACCTTACCGCCAAAGTAAATAGCGATGTTGCGGTCAACGATTGTATGGCCGACAATGATCTTTTTGCAATTATATAACTGAAGGGTGCTGTCAATGCCAGCAGGAGAGGATTTTGGTTCGAGGAAATAACCACGATACCAGAAGGGAGCTTCTTTACCAAAAAAGAGTTTCAATGAATCAGGAACACTTTTCTTACCTGCATCATAAAATGGACGGCAGGTTTCATTGATCTTTTCGATTGTCCAGCCTTTGGCGACAATCGCAGGTGAGAGGCCACCGTGGAGGACTAAGATATCTCCAACTTTCTCAATAATATTTTTACTTCGCAGCCAACGGCCAAGTTCAGCATCTTTGTTATATAATTCTGCGTAAGGTCTTCCTAGGAGTGAAGCGTTGGAAATATATTCCGGTTGCACATAGCGAAAGTCACCCGAGAGATTCATGATGTCGTGGTTACCGAGTACAACTTCAACGGCACCGCCTTTTGATGCTGCCTCTTCTTCGAGTCTATACAATAACCAAAGGTACTGGCAAACCTCTTTGCCACGGTCGAACAAATCTCCTGCAATCACCAATCTTCCTTTGCCAAAAGTCCAGTTGTATTTTTGATCAATGACTTTGTTTGCAATAAGCAAATCATGAAAAGCTGCGAACTCGCCTTCGATGTCAGAAAGAAACAGGGTTTTGCGATCACCAGCAACAATACTTTTATTCGGAATTAAATTTTCTTTGAGCGTTACTGAGAAATTCCAATCTGCATGACCGTCTATATTTACTTCAACCTTATGGGATGATTTTTCTACAACAGGAAAACTATCTGCAGTAACTTTTCCCGAAATGATGTGCTGAACAATTAACCGGTCATTTCGGTAAAAGATATAAGGGCCATCGGATTGAGCATAGGATGGCAATGAAGAGAAAAGGAAAAATATGACAAATACACTTTTCATCAATAGGCAGGTTTGTTGATTTCTGTTATGAACTTGTTACGGATGCCAAAATCTTTGTTAGGAGTTGAAGAAGCAGTAATCTCTAGAGTACCTCCTTTCATGATATCGTCCTGCGTTAACCAGTTTCTTTCGAGGGTCTTTCCATTCAGCTTTACTGAAGCAATATATTTTTTATCCTTACCGAAATTCTTTACGACAATCGTAAAATTTTTATTGAAGGTAACTTTTTCAAACAAGGGTACATGTAGGTAATACACCGGCCAACCAACGCCGGCAGGAGAAAGTCCAACTGCAGCGAGCACATACCATGAAGACATCGCACCGGCATCATCATCCATACTGCGAAGGAGGGCATCGGGTCGATTATTGTATACACGCCCAATCTGCGGATCAATGCCACGATAATTCTGGTCGGTGTAATATTGTACCACGGTGTCTATTGCATATTTATGTATCGTATTTTGCGACTTCCAGGGAGAAGAGGAAAAATTATACATATACGGTACCTGAATATCAGGTTCGTTTGCTGCATTGTAATATTCATCCCCAAAGAAGTGATCGAGTTGATCAATGTAAGCTGAATCACCACTGCAAAGTTCCACTAAACCTCTTTGATCAAAAGGCACAAACCAACGGTATTGCCATATCGTTCCCTGGTACATACCACGAGCACTGAAATTGTCAATGTCAGGTTTTGAAAGATCTTTAAATTCTTTTAACCAATACTTTTTGTAGCCCGCAGCTCTATCCAGGTAAACTTTTGCCAGGCTATCGCGGTGAAGAATAAAAAGAATTTGCGAGAGCGCCCAGCAGTCATAGGAAGATTCCAATGCTTTATCCGGGCGGGAAAAATCAAGACGATCAGTTTCAGTTACCAGTGAATCAATGATGGATGAAAAATTTACCGGGTAACCTTTCCTGTAAGCATCTAGCAAGACAACAATTGCATGTTCTGTGCGAACAGAATTGGAAGATTCGGTTAAGGAAGCCCAATCCTTTTTACCGAAACGGTAGAGGTTTTCAATGGAAGCAACGATGTTACTGTACTCATTTGTATAAGCTAGGGAAAGCAAAGGCAACTGCGTTTTGTAATTATCCCAAATGGACCAACCATTATAAATGTCCTTACCAGTGTGCTGTAATGTTCCGTCAATAGCTGTATACGCTCCATCTTTTTCAGAAACAATGTATGGAGATTGAATCGTGCGGTAAAGGAGGGAGTAAAATAAATCTTCTTCTGCAGGATCGCCTTTTACCTGAATCGCATCCAACATTTTTTTCCATACGTTTGCTGAACGATTTTTTATTTCAGCGAAAGAATCGCCGGAAATAGATGCTTTGGCATAATCGACACTTACTGAAGAAAGCGCTACACGAATCGTGATGGTATCAAAAGAAAAATTTGAATAAACAATGTGCTCAGCATTCTGTTTCCATTGAATGGGTTTATCGGCTTTCAGGTAGTAATACATTTTATAAGCACCGCGGCCGCAGGTAGTGCCGGCGCGGATCCAACCGGAGATTGTATTACCTGAAACGATATACAGTTCTTCAATAAAGGGATTGGCAAGGGCATGAGAAAGATCTATCATTATCCCTTTACTGCCTTTAGGAAAAATATATTGTTCTATTCCTTCTTTTTCATTCACAGCAAAAGAACAATCAATGCCGTTAGTAAAACCAACATGATAAAAACCGGGAGCCGCATTTTCAGTTTTCTTTTCCAGCAAACAATCGGTATTGTCAATAAAAGGTTTGACAAGGATGGCGCCGCCGCTTCCCATACATCCAACGCCTTCAATACGATTATGCGTGAACCCAAGAAATTGTTTGGCCTTAAATTCATACCCAGCATGAAGATTCGGATAAGTCTGCGGACCGATGCTGAGCATCGAAAAGGGATAGGAAGCTGCCGGTGATAACTGGCCGTGATCACCGGAGGTTCCTAAAAAAACATTTGCAGAATTTCTGTTTTGAGAAAAGGAAGCTACAGTAATTAATAATAAAAAGGACGCGAAAAAATATCTAATCATTTATTGAAACTCTTTTTACCAAAACTACTAAAGTCATTGTTGTTATTACTTACTGTCTGAAAGTACAAACATTTTTACTTTTCTTGTTTCCTTTACCAAATCAAGTCCGTAATTATTTAGCTTGATTTTTATGTCATTAAAGTCATGGGTATCAAGTAAGCCAGGCATAAAATAATCTTCCTGTTGGTTTTTAGAAAAGCCTGTTTCGTCAAAGACAGGTGGAAACCCTTCCTCATTCCAGTTCATGCGTCCAACCAAGAAATAAAGGCTAAGGTTCTTTTTCGAATCAAATGACTTTGGCATGTGTTCCCTGGTGATCGCTGTTGAAATAAAAATATCAGAGCCGTTTACATCTTTTTTCCTGATTATCCAGCTTTCGACATTTCTTTCTTCTTCACGACCATAATATCCAAAAAAAGTATCCATTTCTCGCATCCTATTTTCCTTTCTTCTTTCAGGAGTCATTGAGAGCGGAAGTGCGGACTCAAAACAAAACATATTTTTCTTCGCCCATTCTGCCTGATAACCAAAGTTTGACCTGTACTCAATACGCGAAGGATCTGCGACTTCAATTGAAATCTGAGACAAAGGTATGCTATGATCAACGAGTGAAAGATAAATATCAAGAATCGGTCGATTTATTAAGCTAACACGTTCACTATTGTTTAAAGAATCTATTCCTTTGTAATAATTTGTTGCGACTCCATCCAAATAAGTGCTCACCGTATTATACCAAGCCTTTGGAGTCATACCGGAATTTTTTGGAGGAGGTATGTTGGTGTTATTCAAAATCACCAATGGCTGAGTACGATCATAAGATTCATCGTATTGCATAATGAAATTGACCGGACGTTTATTAAGCACATCATCAATATTGCGATAATTCACATAATCTTTTTCTGTCCGGGCAATAAGGGTAGATGTTTCATCTACCCAACATTCAAAGGGTTCAAAAACATGGGGGAATAAATTTTTAAGAACAGCATCACCAGTGATAATAGGAATATTCAACCCTTTGATGTCAGGGTTAGTTTGCAGAAACTTTTGTCCCCGTGCTTTATCTTCAGGAATTACAAAGAATACCTGTAATTTATCTCCAAAAGCCTTCTGCAAACTATCCAATTTTGGAAGCAATTTAATACATGGTGCACAACTGGTATTCCCAAAATCAAAAATCACAAGTTTCCCTTTCAGACTTGACATACGGATGTCACTCTTAGGAAAATTGATAATATTTTTTATAATTACATCCGGAGTTCGATTGCCAATCTTTACTTCTCCATTCTTATTTATGGATACAACTTTTTGTGCAGTCGATTCCTGTACAAGCAAAAAAGCAGAAATAATTATGATGCCTAACTTAAATTTCACTGTTGTTAATTTAAAAATCTACCTTGGATTTTGCGGAATTCCCGATGTTTGAACTACGGAAACAGGTAAAAGCAATTGATACCGAAGATCATTTGGAGGCAGCGAATAAACCACACCTTTAATAGTACGACGTATCGTGATCGCAAAATTGGGATCAAGATTGAGACGCTTTAAATCAGAAAACCGTATTTCATTTCGTTGTATTAATTCTTTTCTTCTTTCCTTTAATATAATCTTTAGCGCATCTGAGGCAGTGGCTGCTGTAAAGTTTACAAATGTCCCTGTCTTCCAACGGTATGACATAAGAGTGTTTAAGTCCGCTAGAGCTGCTGAAGTATTTCCCTGTCGGGCATAACTTTCGGCCCTAATAAGAAATAATTCATCCGTTGCTATTCCAGCAAAGGGATATCCAGAAAAGGGTTCGTAAGAACCCCTAAAACAATGTGTATTAGGACCAACTGTAGTAGTCGCAAAAAATAGTGTCTTCCGAAGATCATTCACATCATATGAGTTATAAAGTATAGAGTCAGTAATACAGTTTTCTGAGCCAAATAAGGAGGCTCCCTGACCTACAGCGTGAAAAATATCTTCGCTATTTCCCATAGGAAATGGAGTTGCTGTTGTTGTTGGGGAATAGGGAATAAATGAATTATAATCCATCAAGGTGCTATTAAGACGCAAAGCAGAATCTGAATAAATCAATGCATTGGGATAGTCATTCATAGAAAGGTAAATCCGAGCCAACAATCCAAATGCTGCAACCCTCGACGGTCTTGCAATTGTTGTCGTAGAAACAGGCAATATTGAAACCGCTTCCTTTAAATCGGCGATCATTGCCTCATAGCTATCTTTCACAGATAGCCGAACAGTTGGATCGTTTATATCCGATTTTTTTTTATAAGGAATACCGAGATCCGTCGATGCTGAAGCTGCGTTATATGCTTTGCAGTATGGAATTGCGAGAAGATGGTGATAGAAAGCGCGAAAAAATAATGCACCGCCTCTTGCGAGATTATATGCCGCGCCCTGTTTTTCTTCTGGCTTCAGTTTATCCAACGTTTCCAATGCGACATTTGCCTGTGAAATAAATTGATATGTTACCTTCCAATTAGGATCGAAATCGACAGCGGAAGGATCCCACTTAATTAACAATTGCCTCGTTGTTGACATCCCACCATCAAAGTAAGTATCGGTTACATAGAAGTCGTCATCCATAAAAGCTGCCACCAAAGGTGGTGCAGTATAATTCATGCCCAAAAAATCGTCAAGTAAGCTTTGAGCATCCGTAACAGTTGTCGCAATCGTTTGGGTCTTTATTGCTTTTTCGTCTAAATATTTTTTACAGCTACTCGTAGTCAAAACGAGGGTAACCGAAAAAAATAATACAAGGTTTCTGAAATTCATATTGATAAGGTTTATGGTAAATTTTTATAAAGATGTGTGAATGCCTATTGCATACATTTTAGGTACGGAATATCCGCCAGGTGCATCTGGGTCGATCTTATCCTTGTTTGCTCTCCAAACAACACCAAGATTCGTCGCGTAGAAAAACAAATTCAACTGCTTAATTGTGGTTGAACCTACTTTTATTGGTCGGAATTCATAATTCAATTTTATATCCTGCAATTTTATTATGTCTCCCTTTATCACAGTAGCATCAGAATTCTGGTAAAATCTATCACGGTTTGAATTAGCCGGATAAGTCATTGATGGAACTGTGGTCAAAGCTTCGTCGCCCGGCTTTTGCCAGCGGCGAGCATAATCATCGTTTTGAGCCCAAGTATTGAAAAAATCTACGTAATTAATTGTGGGTTTAACCAAATAAAATCCAAACTTATATGATATGTTCGCCGATAAAGAAAATCCTTTCCAGGTTATATTATTGATAACACTTCCGTAAAAGGGCGGTCGATTTGTTCCTTTTTCAACTAATTCATTAATACTTGCAGGAGATAGCAATTTATTGTAGTCCTTTGAAAGTGCTCCATTAACATAACCCATTGGGTCACCAGTCTGACCATCCAGACCAGCAAAACGATACGTCAAAATTTGATATGGATCAGCCCCTTCTCGCGGCGTGATACCACCGCCCCCCGAAACGTAGCCGCCTGGGCTCGATTGTTTCAAAAGATATTTAGTTACCTTATTTCTCATATAATTGAAATTCACAGAGGAATTCCAGACAAAGTTCTTCCTATCGATTATTTTAAAATTAAGTGAAATGTCTACTCCGTTTGTAACCATATTTGCTGCATTCTTTGTTAAATAATCAAATCCTGTAGTAATGTCGACCGGAACTGATGACAACAAATCGATACCTTTTTTATGATAATATTCAACGCTACCTATCACGCATTTATTCCTCATCTCAAAATCGACTCCGATGTTTAGCTGGCCAATTTTTTCCCATCGTAAATCGGGATTTGAGGGGGTAGTAACATCAGCATAAGGAAAATTTGTATAATAGGAATTTGTAGAATATGAGATTACTGACAATGCGGGAATCGAAGGGCTCGAATTTCCGGAATATCCAAAAGATGCGCGCATTGATAAAAAGGGAAATAAATTGGATTTATAAAATGGTTCGTTTGAAGTTTTCCAACTCAATCCGGAAGACCAAAGAGGAATTCCACGGTTATTAGTATTTACACCAAATAGATTGGACTGGTCCTTCCTGGCACTTGCGGTGAACGTATACTTCTTATTGAAAGTGTATCCAATGTTGGTAAAATATGAAACAAACCTATTCACTTTTTCTCCGAAGCCTAGAGATGAGGGAATCACGCCTGAACCCAGATTATCAAAGAAACGGTATGAGACACTTGTATTAACAGGAATTGTTGACAAAATCTCGTCATTGTAACCATAGGCAGTAGGAATGGTTGCTCCAGTCGTTCTCGCCTGATTTACCTCAAAACCTGCTATAGCACTTAATTCATGCTTTCCTGATAATGATTTATTGAAAGAAAGCATGGGTCTAAAGTTATCCCGGCTAAGACCAGTTGTACTTTGTTGAACTATTCCACCAAATGGAACAGGATAAGTAAAACCGTTAGGGGTACGCTGAGTGTATAAATTAATCATATTACGACTGTAATAGGTCTGCGGCGAATAAATATTCTTAGTATAGCCGCTGTTCCATTCGTGTTGATATTGCACAGATGCCGAAAGAAATTTAAAAATTGGATAGTTAATTGATACATTAAATAATAGATCATTATTATCGTTATTAAAATTTCCCCTATTAAGTTCATCTAACGGCTTGTAATTCCAATCCAGTAGTTTACCAGCACCAGCGGTGTCTTTAAAATTTTGGGCGTAGTCTCTGGGCAAGGTTAATGCGTTTCCGTTTGCATCTACAATCATCGCATAAGGATAATAAGAACCTTTTCCTCCTCCAGGGCTGCCAATTCCAATCGCGGGATATCTATTTGCTAAATGCGTGTAATCAATGCCAACTTTAATATCCAATTTTGATATTGGTTTAAAAGATGCTATTGAATGAACTGTTTGTTTCTCCATTTTATTTCCAGGTTGCCCACCAATATTATCATTGCGGTCATAACCTCCTGATAAAAAATAGTTAATTACCTGATTTCCCCCACTCATAGAAAGAGAATATTGTTGATTAACTTGTCTATCATACATATATTTCATCAGTTGATTTCTATTGTCTAACACTCGGTAAGCATTTACTTGTTGGGTCGCCTGATCAGGAGTGATAACACCATTGCGCTGGTTAAGTAGGATTTGCACAACAGGCGAAATAACGCGGTGATTGGATGAAGTGAAATCAGAATTATAAAACCCTTTATCAAAAAGAAACTTTTCTACATCAATAAAATCACTTGCATCTATATGTGCGGTGCTTTGAAAGAGATTCGGCTTGTCCTGAACAGAACTATTTACATTTACATTCAATTGAAACTTTTGGTTGTATTTGGCCTTTTTGCTAACAAGTACGATAACCCCATTACCGGCGCGGGCGCCCCAAATTGAGGCGGCGGCAGCATCCTTCAACACTGTCACAGATTCGATGTCGTTTGGATTGATGTTGTTGTAGTCGCCTGTGTATGGGAAGCCGTCGAGCACGATAAGGGGTTGACTGGAAAGTGTAATGCTGCTGGTGCCGCGAATGAAAATTTCGTTAGTGCCGCCTCTTGATTTATTGTAATAAAGGCTATTAGCGATGCCGTCGAGGCGGCTAAGCACGTCAGTGGATATTCCCCTATTGTAGGTTTTGTTGTCTATATAATCGATACTGCCGGTTGATCTTTCACGTGGCAATTGTTGGTAACCATTACTATAAGTATTTACCGTTACTTCCTCTCCGGTGGAGATTTTATTCTTAACAGATAATGTTGCCAATTCAGTGCGGCCATTAATTTTGACTTCCAATGTTTCGATACTTACACCAGAAATAACGAGTACAGCGTTGGGATCAACATTACTTATTGAAAATTCACCGTTATCAGTTGTACTTACAGTGATTCTTGTTCCCTTTATTGTAATTGTAGCAATGACCGGCTCACCTTTCTCATTAACTATTTTGCCATGAACGTTAATAGGTGGTGGAGGAAGATTATTTTCTGTTTCCGCAGGCTCGTCTTTGCTTTTTACCGCAATGAAGCCCTGGAAAATCTTGTAGCTTAAAGACTGATTCTTAAAGCAGAGATCAAGCACATCCTGCAAGCTCGCACCATTGACAGAAAGATTGACCTTTGGAGTATTCTCCAGAAGTTCAGTGCGGTAAACAAAATCATAGCCGGTCTGCCGCTTGATTTCGGTAAATACCTTTTCAAGCGGTGCATCCTTAACTGTGAGTGTCACATTCTGAGAATGTGTTTTGGCACTCACTGTGAGACAGGCTGACAATAAGATGATAGCCGTGAGTTTCATGATCCGTAGCAGTTTTGTTGTTGGTTTGCCTGCCGGTAAATAGCAAGGCCCCCAAAGTGCATTTTGCATAACTTTGTTGTTTGGGTTGATGAAATAAAAGCAGTGTCGCAATTGTTATTATGGGGTCAGCCCAAATCCTTTCCCGCTTTCCTGGTCGAAAGCGGGATTTTATTTGTACTACCCAGTATTCGTTAAGGACGGACTATTATCTTTTTCCCTTCTATAGTAAAATGAGCGCCGGTATATTCCAAACCATTTAATACTTCAGAGGCGTTTGCTGTACGTGGAACACCGACATTGTATAATTGAACAGGAATGTTTCCCTGGTATTCAACATCCACATCATACCAACGACCGATTTCCCTCATTATGACTTTGAGATCAGTACGGGAGAATTTGAAGCGGCCATTTTTCCATGCCATTACCTGTTCGAGATCTGCACAGTTGACAATCTTTACCTCTTTTGCAACCTGTGCCTGCTGACCAGGTTTCAGTATTCCATTATTACTTCCTTTACTCACTTTTACTGACCCTTCAAGCAAGGTGACTTTCAGGTTATCCTCATCATCGTAAGCATTTACGTTAAAATGCGTCCCGAGGACTTTTACATCGACATCATTACTTGCTACTGTGAAAGGTGATGCTTCGTTATGAAATACCTCAAAATATGCTTCGCCGGTTATCTGCACTTTTCTTTCTTTACCAAGGAAAGCAGTTGGATAGGTTATGGATGAAGCAACGTTCAGCCAAACAAGAGACCCATCTGCTAAAGTAAGTTCAACCGGCTTGCTTCCTTTAGGAACTGACAACGTATTATATTTCACTTCAGTTGCACTTCCGTTGTATACCAATTTTCCATCTGCTGTCTTTTGAATATTTACATTCCCCTGCATTGCGAGTGATCCGTTTGCTGCGCTATCCAATGTTATCTTTGAACCATCTGCCAAAGTAAGCGTAGCTTTGTTTGACTGTGGTGCAGCGATATCATTTTTCAATGGCTGCTTCATTTCATTTTTTACCATCTCTTTGGTTGGTTTGTTGGATAGCAAAAAATAAAGACCAACACTTCCTAATATCAAAAGAACTGCGGCAGCTGCTGCCCAACGAAAACGAACAACTTTTGTTTTAGGTTTTATCTCTCTTAACAATCGCTCCTGCATTCGCTCTTTCACACTTGCTGGAATATTAAATCCATCACTGTTGAACAAAGCGTTCAATTGCTCTTTCAAATGCTCGCTACTAATGATGGTTTCGTAACGGCCAGGATTTTCTTCTATAAATTCCAGTAACTCTTTAACCTGTTCCATTGAAAGCTCATTGCGGTTAAAACCGAGCAATAAGTTCTCATAATATGCGTCTAATTTTGTCATGTATCTATGTTAAGACTACAAATGTTCAATTCAGTGGGGTTCGTACCAGCAACTTTTTTAAAAAAAGATTTCCGCGAGAATAACCAACATAGCGAGATCACCTTTTTCACGCAGGAAAAGACGCAGTGTTGCGAGCGCCCTTGACATATGATCCCTAACCGTGTTCTGGCTGATATTCAATTCATCTGCAATCTCCTGGTAAGATTTCTTTTGCATCCTGCAGAGCTCATAAACTTTTCTACGCACCGGTGGAAGTGTATCAAGCGCCTCTTCTACGAGTGCATCAAAGCGTTGCAGTTGCTGAGGGGAAACCTGTTCATCGAGTGAGAGCGTTTGATAATGATCAAGCAACTGATCTTTAAGCTTCCTTTCCTTTGCTATCTTCTTTGTTGTATCTACCATTTTATTATGACAGATACGAAAAAGGTAACCAGCGAAATTATCTTTAATCTCAAGCTTCTCTTTTATTTCCCAGACTTTTAAAAACACTTCATGCACAAGGTCTTCAGTCATTTCAGGAATCTTGATCCAATCTAAAATGTAGTTATAAACACGCTTATGATATCGGTTATAAATTTCAGTAAATGCAATAGTATCTCCTTCACGCAGGAACATAAGTAGTTCCCCATCATCGCAGGTAGTGTAGGAGATCTTTCTCATTGTAAGTCAAGGCAAGGTAATATTTTTTCATACAAAACTCCGTTTACATTAACATAAATAACAGCAACTTTTCATTGATAAAAAAAGTTTTTAACAAGAGCCGTACTTTTTTAAAAATCATCGTCTTATAGAGGCTGCATTGAAATTGGCACGATAAAAAGTGTGGATTGCAGTTTATTGAGAAACTTGTTCTTTGACATTTTTATCTGTACCAATTATTGCCGAATGCTGAATGACTGGAAAGCAATATGCTTCTCCATTGTATAATATTGCTTGCCTAAAATAGAATTGATAATAATTGCATTACGGTAAGGACCGAGCCCGAGATCGGCGCTGTTAAAGCCATGAGAGAATAGGTCAGCATTCTGAACAAAGATTGTCTTATCATTTGTGATTGAATAATCTTCTGCAACATCATAAAAGTTGTTACTCCAGTTGATGCGCTCTTCAATTGCTTTTAAGAAACCAGGAATTATATTTTTGTAACCAGTAGCTAAAACTACTGCACTTGTGTGCTCATGAAATGATTTACTAGTTTCGCTGTTTGAAAACTCTAAACTAAAATGATTATCCTGCTTTGAAATCTTTATCAATTCGCTGTTTGAAAACAAACCAAAATCATTGATCCTTTCATTTTCATCAAGGCTGATTTCATAGAGCTTGTCATATATCTCATCGATCAGTGAAAAATTAATTCCTTTATATAAGGTGTTTTGATTGCTTAACGTCTTTCGCTTCTGTTCTTTTGCGAGGTGATAGAAGTAACTGATGTAATCAGGTGAACTCATCTCCAACGCAAACTTCGAATAATCCATTGGTGAAAACCTTTCATCTTTTGTGAACCATTTCAGCTTTGTTCCTTTCGAAACACTGCTGATGAGATCGTTGAATACTTCCGCAGCGCTTTGCCCTGAACCAATTACCGTAATATTATTTTGCTTTAGCAGTTCCTGTTTTTTATTCAGGTATTTAGATGAATGAAAAATTAAACCCTCTTCAATACTTAGTGATTCCGGTATTGACGGAATTGTGCCTGTACCAATGACGAGGTGTTTTGCCCAGTGACATTCTGTTTGGTTTGTTTTATTGTCTTTTACCTGGACCCCGTAGCAAGATTTCCTTTCACTGTAAAATATTCCAATGCAGGTCTTTCCGAACTGCAGTAAATTCATTTGACTTACTACCCATTTACAATACTCGTTATATTCTTTCCTGGTAGGAAAATATTTTTCATGAATAGCGAACCTAAAGAGCCGCTGTTTTGATTTTAAAAAATTGAGGTAAGAAAATTTGCTGCATGGATTTGCGAGTGTTACCAGGTCGGCATAGAAGGGAACCTGCATGCGTGCACCGTCTATCATCAATCCTGGATGCCAGTCAAAACATTCTTTTGCGTCAAAAAATAAACATTGCAATTCCGGTATTTCATCAAGTAATGCTGCGAGACCGAGATTAAAAGGACCGATGCCGATACCAATTATGTCATAAATTAACTGCATCATTTGGATTTCAATTTATTGAAGGTGAATGTCAGGAAGAAAGTAAGTAACGAGGTAACAGCTATCGCAAAAAGTGTCTTGCAATAGCCGAGTTCATGGTATCCAAAGAAAGGAAGCAGCCAGATGATGAGCGGCCATTGAATTAAATAGATCAATGTGATATTCCTGCTGTAGTATTCCAATAAAGTAAAGAAAGGATTTGGCATTATGTACTTATCCAACCACTGCCACACATATAAAGCTATAAGTACAACCCCTGCATGCCCAACTGTTTCCCAGGGATAAGTTCTATAGAACGAAGATTGATATGCACTTCCTGCTATGCTGTGAGCAATAATACCAAAGAGCAGCCAACCTATTCCCCAATTTAGCATTTCCCTATATGCAGTTTCCCTGTTTCGCATGATCAGTTCACCTAAGAAAAGCCCAAGTAAGGGATAAAAGAGCCATGGCAATAAGGGGAAGAAAACTTTTGGTGGCTGACCTCCTATTAACTCAAAAATATAATTCACAATGTAATTATTGCTTGAAGTATCCCAAAGGAAAGGGGATAATAACAGTACGAATGGAGCAAGTAGCAATGCGTTGTTTCCAAAGTATTTTTTTCGTCTTACCCATTGCACTATTAAAAGCGCAGGTGCAGCAAACTGAAGAATATCGCCGAGAGAAAATAATTGCAACATCCCTCGCAAGTCATTTTGTACTCCGAGATCCTGCTGCATTGCTGCAGGGATTATACCAAGAGACATTGGCAATACGAATTTTATGAAGTTGAGCGCATATCCTGCAATCAGCAATACAATTGCTCTTCTCACAATAATGTTATTATCTGCGGCTGGCTTAAATGCAATATACATCCCCATGAGTGTCATGAAGAGTTGAGCGCCGGGGCCTTCGGCAATAAAGGTTAAGATTTTTATTAGCCAGCTACCATATATTCCAGGTGAAGAATACAAGAGGCAGGTATGAACCGGTGCAATCATAAGCACAGTAAAGCCACGGGCATAGTCCAGGGATTTTATTCTTTCCATAAAAACTTTTGAGATTTAATTTTTGGAACGGTTAAGAAATTCGTTACGGTGGAGACAATACAAGTCTGCTTTTTTATAAGACATTTCTATAGATTGTAAAAAATTAAAGCCTGCTTCTTTTAATAACCTGCTCGATCTTTTATTTCTTATATCAGGTTCTGCATACATCTTCATTGCTTCAGGAAACGAAAAATAATACTCCAGCATAACTTCTATCAACGCAGAAGTAAGACCGTGAACAGGGGTTTCATTTGGTGCCATTAGTAAATGGAAGCCACAATCATTCTTATCAGCTGCAGGAATATATTGTTGCACTTCATCAGCTAATACCCGATATACATCGAACTGGCAGACAATGATGTCATCTAACATCCCGATATAAGAATGGCCGTTGGAGTTCCTTTGAATGTCGTAGTAAGTATCATAAACCCTTTGGCGTGAGCCATCAAGTTGCCAGTATTTGAGCGTGTAGTCCATATTCACCCACTTCCATATCAAGTCAGTATCGTTTTCCAAATTGAATGACCTGAATGAAATGGTTTTACCGAGCGTATTTATAAATCTTGAATACAAGATCTCACCTGGATAATACAAAGGTTTTAGAAAAAGAGGAGACAAAAGCAGTTTCGATGTTTGGCACATTTAAAAATCTCATTATTATATACGCAAGCTACCTGCACGAAGCTCCTATGGAATTATGAAAAGTGTATTTGATTTTACGAAAAAAGAAAAACGATGAACGAATTTGAATTGATTGCAAGAGATGGAGAAGAAATCCAAATGTTCGGTACCATACCAGATCAATATAGAAAATATAACCTTGCCGGATCAACAGGGTTTATGGCACAATGCAGCTTTGGTGATATGCTCTTCTGGAATTATAAAGGCGAGGGCTTTGAGATTTGGAAAAGCATTTATGATATCAGAAGAAATGCAAGAATCACAGGAAGAAGTGATCATCATATACTTGAGTTAACAGCAATGTATGAGCATAGTTTTGACATCAACTGGAAGAATGTAACAAAAGGGCCGCTTCCATTCAAACAGATAGAAATGTATTTCTCACCAGGAATTGAAAATGAAGCATATTTTACCGGTGGTAAACGATGTGGCACTATTGACATTCATTTTCAAACAGCCGTGCTTGAAGAATATGCAAAAGACTTTCCTTTACTCGATGCTTTCCTGAATAAAGTACATAATAAAAAAGCAGCAAGGCTTTTCAATGGCTTGCAATTCGCCGACCCAAGAATGGATAATGTACTCAGAGAAATGATCAATTACAGCTATGTTGATGCACTCGCACCGAGATACTTTGACTCTTATATCAATATCCTATTGGTTTTGTTGCTTGAAAGAATTTCCGACTTTCATCCGCTGGCAAAAACATTTACACCAAGAGATATTGAAAAGGCGATAGAAGCGAAAAGGATTCTCACTACAGAAATGCTAACCGACAATGATAAACCACATACCATCAGAACACTTTGCAAAAAAGTTGGAACCAATCCTTATAAACTGAAGGCTGCATTTAAACATCATGTAGGAATGAGTATAGGTAAGTATAAGAAGAATATATTCATGGATTATGCAAAGCAAATGATCATGGATGAAAACCTTTCACTCGACGATATTGCTCTCAGGTTAGGTTATGGTAGTCAACAAAGTTTTACTACCGCTTTTAGAAATCACTTTAAACAAACTCCGGGAAACTTTAGGAAGCGTAAATAGAATTTAGCTTGCCTGATGTCTTGAGAACTTTGGATTGAGGTCTCTTCTCAATAATGAAAAACCACGAGTGATTTTCGTATTTGCTTTGCTTACTGACCACCCTAACTGCTTTGCTATTTCTTTTCTTGAAAGATTTTCTTTCAAGTGAAGTGTAATTGCAATCCTATTTTCCTCCGGTAAATTTATTATAGAAATATCTACTGTATTGAGCAATTCAAGGGTAACCTTTCTGTCTTCGCCAGGAAAAATATGTTTGCACAAGTCTTGCATAGAATTCATTAAAATGCCTTAACCAAAATTAAAGCAATAATTTAAAAGTAGGCATATATGCCTACTTCATTTTTTGGATTTTATTTGAATTTCAGCCCTGATGAATAATAACAGGGACGATATTCGACTTAAAGAATTCGGAGAACATTTTCGCCAGGTAAGGCTATCTAAGAAAATGTCTCAAAAGGAACTTGCATTTGAAGCTGATATTGAAGTGAGCCAAATATCTCGTATTGAAAGAGGTATCATCAATCCTACCGTTACAACACTATTGGTGTTGGCAGAAGCTTTAGAAATCCCTGCTTCGACATTTTTGAAATATCATTCTGGAAAAACTAAAAGCAGATAGAGGTTTCGATTTGCAACTTTCTCCCCTTTTGCTGAACTTTAGCCCAAAATGAGTCTTTCACTTTTCAATTCGTTTTAGCTAATGCAATATTTTAGTGCCATGGAATATCTCCAATCGCTATATGACAAACTATTAAGCGAATCTGATAGTCACAGAATTGAATTAACAAGAGCCTGGGCTTCTAAGTTTCAATCTACACCTGGAGTTTATATTTTTAGAGATAAAGAGGAAATCATTTATGTTGGCGAAACAGGGAATTTACGAGGAAGAATGAAAGATATGATTGATACCAGAAACCATGTTTTACGAAGAAATATTGGAAATAAATTATTTTGTAGCATAAATGGATTTGAGCCTGCTACTGCAAAAAGAAAATTTGTTGATGTTATTGAAGAAATGTTAAATGCACATATAAAAGAAAACTTGACAGTGCACTGTATGCCCGTGGAATTGGGAAGAAAAGAATTAGAAGAAAAAATTCAGGCAAACTTTAATCCAGAATACAACCAAAAAGGTTTGAGAAAAACATCTTAAAAATGGACTGGCAACAATATGAGATTGTTACAAAATATATTTATGAAACGCTTGGGCACCAAAGCGGAGTAAAGATTGAAGGGCATGGAAGCGATTGCAAGGTTATGGGTAAATCCGGCGTTGAGCATCAAATAGATGTTTTAGCAGCACATTCGGATGGTATTCATACTTATAAGACTGCAATTGAATGTAAATACTGGAAGGAAAATGTAAGCAAAGATATTATCATGAAAGTCTTGGCAATCATCCAAGATACGAATATCAATAAGGGCGTAATAGTATCTAAAACAGGTTTTACTCCAGATGCCATTGCTTATGCGCAACATACAAATATTGGTCTTGTTGAATTGCGTGAGATGGAAGAAAAAGACTGGGAGGGTCGGCCACGAATTTCTGATATTAAATCATGGCGCCGCCGACCGGAAATTATAAAGACTGTTATTATTCCCTCCTTGTTTAACAGATCAGCTAAAGATTCTGAGGAGGTTAATCCTACAGAAATGATTCTAAAAAAACATGACGGAACAACAGTAGGAGTTATTGATCTAATGACTGAATTCAAAAAAGAATTGCATTCACATCCAGTTAATAAAAAGATTGAAAAGAGAATCACCGCTCCAATGTCTCAACTAATTAATATCAATACCAACAACACTATTTATATTGATGGAATTATCTTAGTTGGTGTGCTTACAGAAACACCAATTGACTTAGGGTTTAAGCCTGTGGATGAAATATGGCTAATTATGAAAAGTATTTTTGAAGAAAAGTCCTACACCATTTCAAAAAAAGGAGTAATTACAGAAGATAAAAAATAAACCTCCCTCCTTAATTGTATTAATCTTCCCCAGCCTAACGAACAGCGCAGACTCCCTACTTTTTCCAAACTCGAACAAAGCAATCCTCTTCTCATAAAAGCCGCGGGCACTTCCCAAAAGATATTTGTACTGTCAAATTCAAGTACAAATAAAACCAGCCCATGCTCAACAATATTTCCTGGCATTCTTTCATAACATTTATTGTGATCACAGCAATTGTCTATTATGTCACAATAGGGGTTTTGTATTTCAGGGGCGATATTATGCGGCTGTTGAAGGAAGGGTGGAAAAGGAATAAGGTGCCGGAGCATTCAGACGGTACTTCCAGGGCCGAACTTTTTTCTTCGACGCATGAGCTAATGGCGGAGCTGAAGGACCTGTTCTTTACTGCTTCAGACCAGCAATATCCAAAGGAGGAACTGATCATGGCATTACAAACAAAACTCAAAGCATACTCCCGTTTGAAAAATACCAACCTTGAAAAAGCCGTACAGGACCATATCGTTCAGAGCGCCGTTTCTGTGTGCAGCATTGACCTGGACGACAGCGACATGAAAAGGATATGGTAATGTTATTGTCCCCGCTCCGAGGAAAAGGCAGGAGGTTCAGATTGCGGGGGTAGTTTCCAAGGGCGGGGCAACTTGTTTCCTGCGGTGACAGTACCGCTTCCACCGTACGCCATGGCAGGGCGGTGCGGCCGCAGGATTTTTTAACCCCCTGACCCCCTGAAGGGGGACTTGATGGGTGTTGCTGATTTTATGTGTGACATTTTAAAACGAAAGTATATGAGAAAACGGATTGTGGCTGCGGTTGCGGCAGTGATGGCAGGTATTGAAAATTTATTTGCGCAGGATGGTAATGCGGGGATCAACGAGGCGAACACGAAGGTGCGGAGCTATTTCGCGGCGGGTACGAATTTGATGTACGCGGTCGGTGCGATTGTCGGGCTGATCGGTGCAGTGAAAGTGTATCAAAAGTGGAATGCCGGTGACCCGGATACGGGGAAGGTGGCGGCGGCGTGGTTTGGGTCTTGTGTATTTTTAGTGGTAGTGGCGACAGTGATCAAAAGCTTTTTCGGGATATAAAGGAAGTTTGTTTTTGCATAAAAACCAGGGCCCGCGCCACCGAAGGTGGCCGGTGCTCTTTTTCCTACGGCTGTGCTGTTCTTTAGGCGGAACGCTGCAAAAAAAATTGATGTAAGAAATATAATAATGCCGTGCCTGATCAAAAATCATAAGAGATATTCTGCTTAAAACTTTCATCAAAAATACTGCTTCCAGAAAAAAATATTGATAAAAAAATTTTCAAAAAAAATAAAACTCATTTAAAAAACATTTCAAAAAATTCAACATGAAAAAGATCTTGACATTAGCATTTTTATTTGTGCTGCTAAAAGTTAGTGCGCAGACCTCGGTGACGCCGATGAATATATGCGGGCCAACCTATTATATCCGAGTAACGTTTAGTGATGAATATGTACCGGAGCATAACACGTCGCCGGTTACCTGCCCGGATGGGGCGGTGCATTATGACACGGAAGAAAGCCAGTGGCTGGTGTGCAAGATGGAAATATTTGCGGATGCCGCGTGCACGGTTCCGATGCAGGTTGACCCGAGGTTTTTTAGTTACTGTAATTGTATCACCGCTTCGCATGGTATCAGGACACAGCCGACTTTTCTCAATTTTACGAACTGTGCAGACACGCCGCCGATGGATATAGAGCATGGCGATAACTGGCGGATCGACCGGTACCTGGTGTATATGAACCAATGCATCTGGGAATGTGATGGCGGCGGTTATTATAACTGTTCGGCTTCAGGTTCCGGCGTGCCGACTAACTATAATGTTATGATCAACTGTTGCTACAAGCCGGGGGTGCTTGCGGTTCACTTGTTAGACTTTAGTGGTGTACGTTCTGGCTCGGTGAATACATTAAGCTGGAAGTTCGATAATACGATTGACTTTTCTCTTTTGGAGTTGGAGCGGTCGTATGACGGGGTTAACTATTCGGTGATCTATTCTACTGCTGACGCTTCGATTAATGGATATATCGACGGGGTTTCTCGCACGGCGTACTACAGGCTTCGCGTTTACAATAAGAATGGTGGATCTTTTTATAGTTCGGTGGTGGTGTTGAAGGTTGCTACCGGTTATTCGTTTAGCGTGTACCCTTCGCCGTTTAAGGATGGATTCTCTGTCAACGTTGCGGTTGCTTCCGATGTGCGAGCTTCTTTCAAGCTGGTAGGTTCGGATGGTCGGTTGGTGTATAGTGCTTCCCGCGATCTGCATTCGGGGGTTAATAAGGTGAGGTTGTCGGTGCCTGGGCTTTGTGCAGGAACTTATGTACTGGTGATGAACAGTCCTCTCGGAACTGATTCGAGGAAAATAGTGAAACAGTAAGGGGTGAAAAATAGGGCCGTTTGTTCAAGCATGGCCGGCGCTCTTCCGGAAGGGAGGGCGCTTTTTAGTTTGGGGACTTTGTGAGTAGGCGATTTTGTGTTCAGAACGATTTTGTGAAAATGAAAATGTGGGGTTATGAAAGAAATTCGTTTGAGAAAAAATGATGTGGAGGTATTGGCTGCAGTGAAAACATACATAGAGACAATGCCGGAAGAGATGCCGACGATCCCGCAGCTTGCGAAGAAGTTTGGAATCAATACGGACAAGTTGAAAAAGGGGTTTAAGCAGGTATATGGCGTGGCGCCTTATCGATATTTACTTAGTATTCGTCTTGATCGCGCTAAAAAGTTGTTGCGAGATACTGAACTGTCTGTTGGTGAGATTGCAGGGATGGTTGGATATGAGCATGCGAACAACTTTTCAGTTGTATTCAAAAAAATTACTGGGGAAAAACCAGGTAATTGGAGAAATGCAGTTGCCGAATGAAAAACCTTTAAAATTTAACACGGCTAAAGCTTATCTTTTGATTTGAGCAATATTTCTTCGCTCTTAGCAAAATCCTTTCTTATAAATTTGACAAAGTCTTCTGCCTTCTCAAATTTATTAACTCCATAGTTTTTACTCACATAAGTATAAGTTGTTACAAGTGAATTTGTTTTTTCATCAATTGAAACCGCGAATGTGTAAAGCGTTTTCCATCTCACTTCAAAGAAACGGGAAATGTGGTCAGTTATTTGGAACGAATCAATTGTGCAATCCCCTACTATCATGCTGGGAGCGGCCTGCTGTATAAAGTTTCCTTTAATACTGTTGAAGAAATTTACATCTTCAAATTTCTGCGTAGATGCATTCCATGTTTGAATCTGGACATTGGTTACTGGGTATATGCCGTAATTTTTGATAGTGAACAAAACTACAGCCTTATCAAAAAATTTTTCATCAATTGATGCTCTATTTCGAGACGGGTTAAGTTTATCATAGAATTCCATTTTAGCCTCGATAAGTGGTATGGATAACCCGCCTGTCTGCTGTCCATAAATATTACTTACAACTTTATCGATCTTTTCTGAGGATCTATCTATTTTCGAAACAATTGGATTAAGCTTCTCAGTAAGTTCAATATTTTTAGCAGAAAGAGCCAAGCTTTGATCTGTAATCGTATCTGTCTTTATGGCAAGCTTTCTTGTTTGCAGTGCAATTTCATTGTTCAACTTTTGCAGATATTCTATATTTTCAGTCACTTTTTTATTAGTCTCAGCAAGGTTTTTGGTCGCCAGAACGTTTCTATCAATTTGGTCCTTTTGTTCTGCATCCTGAATAGATGAAATTATTGTAGCAACAGCCGCAACCATAGCCATTGCAAGCATTAGTATCGCTGAATGGTTTATTTTGATTTTCTTCCTTGGATCAGCATCATCGATACCCATCTGATACCACACGAGAAATGCTGTTGCCATGGAAGAGATATAAATTAATATGGCCATAACGATTTATTTAAGATCAGATACATAATTATAAAAAGTTCAAAAGAGGGGTAAATATGGGTCGCCCAAATTTTTCGGTATTAAATTAAATTAAATATATTATATTTAATTCCAGCACTTAACCCTGAAAGTAACTAAACCTAACGTACTGCTATATGGCTGAACAGAATAACGAGCTAACCCTACATATTGTAATAGCAACCATACCCCGTCACCAAGAAGAAAAATATCCTCAAGATATAAAAGAAAATTTCTACGATAATTATATAAGTGAATCAAAAAATTATTATTCAAATCCTGAAGGTTATTACACCCACCCTGACAAATCCGGTAAGGTTAACGTAATCTACAATCCTTTAAAGTATTACCTTTTTGGAAATTATGATATAGCCTTTATATCACTTGCTGATAGCTATAAATTTGCCCAAAGACTGTTTATGCCCAAACCTGGCGAACCGGACTCTAAGCCGCTTAACCCAAATTCTTTCCAAATCTTGACCGGCATTATATCAGAAAAAACAGAGCCTGATTATTTAAGAGATTTTTTCTACAAAAGATTGCAGGAAAATCCAGTAACTAGCACTTTCATTGGGATATGTAATCTTAAATTGAACAATGGCCTTCTTGCCGGCAACGGGCATTTATTTTACAAAATGACCATTGACCTCATTCGCTGGTTAACAAAGTCCGTGATGGATGAAAATAAAGAAAAACGTGAACCCGATGATTTCATCATACTTCAGTCTTTTTCATGGTTCGAAATAAGCCTTATTCTATTTGTTGAAGATCCTAATATTGTATCAAAAGTTCTTACCAAACTCCGAAGAAAACGTATTAGTGATTTGGAGTCCTTTGGAGATTTAAATAGAGCACTTTCCGGCTCAATCTATGCGAAAGAAAAAGACGATCTGGACAAAATCAAAAACTCACACATATTTGCTGATACTCACACATATTTTGGAGTCAATTGCGATGAATTTATAAAGCCTGATTTCATGAACAGGTTTACAAACCAACAATTAGAATTAAGAACTGAGGTAGAATGGCAAATTAAGCCCGGACATCTTCCTGACCTAATAGCGGAAATTACAGAACACTTTGATAAAATAGGTGTGGCAAAGGATGATTTTAACCTAACACATCCGTATCTTCTTACAGGCAAAACAGATTATTATATTCCCCAAAAGGCCGACACTAATTTTGGAAATACGCATCGGCTATTCCGGATATTTAGAGACAAAAACTACATCTATGATTATGTAAAGAAAATTAAGACAAATGTACAGTTTGACCATGTGCCTCCCGACGATGACGAAGATCGAAAACCTGTAGACCTCCAAAGTCCGCAAAGGCGTTTCAGGGAACAACTAAAATTACTGGCGATCAGCCCAGATCAAATTGAATTAATAAGCAAGCAGCTTAAGGCATTAAAAATTTCACGCCAGATACGATCCAAGGTCACCAAAATATTTTATAATTATAATAATGGTATTCAGGATTCCATATTGTTTGTCTACTTCATAGACTTTTCGGGTTATATAGATGCTTTGATTAAACTTATCGAGAGGTCTTATCATCTCTGGGTGAAAATTTTCAGCAGCAATAATGTAAATGTCCTGGAAGATCGGCGTGTAGGAAATTTTGAGAATGAACTAAAAAATATGATCTCAATTTTTGAAGAGGCTTATAGTATAAGAATGTTGAATTGCTACCAATTTGAAGATATTAGTGATTTTGACCTCGATTTCAATAGCTCTATACAGCAATTGCTGACTACTTATACGAGCCTTGCAACTACTGTTGTAAATTTATTTTACTCTAATGACTTTCAATATGTTCCTGTTATACAACTAAACTATAACGTAACTGAGGCTAACTATCATTCTATTAATTACAACGTATATCATCTTATTTCGCCCGAGTTTGTATTCTTTACCATTGCAAAAGAAGTATTAAACCAGTATAAAAATGATGATAGACAAGCGCAACAGAATCTGCAAAGCATTAAATCTGGCCTGTATTCAGCTTTCAACTCTATAAAATTATTCAGGGAATTTCTACAGGTTGGAGATATTGATTTTGATTATCTCTATATTGATGCGATCCGGTTTCATTACACTACCAATCTCGACTTCGAACTATTCTCCTATTGGTTTTGGATGTACAATTTTCAAAATGCTTCTATGTATGAGAAAATAGGCATTATCAGCGAGCAGCATTTCAAAAAAGAACTTTTCCGCTTAATGTTCCTCGGTAAAATGTATAATTTCGATGTGCCTGAAAAGAGTTGTCCTATACCCGAGGTGCAAAATTACTGGGACAAAAATTATTATGAAATAAAGGCCAGACTAAGCGATCTATTCAGTGCGCCAGGTTTTGATAAAGTTGCTGCCAGTCTTAAAGCAGCTGTAATTACTCGTATCAGTGTGATTGATGGATTTTTAACAGAAGTCCCAGAAAAGGAAACACTTTCCATAAGTGAATTATGGAAACAAAATCTCCCTCAAAATAATATTAAAACTAAAATCCTGGAAGAAAAGATTGAAAGTAATTTCAATAAAAATCTTTTAATGCATTACGAGACCAGGCTGGGCTTTACAGCTTATCAAAACCGTTATAAGGCATTAGAATATTTCCACGGCAGTTTCGAGAGTTATTTGGAAAATGGAGAAAGTATTCTTTATGACGAAAAGATTTATTTAAATAATAATCTTTTCATTAACGCTTTAATGTATTCATACCTAAAATTATTATTTCAAAAAAACAAGGGGGTAGTCCATTTACTCAGGAGAAATTGGGAAACTGGTGAACCCTTAACTCCTTTTATAAAAAATTGGGAGTCTCATTTTTACAGTGTTGATCAAACTGGTGGAACCTTTTTCTATAGTCCACAAATGCTTAATGAGTATTTTAAAATCAGAAACGGTATGCTGCAGAGTTTATGGCACTTTGCGTTAATAGAGAAAAAAACGCATATCGAAACCTATATTTCTAAGAAACAAAAGCAGCAAAAAGATGGAGGCCAAAATAATTGATAACAATAATCCGGAGATTACTAAGGCAAAAATTGTCTGGGTTAGCGACATTCATCTTCGAGGCTCATATTCTAAAGATAAAAGGGCTGTCGACAAACTTGACTCTGCTTATAAAGCTTTTTTAAAAAAGATTTCTGAGGAACAAGAAATTGCGCCTATTGACTATGTCTTTTTAACCGGTGACATTGGCTTTTCCGGTAGTGTTGAAGACTATAACTATTTTTGGGAATGGTTTATTACGCCATTGTATGATTACTATTTAGATGCATCAAAGAAGCAAATTCAAATTAAATTTCCAAAAATTATTGTAATTCCTGGCAACCACGATATTTCGTGGGATAGCACAGTCCATTTTGAAAAATATCTTACCAGTTACAATACCAATACCGGAAATTTTAAAGAGCGAAACGAACTTATTGCCAATACATCTTCGAGGCCTGACTTTATAAAATCTTTCAAACATTATACAGAAAGTTTTTCCCGAAGCAGCGGTTCATCTGTAAAAAGTGCCCAAATATGGGAGAAGTTTTTCGATCTAAGCAATTTGGAAGTCTCGGCTGATTACAATACTGAACGTCTTTTTGGCTTTGTAATAGATCATAATAAGAAGTTAATTATCATCCTATTGAATACTTCGTGGTTCAGTATTGGCGTTAAATTCAATGAGTTATTGATCACAGAAAATATCACCTCTGTTGAAAGCAAAATAAATTTCTGGGACAAAATTACCATGTTGAAAAAAGGACTTGATAATTTTTTCTTTAAAGCATACTCTAAACAGGCTAAATCTCTGCTTGCAAAAAAAGAGAGGATTGTAGAATATGGAAATCAGATTATAGGAAGAGATATTTACCCTACACCCCATTTAATGGAAGCGATAAACAAGAACCCTGAATACATTATCATTTCGTGTATGCATCACCCAATGAATTGGTTGAGCTGGAACGAACTTAATAGTTACGATAAAAGTGACTCAGAAGATTTTACCCTAAATAAGATACTTTCTAAAACCGATCTATTGTTAACTGGTCACGAACATTTACCAATTTTTCAAAAGCCGGTTCTTCTCACAAACAATTCCAAGGGCTATCATCTTATGGCTGGTATGTTCATGGAAGATCAGATAAATGCGGGAGAGGGACAAAAAAGCTTTAGTCATAGCCGCTTTTCTATTCTTGACATTGATGTCGATGAGTATAAGGTGATAGAAAAAAGATTTCTATTTAACAACCTGGCTACTGGAACTGCCTGGGTTAAACAAAATGATGACTACGACCTGCCGCTCGCAAAAAAGAAAAAGTACCTGACTGAAGCCAGAGCTCTTTTTCTAAAAAATAGTATTTCAAAATTTGATGTAGTTAAATTCTTAGAAACTCGAATGAATTGGAGCGGGCTCAAAAAAGAATTCATTACATCAACCGACAGTAATTATATTGTTTATAAACTTTTATCTCCTACAGGATGCAGATTTTGTGTTTTGCCATTAACGCAGGACTTTCTTGAAATAATATTACCTAACAAATACCCCGACCATTTCTTTATAGATGAACTTGTATCGAAAATTCATGACCAGGAAGTTACGATACATTTTATCTGGCTTGATCTTCTAATCAATGCCGACTTAACCAATAACTATTATGCAGAAAGAATTGATCATGATATAAATTTTGGGCATATCAATAGTTATTCAGATATGCTTTTCAACAAATTTCGCCATAAATATTTTGAGAGATTTTGTGATCCGGATTTTAAACAGGTAGATTTCAATACCGTCAAAGAAGTCAAATTTGTGAATCAGCCGCTGCCGTACTGGGTTTTCAGCAGGTACTGCTCGTAGCTGGCACGTTATTTTTTTGTAAAAATTAGTATATTTATTAAATATGTTTTCTACCTTTGCGCTTGTGAATTTTTTCTGCAACGCACCAAGGAGGCATTAAATCATTAAAGATGAAAGTTACATTAACAGGTCAGGCCGCTGATAATTCGTTGCTTATCAGTATGTTAGATTATTTCGGGAAAAAATTTACTCCTTCAAATTACAATCCGAAAACAATTGCAACAAATTTCATACACGACAATAAGGATGTGGATGAAGGCGAGGTATTATTTGGATTGCCATTGATCTGGAGCGATGACCTGGCGATTTTTGATGATAAAAATACCCTGGATTCTGCGCAGTTTTACCCATTTATTACCCAGTTTATCGAAGAGTTGAAGGGATGGGCAGCCGTTCAATATGTTAAAAATAAACGTGGTTTTGAACGTATGGATATTCCTCCAATTGAGGCTTATCAATATGTAGGACACAACAAATTAGATATCAAAGAAAGTTTGAAAAGCGCAGCATTATCTTACGAGAAATAAAAGCATTCTATAATAGCGTAAAGGAGCGAATTAAATTTGCTCCTTTTTTTATTCCTTAATTTTCGTGATTAGATTCTCACAGTAAAATAATCTATTTTCATACGTATATCTATCAATTTTATAGTAAGTGGTAAATATTCTCGAAGGAATTTTTTGTATTTATGAACAATAGCGTTTACAACATTAGACTGATAGAATTTCTATCATTGCACCATTTTTTAACTCTTAAATCAATGTTACAAATTGTATCTTCAAGGTATGAAAATGCCGTCTAAAACTAATCTTCCGGCGCACCTGTTCTGGGACTTCAATTTCCAATTAATGGACTGGGAAAAACATCACCAGCTCGTAATGGAAAGGGTATTTGAGCGCGGCACGGAAGACCAGTGGAGAGAACTGGACAATTTTTATGGCGTGGCGAGAATAAAGGCCGCACTTCACACAGACATTAAATTTCTACCGGACTTTGCGATAGAAAAAGTGTGCAATCATTACCACATACAAAAAAATACCCTTTTATGCTTCACAAGGAAACAGTCACGCAAGGGCTTCTGGATCTGACCGAAAGGTTGATGCAAATGTTTTCAAAAAGTATGTAATGAAGCCAGACCTATTTTTAGATACCTTACTGTCACTTAATAATCCGCCACTGCAACCGTTGCTTGAGAACGAGGTATACAATTTAATTCAAAAACAAATTCCCGAAGGTTATGGCGAATTATCTGACGATGAAAAGGCTGACCTGATAGCATTTCGTTTTATTGAACCCAAGAGAAATGATACGGGTAAAACTTATAGTTACTTCAAACCATTGTCTGTAATAAAGAATGACGATGGTACAACTAAAGAATTTCCTTCTGCCGACATGATCTCCAAAGAAACCGTGTTGCGCTGGACAGAAAGACTACAGTACTTAAAGCATCCTGTGCTGCTTGCAAGGTATGCAGGCCTTATATGCCAGTTTTCCCATGGGGCAACCGGTTCTAATGCGACTTATGAAATTATCAAAATATACATTGAATCACTTTTCGCAGTAATCGAACAAAAATTATACAAAGTTCCATTATATGCCATCACAAAAGTTTCACGAGCACTGGAGATGGCTGTCGCTTTGAAGAACGCTGAATTGATTGAAAGAGCAAAAGCGTTGGTGCTGGCATTAGAAAAAGAAATCGCAATAGCTGATAAGCCAGGACTATGGGGATTTTCCTTTGATCTGTTATTAGCAGGAAAGAAAAAATTTGTTTCAGAAACCGAGGAAGCAGATATCATCAATGATCTTGAAGAAAAATTCAAAACCAATTTGCCTACCGATTCGTGGAGCGCTGAATGTGCTGCTGAACGGCTGATGAATTATTATTATCAAAAAAAACAAATCGAAGATCTGAAAAGAATCCTTACTGATTTAGAGGAATGTTATACTAACGCTTCACAAGGAAGACAAACCATTGAAAAAGTCCATTATGTAGAAAAGCTTTATCACTATTATCAACAGTTTAAACTTAACGATGAAGCTGAGGTTTATTTAAAAAAACTACGGGAGATCAGTAAGGAAACAGATAAGGATTTGAAATCTGTTTCTTCTAAGCTTGATGTACCGGCCGAGGAAATTGAAAAATATGTAGACCGGATCTTAACCGGTAATGACTATGAAATTATTTTTTTCAGGATTGTTGAGTTGTTTACACCAAGAATAGAAGAGATCAAAAAAGAAATGGAAGTTTCTGCAAAAACTACGGCTCTGCAGTTCATGTTTGCCAGAAGTATAGTTGACAAAAAAGGACGGCGGGTAGCAACCATCGGTCCACTTACTGAAGATCCTGAAGGGCATCTTATTTCAAGGGTCGCCAATTCTATCAGGATTGGAACTATGTTTCTTCAGTTCACTTTTGAAGAAGGCAATAAAAGAGGCATCTTTACAAAACATGAAACAATGAAATTCCTTAAAAAGTCATGTATCATTGATAAAGATCGGTATCCCATTATTGAAAAAGGTTTAGATGCATATTTTTCAGGCGACTATACTGTATCAATACACCTTCTCATTCCGCAGTTTGAAGAAGCTATACGGAATCTCGTTGAAATGAACGGCGGAAATGTGATGATTGAGAAAAACGGTTATTACAACCTGAAAACTTTTGATCATTTATTGAAAGACGAAATTATAAAAGATGTATTCGGAGAAGATAAGGCAATTTATTTCCGTGTATTGTTTACCGATAACCGTGGATGGAACATACGAAACGATGTTGCACATGGAATGCTCGATAACCAGCACTTTTTAAACAAACAAAATATAGACTGTATCCTACATGCTGTGTTGTGCCTTGGAATGATACGGCTGCAGGAAAAAGGAAAAGGATAAAGTATCGTTATTCATCTATCTGTTTCAATATTTTTTTGATCTCAGCTATTGATTTTGAAGATTTATCGGAGTTGCGGAAATCCTCCAGAACACGGTTTGCAAACCAGGTAAAATCTGCTGCGTCCGCATACTTATCTTTCAGCCTTTCTTTTGCTGCATCATAAAACTCGCATACGAGCAACAGGTCCGCTTCGCTTTTCCCTGCGAAAACTCCAAGCCAGTCCAGAAGGATACTTTTTGCCTGATCATGAAACGAGTGATCGTGATTGTATTCAGGATCAATAATTAGGTAAGCTAAATCTTCCAGCTCTTTTAACGCCTGGGCTGTATCGATCTTCTCAACCGAGAAGCCGGACCTGTGTTCAAAAGGAGATTTGCGCTTTATCCTTACTAAATTTGCCAGATAAGCAAAGCCTTCAAATTTGCCGATATCAGCAAGTATCTGGGCAAATTTTATTTTATTATCTGGCGTTGTTGCTTCATTATTCAACGCTTTCGATGTGATCAGTGCCGTTTCTTCCGGAAATATTTTAGACAATTTCATTGCAAGATGAAAAAAGGTATAATCATTGCAATTTTCTATTGATGAAAAAATATCAAGCAACTCAGTGTTATCACCGCCGAGTTCAACATATATATCCATCGCATCCACTTTCGTTGTGGTGTAGTCTTCCGGCATCTCTTTGATATGTTCCAAAATGATGTCTTTTGCTTCTAAGATCTTAAAGTGTTTACATAAAGCGATATGATTTCCGAGCACACCAAGCAGATCGATGCCTGATTCCATGTTAGTTAATATGAGCTTTTTAAATTTTTCAGTACCTTCTACAGACAGCCGATCCAGAATCATTTCAGATATCGACTTTCTTTTGTTAAGCCGAGCTGTTTCAAAACCTCTTGTTCCATCGTTATCCATCCACACGAACTGCATTAAGTATTCTTCCGGTGTTTCAAATGTAAATTTTTCAAAAATTTCTTTCAACCGTCTTTCCCGTTTTGTGAAGTAAAACATACCTTCTTTAGAGGTCATGCAGTTGGCAAAAACAGCTTGAGGTAAATTATCCCGGTAATACTTTTCAAGAATGGGTAGCAATACTTGATCAGTCTCAGCATCCCTGCGATGATAGTTCGATATTTCTTTAGCCCTGAAGTTTTCGAAAAAAAACGGCTCCGACAGTTTTTTAATGCATGCGTCCAAATAAATTACCGGATCATTGTGCCAACGGGTCAAAAAATAATACACAAAATGAGAATCAGTCTGCGCCCTGATGGACCCCCTGTTGCTATCAATGTTAATGTATAGATCCTGCTGAGGGATCGCAATTTCTCCATATGCTTTAAAATAGTTACGCACTGCCTTTTTAAAAGCAGCGAGTGATTTGATACATACCAAGTCATTGCTGTATTTTTTAGCCTCTGCATCCAGGTATGCCTGATATTTAGATGAATCTTTATCGAGGATTTCTCCTTCGGTCAGATCGATGCACAACTGGTAAAAGGTGTCTGCCATTTCATCTTTGCGGTAGTACCGCAACCCTGAGAAGCAGGAACGAAGGTGGCTGATGGGATAATCTCCGTGTTCATATTCAAACAACAGGTAATCGTAATTGTCGGCCGTTATCAATGATCCTATCTGCCAATCCTGGTCATCAAATATTTCGTTCAGCAATATGCGCATCACCAAGCCGTATGCATTTGTCTTTTCAAGGAAGGCATCAACCTGCCTAAAATCCTCTCTCAAATATTTTTTACCAATGCTCCTGATAAATTTTGCCACTGCAAAGGCAAGCCGCGGTTCTGAAGAATAGGCAATTGCCATCTTATCAAATATCTTATCGAGAAAATCTTTCCGTGAAATCCTGTGCCACTCATAATATGAAAGCCATTCTTCTTCACAGAACTTCAATAATAAAAGTTTAAGGTTTCCCGGTTTATTTGTCTCAAGCAAAAAGTCTTCAAGATTATGTTCTGATCCACCGTGATGAATTCCTTTGTTATGCTTTACCAGATAAGGCAAACCGTTTAGGCCATAACTGTAAAAAATATCAACTAACCCAAGTACATTGATCCATTCATACATTTTATCACGAAAATCATGATAGTCGTTCAGCTTTTCAAGTGAAATGAACTGTTCCACTAAAGCCTTGTCTCCTGCCTTGTGCTGCGCCAGCACTTGTATCATCTGCCCTGCGTTGTAAGCGTCGGTGGTACCAGCTAATTCCTTTTTTGCAAAATCAATATATTTTGTAAGCTGGGAATTACTGAGAGAAGAGGTGCGCAGCATTTTACAAAACACCGTTTTCATCCTATCCGTTGTGCTTTCATTTGTCAGGCAATCGAGCAGGTACTGCCTGCATTTAACCGATGAACTTATAAAAAACCCTACAGTACCTTCGTCAACGATCTGGGGCCTTGTATTTAACTGGCTACACTTATCAACCAGTTTTTTAAGCAAAGTGAGTTTCAGATCATCATTGTATTTTGCTCCGTCTGTATGGAACAACAATTCAATATTATCTTCTTCTATCAATTTAAGCAGCGATTGATGAAGACCATCATTTACATCCAAAAAGGAAAGCAGGGAGGAAATGGTCTGCATCCATTTCATTTTTATTTTTCTTATTTTCTTTCCCACTGTGCAAAACGCAACAATTTCTTCAAAACTCATTTTTGACAGATGCACAGCTGCAAGATGCTCCTGAAATAACGCACCAACAAAACTCCAGCTTTGCCCGCTGTGTGAGACCAATGCATTATGTTCTAAAAGAAATCTTTCTTCTTTACTAAACAGCTTCTGCATTTCCTCATCCTCCATCGAATTGGTTCCTGCCAGCTGAAGTGCCAATGCAAACTTTTCCATTACACTCCTGAAGATTACCATTTCGTCTTTTACTGCCTCGCTTCCTCTTGTTCTTCGCAACTTTGACTGGTCCATTGAACGGGCTATCATGTCGTTAATAATTGCCAATCTACCTTTCGGAGCCTGACCAGGTGATTTCAAAAAATCAGCTACGATATGCACCAGATAAAAAGGTTGATATAACAAAGGCCAACTTTGAGATAAGGTGATAGCTTTATCAAAACCGGGACGTAAACTGCCCAATTTCCTATCCAAGTAAAAGATTATATCTTCATGGTCAAGAGGATACATTTGATAGGTAGCAAAATTCTTCAGGCTTTTAGCAAGACCATATTTGTTGTAGAAAAGCTTCCTGCAGGAGATTATTACTGATATCGATCTATGACTTTGTATAAAATCTCTGATCTGTTCTACCATATCAATAAGCTTTTCAGAAGGGGTCTCATCAAGCCCATCGATAATTAGTAAAAGGTTTTTTCCGGGAATCTTTCGCCAGGCACTGTGATAGGTATTTAATATATGTTCTATCGGTTGAACGCTGTGTTCTTTTATATCAATGAATACTGGATACAATGAAGATTGTTGCTGCTGAAGAAGAAATGCGGTTTGTCTCAACAAAGAGCTTTTACCCTGATAGGGATCACTGACCAGGCATATGTGCGCCGGTTCCAAAAGATCATCCGGTATAAGGGAACTCAGCTCAATTGCACGGATGGGGTTAATCATCCTGTACATAAAATCTTCATCGTTTCGAACATCAAACGCAGCGATCTTTCTGTCTATATAATCCGGCACTTCAGAAATGGACTGCAGTTCGGTATGATCGATACGCGGATAACAGAATTCTGTTGCTGCCTGAGAGCCAAAATATCTTTCTACAATATCCCATCTCGGGCGAAGCAGTTCTTCCAGCCTGTACTTGTCCCAGCATTGAAAAAGAATTTTCTTTTCCCGGTAGATGCGTTCTGTCTGCGTATCGATGAATAACTTCAGCTCTCTATTTTGAAGGTTCGCAGTTGTTGCTACTACGAAATCAGAAGAAAGCGGGGAGTACTTATTTTCCTCAAATTCATCAAGTATTTTTTTTATGTCGGCAATAGTTAACTTCTTTTCCTTTTTACATTGAATGGGCACAAACTTTTCACGGATCTTGCTGAAAGAAAGCAAATCAATCCCATCCTGCTTCTGTCCAGGTTTCAGGTGTTCACTAAAATCACAATCGGAAAAATATTCATTTCCGATTTCGATGCAAAGCTGCTGAAAATCCGCCCAGCTAATCCTATCCCAATCAAGGTGTTTTGCCTCCATGTGCCAATGTTTAAATTATAATCTGCAAAAATGAGATTTTTTGGGGGATTAAATTGGTGGGATTGCCGCTAAAGAAAGCTTCAGTTCATTAAGAATGCGATTCGTGAATAGAAATCGCGAGACGATTAGAAACGTAAGGTAGTTGAAGGAGGATTTATTTATTTTCCAAGCGCTTCACCAAAGCGCTGATTTCATCGACAACTATTCCTGCCCATTTTTCGGAAATATCCATTAGTTCTTCTTTTTTCCAGCGATAGTCATATAAATAATCACCCCAAGCTTCATTTCTTTTCTCCCCAATTGAATATTTAAATTTGTTCAGTGATATTGAAAAATCAATGTACACTCCGAATGCTTTAGTCCCTGCTTTTTTAAACCCTTCAAAATTTGTTCTCAACCCGATAAACTGTATTGTTTCGGTATTCATTTTTGCCTCTAAATCTGTCGCGGTTGCGTGCGTAAATGTGTTATTATTTATTGAGGTTTCAATAATGGCATTCTTAAACATTTTCATTTCATCAGCTAAGATACTTTCTGCATTCTCTTTTATTTTTCGCAACACTTCTTTAAAAATGTGCAACATTACTCCTTTATCCAGTTCTTTTTTTAATTCATCGCCTTTTATCCTGGAGAGGATCTGTCTTAATTGCTGCTTTTTTTCATCAATAGGTTTTTTTAAAATAGCAACTTCTTTTTCTACTTCCAGCTCCAATTCCTGAGTGGTAGGCATCCCAGCTTTTAATTCTTTGGGCAGTGCTTTTTTCCATTCATATTCACTGACCCCGATTGGGGAGTCAATGGCTTTAAGTGAATATTGTACAACCGTTTTATTGGGTGTCTTGCAAAGCAACACTCCAATGGTTGGCTTGTGCTTTTTCCCTTTTATTTGACTGTCGACTGCATTGATATAAAAATTAAGCTTGCCCGCATATTCAGGTTTGAATTCCCCTACTTTTAATTCAAAAACCACAAAACAATCGAGGTGGTAATTATAGAATAGCAGGTCTAAAAAGAAATCGTCCTGTTCTACTTTCAGGTTAAATTGATTGCCGACATAAGCAAAGCCTCTTCCAAGTTCCAACATGAATTTGCGTATATGCACTATCAATGCCTGCTCCATTTCCCTTTCGTTAACGGCTTCGTCAAGTGTTAAAAAATCGAAACTGTATGGGTTCTTCAACATTTCTGTTGCCAGATCAGATTGAGCTGCGGGCAAAGTTGCCTTGAAATTGGAAATCGCATTCCCCTTGCGTTTAATTAACTGGCTGCTGATATTTTCAGTCAAAACGTTTCTGCTCCAATTATTGCTGATCGCTTCCTGAACGTAAAATGCGGCTTCGTCCAGAGTTGCACATTTTGTTATGATCCTGATATGATGACCCCAAGGTAAGCGCGATAATAATTCCGGCATTTTTCCATGAGCCGTTGATATTTGGTCAACAGCCTGTTGACCTGTTTTGGCACGTCCCTTATTTCTGCTTTTTGGTAATTGGCCAACAGGCTGTTGACCAATTACGCCGTAAAACTGAAACCACTTACGGATGTATTTCAAATTGGTAGCAGAAAAACCACCCACACCCGGAAATTCAGCCATTAAATCTTTAGCAAGTTGAGTAATGATCTTATCTCCCCAGTTTGACTCCCGTTGTTTTTCAACGATCTCCCGCCCCATTTCCCAGTATAGCTCCAGCAATTCGGTGTTTACCAGCAACGCAGCTTTTTGCTGCCTGCTTCTAATGCGTTCTTTAATTTGAATCAACCAGGCTTGATAATTATCTGTTGCTAATTTGGATGCCATTAATAATGATTTTAAAATGAATGGGGAGAGGCTACACAAAGATCGATCTCAACTTATAGAGGTCCACCTTCTCCATTGTTTTAAACCTGAAAACGTGAACTAAAATAGGTGTTTTCACCTGATAATAATTTATAAAGTAACTATACTTTTAAGACAATATTCACCCTAATAAATGTTCCTATATGAAAATCTGTTTTTCATTGTTATTTATTTTCGGCATTTGCCATTTGTGTTACTGCCAAAACAGTATCAAAACTATTAATATTCCCGTTGTTTTCCATGTCCTTTATGCAGACAGCTTAACTGATAACGGAATAAATGCGGACAGTCGAAATAATGGAAATAATACGATGTTTTTACCAAGGCAAAAGATAGAAGCAGAACTGGCTGACCTTGATAGAGATTTTCAAAATAAAAATTTAGACATTACTGATGTAATCAGCGAATACAAGAACGTAATCGGAAACCCAGGTATTCACTTTTATCTCTCAGAGATCATCTATGAAAAAGTGGATAGAAAATCAATTATCGCTCCGCGAACGAATACAGATTTATTACACAAGCTTAGTCCTCCCAAGGATAACAGATCCTTTTTGAATGTATATATAAGTGATGTTAAATTCAGGGGTAAGTTAACAAATGGCTTAACTCCTGTAAAAACCGATTCAACGGCGAATATTCACGATGATGTTAACTTAAATTATCAATGGGTGGGTTTAGGGTATCGCCTATTGACCCATGAAGTTGGTGATTGGCTGGGTTTGTGGCATACGTGGGATAATTCCCAGAAACGAGACGGTATTGACGATATCCCTTTGCAAACTACTTACACAGATATGGATTGTGTATCCTGCCCTCCACAAGTACCTGATCCAATAACAAACCACTCAAAATTTTCTCATTCGAACTACAACAATTTCATGGATTATTCGGGGTGCAGAAAAATGTTCTCAATTAAGCAGGCCGAGAAAATGAGAAATACAATCAACTCATTCAGAAAAGTACTTTGGAATAACTCCGAAGGGTTAAAATAGATTTTTAAAATAAAAAGAAAATAACATGAAAAAATTTATAATTTTTTGCTTCCTGTTATCTACAATCAAAGCAAATAGCCAAGTAACAATTCCTTTTAAATTCCTAAAACCTACTGTCACAAAAATTGTGGAGGCCAGCGCACAACAACAATTAAATACAGAAGAAACTCCGAATTTTTATTTTTTTCCCAGTATAAAGTTTCAAGATTATTTTGAAAAAGAAAAAACCGGATTTTTTCAAAAAAATGTAGTCTCATACAATGATAGTTTATCTAACATAGCATTATATTCAGAAATCGCCAATGATTATATAGGTCCAGTAAGAATTAGTGCCGGAGTGAGCCTCGCATATCCCAAGACGGATACAAATTCAGTCGAACAACAAAAAATCAATCGAAAAACCTTTGTTCAAAAACTTTCCACAGGTGGGGGCACACTCGTCTTTAATTTTGTATTACCAGTATTTATATATCAATGCAAATTGTTTAATGCAAATATGAGCATGGGTCCAAGGTTTTCATTAGACCCTCCGTCATTCGAAGTGACTTCAGGAAAATTTGCTCATAATACTGCTTTGGGCGCCGATGTGCAAGCAGAGCTGCTGGGAGTAAAGAAAATTTTTACTTTTTACGGGAATGGGCGGCTTGGTTATGTAGCAGGTAATTCAGCCTTTTATAATGCGCTTTCTTTAACATCAGAAAATCGAAAAGGCTTTTGGCTAAACAGTTATACCATCGGTGTCAATATCAAGGATGTTTTTACTTTGTCATATACAAAGTTCTGGGGCAGCAAAAGTGTTGCGGATAAACTCTCTGGATTTCTGACATTTACAGTTGAGCCTAATTTCAAGTAATATGAATTTACGCTTTTTATTTATTGCCTTTTTGTTACTATCATGCCTTACCAAAAGTGGCCTGTCGCAAAATTGCATCGAAAGCAACAAATGGAAATATGAAGATTACACGAAGAAGCCCTTGTTTGCCAACCAGATTTTTACAAAAGGCTATGGCGTTTTCATTTATTTCAGACAGAAAGACCCGGTGTCTAAAGAACTGAAAGATTCCCTTACCAATATCATTACCAATGGATTTAGAACAGCGTTAACAAATTGGGGTGTATCGCTTATAATGAATAAAGAAACTCTTTCGCCTGAAATAAAAAAATACCTTGATGATTATAGTTTTAAGAGTGGTGGGAATTACACTTATAATGCTCCAAATGTTTTTACAGTAGATTGTATTGAAAACGCAAATTTTGTATTCCAGGTTTATTTTAAAAAGGGAGAAAAATTTCGTGACAAAAAATCTATTCTTGCAAAGGCACAAGTGCGTGGGAGGACAATTATTTTGAACATGCAAAAACAAAAAATCGTTTACAATCAGCGTTTCTTTGATGTTGTAAAAGATAACTCACTATATAATATCGTCCCGATTATCGCGCATGAATTGGGCCATTGTTTCGGATTAGTGCATGACACTTCCGGCAAAAGTATAATGTCCCCATATGCCATAAACATGGCTAACTTTCCAACAAAAAATGACGGTAAAAATTTCGCAGCAATTCTATCTGTTGCTCTAAAAGGCACAGAGCCCGGATATTTTAATCCGACTGAATGCATGGGATTATTTACAAGAAGGCGTAAACATAACCCCGGTTAAAGTTGTCAGAACTCCTGTTACAAATACTTTCATTTTAGTTACTTTTTTGTTGCTGTAGAATTGCAACAGATATTCTTATTGCATGTAGCCAAAAGTTAATTTTCTGTTTCCGAAAGGGAGATCTTATCTTTTAACCGCATGAAAATTATCAGCCCAGTGATCATTAGTACCGCTGCGATGCCGAAGACTGCGCCATGGCTGTAGGAGTAAATTGCGGCGGCGCCAAGCGGAACGATGACACGATACAATGCCTGCAGGCTTTGGCTGGTCCCTTGGAGCAAACCTTGCTTGTTTTCCTCAACCGACAATGACAGCCGTGCGTTATAGGACGGATCGAAGAGCCCTTCGCCGAGTACAATGAAGGCAACCGCTGCACCGATCAAAACTATGGAATGTACATAGCCACTTAAAAATATTAGGCCAAGCCCAACGGCGAGGCCGATAAGGCCGATGATGCCGACCGTTTGTTCGCTCCATCTTTTCAGCATCTGCGGTAATAAAATTACACGCGATAAGATATCACAAATACCGATCAGCACGAACATCGCGCCGATCAGTGCTGGTCCCCAGAGAAATACATCTTTCAAAAAGATGCTGGCGTTGAACTGCCAGATGCCGAGGCCAACATAAAAGAAGGCTCCCATGATCAGTAGGTTCCGAGCCGTTTTGATAGTAAATATCTCACCGAAATGAGAAAAGGTATTGAAGCTTTTTATGGTCAGGTGAGTAGTACGTTTTTCTACTGGCAAAGACTCCGGAAGCAGGAAATAAATGCAAGCTGTTGTAAATAGTGTAATGCCTGCTGTTATGAAAAAAGGAAGCGTTATTGAATTCGCACCGAACAACCCTCCAATAGCAGGACCGATCATGAAACCAAGGCCGATTGCGCCACCGAGGTAGCCGAACCATTTTCCTCTCTCCTGGGGTTCGGTACTATCAATTATATAAGCTGAGAGTGCGCTTTGATTTCCTGCCGTGAGGCCGTCAATAATGCGCCCGAGGAAAAGTATCCAGAGCGCTCCGCCAACGCCGAGCATGATATACCCAATTGCGGAACCAAGAAGGCTGATGATAAGGATCGATTTGCGACCGTAGCGGTCACTCAATGCACCAAATACCGGCGCTGCGAAAAAAGTACAGATGGAAAAGACAGCTACCAGCAGGCTCATCACGAACGCGACTTTTGTTGCCGGCACATACAGGCCGAGCAGGAAAGGGAAGAGCGGGAAAACAATGGTCATGCCGATGGCGTTCAATACGGTAATGCCGATTATTATGTAGAGGTTACGTTTTTTATTCTGCAAGGTGGTATGGTTTTAATCCTATTACTGGAGACGATGAAGAGGTAAGAATGTTTTAAGAGGTCTGCATCTTTAGGAGAAAAAGGATGTGATTATTGGGCGCTGCACTATTTCGTGAATTTATTGATTATCTCATTGAGGATTAAAGCCGATCCTGCAATATTGGACTTTGTAATCTATTTGAATATTCATTTACAGAAAGTTCATACAAAGTCATTATTCCTTTTTCCAAACTTCATTATCCATTCTACTACATCAGCATATTCCCGTAAGGACAATTGATACTTGTGCTTTTGCTGGAAAGTTTTAGCATCCGGACTAAATGAAGAACTTGTTACCAGCATTGCACTATTCGCCTGGGCATCGCAAAGGGTTCCGTAAAGTGTTCGTACCAGATCAACTCCTATTTTCCTGTCTTCTCGGTAATGTTTTGCTTCTACAAGGCAGAGCAACCTGCCTATTTCGGTATTCATGTATGCAAGGATATCCGCGCCACCATCCCGCGTCTGCTTCGTCAATTCCACATCCCAACCCATATCCCTTAAAAGGTCTGCTAAAAGTATCTCAAATTCCCTGGATGTTAAATTTCGAATGCTATCTGGCTGTTTTTTAAGAGACTCAATCAACCTATTATTTGCAGATACGATAATGGGTTTTGCGGCTGTTATAATTTGATTACGAGGAACGAGGATTCCGTTTTGTATATCGTAAAGTGGTTCATTTGTAACAGAAAGCAAAGAGTTAATATTATCTCCGTTTATCAGGCTACTTAAAATTGAAAGTGCCAACGGAAAACCTCTCGATGTTTCTATAGCCTGATGAATTTGCGAATTCGGTAGTTCAATAGATAACAACCGCTTCAACAAAACTTCGGCAGCTGAATTAGAAAGTGGAGCAAGTTCTAAATTCTGACTTCTTGGAAAGTCTAAAGACTCCTGCCTGATAAAAATCAATCCTGAAACTATTTTGTAGTTAAAAACCTTCCCTGAAACTTCTTCAAGTCTTTTTTGTGACCAAACATCTGTACCGTCAATGACTACAATAAGGCTTCTATTTCCCTTTTCGTAATGCTCATCGCTTTGCTTTCGAATTTCTATAATTAAATTCTCTACAACATTATCTTCAAAATTCTCAGAAAGATCCAGCCATAATATAATTGAAGATATTTTCCTAGAAGAAAACCAATGTTTTACCAACGCAGTTTTACCAACACCAACCCGGCCGGTAATAAAGATTGGTGAAAAAGAAGAATGAAGTCGATACAAATGATCATCAAGCCATTCCATTTCCTTCTCCCTGCCAACGAAAATCTGGTTATCTAATTTTTTAAATTCAAAAGGCATTTATAGTTATTTTTATTTCAATCGACTCTGCAAAACCTGTTTTATGTCGGGATGTCCGATATAAGATTGCGTTTTGGAATCCCAATCAAAATATACCGGTTTATGGTTCATTAGATCTTCAGCCTGTTGTTCACTTAAAAGAAGTTTGGTTATGAAAAGTCTTTTGGGGCTTTTATTTACAACCTCTACAAAAATTTCAATGTCATATTCTCCAGCAGAAAAATTTAATCCCTTTTGTTCATTTTGCAATAGGAAATGGTGGTAACTTGAGAAGCCTGTCTTATTAATAAATAAGCCACTTCCACGAACTATTTCCTTATCACCATAAGCCCAAATATTAAAGTATTGGATTTGTTGGTTTCCACTCAATTTTATGTACATATCCTGAACATACCGGCCTTTGTCTGCAGTACTATATAGCAACGTGCGGATAAATATCTTCGGGCTATCGGTTCCGTTCTGACCCAATAAACTAACTATTGTTGGCCTGGTCATTTTTACATTGCCCGAATACATCCTAGTCAGCCAAAATGTTAGGAGCGAAACAAGAAGGGAAATTATTGAGATTGTTAAAGCCATTTTTAAGAAGAATTATTTATCTGGAACCTCAAATGGAATAATATTCAGCAACCCTCCTTCAAAACTTAAACCGTGCATAATTAAAATCTGCGCTATTAAAATTCCAAAGGTCGCTCTTAACTCACCCATTGCATTATAAAAGTGTATTTGCCCTCCCATCCCAAGTTCAGAATTTACTTCACCTTTTCGTTTGTCAAAATACCATTGCGCCTGAACTCCATCCAAAAATTTTCTGCATGCACTTCTCATTGCCCTTAAAATTTTTAAAAGTTCAGATTTATCGTTCAGATCAAACATTTGGTTGGTCAAAAATTCCCTTATCTGGTTTATTGAAGAAATGCAATGATTGGGTGTTTCTAATTCATATACTACATAGAGAACTCTTTTGTCTTCCAGGAAAATAATAACTTTTTTTGCTGTTTCAATTTCTAACTTAATCGGTGTCCATGAGATTCCGAAAATTGGAATACTAAATCCAGTCAGCTTGTTTGCAATTTCTTTGAAAGTCATTTGAAAGTTTTGATAATATTTCTATTGAAGATACTTATTAAAAATGAACATAATAGCTTAACCGAATGTATTATAGCCCTTTCAGTTACTTGTTATAAAAACCTTCTCATTAGAATATATGAGCCCTAATCTTTTTAGTTCCTTGTAATAATTTACTGACTGTTCTAAAACCTGCAAATCTTCACAGGCAATATATTTAACTGATTGTTCAATAATCCTTGCATTATAGCTGTAAGAATTAAAAGCGGCAAAATTTTTCAGGCTTTCATTGGTAGAAGAATAGATCCTTGTCGAACTGACTGCAAATAAAATATCTGTATCATTGAATTTTCGAAACTCATTTGAATGCTTCCTGGATAAAAAAGGGAAATCGCCGATAACATAAGTGGGATTTTCATTTTGATGAATGTTGAACGATTTAGTTCCCTTCATTCCAAACTTTCTCATTTCGTCAATATGATGTTTAAATAAACCGGCTCTGCTTATTTTTCTGAATGTCGGATCATTCCTTAATATCTCAGCATCTATACCTTCGGAAGTAATTTCTGAATGTTCCATTAGTTTCTCCGAAGCATAATCAGTTTTGGGAATCCTCCAAAATAAGCTGATTAAAAAGAAAAGTATAAGCGCCGTGTCTTCAGTTTTAAAGTCGATGTCAGATAATTTTTCTGTCTGCAAATATTTAATAACCTTACTAGTCTTATTATCTATTTCAGCATACAGATAATCCTCAATTACCGAAGATTTTAAATCATTTTTTAATTCTATGGTATTCCTATCCGTCTCAAAAAAAATTGCTTTCGCCGGGCGTTGTTTCTTTAGAATCTTGTCCGATTGCTTATCATAAATAAAAAGCAGGCCATTGGCATCAGTAAAACCATTTATCAGGAACTGTGGTATATAATGATGCCTTGAAGATTTCTTCTCAAGAAATTTTTGCATATCGGCAGATGAGTATTCCATTGGAATTGCTTTTAAACACTCTAACAAATTACTTCTTTTTTAATAGTTTTTACTTCCGATTGCATAGCTTTTTCTTGAGAAGGAATAAGAATTTTGTATCTATGAATAATAGTGTTTATAATATAAACAAAGGCATCAATAAGCCAGTTGAATTCAGAGGGTTGAAAGCGCAGTACATCTGGTATCTCGGTGGAGGATTGGTTGCACTGCTGATCATTTTTGCTGTGCTGTATATTTGCGGCGTGAACATATTCATTTGCCTGCCACTGATTGTAACACTTGCTACACTGCTTTTTATCTATGTATATAAACTGAGCCGTGAGTATGGGCAGTACGGGTTAATGAAGAAAATTGCGAAGAAAGCTGTGCCGAAGATAATCAAGAATTATTCTATGAAGATTTGGTAGGAAGTTGAGTTTTTTATTGATAACGTGAAGAGTGAACTGTGATGTCAAAAAACTTGAAGGAGTTGTTGCCGGTTTATGCGGCAGAGAGCGATGCGATTTTATCCAAGATGGGAGACATGACCATCGGGTTCGTTGTGGAACTACCGGAGTTGTTTACACTAAGCAATGAGGAGTATGAGACGTTCCATCATGCGTGGATTAAGGCGATCAAAGTACTACCACCGAATGCGGTGATGCATAAACAGGATTGGTATGTAGAAGCCAAGTACCAGCCTGATTTTTCGAAATCCGAGTCCAGTTTTCTTTCCCGCAGTTCAGACAGGTTCTTTTATGAGCGCCCATTCCTTGATCACAGGTGCTACATTTTTATAACCAGGAAACCACAGAGCCGCAAAACTTCTTCCTCTGTATTCTCTTCGCTTCTGAAAAAAAGCATCGTGCCGGAAGAAGCTGTTTCTGCGAAACACTTTGCGGAATTTCTCACTTATGCCGGGCAGTTTGAAAAAATACTGGTTGATAGTGGCTTTGTGAAAATGAACAGATTGAATAACGAGACATTGAATAATGTTGTTGTTAGTTATATGAATTTAGAATTAGATGGTAAGATCATCCGTGACATCAATTTTAAAGACGGCATTAAAATTGGAGAAAATCATTGCCTGCTCTATACATTGGCAGATGCAGAATTTGTGCCGGCACTGTGCGGCTCGCGCACCAACTATGAAAAGTACTCTACAGATAAAACAAAATTTTCCATTGGCTTTGCAACGCCAGTCGGGCAACTGCTTTCCTGCAATCATATCTACAACCAGTATATCTTCATGGAAGATGTGCAGAAAAATCTTTCGAAACTGGAAAGTAAAAGATTACGCCTTCAATCGCTGTCAGCATACAGCAGGGAGAATTCAATTGCCAAAGATGCAACTGATCAATTTTTGAATGAAGCAATCGCAGAACAAAGATTACCGGTGAAGGCACATTTCAATATCCTGGCATGGACGGATGATGTAAAGGAAATTAAAACGATACGCAATCTCTGCTCGTCTGCTCTCACACAAATGGATGCGGTTCCGAAAATAGAGACGGAGGGGGCGGCGCAAATATTCTGGGCCGGTATTCCCGGCAATGCTGCGGACTTTCCCATGAATGATACGTTCGATACTTTCTCCCCACAGGCAACCTGCTTTTTTAACCTTGAGACTAATTATCGTTCATCAATAAGTCCGATCGGAATCCGTATGGCAGACCGGTTATACGGAAGACCAGTACACGTTGATCTTTCTGATGAACCGATGAAGAGAGGTATCTGTACTAACAGGAACAAATTTATTCTTGGGCCCAGCGGTTCTGGTAAGAGTTTTTTCACGAACCACATGGTGAGGAGCTACTATGAGCAAGGCACACATATTGTGCTGGTCGATGTCGGTCATAGTTATAAAGGCCTTTGCGATATGGTAAACGGATACTACTTTACTTATTCCGAAACACAGCCAATAAAATTCAACCCATTCTACATCGGTGAAGGTGATGTATTAGATACAGAGAAAAAAGAGAGTATCAAGACACTCCTGCTTGCACTATGGAAAAAAGATAACGAAACGTATAACAGAAGCGAATACGTTGCGATGTCGAACGCACTTCAACTGTATTTTGAAAAACTTGCTTCATCCGATATATTCCCCTGCTTTAATAGTTTTTATGAATTCCTTCGTGATGAATTTGTTTCGGTGCTTGCGGAAGATAAGGTGAAGGAAAAGGATTTTGATGTATCTAATTTTCTTTACGTGCTGAGGCCTTATTATAAAGGTGGCGAATTTGATTACCTGCTGAACGCTTCGGAAAACCTTGATCTGCTTCAACAACGCTTCATTGTATTCGAACTGGATAATATCAAAGATCACCCGATACTCTTTCCTGTTGTCACCATCATTATCATGGAGGTATTTATTTCAAAAATGCGGAAGCTGAAAGGCATTCGCAAAATGATACTAATTGAGGAGGCATGGAAAGCGATTGCGAAGGAAGGGATGGCAGAATACATAAAATATCTGTTTAAGACTGTAAGGAAGTTCTTTGGTGAAGCTATCGTGGTAACACAGGACATTGAAGATATCATATCCTCTCCCATTGTAAAGCAGGCGATTATTAATAATTCGGATTGTAAAATTCTGCTGGATCAATCCAAATACCTGAACAAGTTCAACATGGTCCAAGAACTGCTTTCAATCACCGACAAGCAAAAGGCAGAAGTACTATCAATGAATAAAGCCAAAGACCCTACTAAAAAATATATGGACATCTTCTTTTCGCTCGGGGGCACTTTATCTGCTGTATTACGCAATGAAGTTTCACCCGAAGAATATTATGTATATACCACAGAGGAAAGAGAAAAGATAAAAGTCCAGGAGTATGCAAAAAAATATGGCTCCATACAAAGAGGAATTGTCGCACTTATTTCAGAAACCAAAAATTAACCAATATGAAAATGACGTTACTAATTGCTGCAGCTCTACTGTTTTTAATTGGATGTAATGGTCTCACTTCCGACAAAGTGAAACCATTTATCGCGGGTACTTATATTTCTTCATGGAAAACTGCTTTCAGTATTGCGGTTGATACGATGAATATCTCTGCGATTTCCGCCGGTGGTAGTGAAGGATATATCATTGTCCGAAGAACACATCTGCAATTCATCAATGCAGTAAAGAAAAGAGAACCGGAATATTCGATCTCTAAATGGCAGGGAAGTTATAATCCGGGTGATAAGACAATTGTTGTACAGAATAACGGAAGAGTAATTTCATTTGATCCTGATAATAAAGTTTTGCGGATGGGAAATATCGTGTACCGGAAATTATAAACCATAAAATACGTGAAAAATGAAAAAGATAATGTGGATGCTGGGTTTGTGTTTAATCCTTTCAGTCAAAAGTGAAGGACAGATCATTGGTGCAGTAATTATAAAAGTGATCAAGACGATAGACCTTGCGATACAGAAGCAGCAGAACAAAGTTATTTGGCTGCAGAATGCGCAGAAGACGATGGAGAACACCATGTCAAAGCTGAAGCTTGACGAAATTACCGACTGGGTGAGCAAGCAAAAGGAACTATATGCAGATTATTACCAGGATCTAAAAAAAGTAAAGGATGTTATCACCTATTATAAACGAATCAAGGATATTACTGAAAAACAAATCTCCCTTGTTGAAGCATACAAAAGAGCGTTCTCGCTTTTCAAATCGGACAATCATTTCACTCCTGATGAAATTGAATACATGGGCAAAGTGTATTCGGGAATACTTTCAGCATCTGTTGATAATCTCGACCAGATGTACATGGTGATCTCTTCCTTCACTACCACTATGACTGATGAAGCAAGGCTTGCTATCATCAATAAAGCTGCGGATGCGCTCGATAAAAATTACCGTGACCTTACTCAGTTCACTACACAGAATAAAATGCTGTCGCTGCACCGCTCCAGAGATCAACAGGAAGTGGATGTGGTTCGGGCATTATATGGAATACGCTAAAATGATTTTATGAAAAAGATAATTGTGAGTTTAGGGTTTGTACTGGTTGGATTTTTTTCATTCGGGCAATCGCAACAAATAAAACTATACCAACAGCAGATAGAGGCGAACGCTGTTTACATTCAGTATTTAAAGAAAGCAGTCTCTATTGCGAAAACAGGTTTGAACACCATTAATGATATTAAGAACGGTGAGTTCAAGCTGCATGCTATTTTCTTTAAAGGATTAAGTGCGGTCAATCCTAAAATCAAAAATATCGCTGCGGTTGCTGAGATTGTTTCCTACCAGGTAAATACATTAAAGAGTTATAAAAAGAGTTTCTCCCGAATTAAAGCTTCAGAGCAATTCACACCGAAGGAAATTGAATATATCTACGGCGTGTTCGGTAAACTATTAGATGATTGCGGCGAGATTGTTTTAGAGTTAACCAATATTCTTTCGGATGATACTTATAAAATGAGTGATGATGAAAGGATAAAACGTATCAATGACCTACACGAAAAGATGCAAGACAATTATAAGTTCTGTCAAAATTTTTCGAACAACAATTTGCTGATGGCAATTCAAAGATTGAAAGAGCAACAGGAAACGAGCGAATCAAAAAAATTATTTAACCTCCATTAAAAATACTTATGAAAAAGATAATCGTGGTAATTGGTTTTGTGAGTTTTGGTTTATCTTCTTCGGCGCAGAAGGAAGAGCTGCAGCAACTGGCACTGAATATTGAAAAGCTGGCGCAGTTCAAACAGATACTCGCTGACCTGAAAAAATCTTACGAAGTACTATACGGCGGGTACACCAATATCAAAAATATCTCGCAAGGTAATTTTAACCTGCATGAAGTATTTCTTAATGGACTATTGGAAGCAAGTCCTGCAGTGAAAAAATACAAGAAGGTAGCTGATATAATTTCCATGCAAATATCTCTTGTGAAGGAATACAAGAATGCTTTTAAAAGATTTAAAAGTTCCGGGCGGTTCTCAATGCCTGAACTGGATTATATGGGCAAGGTATATGGCCAGCTCTTTTCCAAAAGCCTTCAGCACCTTGATGATCTTGTAAATGTGCTCACTTCAAAGACTATGCGCATGAGTGACGATGAAAGGTTGCAAACTATTGATAAGATATATGCCGGCATGAGCGAGAAATTGAACTTCCTCCGTCATTTTAATAATGATAATACTGTGCTTGGATTACAGCGAGCGCACGAGCAACATGATGTTGATGTAGTGCGCAAACTTTACGCGAAATAACCAATTAAAATCGTGATGTATGATAAAGTGTGTGAGAGCCATCTTTTTGGCAATTGGAATGTTATTACCTTTTTTAGCCTCTGCTCAGGTAGCTGAAGAAATTCACAGCATGAAGTCCGTGCTTGATGGCCTTTATGATGATATGATGCCACTTTGCAGTCAGCTCATCGGTGTCGGCCGAGGCATCGCAGGTTTTGCTGCGACCTGGTATATCGCTTCCCGTATCTGGGGACATATATCGAGAGCAGAACCGGTCGACTTCTATCCACTCTTCCGCCCTTTCGTGATGGGGTTTGCCGTACTTATTTTTCCTTCTGTTATCGGGATGATCAATGGTGTGATGAAGCCTACCGTTACTGCAACCGAAGCGATGGTGGAAGATTCGGATAAAGCGATACAGGCGCTTTTGAAATTAAAGGAAGATGCCATCAAGAAAACAATTTACTGGCAAATGTATGTCGGCGCCTCCGGTGAAGGCGACCAGGATAAATGGTACGAGTACACGTACAATGAAGACCCAAGCGAAGAAGGATGGATCGAGGGCATCGGAAACTCTGTAAAGTTTGCGATGAGTAAATTCTATTACAATTTTAAAAACTCAATTAAGGAATGGCTATCGGAAATACTCAAAGTATTCTATGAGGCGGCAGCGCTTTGTATCAATACTATCCGAACATTCAATCTTATTGTAATGGCGATACTCGGGCCGTTAGCTTTTGGTATTGCAGTCTTTGACGGCTTTCAGCATACACTTACTTCATGGATCGCAAGGTATTTGAACTTTTTTCTCTGGCTGCCGGTTGCCAATATATTCGGCGCTATCATGGGAAAGATACAGGAAAACATGCTGAAGCTTGATATCTCTCAAATCCAGGACCAGGGCGATACTTTCTTTTCTGCAACTGATGTAGCCTATCTCATATTTATGATCATCGGAATCTGTGGCTACTTCACTATTCCTTCAGTTGCGAACTACATTATTCATGCTGGTGGCGGTAACGGTTTTGTGCACCGGGTAACACAAAGTTTCAATTCCTCTACCAATGCAGTTACGAATAACAGCATGTCTGCCGCATCTTCAGTTACCAATGCTATTACCGGTGGCAGTTCAAAATCAGATTATCAAAGAAAAAAATTAGAAGGGTAATGTTTCAGCAGATGAAAAATATCGACAGCGCATTCCGATATGTGCGGGGTTTTAGTATTGCGGTAGTGGTATGCAGTTGTCTTATCAGTTGTTACGCAGTATACAAAAGTTTCAGCCTTGTCGCCTCTATTCAGGCGAAGATCTACATACTGGCGAACGGGAAAGCGCTGGAAGCAAGCAGTGCAGAAAGAAAAGATAATATCCCGGTGGAGGCAAGAGACCATATCAAAACATTTCACCAGTATTTCTTTACGCTTGATCCTGATGATAAAGTGATACAGGGCAATGTTAAAAAGGCATTGTACCTCGCAGATGGCTCTGCGAAAAAGCAATATGATAACCTGCGAGAGAGCGGATACTATATGAATATCATTTCTGCGAACATCAGCCAGACTATCTCGGTTGATTCTATTCAGCTTGACATTAATCAAAGTCCGTATTACTTCAAATGCTACGCATCTGAACTACTCGTTCGGTCAACCAGTACCGTTACAAGAAGCCTTATCACGGAAGGTTATTTACGAAATGTGAGCCGGTCGGATAATAACCCACATGGTTTTCTAATTGAAAGATGGGCGACACTAATGAATCAGGATATTAAAGTACAAAACAGGTGAATGATGTTTAAAATTTTTCGGAAAAAGAAAACTGTAAATGCTTTTAGAGAAAAAGCAGCAGGAGTTATTGCGCAGAAAATAGAATGGCTGCAAAACAAGTGGACGGTATTTATGAATGTACGTGTGAACAGGCTGTCTGTTCGGTGGAAGAAGATCGGGCTTGTTGTGTTTGTTGCGCTATCAGTGCTTATATGTATCGGCATATTGATAGAAACTTTTATCTCTGTTCCTAATGGAAATTTAAAGATCGGGCGAATGAGGAAAGTTATCGTGCAACATGATTCGGTTACTACAACTATTCCGAAGCAGTATAATAAGGTGGTGGCATTTCGGAAATATATGGATAGCCTTAGTGGAACTGCGAAAGGAAGAAAAATGTTTGACAGCATTAATAATGCGAGACCGGGACTATTGGACAGTGCAAAGGCTTTAGAAAAATTATATCACAATAAAAATAACTAAACATGAAACAGATCTCACCAAAAAAAATGCGGCAGAGAAAATTTCTGCTTGTGCTGCCACTGCTAATCATTCCGTTTTTAACAATGGCATTCTGGGCGCTCGGCGGCGGAAAAGGAAGCAGCACAAATGAAACTTCTTTAAATCCGACAGGTCTGAATATGGAACTGCCCGGTGCCTCATTAAAAGATGACAAGGGAATGGACAAGCTGGGATACTATGACCAGGCAACTGCAGACTCATTGAAACTGCAGGAGCAGATGAAGAACGATCCTTATTTCACAAAGAACAGTGCTGCGGATTCTGTGCTCGATGCACTTACTACAACAATGCCGGAAGAGAAAATTCCAAGCAATTCTTATGCAGATCCGAATGAAGCGAAAGTGTATGCAAAGCTCAGTCAATTGAATTCAGCGTTGAAAGAAAATGTTATCCCGTCGCCAAAGAGAAGTTATACATCAAACTATGAACCGGACGAAATTTCAATGCCGGCGCAAGTGAATACTTCGACAGCCTCAGATCCTGAAATGAAACAACTTAATGGTATGCTGGAGAAGATACTGGACATACAGCATCCCGAAAGAGTAAAGGCGGCTTTGAAAAATGATACCTCTACTGTTGTAAGTAAACAGGTAAGCGCTGGCAATTCAAAAGTTACCTACAGTTCATTTGATACAGGAGGAAATTCATCAGAAGGGTTTTATGGGTTACATGATAAAAGAGAAAGTATTTCAGCTAATGCAATCGAAGCAGTTGTGCATGAGAACCAAACGCTCGTTACCGGTGCGGTGATCAAGATGCGACTGCTTGCAGATGTTGTTATCGAAGGGCACAAAATCGCAAAGGACAATTTTGTTTTTGGTACTGCCAATCTAAATAAAGAAAGACTGGAAGTTGCTGTAACATCGATACGTGATGGTGAATCACTGTTCCCTGTAAAGATGGAAGTATTCGATATGGATGGGTTGCCGGGAATTTATATACCTGGTGCAATCAGCCGCGATGTGGCAAAACAATCAGGAGACAATGTACTGCAGGGCATTTCTCTTGGTACAGTTGATCCAACTATCGGTGCGCAGGCTGCGACTGCGGGAATTGAAACTGCGAAGAACCTGCTTTCCCGAAAAGTAAAACTCATCCGTGTGCAGGTGAAAGCAGGATATAAAATATTATTAAAAAACAGTTCAAACTAATTTTATGAAGTTATTGATTTTTTTATTCTCATTGTTTGCGCTGCATTGTAAGGCACAGACTATAGAGCTTTCTACAGACAAGACAACGAGCCTTGTATTTCCTTTCCCGATCAAACATGTAGACAGGGGCAGTTCAAATATACTCGTGCAGGATATTCCTGAATCACCAAACATACTTCTTGTAAAAGCAGGCATTGCAAACTTTGACTCGACCAATCTTTCAGTGATCACGGCAGATGGAAGTGTGTATGTGTTTTCTGCGCGCTTTAATCCCTGCCCTCCGCTATGGGTATGGCAGATACCGGTAAAGACATCAGCCAGTGTGCAAACCTATTGCAATGCGATTGCCGTGAACCTGATAACGATGCGAGGTATACGTGATAAAAGTTTCGGAATGGAAGCAAGGGTATCAGGTATTTATATTAAAGACAAAGTGATCTATTACCAGCTGTTATTTAATAACACAGGGCCGGTTGATTATGATATTGATTTCATTCGCTTTTATATCCGGGATAAGAAGAAAAACAAAAGAACTGCAAGACAGGAAAACGAACTGGTACCGATCTATGTCGCGGGAAATATTACCACTGTGAAAGGATGCAGCCATAACCGGATCGTTGTTGCGCTGGAGAAATTCACTGTGCCTGATGCGAAGTATCTCGCCATCGAGATCGATGAACACAACGGTGGAAGGCATTTGCTATTGAAAGTTAATAACAAAGCAATTATACATGCTATAAAACTGCCGGAGCTGAAATGAGGACGGCGCATCTTTTATCGGATGAACTTTTTATAAAGGCACTTGCTGAATTTGGAAGAGGCAATACTCAGGTTGTCTATGACTCCAGTAAATATCTTTTGGAGAAAACTGATATGTACTTTCTCAAAGACGAAGTGGCTGCAAGAGTTTTTATTGAAGTCCATGCTCCATCTTCAGAAAACATGCGGACGTTCAAAGCGGAATCGCTGATGGAGATATATGATCATTTTGAAGCAGAACAATTACAATCACAATTAAAAAATAAAATTATGGAAGAGAACAATTATGAGCAGTTGACAAAATCATTACTGTATAATGGTTTTGGAGAGGGGTTGAACGAACAGCTTAAAGAAAAAATGCTGGCCGGTGAAAAAGAATTTGTCCTGAACCATGAAACAAAATATGGCAAGGATGACGTTACTGCTGCATTACAATTCCGCAAGTCGGATACCAGCGAAATGTATTTCTTTAACCGTTACAATTTAACGTTGAAGAATGACCAATATCCTGAACCTATCAAGCAGACCTTTTACATTAATTATATGCAGGACAATATCAGGTTGAAAGAAGCATATAATCTCATGAGCGGCCGTGCGGTGTATAAAGAACTGCAAAATAAGGAACAGGAAAAATACAATGCCTGGGTGCAGCTTGATTTTAAGCAGACCGAAGCGAGTGGTAACTACAAAATGAAATCGTTCAATGATAACTGGGGTTTTAAACTGGACGAAGTGCTTTCTAAATATCCCATTACTGAGCTAAAAGATGCTGAAGAGAAAAAGAGGTTGATGGAATCGCTTGAAAGAGGTAACAGGCAGTCAGTAACATTTGAAGAAGAGGGAAAGCAGGTGCGTGTTTTTATCGAGGCTGTGCCGCAACACCGCGGCCTGAACTTTTATGATCAACACATGAACAAAAAATTGCCGCACGAACTTTCAGCAAAAGTTTCAGAAGGCAAGGAAAAGAAAAATGATCTGAAAAACGATGATGACCTGGATAAGCGAAAGGCAGTGAAACAAAAAATGTAAATGCAAAATAAATTGTGATGAAGGAAACGGAGTTGTTGGTAAAATTTATGGACGCAGTAAAGGATGATCCGCGGATAGCTGTAACACATATCGGGTTGTATGCAGCCCTGTTAACATTATGGCATAAGCGCGAACATCCTTTATCTATTTTTTCGCATGAGGTCATGCCCTATTGTAAACTATTCGGGCCTGCGACCTTTCACCGGAACATCAGGCAGCTTGCAGAATACGGATACATAAAATATGTTCCAAGCTATAACCATTTGCTGGGGAGTTTGGTGTATTTGGAGTTTTGAAGATTGTGAAAAATCACATTGGTTGATGTGAAAAATCACGATCTGCTTGTTGTAACGTTGGGTAGCATTGTTCCATGCATCCTAATCATGATTTAGACCTGGTTGTTTTTGGTTATGCCATCAGTAAATACCTGCTTTCGCTTTCTAAAGAAGAAGCGTTGCGGGTATTATCTGTTGGGTATAGCAGGGAGGCACTGGAGATTTTGTATGAGACTGCTATGGACCAGGAAGATTATGAAGTGTGCGAGGTTATCGTCCAAGTTTTGAGTCGCATGTGATATTGTTTGTGAAAAGAAAATGTGCAGATGGAAAAAGAGGGAAAGATCAAGCCTGAACAGGCATTGGCGATTTTAAAAGAGGGAGGTATAATTGTGAGTCGGCAGGAAGCGATTGAAATTCTGGAGTTACTTTATTCGTTTGCTGAAATGGCGCTGGAGATTTATGTATGGAATAAAATTGATGAAAATAATTCTTTGTCAACTCATGCGATTTAACTAAAATGTTTAGTAAATTTATGTAAATTTCAATTGCATGAAAACAGCGGATCTTTATATACGGGTAAGCACAGACGAACAGGCAGACAAAGGCTATTCGCAACGGAACCAGGAGGAAGCACTGCGCCGCTATTGTGAGATCAATTCCATCGCTGTGCGCAAAGTTATTTTTGAAGACTACTCAGCGAAGACATTCATTCGCCCTCAATGGAAAACGATGCTCTCTGAGTACCGCAGAAGAAAAGGCTGCATTGACCTTTTGCTGTTTACAAAATGGGACCGCTTCAGCAGGAACGCAGGTGACGCTTACCAGATGATCAACATGCTGCGCAACTGCGGTATTGATCCGCAGGCAGTTGAGCAGCCACTCGACCTTTCTATTCCTGAAAATAAAATGATGATGGCTTTCTATCTCGCTGCACCTGAAGTAGAGAATGACCGCCGTGCACTGAACGTTACCTATGGTATGCGCCGTGCAAAAAAAGAAGGCCGCTGGATGTCCAGCGCTCCAGTCGGTTACAAAAACATCACCAGTGAAGACGGTAAAAAATTCATTGCTCCATTAGAACCGCAGGCATCACATATCAAATGGGCATTTGAGCAGATCGCAAAAGGCACGCACGGTGCTGACCTTATAAGAAAGGAACTTAACCTCAAAGGTTTTATCTGCAGCCGTGCAAATTTTTACAACGCTATTCGTAACCCGGTTTACTGCGGAAAGATATTCATACCGAAATTCAGGGATGATGAAGCGCAGCTCGTGCAGGGACAACATCAACCAATTATCAGTGAAGCGCTTTTTTATGAAGTGCAGGATGTGCTTGACGGCTTAGCACGAAAGAAACGTGTTCAATCCACCAATGAGGTTCCAAGTATTTATCCATTACGCGGCCATCTAACCTGCCCGAAGTGCGGCAAAACACTTACTTCCAGTGGTTCAAAAGGGGCCACACAACGGTATCACTATTATCATTGCCATAGCTCCTGCGGTTACCGCCAGCGCGCTACCCTTCTCAATGACAGGTTCGATATTGAACTTAAAAGATATGCTCCCGCGCCTGGTTCGCAGGTTCTTGTTCAAACCGTCGTTAAAGATCTATTTGAAAAGCAATTCTCTAAAAAAACAAGCGGTACCAAAATGTTGCTGGATGAAATTGGCAAACTCAATGAGAAAGTAAGCAAAGCAAGGGAACTGCTGCTTAACGGTGATATTGAACCCGCGGACTTCAAACAAATTAAAACAGATGCCGAGCAAAAAATACTGCGCCTTGAAATGACCTTAGCAGACCAACAATCGAACCTTTCAGACACTGTTACGATCAGCAAATATGTTGAAAAGGCCACCAGTGCTATGTTTCAATTTTACAACATTTACCGCGATGGAGATATGCGTTCAAAACGACGTGTAATTAGTTCGATATATCCCGAAAAACTGTGGTTTGACGGAAAAAATTATCGAACTACCCGACTGAATTCTGCCTTTGCCCTGATATACAGTGTGGGCAAGGGTTTCAGCCAAATAAAAAACCGGAACCAAAGCGACTTTTCGCTTGATTCCGGTATGGTAGCCCCGACAAGAATCGAACTTGTATCTAAAGTTTAGGAAACTTCTATTCTATCCATTGAACTACAGGGCCATTTATTATATAAGAACTTGTGTTTAAAGTTTAGTCCCGAACGCTTTCGGGATATTCTATCCATTGAACTACGGGACCAATAAAAACGGATCATCTCCATTTTTAGGAACGCAAAAATAAGGGCTTTCTGCCAATCTAAAATCGTAAATCCAATATCTGCGATCAAGCCCTATCTTTGCCGTCCAAATTTTTGCACCGATGAAATGGTTTAATACAATTATCAAATACCGCCTGTGGATAGGCATTGTGTTGCTGGCGCTGGCTATTTTTACCCATATGCAGGCCGGTTTCTGGCCCGCCTTTATATTATACTTACTGGCTGTAGTGCTTATCGTGGGCCATTTTATATTTGGCCCTATGCGCCTGATACAGGGCTATATGGAAGATGGCGATATTGAAGGCGCTAAAAAAGTGGTGGATTCCATCTGGTTCCCGGGCCTGCTGATAAAACCCATACGCTCAGTGTATTACACCATTAAAGGCAACCTGGCTATGGTAGAACAGGATTATGACGGTGCCGAAAAGTTGATGAAGAAAAGCCTTTCCCTGGGTGGCGGCTCGCTTACCAAACAGGCCGAAGGCCCCAACAAACTACAGCTGGGTATGCTGGCCATGCAAAAGGGCAATGTGAAAGAAGCAGAAAGCTATATCCGCCAGGCCATCCGTGCCGGGCTGCCCGATAAAGAAAATGAAGCGGCTGCTTATTTACAGCTATGCTCTATCATGATGAACAAAAGAGAATTCAGGGCGGCAAAGGATTATTTTAAAAAGGTAAAAGCATTGAAACCTACTACCCCGCAGATCGTTGACCAGGTAAAGCAGATAGAGAAGTATATTACAAGGATGCCGGGGTAAGGGATCATTGACAGGTTAATAAATGGAGAAGTTGAAAAGCTGGCCAGCCTTATTAACTTGTAACCTTTTCAAGTTGTAAATAATCCATCTATTGCATTGAAGCGATAATCAAACAACTCCCTCAGTTGCTTCTTCACCAGCAGCGCATGCGCTATATCTCCTAAAAACCATAAGGGCAGCTTGTAATGAACAATATCCGTCATTTCAACACCTTCGGTCGTTTCTTTAAAATGATGCTGATGGTGCCAGAGGCTGAACGGCCCGAAGCGCTGTTCATCAACAAAGAACTTTTTATCTTCCACATGCGTTATCTCTGTCATCCAGTACAGCGGGATATTTAACAGCGGGCGCACTTTATATTCAATGATCTGCCCGGGATATATGGTATCGCCATGGTGCGCCGACAAAACCTTAAATTTCATAGTAGCCGGTGTAATGGCCTGCAGGTTATCTGCCACGCTGAAAAAATTCCATACTTTGTCGAGGCCCGCAGGTATGGTCTGAATCTTTTTTATGGAATAGGTCTTACTCATGCTGTTTTGCAACGGAAAGATATTCTATAAATAATTATTTTAACAACCATTGCCGCAGATTAACTTTGAGGAATGCACACGTACAGGGAAATACTGCAACAGAAATTTAACCAGGAGTATGAGCGGCTCAATACACAGCAGCGCACTGCGGTTGATACCATCGAAGGCCCTGTAATGGTAATAGCCGGCCCGGGTACGGGTAAAACACAGATACTGGCCGCCCGTATCGGGAAGATATTACTGGATACGGATGCTGCACCTCAAAACATTTTATGCCTTACCTATACTGATGCAGGTACTATTGCCATGCGCAGGCGCCTGCTGCAATTTATTGGTGCCGATGCTTACAAGGTAAACATTTACACCTTCCATGCTTTTTGCAATGATGTGATACAGGATAATCTTTCGCTGTTTGAAAAAACATCGCTGGATGCTATTTCCGAACTGGAAAGTATTGAGCTCTTTAAAACGCTGATCGATTCTTTTCCAAAAAATCATTTGTTGAAACGCTATCGTGGCGATGTATATTTTGAGATCAACAACCTGCGCAACCTGTTCTCTTCTATGAAAAGAGAAGGCTGGGCGCCAGCCTTCATCAACCAAAAAATTGATGAATACATTGCCGGTCTGCCACTGCGTGATGAGTATGTTGCCAAAAGAGCTACCGGCGCTTTTAAAAAAGGTGATGTACGAACCGATAAGATAGAAGAAGAAAAAGAGAAGATGGAAAAGCTGCGGGCCGCAGTAAATGAATTTGACAATTACCAGGACCTGATGCGGAAAAAGAATCGTTATGATTTTGATGATATGATCAACTGGGTGATACGGGCTTTTGAAGAAAACAAGAACCTGTTATCTAATTATCAAGAGAGGTTTCAATATATTTTGGTAGATGAATACCAGGATACCAGCGGTACGCAAAACAAGCTGGTGCAATTACTTATCAGTTATTGGGATAAGCCGAATGTATTTGTGGTAGGCGATGATGACCAGAGTATCTATCGTTTCCAGGGCGCAAACATTGAGAACATGCTGGAGTTTGCCAATGCCTATACCAAAGATTTGGTTACGGTAGTGCTTACCAATAATTACCGCAGTACACAACCGATACTGGATGTTTCCAAAACACTGATCAATAAAAATGAGGAGCGTTTGGTAAAGCAGATCGAAGGATTGAGTAAAGAACTGGTGGCATCCAACAGCCTCATCAGCACATTAACCAATCAGCCTGTTATACACGAATATGCTTCGGTAAAAGAAGAGATGGCAGCGATCACTTTTGAAGTGGCGGCTTTATTGCAGCAAGATATTACACCGGGCAAAATAGCTGTTATTTATAAAGAGAATAAATACGGCGAAGAACTGGCCAAATATTTCCGGCTTAAAGATATCCCTGTTTACAGCAAGCGCAACATCAATATTTTAGAGCATCCTTTCGTCAGCAAATTATTACTGCTGCTGCGTTACTTAAATGCAGAGCATGATATACCATACGGTGGCGATGAAATGCTGTTCGAGATACTGCATTTTGATTTTTACAACATCCCTCCTATTGAAATTGCCAAACTTACCGTAGAGGTAAATAACAGGAAGTACAATGGCGAATTAACTTCTATCCGAAAGGTTTTATCCGACAAAGCCAATACGCCACCTAAGGATCTTTTTGATACCGGTATAAATGACAGCTTAAAGAACATCAGCCTGGTTATCGAACAATTGATAGCTGATGTTTCCAATACCACCTTGCAGCAGCTTTTCGAGAATATCATCCGCGATGCCGGTGTGCTGCCTTATATCATGAAGAGCGCAGAAAAAATAAACCTGCTGCAATTGCTTACCGCTTTATTCGATTTTATAAAAGAAGAGACCAGCCGCAATACCCTGCTTACGCTGAACGGGCTTATCGGTATCATCGACTTAATGGAAAAAGAAAGCTTACCCTTACCCATGCTGCAGATAGCAGGTAATGATAAGGGTGTAAATCTTTTAACGGCGCACGGCAGCAAAGGGCTTGAATTTGAATACGTTTTCTTTGCAGGCGTTAATGCTTCTAATTGGGAAAAGAAACGCAAACCCGGCGGCGGCTATAAATTACCTGACACTATGTTCTCTTCTCAGCCGAAGGCGAATGAGGAAGAAGAATTGCGCCGTCTTTTTTATGTGGCGCTAACAAGGGCCGAAAAATTCCTTTCCATCTCTTACGCCAGGTTTCGCAATGATGGCAAAGAAATGGAGCCTTCTATGTTCATTGCAGAAATACTGGAAGAACATCAGCTGGCAATTGAAAAAATAAATTTAACTGTTGAACAGCTTACTGATTTTGAAGTATTGCAATTCACTGAACAGGCACCTGAAATTGAAAAAGCAGAAGAAGACTTCATTACCGCCCTGCTGGAAAAATTTGCCATGAATGTTACAGCGCTCAATAATTATTTAAAATGCCCGTTGCAATTCTATTATCAAAATCTTATCCGCATTCCGTCGGGTAAAAATGAAGCCACTGAATTTGGCAGCGCCATACATCATGCATTGGAAAAACTGTTCCGTAAAATGCAGGACAGCGGGAAAGAGCTATTTCCGCCAAAAGAAGAAATGATTGCCGATTTTGAATGGTATATGCACCGTCATCGTGAGAATTTTACCAAAGAAGCATTTGACAGGCGGATGGAATATGGCTACGAGATACTGAGCAATTACTATGATAAATATATCAACAGCTGGAATAAAGTAGTTGCAGTAGAGCGCAATATCCGTGGCGTTGTGGTAAATGGCATTCCGCTGAAAGGTAAGCTGGATAAGCTGGAATTTAACGGCAAAGAAGTAAATGTGGTGGATTACAAAAGCGGTGATATCGACAAGGCCATTCCTAAAATGAAAGCGCCCAACGATAAAGAACCCAATGGCGGCGATTACTGGAGGCAGGCTGTTTTTTATAAGATACTTATTGATAATTACCAGCAAAAGGATTGGCGGGTCATCAGCACCGAATTTGATTTTATTGAACCGGATAAGAAAAAGGAATACCGTAAAGAAAAGATCATTATCAGCCCGGCAGATACGGAAACTGTTAAGCAGCAGATCACAACCGTTTGGAATAAGATACAGGCCCGTGATTTTTATACCGGCTGTGGTAAAGAAGATTGCCACTGGTGCAATTTTGTTAAGAACAATAAACTGGCTGTTGCTTTACATGACCTGCAGGAAGAGGAAGCATCAGAGTAGATCACACAGATTAAAGGTTTTTTATGATTTGGGATGCAGGCATACACCGGAAACAAAGTATGTTTGCAAATAATCGTTAACCGAAATGAGGCTTTCTGCAATTCTATATTTTTTATTCTTCAGCATAGTAACAGTATTGATTATCATAACGGATTCGGGCTGTGCCCAGATAGGCGCCCCAACCGGCGGTGCAAAAGATACCATTCCGCCACGGTTGGTAACTGCCACACCGGTTTCGGGAACAACCAATTTTTCAGGAAATAAAATAACACTGACGTTTGATGAATACATTGATGTAAAAGAAGTACAGACCAATGTGTTGATCTCGCCGCTCACCAAAACAAATCCGTCCATTAATTTTAAGCTTAAAACGGTTACTATAAAAATAAAAGACACGCTTCAGCCTAATACCACTTACTCTATCAACTTTGGCAATGCTATCCAGGATGTGAATGAAAATAACCCGCTGAGAGATTTTACTTATGTTTTTTCTACCGGCAAAACGATCGACTCTATGACCTTAAGCGGTAAAGTGATATTGGCAGAGAACGGCGCAACAGACAGCACCATTGCCGTAATGCTGTATCGTAATGCCAATGATTCATCTGTACAAAAAAGAAGACCGGATTATATAGCCAGGTTAAAAGGCGACGGAAGCTTTTTATTTAAAAATCTACCGAAAGATAATTTCAATATTTATGCCTTGAAAGATGGCGACGGCGGAAAAACATACAATGCCAAAACGGAACTATTTGCATTTGCTGATAAACCCATAACCATCTCTGATGTAAATGAACCGGTAACCTTATATGCATACGCCGAAGAAAAAGAGAAGCCCAGGGCATCCTCCACTACCAAAACATCCGACAAAAAATTACGCTACACACCTTCTGCCGCCCAGCAGGACCTGCTGACTGATTTTACTATCACATTTACGAAGCCGCTCAAAAAATTTGATGCTTCAAAGATCCTTTTAACAGATACCAATTACGTTGCTGTACCAAACACCGCAGTTTTGCTGGATAGTACCCATACCAAAGTTTCCCTTTCTGTTAAATGGAAAGAGGGTGAACCCTACCGCATATTGCTGGATAAAGATGCCGTTAGTGATTCTGCAGACAACAGTATTTTTAAAAGCGATACCATACGCCTTATTGCTAAAAAAGAAACAGACTACGGCAACCTGGTGATACGTTTCAGCAATCTCGACCTGTCGCAACATCCCGTACTGCAATTTGTGCAGGGCGATGAAGTAAAAGAAGCGTACCCTTTACAAGGCAACGAATGGAGCAAAAAATTATTCTTGCCCGGCGAATATATCATCCGCATTTTATTTGATGATAACGGCAATGGCAAATGGGATCCCGGCAGCTACACAAAAAAACGCCAGCCGGAAAGAGTAATTACCCTTCCTCAAAAGATAAGTATAAGAGCCAACTGGGATAACGAGCGGGAAATCAAGCTTTAGACCATAGTCTATGGACAATTATCATTTATCTTTACGTATGCAATTCTCCTCTCAACTTTTAGAAAATGCGGTCAATGAATTTGCCAAACTGCCCGGCATAGGAAAGAAAACAGCACTGCGGCTGGTACTGCATCTTATCAAGCAGGATGCAGTCGAAGTATCGAACTTTAGTGAAGTGATTTCCAAAATGAGGAATGAAATTAAATTCTGCAGCCGTTGCTATAATATTTCCGATAAAGTTATCTGCAGTATTTGTAACAATACCATGCGCAAGCAGGATATCCTTTGCGTAGTAGAAAATATCCGTGATGTAATTGCTATTGAGAACACCCAGCAATTCAACGGTGTGTATCATGTACTGGGCGGTATTATTTCTCCGCTGGATGGTATCGGCCCCGACCAGCTAACCATTGAGCCATTGATCGAACGCATCCGGAAGGAAAATATCAGCGAGATCATTTTTGCATTGAACCCAACTATACAGGGCGATACTACTATTTACTACATCAGTAAAAAATTAAAAGACAATCCTGTAAAGATCACTACCATTGCCCGCGGTATAGCTTTCGGCGGCGAGCTGGAATACGCCGATGAAATGACACTGGCAAAAAGCATCAGCAACCGCATACCTGTTGAACAATACATTGTAAATTAAGAATTATGAAGAAGAAGCTGCTCATTTTATTGGCCATCATCGTTGCCGTTGCAGTCATAGGTTTTATAGTATTGAAGATAATGACCAAAAATGCAGAGCGCCATGTAGAAACAGAAAAAGGGATTGTAATTACTGCTGCTCAATTGGTTACTGCATTCAATACTTCTGAAGACAGCGCCAATAAACAATATTTAAATAAAACACTGGAACTTACGGGTATAGTTGCTTCAGTAGATACGAATGAAAATCATCAGTCTGTTATCTTGCTTAAAACACCCGAGGCTTCAACCGGCGTGCTTTGCACGTTTAAAAAGAACATAGGCAGCGTAAAAGTTGGCAACACCATCACCTGCAAAGGCATCTGCACGGGCTTTCTCAGCAATGTTACCGTTACCGATGGCGTTTTACTTTCAGTAGAAAGTATACAGGCTGTGGTAACAATAGATACCAGTAAGCTAACATCTCTTCCGCCTCCGCCAACTCCCGTAATAAAAGATACCGTACAGGCAAAGACCATTAAAATATTTTCCACCACCAAAGCGCAGATACAGTTTGATGCAGGCGGCGGTGTAGAAGATATCAAGGCTTCCAACAACCAGGCTGAAGCATCAATAACAACAGAAGGTGTTGTAAAATTCAAACTCGCCATCCTGGGTTTTAAATTTTCCGATGCATTGATGCAGGAACATTTTAACGACAGCTACCTGGAAAGTAAAAAATATCCCACTGCTTCTTTTGCGGGCACCATCACCAATATAAAAGATATTGACCTGGCAAAAGATGGTACTTACAAAGCCACCGTTACCGGCAACCTTACCATGCACGGTATCACACAAAAAATAACTACCAGCGCTACACTTACCGTACAAAACGGCAAACTGAAAGCGCAAAGTTCCCTTACTGTTAAAATGGATGATTACAAGATCAGCGACGATGCTACCTCTTCTGCTGTATTGACCATTACAGCTATTTTTTAGCAATCGCAATATCGGCCGCAGCTTTAATTCCTGTTTTTCAAAAACAGCAGAGCAACCTTTTGCTAAAAACACCCGTTTGTAATAGGGTGACGAAAAAAACAAAAAAAACGATCCTCTTTACCCTGCTTGCCATAATAGCAATTGGCGCAGCTATTGTTTATTATATCTGGAACAAGCCGCATAAAGATGTAAAACATGCATCCGCTGAAAAAGTAACGGCTTCCACCTTATATCAAACCTTCAGTACCGATTCGGTAAAGGCCAAAAGCATGTACACCGATAAAGTACTGGAAGTATCAGGAGAAGTAACCAAAGTAACTACCAACCAGCAAAACCAGCAGGTAATACTTATCCGGACTGCAGTAACCGATGCATCTGTAAACTGTACGATGGAAGAGAACGCCATAAGCGTTAAACCCGGCGATACCATCTGTATCAAAGGCATATGCAGCGGCTATATTGCAGGCGATGCAGACATGGATCTGCCGGGAGATGTATTTATAATCAGGGGCTATCATTTAAAATAAAGAATCAATTATGAAACGCAGTACGATCTTAATTCTCTTATCATTCATTTGCTTTAGCGGCACCGCTCAAAAATATTACACCAAGAACGGGAAGGTATCCTTCTTCTCCAAAGCAACACTGGAAAACATCAAAGCGGATAACAACCAGGTTACCAGCACGCTAAACACACAAAACGGCGAGTTGCTGTTTTCCCTGCTCACCAATGCCTTTCACTTCGAAAAGGCGTTGATGGAAGAGCATTTTAACGATGATTATATGGAAAGCGCCAAGTATCCACGCTCTACATTCAAAGGCGCCATCACCAATATCAGCGCTGTAACAGCCGATAAAGATGGTACGTACAATGTAACTGTTACCGGCGACCTTACCATTCACGGCATAACCAAAAACATTTCTACTACAGGAACGATCACGGTAAGCGGGGGTAAATTAACCGCTTCTTCGGTCTTTACTGTAAAACTTAAGGACTATAACATCAGCATCCCTTCTGCAGTACGTAACAATATTGCCGAAAGCGTACAACTTACAGTTAGCTGCAATTATGAAAAACGATCGTAACCCGTAAGTTAAATGCAGTGTGAGGGGTAATGGCCCGCTTTAAAACCTTACCCTTAAAAGAGCCATAACATTTTGTGTTATGGCTTTCTTATTTTAATTTTGCAGCAACAGGCAGATTTGTTTATTGTTCGGCCTGGGAGTTAAGGAACAAACTGAACTAATAAACGAAAGCAATTCTGCATACTTCTCACAGATTGATTATCGTTTAAAATTCAGGGTAATTTTTGGGTCCCGGCAGCAAACCTTCCTGCAACATCATTGGCAAACGAAGTTTTGTTATTCTTTCTTTTTAGTAAAAAGAAAGAATAATGACTCTTGTACTACAGTACTTTATTGAGCGCCTTAAAATTGTTATACTATGCATCCAATCGAAAAAGAGTTAAAGAAAAGAATATTAATAATCGATGGCGCCATGGGCACCATGATACAGCGCCACAAACTGCAGGAAGCGGATTACCGCGGCGAACGCTTTAAAGACTGGCCCAGTGATGTAAAAGGCAATAACGACCTGTTAAGCATCACCAATCCCGAAGTTATCATTGGCATACACAAAGAATATTTAGAAGCTGGTGCAGATATCATTGAGACTAACACCTTCAGCAGCACTTCTATTGCCCAGGCCGATTATGATATGCAATCGCTGGCTTATGAAATGAATGTTGCTGCTGCACAATGTGCCCGCAAAGCTGCCGATGAATATACTGCAAAAGATCCTTCAAAGCCACGTTTTGTTGCAGGCGCTATTGGCCCCCTGAATAAAACATTGTCCTTATCACCTGATGTGAACAATCCCGGTTTTCGTTCAGTAACCTTTGATGAGGTAGCAGCGGCATATACCGAACAGATAAAAGGATTGGTAGATGGCGGTGTAGATCTTTTACTGATCGAAACCATATTTGATACGCTGAATGCAAAAGCAGCTATCTACGCCATAAAAAATTATTTCAGGAAAAACCCTTTGCATAGATCTTCCAGTCAATCTTCTACATTTCCTCCCCCTTTGGGGGAGATAGAGGGGGCTGAATTACCGATCATGATCAGCGGAACCATTACTGACGCTTCGGGCAGAACATTAAGCGGACAAACACTGGAAGCCTTCTATGTTTCTGTAATGCATGCCAAACCTTTAAGCATCGGCCTGAACTGCGCCCTGGGTGCTGCCGAAATGCGGCCGCATATTGAAGAACTGGCACAGATAGCTGCCTGTTATACTTCAGCCTATCCCAATGCCGGCTTGCCCAATGCCTTTGGCGAATATGATGAACAACCGCACGAAACTGCACATATCATTGAAGAATGGGCCGCCAATGGCTGGTTGAATATTGTAGGCGGTTGCTGCGGCACTACACCGGATCATATCAAACATATTGCAGACGAAGTGGCAAAGTTTCAGCCGAGGCAGTTGCCGGTGCTGGAAGAAGCATTGTAAGAAAGCTGAATTTCCGAGACACTGTCTCGGAAATTCAGCTTTATATAATTCCATGAATAAAATAACGACCATACAGCTTTTTAAAAACATTAAAACACTTGTAGAGCAAAGCAAGCGGGAGTTGTATGCTGTTGCCAATATAACGCTTACTGAAACCTATTTTCACGTAGGCAGGCTAATTGTAGAACATGAACAGCAGGGAAGTAAGCGAGCTGTGTATGCAAAAGAAACATTGATCAATTTATCTGCTAAACTTACTAACGTATTAGGAAAAGGTTTTTCAGTAGATAACTTAGAGAATATGCGTAAGTTCTATATCGTATACAAAGAAGATTATTTAAAGCATATCAATAAAAATCAAAAATCCGAGCCGCTGGCTCGGAAATTAAACCATTCATCAAAATCCGAACCGGTGGTTCGGAAATCTACAATTTCAAAATCCGAACCAGTGGTTCGGATTTTAGGATTATCTCCTTTTAAACTTTCATGGGTTCATTATTTATTATTAATGCGTATTGAAGATTCCATCGAAAGAAAATTTTATGAAATAGAAGCCGCCGTTGAAAACTGGAGTAAAAGAGAATTACAAAGACAATACGACAGCGCTTTGTTTGAACGTCTTGCACTTAGCCGCAACAAAACAAAAGTACGGGAGCTTAGTAAAAAAGGACACGTAATCGCCACACCTTCCGATGCTGTAAAAGATCCGTACATACTTGAATTTTTGGACCTTCACGAACAGGATTTTTATTCAGAAAGTGACCTGGAAAAAGCTATCATCAACAAGCTGGAACATTTCTTACTTGAATTAGGTAAAGGCTTTTTATTTGTTGACAGGCAAAAAAGAATAAAGCTTGATGGAGATGATTACAAAATAGACCTGGTATTTTATCACAGGATATTAAGATGTTTTGTATTGATCGATCTGAAGATCGGCACTTTAAAACACCAGGATCTCGGCCAGCTGCAGATGTATGTGAATTATTACGACGAGGAAGTAAAAGCGGAAGAAGAAAATAAAACCATTGGCATTATCCTTTGCAGAAATAAAAAAGAGAGTACAATAAAATACACTTTAGGTAAAGGAAACAGGCAAACTTTTGCCAGCAAATACAAAGTATTCTTTCCCGAAAAAGAAATACTAAAAATAATAAGAGAACAATGAGTGAAAAGATACACATAAAACCATTTTTACGCTTAAGCGGATTGGAGCCATTAACCGTAAGGCCGGAAACAAATTTCGTTAACGTTGGCGAACGGACCAATGTAACAGGAAGCAAGAAATTCGCCCGCCTTATTAAAGATGGTTTATACGAAGAAGCGTTATCTGTTGCCCGCCAGCAGGTAGAAAGCGGCGCACAGGTAATTGATGTAAATATGGACGATGCCTTACTGGAAGGCGTTAGCGCCATGACAACATTTCTTAACCTGGTACAGGCTGAACCCGATATTGCCAGGATACCCATCATGATCGACTCTTCTAAATTCGAGATCATTGAAGCGGGGTTAAAATGTGTACAGGGAAAGTGTATCGTGAACTCTATCTCCATGAAAGAAGGAGAAGAAAAATTCATAGAGCAGGCCTTTATTTGCAAAAGCTACGGTGCATCCGTTATTGTAATGGCTTTTGATGAAGTGGGGCAAGCGGATACTAAAGAGCGTAAAGTAGAGATCTGCCAACGTGCTTATAAGATATTAACCGAACAGGTAGGCTACGATCCGCAGGATATTATTTTTGATCCCAACATTTTTGCTATAGCAACTGGTATTGAAGAACATAATAATTATGCTGTTGATTTCATTGAAGCTACAAGGGAAATAAAACAACTGATGCCGCTAACCAAAGTAAGTGGCGGTGTAAGTAATGTGTCGTTCTCTTTTCGTGGCAACGATCATGTACGGGAAGCCATACACAGCGTCTTCCTGTATTATGCCATAAAAGCCGGTATGGATATGGGTATTGTAAACGCCGGACAACTGGTTGTTTATGATGAAATAGAGCCAACTTTAAGAAGCCTGTGCGAAGACGTTATCCTCAACAGGAACAATGATACTAATGAAGCTACTGAAAAGCTGATCGCTTTTGCAGAAACAGTAAAAGCAAAAGGCAAAGTAGAAGTAAAAGATGAAAAATGGAGAACTGAAACTGTTGAAAAAAGAATGGCCCATGCGCTTATCAATGGCATTACCGATTATATAGATGCCGATACCGAAGAAGCAAGGCAAAAATATCCAAAACCTTTGGATGTAATTGAGGGCCCGCTGATGGACGGGATGAATATTGTAGGCGATCTTTTTGGCGCCGGCAAAATGTTTTTACCACAGGTAGTAAAAAGTGCCAGGGTGATGAAAAAAGCTGTAGCAATTTTAACCCCTTATATTGAACAGGAAAAAGAAGACAGGAAGCAGGCGCATATTGCTGCCGGCACCGTAAATGAAGAAGCCGCAGGCGCTGCAAAAATATTATTGGCGACTGTAAAAGGTGATGTACATGATATCGGCAAGAACATTGTTGGCGTTGTATTAGGCTGTAATGGCTATGATGTTATCGATCTTGGTGTAATGGTGCCCGCAGATAAGATATTAAGTGAAGCGAAGAAAAACAACGTAGATATTATTGGCCTAAGCGGCCTTATCACACCTTCACTGGATGAGATGGTGCACATTGCCCATGAAATGAAACGCCAGAATTTTGAGCTGCCATTAATGATCGGCGGCGCCACTACCAGCCGCATGCATACGGCTGTAAAAATTGCACCGCAATATGATAATGGCGTGATCCATGTATTGGATGCAAGCCGTAGTGTAACTGTAGCCGGTAGTTTATTAAGCAGCGATCAAAAAACAGATTTTCTCAGCAAACTTAATATCGAATACAATAAATTAAAAGAAGATTTCGGTAATAAGAAATCATCCAAACAGTACTTAACTTTTGCCGAAGCACAGAATAATGGAGCAAAAATAGATTGGGATAATTTCAATCCTGTAACTCCAACATTTACCGGAACAAAAACGTTTAACGCTTACGATCTTGCTGAGATAGCAGAGTATATTGACTGGCAGCCTTTCTTTATTGCTTGGGAAATGCACGGAAAATTTCCTGCGATTTTAACGGATGAAATTATTGGCAGCGAAGCCACCAAATTATACAACGACGCTAAAAAATTATTACAGCAGATCATCGATGAAAAATGGCTGAATGCAAAAGGAGCCGTTGGCTTTTGGCCTGCGGCTAAAACAGCTCCGGATACTGTCGTAATAAAAAATGATGAAGAAGAAATAAAGCTGGAGTTTTTGAGACAGCAAATAAAAAAAGCTGCCGGGCAGCCTAATCTTTCTTTGGCAGATTTTATTAAACCAAGCCCATCCCCACAAACCGGCTCAATAAATCAAGAGTCTGCTAAAGCCCCTTCCCGAGAGGAAGGGGTGGAAAAAGCTGGCTTCGGGTATGAATGGGCCGACCCTATAACTTATCCGCTCCTGAAAGAATATGCTCTGCAACATAGAAATCAACCAACAAAGGCAGAAGCTTGTTTATGGGATTTAGTAAAATCGAAACAGTTAGATGGATTTAAATTCAGAAGACAGTATATCATGGGCAATTATATCACTGATTTAGTTTGCCTGGATAGAAGGCTCGTTATAGAAATAGACGGATTGATACATCAGCTGCCAGAAAACAAAGAAGCCGATGAAATAAGGACACAATGGCTTCAACAAAAAGGTTTTAAAGTTATCAGGTTCACTAATGATGAAATATTAAGTAAGAGCAATGAGGTAACTGATACCATCCTGGCAACATTAAAGGAACAGCCGAGTATCAAAGAGTCTAACAATTCAAGTTCCCCCTTCGGGGGACAGGGGGCCAAAGGGACCGACCACATCGGCGCATTTGCAGTAACTATCGAAGGTATTGAACCGCATATCAAAAGATTTGAACAAAACCTTGATGATTATAACAAGATCATTTTACAGGCACTGGCCGACAGGTTAGCGGAGGCTTTTGCAGAATTATTGCATAAAAGAACAAGAACAGAATTCTGGGGATATGTTACTGATGAACAGCTTACCAATGAGCAATTGATCAAGGAAGATTACCTGGGTATAAGGCCTGCGCCGGGTTATCCTGCCTGCCCTGATCATACCGAAAAATATAAGCTCTTCAAATTATTGGGTGGAGAAAAAGCAACGGGTATCATGCTTACCGAAAGCCTGGCCATGTACCCGGCATCTTCTGTTTGCGGGTGGTATTTTGCCAATCCTGAAAGTAAATATTTTGGTGTAGGTAAAATTGAAAAAGATCAACTGGAAGATTATACCAAACGTAAAGGCATGGCGCTGGAAGATGTGACCCGCTGGCTGCGGCCGATACTGGAATGATCAGCTAAGCCGGCTCAATTCTAATTGATTAATAATACTAAAAACCAAAAGCACTGTAAAAAAGTGCTTTTTTATTTCTTCTTTATCGGTTGGGTCTGCTGAAGGCTCCAGCAGATCTTCGCTGATAGGAATAGCTACATAACACCTGCCTGCCACCACCGAAAAAGAAATTTTTCTTCCCAATTGTTTTCTGAATCTCACCAGCATATCCATCATTGCCGGTGTAAGAATGGTCCTGGCTTCACGTGGATCGGTACTGCAGGCACAAAAGTATTTTTCGAAAGGTTCATACTTCATATGCAGTTCAATCACTTCCGGCATAGGTAGAAAGCGGAATTCTTCACCTATGCTTCTTGCAAACTGATCTTCATCACGCGGCCATACATAGGTGCCTGCTGTAAAACCTTCATTAACACCGGCTACAAAAAAAAGTCCTTTGAATATCGTAATATAATTGTTCCGGATACCGCCAACATAATAGGTATGTATCTCCGAACAGTAAAAGCTTACCTCTTTATATTTTCCCTGCAGCAGGTCATCGCCGTCATAATAATCGTAATGCTTTCGGTAAAGACAACTCCTTCTGTATTCTTTTGAAGAAACATAACTATCCGGTTTATAGATCATACCCGGATTTAAATACTGAACGATCTCGCCGATAACATTCTTCTTAAAATCATCTGTATAAGCATCGTCTTTTTTTATGTAGCGATAGATGCTTATACCGGCTATGACAGAAAGTATGGTAAAGAGCAGCCATCCATAACTTTCGATAGCTTCTGTGATGGAGGCGATAAAACAGGCAATCGCCAGCAGCACCGCCGCTATCATTAAAATACCCAGCTTATCTGCAACCTTGTTTTCACCCTTAAGGTCTTCAAGTTTCGCTGCTATTTTAATGTTATAAAAGGTTTCAAAATCTTTTATCTGTTCCAGCGTATGTTTTTAAATTATTGTAAAGATGGTATGGTATGGCTTTATCTTGCCTTCACCACCATAGTGCCTGTCCATTGGTCGTGCCAGGTAAGTTCACTAAAGCCGCTAAAAACTTCAAAAGGAACAAGTCTTGATAACGACCGCAGGAAAGCATTCCTGAAGGTAAGTTCGCCACCATCCTGCCGGATGGCCCTGGTTCCGGAAATCAACTTACCAAGCGTATAACCTTTAAACAGTTTTTCGCAAAGGGTGTAATAAATAAGGTAGTTAAATATCCCGGCAATGCTTAGAAAAAGCATTCTTTTCCCGGTATCGCCGCCATATACAATATCAAATAAAAAATCAGGCGCAATTTCATTTAATATCAATCCTAAACACATGCCGGTAAGATAACCTAGTCCATAATTCATCAAGAGATTATCGATAAGCCAGTTAACAAAACGTTGTCCCTGGGAAGCATATTGATACTGAAACAGAACATGTGTTTCATTGTCGAGATAATTCGTTTGCTCCGGTTGATTTTGATCAACAATATTATTTTCCATTGTATCTTTATTTTCACAAGTATAGTTAAAATATTTTTATGCGGATCATTTCCTACAATGTAAACGGCATACGTGCTGCCTTAAAAAAAGGTTTTATTGACTGGCTGAAAACAGACCCTGCGGATGTTATTTGCCTGCAGGAAACAAAAGCCACTCAACAGGATATAGAAGTAAAACAACTGGAAGAACTGGGGTTTCATCATCATTGGTTCAGTGCAGAAAAAAAAGGCTACAGCGGTGTAGCTGTTTTTACCAAAATAAAACCGGATGCTGTTTGTATCGGTTGCGGGCTTCCTTCCAGCGATGCAGAAGGCAGGGTAATACAACTGGACTTTGGTGATATACGCTTGATAAACGCTTATTTTCCTTCCGGCACATCCGGCGATGAGCGGCAAGCTTTTAAATATGTATGGCTGGATGAATTTCATGCCTACCTGGAAAAATTAAAGAAGAAACATCCTAAACTTATTTTGTGTGGCGATTATAATATTGCCCATATGGAAATTGATATCCATGATCCTAAGGGTAATAAAAAATCATCCGGCTTTTTACCTGAAGAAAGAGAATGGATGACCAAATTTTTAGCAGCAGGATGGATAGATACGTTTCGTGTATTCCATACTGAGCCACATCGCTACAGCTGGTGGAGCCAGCGCTTCCCCAGTGTGCGGCTGAATAATAAAGGATGGCGCATTGATTATATTACCGTTACCGAACCATTGCGGAAACAGTTAATTGCCGCAGATATTTATCCTGATGTCAAGCACAGCGATCATTGTCCCATTTACCTGGAATTAAAAGCCTGATGATTATTGCAAGCTGCAATTGTTAAATTCTATTACTATTTTCTCCTTGAAATTGTTAACACCGGTTTTAGCAGAGCCTGTTTTAACAATATTAGTTTGAATAATTGCAGATCGTAAAGCTATCTTAGCATCAACCAATTGTTATCTGCATGGAAGCTTTAGCGATCATTCTGTTAATCGTAATCATTATTCTCTTATTAAATCATAGTGGAAATATTACCCGGCAACTCAGCCGCCTGGAAGGCGAAGTAAGTTTCTTACGAAGCCTGGTAGAAAAAATTACTGTAAAGAAAGAAGAGCCTGTTTTGCCGGTTGTTAAAGAGCAGCCCAAGCGGGCAGAAGAAAAAAAATATTTTCAATCGGATATAAAACCGGTGGAAGAGAAGAAAGAGCCGGTAGTTCCTGTTACGCCTTTAGTTACAGAAGAAAAAAAGGCAGCGCCGATATCAACTGTTATTGTAGAAGAAACCATTACCACTCCCGTAAAGAAAGAATACAAAGCGCCACCGCCTTCATTCACTGAGCGTAACCCGGATCTTGAAAAATTCATCGGTGAAAATCTTATCAGCAAGATCGGTATTGCCATTTTGGTTTTGGCCATTGGTTTTTTTGTTAAATACGCAATTGATAAGAATTGGATAGGTTCTGTTGGCAGGGTAAGCATTGGCATATTAGCAGGTGCAATACTGGTAGCATTGGCACATCGCTTCCGAAATACTTATAAAGGCTTTAGTTCTGTATTGGCAGGCGGCGGCCTTGCCGTATTTTATTTTACCATCACACTGGCCTTTCAGCAATTTCAATTATTTGGCCAAACGTCTGCCTTTGCGATCATGGTCATCATTACTGCATTTGCTGTAGCGCTTTCTTTATTATACAACCGGCAGGAACTGGCAGTAATAGCATTGCTCGGCGGTTTTTCTTCTCCTTTTCTTGTAAGCAATGGCAATAATAATTACGTGGCATTGTTCACTTATCTTCTCATCCTTAATTCGGGCCTGCTTGTTATCGCCTATAATAAAGCGTGGCGGGTGTTGAATATCCTCAGCTTTATTTTTACGGTAATTATTTTCGGCGGCTGGCTTGTTTTTTCTGCAGATGAACAACCGGTTACCTGGCGCAACGGAATGTTGTTTGCTACTGCTTTTTACCTGCTGTATTTCATCATCAACATTGCACATAATATCAAAGAAAGAAAAGCATTCATTGCTTCTGATTTCGGTATCCTGCTGATCAACACCTGCCTGTATTTTACGGCGGGGATCATTTGCCTGAACAACATGCAGCTTACAGGTATGAAAGGTGTATTCAGCGCTTCCATGGGTGTGTTCAACCTGCTGGCATCTTATTTTCTTTTCCGAAAACAAAAAGTGGATACCAATATCCTGTACCTGTTGATCGGCATTACGCTTACGTTCATTTCTATTACAGCACCGCTGCAACTGCACGGTAATTATATAACATTGTTTTGGGCGAGCGAAACGGTATTGCTTTACTGGCTGTTTACCAAATCACAGATCAGGATCATACAATACAGTTCTTTTATTGTATGGATAGCTATGCTTATAAGCCTGCTGATGGATTGGCGGATAGCATATACCCCCAGTTATAATTCTATTCCCATTATTTTAAACAAGGCATTTATCACTGCTGTATTTACAGCGGCAGCTACCTGGTTGCTTTTTGTGCTGAGAAATAAAGAGCAGCAGGTTACGCCGGAAGATATTTTTCCCGGGAAAAACATGCTTCGTATTTGTGCCATATTGCTGTTGTTTACAACGGGGGCACTTGAAATAAATTACCAGTTCAACTTTTATTTTCCCGACAGTTATCTTCATATACTGTATTTACTTTTATATACTGTTGCTTTTATCAGCATACTTACTTTTCTTACTTCAAGAATGGAATTGCTTAAACTGTCCTGGCACTTCATGGCATTGATGCTTGGTTTGTGTATAGGTTTTTATTTATTATGCCTGCCGCCGGTTTTTACTGTACAACAGGAAATACTTACTCATCAAAAAGATAATGTACATTTTTTAGCACACTGGATAACTGCATTGCTGGTAGCTTCTGTTATCTATCGCCTTATTCAGTTATTGAGAGATAACAGATCATCATTAAAAAATTCTTTTGATGGTTTTGCCTGGATAATGTGTGCCGTTGTTGTTATTTTCTTCAGCGTGGAATTTCATTTACTTGCCAATACTGTTTTCTTTGCTGCCGATAATCCTTTGGAAAATATCCAGCGTATTTATATTAAAACGGGCCTGCCCATCTTATGGGGATTATGTTCGTTTTGCTTTATGTGGCTGGGGATGCGGCATAAGTACCGAACGTTGCGGATCATTTCGCTTACTTTATTTGCTGTTACATTGATCAAGCTGTTTACGTACGATATCAGCAACATCCCTGTTGGCGGAAAAATAGCGGCCTTCTTCTGTTTGGGTGTATTGCTTTTGGTTGTATCTTTTATGTACCAGCGTTTGAAAAAAATAATTATTGAGGATGAAGAAAAAACTGTTTAATGTTATTGCCTGTTGTTGTTTACTTACCTGCTGCAAAGCACAGGTAGCGGGATATAAATATTACAGCCAGCTGGACAGTGTTAAAACTTCGGGTTTTTATACGATTGGTTTGACACCTGAATTAACAGCGCATTTAAAAACAGACTACAGTGATATCAGGATCGTGAATGAAGCTGGTAAATGGGTACCACATATTTTACGTTTTCCTTCTGCTGAAACCGGGTTCTTTCCATTGACTATTTCTATCTTAAAAAAAGAAACAACCGGTTCATTTACCGAACTGATCATAAAGAACAATTTTGTTTTTCTTTCTGAGTTTGATATGCTGCTGAAAAATACTGCGGCCAGCCGTGTAGCAAAGGTCAGCGGAAGCGATGACCTTGCTGAATGGTTTGTGATTGAAGACAGTGTTATGCTGAACCCGTTGAATAGCAGTGATACAGGAATGACCAAATATCATGTTGAATTTCCTGCCTGTAATTATAAGTTCTTTAAAGTAACAATAGATAACAAGGCAAACGATCCGGTCAATATCATATCTGCTTCGGTCAATTTGAACCTTACGTTTCAGCAGGTCAATTATGATGTTTCCCAAAATCTTGCTTGTGCTGTTCAGCAAACAGACAGCGGAAAAATATCTTACCTGAAAATAACACAGCAACAGGCTTTTCATTTTGAAAATATAAGCTTGAGGCTTTCCGGTGTAAAATATTTTTACAGAAAGGTGGATATGTTTGTACCTGCTAAGGACAACAGTTCTTTTGCAGATCCGGGAATGCTGTATCAATCTTTTTATGTTTCCAATAACAGTGCCCTCACCTTTAAAGTGCCGCTTACCAACGCAAAGGTCTTTTACCTGTTTATCCATAATGAAGATAACTTGCCCGTTAAGGTAGATGAAGTGAATACATCCTATCGTACCCGGTGGCTGACGGCTTACCTGGGGAAAGACACTCCATACCGGCTCATACTGGATAACCCTTCAGCTATACCGGCCAGCTACGATCTGAGCCGGTTAAATACAGCAATTCCTGACAGTATTTCTTTTTTAAATTTTGGAAAGATCATTGCTTTTAAAGAAATAAAACCGGCAGATGCGGTTGCTAAAAATAAAGAGTGGCTGCTTTGGCTTGCTATCATTGCTGCGTTATTTATTTTACTTTTCTTTACAAGGAAAATGATAAGGGAAGTTGATAAAAGAAAACAACATGATCATTTATAACGTTACTATCAAAGTGCATGATTCGATAAAAGAAGCATGGCTTACCTGGCTGAAAGAAGAACATATCCCGGAGGTTATTAACACCGGCTGTTTTACCAATGCCACTATTTTACAATTATTAGAAGTAGATGATACCGAAGGCCCAACTTATGCTATACAGTACCGTGCAGAAAGCAAGGCAATGTACAATCAATATATAGAAAAATTTGCCGGTATCATGCGACAGAAATCTTTTGATAAATGGGGCGATAAATTCATTGCATTTCGTTCTGTAATGAGGGTTGTGCAGTAATTGTGCAAAACAATAAATTTTATTTTTTGCCAATTGATTCATTTGTATATTCCCACAGAAACCGCGTGGGTAGCGGATTTGAAGCCGCATCAGTGAAAACCCTTGACTGCACTGCGTTTCAGAGGACGGGTCCTGTTTTGTTTTCTTAATCCGATCTATTAGATTTTAGCCCAATCCCTTATTCCTTGCGGTTTGCAGCGATTTTATTATTTCCTGAATTTTACAAAAAAAGTTTTGTTGCAATCAAAAACCTTCTATATTTGTTCCACTTAAAATTATCAAATACATAATTATGAACAAAGCTGAATTAATTGCAAAAATTGCTGATGACGCAGGCATTACAAAAACACAGGCAAATGCTTCTTTAGATTCATTTGTAGAAGCAGTTACTAAAACATTAAAAGGTGGCGGTAAAGTTACTTTAGTAGGTTTCGGTACTTTCTCTGTTTCTAAAAGAGCTGCCCGTAACGGTCGTAACCCACAAACTGGTGCAGTTATTAAAATCAAAGCTAAAAAAGTTGCTAAGTTTAAAGCTGGTAAGGAATTATCTGCAAAACTGTAATGTGCAATCAAACGCATTAAAAGGCAAGGTGCAACAGTACCTTGCTTTTTTTATAAAGCTGTAACTATATCTATTAAAAAAAATAAAAAATCATTTTATGGGACGTGGAGATATCAAAACAAAAAAAGGAAAAATATTCAGTGGCTCTTTCGGCAAAACAAGACCGGCAAAACCTGCTGCAGCAGCTAAGAAAGCGGCTAAGAAAAAAGCATAGTTGATTTCAGATTTATGATTTCGGATTTACGATTTACGAATACATTCCTGTATCAGATAAAATCATAAATCTGAAATCATACATCCGAAATAATTTTAGGGGGCTAATCTTTCTATTATCCAATTGCCTTCTTTTAAGCTGTACCGGATGCGATCATGCAAGCGGCTTGGTCTTCCCTGCCAGAATTCTATACGTGAGGGCTTTACAGTATAACCTCCCCAATGTTGGGGGCGTGGTATTTCGCCGTTATTGAACTGTTGCTTATACTTTGCCTCATTTTCTTCTATTACTTCCCGTTTAGCTATCACAGTACTTTGTGGCGATGCCCATGCGCCGATACGGCTTCCTTCGGGCCGGGATGAAAAGTAGGCATCGCTGTCCTTTGCGCTGATCTTTTCTACTGTTCCATCTATTCTTACCTGGCGCTCCAGCTCTTTCCAGAAAAAGACCAGGCAGGCATTCGGATTTTCCTCCAGCTCTATTCCTTTATGGCTTTGATAATTGGTAAAGAAAACAAAACCTTCTTCGCTATATCCTTTTAATAAAACGATCCTTGCTGACGGCATGCCCTCTTTTGTTGCAGTAGCCAATGTCATGGCGTTTACTTCTTCTATCTTACTGTTTATGGCTTCATCCCACCATTTGGTAAATTGTTCCAATGGATCAGCAGCAACATCAGTTTCCAGCAAAGTTTGTTTTTTATAATCGGTACGCAGGTCGGTTATGTGAGGCATAATTGTTTTTTTGCAAAAATACCTTATCACAGATTTGCAGTCGCTGAAAAGTTGTAGTTTTTATCTTTAATTAAAAATAAAAAGCTGTTCTCCGGAACAGCTTTTTAAATATGCTACAAAATTTATCCGGCTTAAATAGTAATCCTGCCAGGATTGCCCAAACCTAATATAGATACCAATATCAAGCTGAGTACAAATGAGATGGCTATCAATGCTACAATGCTTATTACCAGATAAACCACTTTTTTATCTTCTGGGGTTTTCTTCATGGGGCCGAGGCCAATGTACATTAGGTAAATAGCATAAAGACCACCTATCAATCCAAGCAAAGCCAGGCTAGGTAAAATATTCAGCACCGCCAATACCAATGAAGGTGTATAAGAATATCCTACAAACTGCGCCGATTTATCCAGGTTTTTTTCTGAACCGAATGAAGGAGCCAACATGTCTACTACATACGTAGTTACAAAAAAACCAACAATAACCGATACAAGGGAAATTAAGGCGTACTTGATACCAAATTCTATTCCTTTTACGGTTACACTTCCCAAAAAGCCGTAACTGTAGGTTTTACCTATGAAGCCCCACCCGATAAAAGTGGCTATTGCACCAATCAGCGATAGTGGCAAAACATAAGTAGTTAATACAGAAGACAAGGTTTGCTGCTCGGCAGCAATTACATCCCATTCTTTTTTAGGGTTGGTAAGGATGTTTTTAACTCTTTCAATAATATTCATACGCATTTAGTTTTAGAATGTTAAAATAAAAAAATGATGGCATGTATGCAAGTAAATGACATTATATTTTTAAACAAAGTAATTGACAATCAAGGTTTCCTGCTTATAAACTATCCTTAATTAAAGCGGCTTCCAACTGTTCTATTTTTAACTGAAGGGTTTCTTTTTCTATGATGGCTATGTCGAGCTCGCTTTGTAAAACTGCTGCGTTACGGGCTGTTTGCTCCAATACTATATTACGGTCTGTTATTTCCTGTAAACGGCTGCGGAGATCGTCCAGTTGTGATTGGGCGGCTGCGTATTCCTGCAACAGGGTATCGTACTGCTCTTTTATTTCATAGGCTTCATCCAGCTCGGCATATAATTCCTTTTCGCGGTTTGCTGCGCCTTCGAGGTGCTGCTGCTTTTTACCGATGTGGTTTTGCATGCTGCCCAGGTCGTTTAGCTGGCTGTTGTATTTGCTTTGGAGTTCGGCAAAGTCGGAGGCATTCTGTTTAAGCAATGCCAGTTCTTCTTCCCTAATGGCCAATATTTCGATGATCTCCTGCAATTGTACTGCCAGGGCTTCATTTTCAGTGAGTAATTGTTTAATTTGTTCGTTGGTGAGCATGGGTTTGAAATTAGTGAAAAAAGAGGAGAAAGCCCCTCCGCCCCTAAAGGGGGACCAAGGAGGAGTTGCCCCTCCGCCCCTAAAGGGGGACCAAGGAGGAGTTGCCCCTCCGCCCCTAAAGGGGAACCAAGGAGGAGTTGCCCCTCCGCCCCTAAAGGGGAACCAAGGAGGAGATTAAAGTGTGTTTAAAGGTTGCGTAGGGTTGTCTCATAGTTTTTAAGTTGGAAAACATAGTTGCGTACGGTTGTTTCATAGTTTTTAAGTTGAAAAACATAGTTGCGTACGGTTGTTTCATAGTTTTTAAGTTGCAAAACATAGTTGCGTACGGTTGTTTCATAGTTTTTAAGTTGAAAAACATGGTTGCGCACGGTTGTTTCATAGTTTTCAAGTTGAAAAACATAGTTGCGTATGGTTATTTCATAGTTTTCAAGTTGAAAAACATGGTTGCGTACGGTTGTTTTATGGTTTTGGGAGGATGTTTTATGGTTTTACCGCGGAGAACGGGAGTTAAGGAGAGGTTTCGCAGAGGAGTTGCACAGAGTTGCACCAGGAAGGCACAACGTTTCACGGAGCGGCTCTGCGCATCCCGGCTATTGGGAGCGTTCTGTAATAGTTGGGGTAAAATGTTCAATATTCAATGCTCAATTTTCAATGTTCAAATTTTATAAATGGGCAATAAAGCCGGGTTGAGCAGCGTATATAAATAACAAGGTATCTATACAATGGATACCCATGCATAAACCAACAGGAACTTGACGGAAGACGAACTTATACAAGGATGCATAAGGGGAGATGCCGCCTGTCAAAAGGAGGCTTTTTACCGTTACGCCGGTAACATGCTGGGCGTATGTAACCGCTATGCCCGCAACTCAGCGGATGCGGAGGACATTTTACAGGACGGTTTCATCAAGGTTTTTAATAAGATACGGCAGTTTAAGGGCGAGGGCTCTTTTGAGGGATGGATACGGCGCATTATGGTGAATACGGCGCTGAAAAAATATTCGCTGCGCCGCTTTGAAAAGGAAGTGAGCGGGTACGAGGTTACGGATAAGGATGAGGTATTACTGGAACCACCGGCCTATAATTATCTTACCGAAAAAGATCTGCTGATGTTGATACATAATTTACCTGACGGGTACCGCATGATCTTTAACCTGTACGTGATAGAGGGGTATCAGCATGAGGAGATAGCCGTAATGCTGGGCATACAGCCCGGCACCAGTCGCAGCCAGCTTGTAAAAGCCAGGGTGATGCTGCAGAAACAAATTTTACAATTACAAAAAGTGGCAGTATGAATAATAACCAGCTATTTGATAACCACATAAAAGAGCAGTTCAGCAACTACTCGCCCGATGTGCCGCCGCACATCTGGGATGCTATTGTGGCTAAAAGAAAAGACCGCAGGCCGGGCTTCCTGTTCTCTCTTTTGAACAGGAAGAACCTGTTGATATTGCTTGGCATTTTACTGGCGGGCGGCAGCGGCGCATGGCTGCTGAATAATGCTGTTTCTTCTTCGGCGGATGAAAAAACACTGGCTGGTACAACAATTGATAAAAACCAAAATCCAAATAACAATACTACTGCTGCAATAACGCCTTCAACAACACTTGCTGCACCAATAACCAATGATGCTGTTACTGCTGCTGCTAAAAATTATCCGTCTTCAATTGCAATAGACAAAACACCGGCAACAACTGATGATCCATCTTCTTTTACTAAAAAGAAAAATTTATCCCGTTCATCAAGGACTTCTATAAAAACTTACAGCGCTACTCCTTACAGCAACGGGAATGAGGATCCTTCTTCTTTTGCAAAAAATAATGCTCCTTTAAAAACTGCTGCTGCAACGCAAATGAAAGTAATGAATGAAGAAATAACAAATGAAGAAATGAAGAATGAAGATGCATCAACCTTTAACAAACTCCCTTCGGGCGGTACGTTACTGGGGCGGTTAACTTACGGCATACCTGAGAAGGGAATGAAGCCAACTGATAAAACTGCATTGAACAAACGCAATACGCCTGATGCGGTATTGCCTAAATGCCCGGTAGAGAAAAACATCTCCGGCAATAAAAAATATTTTGAAGTATATGGCAGCTACGATTATGGCTTGCGCAGTTTAAAGGACAGCGGCAATTCTTCTTACCTGCAAAAGAGAAAAGAGAGTACTACTTTTACTTCTGCGTACAGCGCCGGTATCCGCTATACCAGGGTGTTCAACAACAGCATGAGTGTTCGCGGCGGTATCAACTTCAGCCAGATCAATGAAAAGTTTACGCTGGTTCAGGGCAATGTTATACAGATCATTTATATCATAAACTCTAATGGCGATACTACGGGTAGCTACACCACCACCGGTACCCGTTATAAAACAACGCATAATAAATACAGAACGATCGATGTGCCTTTGCTGATCGGTTATGAAATGGGCAACGGCCGCCTTCATACCAATATCAATGCCGGGCCCGTTATTAATATTTACAGCTGGCAACGCGGTGAGGTACTGGATGCAAACGGGCAGCCGGTAAGCATTACAACGGGAAAGAGCAATACGCCGTATGGCTTTAAAACCAACGCAGGCATCGGTTTTATGGGTGCAATATCTATTTACTATAAATTAACGGATAACCTTCATTTGCTGGCTGAGCCGTACTTCCGCTACAACTTTAATCAAATGAATAAAGAGAACATTACGTTCAAACAAAAGTATAATACACTTGGGTTTCGTTTAGGATTACGATTAGATATTCCATAGCAGGCAGCATTTTTTTTTGTTGTGGAATCTGTTATAAAAGAAGTTTTAAAAAAGGATACAAGAAATGACCAGAAAGATAGTTACCATATTATTAACTGCAGCTACGATACTGTTCAGCGCCTGTCAAAAGGACCTGGATATTTTTGTGCCGGATAAAGGCCAGGCGGATGGACCGGATACTACCTGGTACAGCGCTGTTACTGATGTAATGCCTGTTGCCGCTTTGCGCAACAGCCTGTTACTGGATACTTATGAGGACAGTATTGATGTAAGCAATAAAGATACTGTTACCACTGCTTCGGGATTGCAATGTATATTTCCTGCCAACTGTTGTGTAAACGATGCCGGTCAACCGGTAACGGGTAAGATACAGGTTGACCTCGTGTTCCTTAATAAGAAAGGCGATATGGTGCGGATGAACAGGCCCACTACTTCGTACAGCAGGTTGCTGGTAAGCGGCGGTGAAATTTTTGTGCGGATGCGAAAAGAAAATAAGGATCTTTTTTTAGCGCCTTCTGCAAAAATAGAAATGAGGGTTGCCGATCTTTTTCCTAACGGTGCCATGAATTTTTATGCGGGGGTAGAATCGAATGTAAATAACCTGAACTGGATAGACAATCCTGATATTGCCAACAATTCTGTTTCGGTTGGCTCGCAGGGGTACGAGATAAGTACCAACAGGCTGCGCTGGGTAAACTGTGCTTATTTATTTGATACGGCCGCTATTACAAGAAGCGTTATTACTACTGAGCTTCCTGCAAGCTATACCAATGCCAACACTTCTGTGTATATCATTTTAAATGATATAAATTCTGTGGTTAGCCTGGCATCGAATGTAACCAGCAGAAAATTCATCAGCAGTAAATTGCCTGATGGCAAGGCTGCAACACTGGTAGTGTTGTCTAAACAAGGCAATGATTATTTTCTTGGAAAGCAATCTATTATTATCGGTGGTACGGGCGGTCAGCAAACTGTAACTGTTACTCCAACTATTTCTTCTCTTACAGCTATAAAGACATTCTTAAATACCCTTTAAGAATTGAAAGGTTACGCATAAAAAAGGCCCCGCTTCATCAGCGGGGCCTTTTTGTTTATTGTAATAATTTTTTAGCTTACGAGTGTTCCTACTTTTTCGCCGGTTACTACTTTTAAAAGATTGCCGGTTTTGTTCATATCAAAAACAATGATGGGCAGTTTGTTTTCCATGCACAATGTAAAGGCTGTCATATCCATCACCTTTAAGTTACGCTGGATACATTCACTGAAAGAAATAGTATCGTATTTAGTTGCGGTGCTGTCTTTTTCCGGGTCGGCTGAATAGATGCCATCTACTCTTGTGCCTTTTAAAATAACATCAGCCTTTATTTCTATTGCTCTTAGCGAACCTGCTGTATCTGTGGTAAAATAAGGATTGCCTGTGCCTGCACCAAATATCACTACTCTTCCTTTTTCTAAATGGCGCATGGCCCTGCGGCGGATATAAGGTTCTGCTATCTGTTCCATTTTAATGGCGCTTTGCAGCCTGGTGTACACGCCTGCTTTTTCCAACCCGCTTTGTACAGCCATACCATTAATAACTGTTGCCAGCATACCCATATAATCTCCCTGTGCCCTTTCAATACCGCTTTCTGCTTCGTTCATTCCCCTGTAAATATTACCACCCCCTATTACTACTGCAACCTGTACGCCTAATTCGGTGATCTCTTTTATATCCCTTGCGTATTGTGCAATGATAGACGGATCGATGGGATCGAAACTGTCTTTACTGCCCATTAATGATTCGCCGGAAAGTTTTAAAAGAATTCGTTTGTACTTAGGAAGCATGAAGGTGATTTATGATGTATGATATAAGATTTGTGATGTATGATCTGTGTGCGAAGATATACTTTTTATAAAGTGCTGCCAACGGCTTACTGTTTTATTGCCTTATTGTTTTATGGCTTTTATGGAATACATCATTGGTAGTTTTTCATTCATGCCAATTATGCGCCACATGCCATCACTACCCTGCTCTACATTATTAAAACAGGCATAAGGCGAATACGGGAACTCATGAAACTGGGTTATGGTTAAACCGGCTTTCAGCAATGCTGTTATTATTTCGGAGAAAGGATGGTTCCAGCTATATTCTGCGGATTTAATTGGCGCATCCCTATCTGTATATGTTCCGGATGTTTCTTCTGCTATTACTTCGGTATTGAAATAATTGTATTTGATGTGCTCAAATTTTTCATCCATCATCCACAAGGCGGGATGAAAATCGGCTATATAAAATGTGCCGCCGGGTTTTAGATAGAGGGCAATTATTTCGGCCCATTTATCCAGGTCGGGCAGCCAGCCAATGGTACCGTAAGAAGTGAAGACGATATCGAAGGCCTCCCCAAATCCCTCCGAAGGAGGGGCTTTTACAGGATCTGCTAAATCGTAGATGTTACTGCAAATGAAGGTTGCATTTAATCCCAGTTCCTGGTTGATTTCTTTTGCCAGGCTGATGGCTTCATCGCTAAGGTCTACGCCGGTTACGATGGCGCCTTCTCTTGCCCAGCTCATGGTATCCATTCCAAAATGACATTGCAGGTGCAATAAGGTTTTGCCTTTTACATCGCCAAGTTCTTCCAGTTCAATTTTATTGAGTGAAGTTTTGCCTGCCTTAAAATTTTGTAAGTCGTAAAAAGAAGAATCTTTATGAACTGCTGTGCGCTTGTTCCAGCTTTCTTTATTGGCTGTGAAATATTGCTGATGTTGGTTCATGCTGTTTTTTTATTCCCGGGTTAAAACCCGGGGCAAGTCATAAAAAAAACAACCTTATAAAATCAATTATAAGGTTGCTTATTATTTTTATACAGAAAATGATTAGCCTAATGCTACTCTCTTAAATTCAGTTAATTTAAGATCGGGGCTTACGCTTTTCAAATAATCTGCAACACTTTTACTGTTATCTTTTACAAAAGGCTGGTGCAATAAAGTATTGTCTTTTAAGAATTTATTTACTTTACCTACTGCGATCTTTTCAGCCATTTCTGCCGGTTTGCCTTCTGCTTTAATCTGTTCGATAGCGATCTCTTTTTCACGTGCAATGGTTTCTGCAGGTATAGAAGATTCGTCGATAGCTAAAGGGTTCATCGCTGCAATTTGCATAGCCACATCTTTACCGGCTTCTTCTGCCACCTGGTTAAAGCCTGCCAATACACCCATACGGTTTGCACCATGAATATAAGAAGCAACGAATTCCGCATTTACTCTTTCGAAACGGGTGATAGCGATCTTTTCGCCGATAGCAGCTAATTTATCATTAACCATATCTGCTACTTTTTCATTGCCGATCTGTACTTCATTTAATTCTTCAACAGTATTTACATTGCTGTTGATAGCGGCATCTGCGATAGCTTTTACAAACGCAACGAAATCTGCGTTCATGCTAACGAAATCCGTTTCGGCGCTAACACATAATACAATACCTGTTTTTTTATCTGCTGAAGTTTGTGCAATTACCACACCTTCTTTTGCTTCACGGTCGCTGCGTTTTGCGGCAACTTTTTGCCCCTGTTTGCGTAACCAGTCAATGGCTGCTTCAAAATCGCCATTGCTTTCTGTTAATGCTTTACGGCAATCCAGCATACCTGCGCCGGTAGTTTGACGTAATTTATTTATATCTGCTGCTGTTATTGTTACACTCATAATATTTAACCCCTGTCCCCTAAAGGGGAACTTAATTTTAAAGTTTATAATTTATTTTAAGCTCTTTTACATTCGCCGTACCAAAAAGTTATTTCTTCAAATGTAAGGCGTTGAATAAGCTGAAAAAGTACAAGTGAGTGAAACAATGATTTAATAATACTATAAATCCTTGTCTCAAATAAAAAATCTAACTTCTCTTGCCAATCTCCTCCGTAGGTCCCCCTTTAGGGGCGGAGGGGTTTATTTACCTGCCGGCCTTCTGCCACCTGCACCCGGACCCGGTACACGACGCTTAGGTTGAGAAGAAACTCCTCTGCCGCCGCCACGTTTGTTCCTGTCGTCCTGTCCGTCTTGTTTTGCTTCAAAACGTGCTGCTTTTGCTTCTGCGCTTTCTTCTGTATCGTTGCCTTCATCATCAGCATCTTTATCTGCCTGGCGCTCCTGCAAGCCTTCAGCGATCGCTGCTGTTAAATAGTTAACGATGATAGCAATAGATTTGGTAGCATCATCATTTGCAGGAATTGCAAAGTCAACTTTATTAGGATCGCAGTTGGTATCAACCATACCAAATGTGTTTATATTCAGGCGTTTTGCTTCAGCCAAAGCGATGTGCTCGTGGCCTATATCCACCATGAACAACGCTGCCGGTACACGGCTGATCTGTGCGATACCACCCAACACTTTTTCCATTTTATCTTTATCACGGGTAAGTGTTAAACGTTCTTTTTTAGTTAAGCTTTCAGCGCTTCCGTCTGCCAGCATTTTTTCGATGCTCTGCATTTTCTTTACGCTTTTACGAACGGTGTTGAAGTTGGTTAACATACCACCCAACCAGCGTTCTGTAACGAAAGGCATATTTACACGTTTAGCGCATTCGCTAACGATCTCTTTTGCCTGTTTTTTTGTAGCAACGAACATGATCTTTTTACCGCTGCGTGCAATTGCTTTAAGGGCAGCTGCAGATTCCTGTAAACCTTCAACAGTTTTGTTAAGGTCGATGATATGGATACCTTTCTTTTCTGCAAAGATGTAAGGCAACATTTTAGGGTTCCACTTTTTCTTTAAGTGACCGAAGTGAACACCTGCTTCTAAAAGTTGCTGTTGTAAGGAAGTATTTTCCATTTTGTATTTAGTTATTTGTTATTAGTTAGTAGTTAAATGTTGTTGGGCTAACCGAAAAACGATTAACCAATAACGATTAACGTTTCGAGAACTGGAAGCTTCTTCTTGCTTTTTTGCGACCTGGTTTTTTACGCTCTACAGAACGTGGGTCACGCTTTAATAAACCCGCAGCTTTTAAAGCAGGGCGGTAATCGGCGCTAACTTCAAGCAACGCACGGGCAATACCCAGTTTTGCTGCTTCGGCCTGGCCTTTTACACCACCGCCTGTTGCGTTTACCACGATATCAAATTTGTCAGCAGATTCAACCGTTTTCAACGGCGCTTCTACCTGGTTTTGAAGGTAAACCAACGGGAAATAGGTTTTATAATCTTTACCGTTAACGGTAATTTTTCCGTCGCCTTTAGAAAGGAAAACACGTGTTACTGCTTCTTTTCTGCGGCCGACTGCATTTTTTTGCTTTTCCATTTATTGTTGTTTGAGCTTCAAGTTTCAAGCTTCAAGGAACAAGGTTTTATACTTGCAGCTTGCAGCTATTGGCTTGCGGCTGTGTTAATTTAGAATTTAAGTTCTTTTGGTTGTTGTGCTCCGTGTGGATGTTCTGCACCTTGATACACAAATAACTTTTTGTACATCTGGCGGCCTAAACGGTTCTTAGGCAACATACCTTTTACTGCTCTTTCGATCAGTACTTCGGGCCTGCGGGCCAGCAGGTTTTTAGCGGGTTCTTCTTTACGGCCACCTGGATAACCACTGAAAGTGTCGTACACTTTGTCTTCCATTTTGTTGCCGGTAAGTTTTACCTTTTCGCAGTTAGTAACAATGATGAAATCTCCGCAATCTACGTGTGGAGTGTAATAGGCTTTATTCTTGCCGCGAAGAATAGCCGCGATCCTGGCACACATGCGACCAACGGTTTGATTAGTACCATCGACAACGTACCAGTTGTGCTTTACGGTAGCCTCGTTCGCATGCTTTGTTGTGAAATGTAATTTGCTCATTTTAATTTTTTGAACTGTCAGCTATCTGCTGAACAGCGATTTTAGAATAAGAACCTGCGCCATCCCGCAGGATTCTCCGCTTTACAGCTGCGGCATAAAGCCATTACTGTTTTTCGGACGGCAAAGGTAGGCTGGTTTCGTTCTATCTTCCAAAGAAATGAGGAAGTATTTTTTATCATGCTTTCATAAGGTGTTGATTTTCAGTAAAATTTTTGACACGATTTTTTACTCTTTGAAAGATATGGTAGAAAAAAAGTAGCCCGAAGGCTACCTTGATGCAGATTTTACTAATTATTCATGTCTAGGGTTAGATCATAATAAAGGTCATCTGGCTTTGCGATTTTTAAATCCCGTATTAATTAAACACTTGTAAATCTGCTAAATTATTACTGCTGAAACAAGGGGATTAACACCCATTTTAACACGATAAAACACCTGTTTTTATTTAAAAACAAAAGCCATCGTTAAGATGGCTTATTGAACTGTATAATAATGTTATGATCTTACAATTTTGTCAGCGCATATTTTACACTGGCAAAATTTACATTGATCTTATAATTTCCACTCACATCTGGAGATGGTGTATTGCTTCCGGGAACAGCTCCGTCTGTCAGCAATGCGCCGGATAACTTTTCGGTACCGCCGTATTTGTGGTCCCAGCTGCCATTTACCGGCAGGAACAAATAGGACTTGGCTGACGTTAATGCAAGCGAGCTTAATTCAAATTCGGAAGAATTGAGCCTGGTGAATTGTTGTGATGGTGTTGGCACCGGGTTGTTCCATTGCCCGGGGGTTGCATCTCCAACAATGTATAAATTATCCGGTACTGCGGCGGCAGGTGTTACCGTGAATTTACCCGATTGAAAATTCAATACAATGAGGTACCAGCCTGAAGCAGCAGGTCCGTTAAAGTTGCTTGGGTTATCATAGGCAAAGTCGCCGCTTTCGGCAGGCACAGAAGAATTAGCCACCGAATATTTATGATCCCAGCTGCCATTCACCGGTAATACCAGGTATTGCTTTCCACCAATAAGATTGAACACACCGGCCCATGTTGTTTCATCAAGCCTTGAAAATTCCTGTGTAGGTGTTGGTACAGGATTGTTCCATCCGCCCTGCGATGCATCGCCTACCAGAAACAGTTTGCTGCCCGCTGGTAATGCAACTTTTGGCGGCACTTTGTAGGGAGTAACGCTAAGCTTGATGGTATTGGAAGTAAGTCTTTCGTTGTTATTACCATAAGAAGAAGTAAGGCGCACATCTACCTGGTAAGCGGTATTGAAGGCAAAGCCAAAGTTCAATAAAATAGTATTCAGCTCTTTAGCTGTAAAGGTAGCGCTGCGTACACCAACCACTGTTTTAGTTACTTCTTTGGCAAAGTTCCTGCCGGTAGAGTCGATCTCGATCACATATTTATAGAGTGATGTATCCTGCTCGTGCATGGGATTTGTCCAGGTAAATTTTACTGCCACATTATTGGAATCGGCAGGGGCCGGTGCTATAGTTGAAACAGAAGCTGACAGTACCGGGTTGGTTCCGTTGCCATAATAAGGCAGGTCGTCTGTTTTGTCGCAAGACGAAAAGGCAAAGGCAAGTATGGCTACTGCTAAACTGCTTTTTATAAATTTTTTCATGTGTTTATATTTATTGATTTGGGTCACATGGAATTCGCCTTATAACATCTCAGTTGACGATCAACTTTTGTTACGGCTCATTTCATTGCAAATGCGTTTTGTTTTTTAAAGTTTGGTTACAGTAAATCTGCCGATCTTGAAATCTGCTACGATCTTGTAATTTCCGGATACTGCAGGGCCAGGGATATTATCGTTCAGGTCTAGACCAAAATCCCCGCCTGCATTCAGGCCACCAAGTGTTTTATCTTTTACAGCATATTTATGGCTCCAGTCGCCATTTACCGGCAGCATCAGGTATTCTTTTGCCCCGTTCAGCGCTACAGTTATTTCATATGTTGTAGTGCTGGTTTTGGTAAATTGCTGAGAAGGTACCGGTACAGGATTGTTCCATCCGCCTGCGGTAGCATCACCAACCAGGAACAGGTTGCCGCTGGAAGGAAGGGGAACTGCCACATCAAGATATGGGGTGATCACTACTTTCAGTACATTGGAATATAACGGCACACTGTTGTTGGCCAATGCCGATTTCAACCGTATCTCTACATTATGCGGCACATTTTCGGCCATACCCAGTTTGGCCAGCGCCGTATTGATCTCTTTTACAGTTACCGCCCTGGAAAGTTCTTTTGCTACCACAATTTCCTGCATAGTAGGGGTGGTAAAGTTGGAACCGGTAGTATCAAACTGCAGTGTATAGGTTACATCCTGCGAGCTGGTGCCGGTAGAGAACTGGTAGTTTGGATTTGTCCAGGTAAAATTTATCCATACATTATTTTCATTGGCCTTGGTAAGTACAACAGTAGCCAGGCCGGGTGCCGTCAATGCCGGTGCTGTACCGCCCTGGTATTGTATCTCGGCAACTTCTTTTTTACAGGAAAAAAAGATGGCTGCCAGGAAAAGGCCGCTTAAGATCTTGATCGTATTTTTCATATCAAACAATTTAATTGTTGTAAAAAATTAATATCCTGTGTTTTGATGCAGGTTAGGATTTGCTGTCAGGTCCACATCAGGGATAGGGTAAAGATTATATTTAGCATCAACCCCCGTGCCGGAGAACACACCGCCTTTCCACGCCCACAAATAGGTATTGGTAGTGAAAAGATCGAAACGGATAAGGTCTGTACGGCGATGTCCTTCCCAGAACAATTCACGTCCTCTTTCCTTAATGATATAATCCAGTGTAAGTGCCGGATAGTTTGCTGCGTTGGCATCAGATGGCCTTGCCCTTACGGCCAGTGCTTTCAGGTAGTTCAGCGCTGTGGTGCTGCTTCCGCCTGCTCCCCCGCGTAATACAGCTTCGGCATAGATAAGATAGATCTCGGCCAGCCTGAAGATCGGCATATCGATATCTGAATAGTTCTTATCGTTATCCAGGTGAGGGGCGGCTCCGCCTGCTCTTGTCTTATTACGGAATTTAGATGAAGAATAACCATCGCCAGAGTTACCCAGTAAAGTGGTCATTACCTTGTTTTGACCGGCTGTCCAGAACTGGCCGCGGATATCCTGAGCATCGAACATATCTACAAACTGCTCGGGGAAACGGATACAACCCCAGCTGCCACTGAGGCCGGAGCTATCGGCTGTATAGCCGGAAGGCCCATGCACAAGAAAGGTGGTACCTCCATAATTCTGCGAATAAATACCATCATAGCGCAGTGTCCAGATGAATTCATCGGTATTCCTGTCATTATCAGCAAGCATCAGCTCTTTATAATTGCCGTGCAGACTGTAAGCTGCACCGGTTACTTTATTGCAATAGGTAATGGCTTCGGTGTATTTTGCCGTGCCGGTATATACTCCTGCATTGAGATACATACGTGCCAGCAATGCCCAGGCAGCGGCTTTATCTACGCGACCATATTCGTTGCTCTTTGGATCGGGCAAAGAAGTTTCCAGCGCTTTCAGCTCTGTTTCGATATAAGCGAAAAGATCCTTGCGGGAGATCTGCGGAGGAAAGGCTGCAGAGCCTATAGGAGTGGTTTCTGTTATGAACGGAGGATTGCCAAAAAGATCCATCAGGGCCCAATAGCTGTAGGCCCTTATAAAGCGTGCTTCTTCGCGGTATGCTTTTACCTTGGTTGCATCTGTACCGGTTATATTCCTTTTGCCAAGGTTATCATCAGATGACTCAACAATGAAGTTGTTACATAAAGTAATGGCATAGAATAAACGGTAATACACACATTTTACGGCAAAGTTACCTGATGACCAGGCCATCTGGTGAATGTCGATAGGATCGGTATTATTGGAATAGGTCCAGCCTGCTTCATCTGTACTTAAACATTGCAGGTACCAGAAGTTCCTGAAAAAGTCGGAACTACCGGCGTCAGAAATAATTTCTGAAGGCAGGTCGCCTGCACCATTGGGACCGTTAGGGCCTATCAGCGCCAATGAAGAATATACCTTAGCCAGCACTTGTTTATACCCCGCTTCTGAAGTGAAGAGGTTGGCATTGGTAAGTGCATTGGTGGGTTGAAGATCAAGCTTTTTTGAACAACCCGAAATAACGGCCACTGCAAGAACAGCGGCAACAATTATTTTGAAAGAATTATGTTTCATTATACTGAATTTTTTAAATTAAAAATCAAGGTTTGCACCGATAGTGAATGTGCGTGGACGAGGATATAGATTCCTGTCGATGCCTTTGAATACTTCGGGGTCAAGACCTGTATAATTGGTAATGGTGAATACATTCTGAACGACAGCACTCAACCTGAGGTTGGCTTTGCCTTTATAAATCTTTCCAAAATTGTACCCAACATTAAAATTGTCCATCTTTAAGAAAGAACCATTCTCTACATAATAATCACTAAAGCCCTGATTGCTTACAAAGCCTGTATTGCTGAAGCTTGTAGTGGCATTGCCTACTACATAAGCGCCCAGAATATTGGCACGTACGCCTTTGCTGCTGGCCACGTTATTATATACGTAATTGTTGAAGTTGGCACGCAATACAAATCCTGCGCTCCAGTTCTTGTAAGTAGCATTGGTGCTGAAACCAAAGAAAAGATCAGGAGTTGTTGGCTTGCCTTTGTACCTGTCTTTTTCATTGATGATACCATCCCTGTTCACATCTTCATATAAGCCTTCGATCGGTTTGCCGCTGGCATCGTATATCTGGTGATACAGGTATAAAGTATTGGCAGAATATCCCACGGCATCAATCAATATGGCATTGTTAACCCCATCAGGTATATCATGTACCACACCTATATAATCAGGATCATCAGGTATGATGGTAAGATTGGTGATGGTGCTTTTATTATAAGAAGCATTCAGGTTAACATCCAGTGTAAAATCTTTCTTTCTTACCACTGCAGTGTTGATATTAAGTTCCACACCCTTGTTCTCTAATGAACCAACATTGGCCAGAACAAATGCAGAGAAGTTGGTACCGGCCGGTTGAGGTACACGGTTCAGCAGGTCGTTGGTTTTCTTTAAATAAAAATCAAGGCTACCGGTGATCCTGTTGTGCAGGAAGCCGAAATCAACTGCGGCATTATATCCGGTAGTGGTTTCCCATTTAAGGTTTTGGTTGAATGCTGTTGGAGAATACGATTGTAAATAGTTATTGCCAAATCCATAAGACGCATTTGCGCTGGATTGGTTGAAACCATAGAAATACGTATAGTTGGCAATCCCTTCCTGCTGGCCGGTCTTACCGTAACCTGCACGCAGTTTCAGGTCGGAGAATATTCCTGATTGTTTAATGAAAGGCTCATCGATCAATCTCCATGCAATGGCCACTGAAGGGAAATTGTTCCAGCGGTTGGCTTCTGCAAAGCGTGATGAACCATCCCTGCGGAACGTAGCTGTTAAAGTATATTTATCATTGTAAGTATAAATAGCACGGGCAAAATAACCTATCGTAGCATTATCTTCCTTGCTGTAGGCATAATCCGGCGCTTTTGTGCCGGGGATCGTATCACCCTTTGCGTTCAGGCTGCGGTAATTATATACTTTAGAAGAATAGTAGTTATAAGAATAACCTGCAGTAGCGTCTATACGGCTCTTTATTTTTTTCAGGTCTTTTACATAGTTGAAATAGAAATCAAGAAAATGTGCATCCTTGGTTTGTTTGCCTTTCGATATCAAACCTCCATCTACACCTGCTGTTTTTGAGTAGTTGGAAGCGGCGCTGTCGGAAATGGTTTTGGTACCTGTGCTTTTTGCCAGGTCGTAACCCACATTCAGGTTAGCATGCAATGCAGGCAGGAAATGAAATTTATAATCCAGCTGCAGGTTGCCGATGCTGCGTGTTGGCTTTTGATCATCATGTGTTTGTTCCAATAAACCTACTGGGTTATTAGGACGGTTCAGCAATAATGCCCCGGTATTATCAACCCACTCATAATAGCCACCATACCTTGGGCTGCTGCTGTGCACAGGCTGCGTAGGATCGAACTGTACCGATCCGCCAATAACACCCTGGTCGGCAAAGCGGGTGTTCTCTGCAATGCCCTTGATGTTCAGATCAACTTTAAGGTGATTATCCAGTAACATCGGGCTTATTGATAAGCCCAATGCGGTCTTTTGTAAATGGTCGGTGCGTATCACACCATTCAGGTACGAATAGCCGAAGGATAAACGGTAAGGAAGATTTTTGATACCGCCGCTTACACTAAGGTTATTATCTGTAGATATAGCAGTTTGGTACACTTCATCCTGCCAGTCGGTGTTGGCCGTACCCAGTTGAGAAATGGCCTGCTGCCTGAAAGGGGCAGATGCAGGGAAATTGTTCACCATCTGCCTTATTTCGTCGCCACTATATACATCTACTTTTTTAGGGATCTTTGATAAAGAAAGCGCTGTAGCGAAATTCATTTTCAATGCGCCTGCTTTGCCTTTTTTGGTAGTGATCAGGATCACACCACCAGAAGCACGGCTACCGTAAATGGCAGTAGCAGAGGCATCTTTCAATACCGTAAACGTTTCGATATCATTACTGTTGATAAGGCTTAATGCATTACCTGCTCCGTTGATGCCGCCCGGATCGAGCAATACACCATCCACCACGATCAACGGATCATTGCTTGCATTCAGTGAGTTACCACCGCGAATGCGGATAACACTTCCTGAACCAGGCTGGCCGCCATTGGAAGTAACAGCAACGCCCGGTATTTTACCGGATATCAGCTGCTCGGGTGTGGTGATCACACCTTTCTGAAAATCTTTGGATGATACCGTGGTTACCGCCCCGGTAACATCTTTTTTGCGGGCAGTACCATAACCTACCACCACCACTTCATTCATTTGCTGGTTCACCTGTACCAGGCTTACGTTTACTGAGGCGCCGCCGTTAACTGCCTGCTCCTGTGTGGCAAAACCAACAGAAGTAAATACCAGTACGGCATTGGCCGGTGCATTGATCCTGAAGGTACCGTCAGCACCCGTTTGAACAGCAGTACGTGTTCCCTTAATGGTTACCGTTACGCCCGAAGCCGGAGCCCCATTGGCATCTGTAACCCTTCCTGTAACTACGTTCTGTGCGAAGGCAGCTACTGAAAGCAGCAACATCGGAAACCATAACAGTAAAATCCGGGGGATTTTAGAAAGAATTTTTCTCATAAAAACAAACAATTTCAGTTTTAAAATAACAATCGCAATCTTGGCAATGTGTATTTTTTACACAAAGTAAATGTGTAAAATTTACACAAAATAAGCGTTTTTTCTTAAATACAAACTTTTGTTAAGCTATTTTTATACTTTTTGGTGATTTACTTTATCATAGGCACAGTTACTTAAATCAGGACACTTTATTCCTTATGGGCGCTGCTTTTGCTCCGATCATTAAAAATCGATCCCTACCCATTTTTTCTTCTTCTTCTCGTATTTTTCGTAGTTGAATTTATACAGTTTACCCGGCCGGTGAGGAACATCCTGCTCCATCTCCCCTATATCTATCAAAAAGTCCATAGCGAAGAATTTTTTACGGAAATTCCGCCTGTCCATCTTCGTATCCAATATGGCTTCGTACAGGTTCTGCAGGTCACGCAAAGAGAATTTTTTTGGTAACAGGTTGAAACCCAATGGGTGTTCCTGTATCCTTTTCTGCAACCGCTGGTAACAGGTATCAAATATCTGCTGGTGATCAAAAGCCAGGTCGGTAACACTTTTTACATCATGCCAGTGCAGTTCGTTATCCAATATTTTCAGTTTGTGGTGCTGCACATTGATCAGTGAGCAATAAGCTACCGTAACCACACGCCCTGCCGGGTGGCGGCTTACTGCACCAAAGGTATGCACCTGTTCCAGGTACACATCATTAAGACCCGTCCGTTGCTTTAAAATGCGGTAGGCCGCTGCGTCGAGGTCTTCATTGGGGCCAACCAGGTCGCCCAGCAGCGACCATTTGCTGATGTACTTCTTCAGATCACTTCGTATCAGCAACACTTTTAGTTTGTTCTCATCAAAACCAAATATCACGCAGTCAACAGAAAGTGCAATGCGGTTGCTGCTTTGCACTTCTGTTTGTATGGTCTGAAGCGTTTTTACATTTTTCTTCTGGCTGTTCTTTAATTCTGGTGTCATAAGCAATTCGTTTGGCATAATGGATTAACTTTTAACAAACTGGAGGTAAATACCTTCACCATTTTGCTGCAATCTAATGAAATAAGTACCAGCAGGAAGCGGTGCCAGCAACTGCGTGATATCCATGCTGTATCTTCCGGGGTTGCGCAACGGCATATACACCCGTTTCAACTGCTGCCCTTCGCTGCCGAAAACAAGCAGGTAAACCGGTCCGCTGCCGGGTATGATATAATCCAGTACTGCATTATTAGTAACAGGATTAGGCGTCAGTTTGATGCCAAAACCATTTCTCATGTTAGTGATATCTACCACGTTCACTTCGGTAGTGAACGACCCTGTGCTGTAATTGGTTGATGCAGCGGGCAGGCAATTGGCGCTTACCCTCCAATCGTATGGCGTACCAGATTGCAGGTTGTTAAGCGTTACTGTATTGGCAGATATGCCAGTAGCTGCTGTTGTCCATGCACTTGTAGAAGATTGTTTGTACTCTACAGTATAATATACATTCGGTAGTGCTGTCCAGCTAACAGTTGCTGATGTAGCGGTAACGGCATTTACTGTTAATCCTGTTGGTGCTGCCGGCATAGTAACAGTAACCACTATTGCAGCCCTGGGGCTTTCACCACAGGTATTGGACTGGCTTACATAATAGGTAGTGCTGCCTACAGTTGTTGTAGATGGTACAGGAGCTGTTGCACTGCCTGACCCTCCGCCTGGTGTTGTGTACCACAATAAATTACTACCGGTTGCTGTTAACGCTGTTGCTGTTGCATTCCTGCAATATGTTACCGGGGTAGTTACGGTTGGTGCACCCAATGCTGCTGCCACATTTACTACAATAGCCGCTCTCGGGCTTTCACCGCAAATGGTTTGTGTTACATAATAAGTTGTGCTTCCAATAGTAGTTGTAGATGGTGTTGGTGCTGTTGCAGTGCCCGATCCACCGGTAGCAGCGGCATACCAAAGCAAATTAGTACCTGTTGCTGTAAGTGCAGTAGCCGTTGCATTCTGACAATAATTAACCGGTGTGGTTACAGTTGGCGCAGGTGTTGTTGAAGTGATATTCACCGTTATTGCAGCACGCTGGCTTTCGCAACCATTGCTGTTTTGTGTTACATAATATATTGTGCTGCCTGTTGTTGCAGTAGATGGTGTTGGTGCTGTTGTGGTGCCTGAACCTCCAGTAGCTGCTGTGTACCAAAGCAGGTTGGTACCCGTTGCTGTCAGCGGGGTTGCCGTTGATCCCTGGCAATAAGTTACCGGCGTAGTGATGCCCGGCATTGGCGATGCTGCTGTTACGTTTACTACTATGGGTAAGCGCTGGCTTTCGCAGCCTATGGTTTGGCTTACATAATAGGTAGTACTGCCTGCTGTTGTGGTAGATGGTGTTGGTGCCGTAGCTGTGCCTGTACCCCCGGTTGCGGATGTGTACCACAGCAAGCCTGTTCCTGTTGCGGTTAATGGCACTGCTGTTGCAAACTGGCAATAGGTTACCGGGCTCGTTGCTGTTGGCAATGCTGCCGAACAGAAGGAGATATCGGTGTACACCCTGTATTCGCCGGGTTGCAGGTTAATGGTTTGTGCCGATCCGGTAGCAACAAAGGATGCGCTGGTAAAGTAATTGTACCACGTACCTGCTGTGGGGAAGGTAACAGAAAGATCCTGTGCGGTTACATCAAAATTGCCGATAGCCACTACACCCAGATCGGGGTGATTGATGATCAGTTGCTTTTTAAGATCGTTGCCCAGGTTGCCGCTGATGCTTGTGGCAAGGAAAGCATTGGGTTTTAATGAACGCAATTTATTCAATGCTGCAACCACATCGTATATACGTTTACGTGCGGCTTGCTGAAAATAACTCCACAATGCCGGTTTGGGGCTCAGCTTACACTGGTCGCTGCCATAAGGCGAAGGCACGGTACCATCTTCACACATAAAAATAGATTTATCATAACCCAGTTCGCCAAACTCCCAGATCATTTTAGGACCGGGCACCAGCAGCAGGAATGGCATCATGGCTTCTGTACGGCTTAATGCAACAGGCAGCGTTTTTACATCATGCGCAGGATTGGAACTGTTACCAAAAGTGAGGTTCTTGTACATGATCCTTTCTTCATCATGGCTCTCGGCATAAGTAACAAGGTGAGGTTGTGTCCAGCCGGTGCGGTTCTTATAAAATGCCCTTTCAATAGAAGAATTGCTGGAATAGCCCATGGTGTTCTGGTTATATTCGTCTGTCATTTTACCCCATAACAACATACCGCGACCTGCAAGGTCGGCTTCTTCATCATCATTGGCCAGGTGCTCCAATATATCGTAAGAGCCCGGCGACACTACCTGCGAAGAATCATAATACCGCTGCCAGATGGCTACCCTGGATGCATCGTAGGAATTCCAGCAGGCAACATCACTACAAACTTTTTGTGTAAAACCTTTGGAAAGATCCCAGCGGAATCCATCCAGCTTGTACTCGGTAAGCCAATGGCGTATAAACCTTGCCGTATGATATTTGGTGGCTTCCGATTCGTGGTTAAAATCGTTGAACACGCTGAATGGATGTGTAGCGGTAACGTTAAAATAAGGACTGTTTGCCGCAGGCGTATTATTGGTGGAGTTCCAATACAGTTGCGCCAGCGGACTAAGGCCTGTAGCATGATTCAGCACAGCGTCCATGATCACGGCCATACCTTTGCTGTGCGCCATGTCAATGAATTTCTTCAGGTTGTTCTTTGTACCATATGCTTTATCAGGCGCAAAGAAAAAGTCAGGGTTGTAGCCCCAGCTGCTGTTGCCTTCAAATTCGTTGAAGGGCATTACTTCTATAGCATTCACGCCAAGGTTCTTTAAATAATTCAGGGTATCTGTAAGCGTTTGCCAGTTGGAGCTGGCCAGGAAATCCCTTACTAATAATTCATAAATAACGAGGTTCTTTTTATCGGGCCTGGTATAGCCGGTGGTCGTCCAGGTATAGGCTGGCGCTGCAGTCTGGAAGGTTCCTACAATGCCGGTTGTAAGCCCTGTAGGGTACGCAGGCATGGATGGGAATGTTGTTGAGCTGATAGTTCCGTCATTATTGGGATCCAGTATCAGTTCGGTATAAGGATCTGTGGTTTTGATCGTACCATCTACTATATATTGAAACTTGTATAACGTTCCGGGTGTAAGGCCGGTAAGCGTTATCCAGTAATACTTTCCATCGGGGGTTCGTTTCATCAGGTAATTGCAATCCAGCGCCCAGCCGGAAAAATCACCGATCACCACTACATTATTTTTGTTAGGTGCGTATAGTACCAATGTAACTTCTGTATTATTGGCGACATAATTTATACCATCCTGCACACCGGCTGGTAATGCTGCCGTTGTTGTTGCGGGCGCAATAAAAAAGGTGATCGTATCACGCTTGATCTCTGAGCCATTATCCGCAGAGGCTATGATCTGTTGTGAACAGGCAGCGGTAATAGTTGGATTGGCAGAAATAGTTGTTGCACCCGTTGCAGTATTTACAACAGTCGTATTTAACTTAAGTGAAAGATTAGCACTGGCCGATGATACGGCTGTTATGGCCACCTGCCCGCCTACTGCCGCTGTTATTGGTTCTACCCAGGGAACATATCTTGGTTCAGATACCGGCACATTCAACCGTACCGCAAATTCTCCTTGTGCATATACTGGTATGTACATATCGCTTACATCACTGTTTACCTGCTTAAGCGTGCCGCTACCATTACGAAAAATGCAGGTTACTTTTTTTATGGTTTCCCCGGCAGGCACACCAAAGAAACTGCGTACATTCGTAATCGTATATTGATATTTATTGCCTCCCAAAGGCGTTGCTTTAGCTTGCGCATCAGTGCTGCCCCAGGTAAATTTGGTGTACTTCCAGTCAGTAGGGCCGGTGCTTAAATTAGTGATAACACCCACATGCACGTACACATTATTAGAGTTGCCTCCTTCAAAATTCAGCAGCCCCTGGTTGCCTTTATTGCAATCTACCGTTATTACAAGGTTACTGTTATCAACAGGAAATTCGGGGGCCCAGGTTAATAAACGCTGTGCGTTAGCAGATAGCAAGAAGCACAATACTACAGGGAGAAGCAGCAATTTCTTCATAAAGCAAACAATTTAATGTGTAAAATACACACATTATCCGAAACGGCAAATTATGTGCATAGAATCAGCAGTTTTATTTCATATTTTCTGTATTGGATCACCATTATAAAATAAAAAACGCTTCAACCGGCCGGTTGAAGCGTTAGTCGCCATAGGGATATATTTTCCAGTTGCCTGGCTATATCATTACGCCAATCCATTAGTAATAGCAGTAGCATAATCAGCAGCGGTGCCGCCTCCCGGGCAATTGAGCATATCAGTACCGCAATACATCCAGCCGCCTGCCAGGTAGGTTCGGGTGCGCCAGTTTTTTAACAGCTGCTCTACTTCAGTAGCTGTGGTGGAAGTAGTACAGGTTGTTGTACCGGTTTCATAATGCGTTGCCCACGATCCTGCCGATACAAATATGGGCACACCTTCAGCTTCAAGTTGAGCATTCCACTGTGCAGGATCATTATCCAGGTCCTGGTACGATTGCAGGTAAATAGCATCTACTGCATTTTCCCCGTTTTCGCTGTTGATAGCTGTTATTAATGACCCCCAATATCCTGCATTGGTATAAGGGCATACCGTAACTTTCATGCCCAGGCTGACACACCAGCCCGCCAATATCCGGCTGGAGTTCAGGTCATACTCATTTTCATCATCATAATCTATTGCATCCAGGGTAAGTGCTTTCTGTAATGCCACCAGGTTCAGGTATACGGGGTTAGTTTCCATTTCCGGGTATTTTTGAATAAGCGCCTTTATATTGGCAAAGGTAGTATCGTCTTGAGCGCCGCTGCCTAATGAAAGTTCGATACGGTTGATCGTAGTTCCCGGGTTGGTTTTTAAAGCGGTCACTGCATTGGCCCAGTTTTGCTGATTGGAGTCGAAGACGCCGTTTGCAACAATGGGCACACCGTTCAATCCAATGTTTCCTGCACTGTCAACATGTGCCGACCAGAGCACTACTGTATTGTACGTGCTTTGTGCAATTGCTGTTAAAAGATCACTCATGATGCTGGTGCCGGGCATACCGCCCGTGAAGATTCCAATACTTGCCATAGTTTTACTAGTTTAAATTGTGAGATAATGAAATAGTTAAAACTTAGGCTTAATAATATCTCTTAAAGATAAAGAGGAAACGCAATTTATTTCATTTTACCAGTAAACTATCCCGGATTATTACCGGTTTTGTAAACAGGTGATACTACTGTTGCTGATTATTTGCAAAAACCTTTTCGCCATTGATATATGTTTCCAGCACCATGATCTTTAGTACATCATTGATATCGCAGGTCATGATATCTTTATCCAGCATGATAAAGTCTGCTGCTTTACCGGCTTCCAGGCTGCCTTTTTCTTTTTCTTCAAAAGCTCCTTTGGCTGCCCAGATGGTCATGCCACGCAATGCCTGCTCACGGGTAAGTGCATTTTCTTTTTGAAAGCCTCCCGCAGGAAACCCTTTTGCATCCTGCCTTGCAACGGCTGCAAAAAATGTTTTGAACGGGCTGATATATTCTACCGGGAAGTCGGTACCCAATGGTATCCAGCCATTTTGCTGAAGCAGCTGTTCATACGCATAAGCACCCTTTATGCGTACAGGGCCAAGCCTGTCCTGCGCCCAATACATATCGCTTGTGCCATGCGTGGGCTGTACAGAAGGTATGATATTGTTATCACCGAAATAATGAAAATCATTTTCATTTACCACCTGTGCATGTTCTATCCGCCAGCGGCGGTCATTCTTTCCTTTTAAAACATCGGCATATATTTTAAGCATCAGCCTGTTGCCGCTATCGCCTATGGCGTGCGTGCACAACTGCATTTTTGAATTGGCTATCTGCTGCGCTATATCCTTGTAATGCTGTATGTCGTTAATTAAAAAACCAGTCCAGTCTTCTTTATCGCTGTAAGGCTCTAACAGGCAGGCGCCGCGGCTGCCAAGTGCTCCATCTGCATATAATTTAAATCCGCCTACATTCAACCGTGCTGTTTTATACGGGCCCTGCGCCAGCCATTTTTTATAATACTGCATACTGTCTGTAAGCAATGCAAATATTTTCATTTTTAATCTCCCTGCTTTTTGTTCGGCATCTACCAAATCAATAGTATGCTCGCTGATACCACAATCATGTACACCGGTAAGGCCATAGCTAAAACATTCCTGCTGCGCTTTGATGAAATATTGCTTAGCCAGCGAATCGCTTATTAAGGGCACAACGTTTTCTACAATGTCCATGGCATTGTCCATCAACACGCCTGTAGGCTTACCATCTTTTAATTCAATATTGCCCCCGCTTACTTTTGTAGCGGCAGTTATGCCTGCTATATCCAGCGCTTTTTGATTTACCAATGCTGCATGCCCGTCTATACGCTTTAAAAATACCGGCCTGTCGGGAAACAATTCATCCAGCTTTGTTTTATCCGGGTACTCCTTAACTGCCCAATCATTCTGATCCCACCCCCTTCCGTATATCCATTCCATCGGCGCTGTTTTACTGTATGCTTTTATCTTTTCTATTACTTCATCAAAAGACGTGGTACCTACCAATTCGCATTTCCACATATCAGTAGCATAACCGGTAAAATGACAATGCGCATCAATAAACCCAGGAAAAACAGCGTTGCCTTTTGCATCTTCTTCCCTTGCTGCTTCATATTCTTTAAGGATATCATCATTCCTGCCTATCGCTACTATCTTTCCTTCGCTGATGACCATTGCTTCTGCTACAGAAAATTTTTCATCTACAGTATAAATTTTTGCATGATGTATAATGAGATCTGCTTTTTGACGAAACTTACAGGAGCTTAACAGCAGGATACTGACAATAAAGAATAAGGAAGTTTTGGAGGTGCTCATTTACGAGGATGATTTAGTTTTTTCAAAAGTAAGCGAATTTTGCTGCCGCGAATGACACTAATTTTACGAATTACACGAATTGAAAACACAACATAAGTAAAGCTGAATAAAGAAATTTAGCCGGGCACAAAAACTATTAAATGCGTAAGCATTTTTATCTTTGATGCATGTACAACACTACACAAACAAAGGAATTACAAGAGCTCACCGAAAAGTTTAAGAAAGCAACTCCCGAAAGCCTGGCACATAAGATAGAGGACCTGCGGGATGTATTGCGTTTTCATGAAAACCGTTACTATGTACAAAATGATCCGCTGATCAGTGATACGGAGTACGATCTGCTGTATAAAAAACTGGAAAAGATAGAGCACGATGATCCTTCTGCCATTACAATAGATTCTCCTACGCAACGGGTGGGTAAAGGGTTGATAAAGGATTTTCCTAAAGTGCAGCATATAGTGCCGATGCTTTCGCTGGATAATTCGTATAACGCCGAAGACCTGCTGGACTGGGATAGAAAAGTAAGGGAGCTTTCAGGAATGGAAAAGGTAGAATATTGTGTAGAGCCTAAATTTGATGGCGCCAGTATTTCGCTGGTATATGAAAACGATCTTTTATCCAGGGCTTCTACACGGGGCGATGGTGTTGTTGGCGACGAGATCACTACGAATATTAAACAGATCCGCTCTGTTCCTTTATCTGCAAAGTTCAGCACTTATGGCATTCAGCAAATAGAGATACGTGGCGAAGTATTAATGAACAAAGCCAATTTTAAAGCATATAATGATAAACTGGCTGAAGATGGTATTCCGCCTTTGGCTAATCCCCGCAATGCAGCTGCCGGTTCTTTACGGATAAAAGATACGGCAGAGGTTAGCCGAAGAAACCTGGAGGCTTTTTTATATCATGTAAGTTATATCGTTGATGGAGATTCTTCGGCAAAAAAGAAAACACAGGAAGAGCCGTTAACGCATTCGGGTATGCTGGAAATGTTGTGGGCGCTGGGATTCAGGAGCCCGAAAAATGAAATGAAAATAGTAGAAGGTATCAATGCTGTTGTACAATATGTAGAAGAGTTTGAAAGCAAGCGGGACAACCTGAATTATGAAATTGACGGCATGGTGATAAAAGTAAACAACCTGCAGCTGCAGGATGAACTGGGCATGACATCTCACCATCCCCGCTGGGCCATTGCCTTTAAATTCAAAGCAAGACAGGCTACAAGTAAACTGCTGGATGTAGAGTTCCAGGTAGGCAGAACAGGCGCTGTAACGCCGGTTGCCAAGATAGAGCCGGTGCAGGTAGGCGGTGTAACGGTTAGCAGTATCTCTATACACAACGAGGAATATATAAAAGAAAAAAACCTGATGAAGGGAGATTCGATCCTGATCGAGCGGAGCGGCGATGTTATTCCGCAGGTGGTAAAATCTTTCCCTGAGTTGAGGACTGGTAATGAAGTCCCGATAACGTTCCCGAAGGTGTGCCCGGCCTGTGGCGGCAGGTTGTACAAACTGGAAGAAGATGCGGTGTGGAGGTGTATTAACCTTACCCATCCTGCACATATTGTTGAAAGCATCGTTCATTTTGTAAGTAAAGATGCAATGGATATCCGCGGCTTTGGCGAGGCTAACGTGCGTAAGTTTTTTAAACAGGGGCTGCTGAAAGATGTGCCTGGTATCTATACACTGCCCTGGGATGAAATAAGCAAGCTGGATGGCTTTGGCGAACGCTCGATCACCAATTTAAAAGCAGCTATAGAATCGTCTAAAACCCAGCCCCTGCACAGGCTTATCAATGCCTTGGGCATTCGCTTTGTTGGCGAAACCACTGCTAAAACATTAGCGAATGCTGTGGATCACCTGTTGGATTTTAAAGATTTTTCCTTAGAGCAATTGCAGCTGCTGGAAGACGTAGGCGTAAAAGTTGCCGGAAGTATTTATGAATATTTTCATACCGAAGAAAACATCCGGCTGCTTGAACAACTGGAGGCATTAGGGGTACAGCTAAAGAATGAGAAGAAAGAAGCAGTAACAGGTGGTAATCTTAGTGGGCAAACTTTTTTATTTACCGGAACTTTAAGCAGGCTGAAACGAAGTGAAGCCGAAGCCCTGGTAGAAAAGAATGGCGGCAAACTGTTAAGCGGCGTAAGCAGCAAACTGAACTATCTTGTAGCAGGCGAAGACGCAGGCAGCAAACTGGAGAAAGCAAAGAAGCTGAATACCGTACATGTAATTTCTGAGGAAGAATTTATAAAAATGCTATCTATTTAGGAAAACCTTTTTTATATTTATGACTCAACCTTGGAAATTAGAAATAACATTCGTTCAAACGGTCTTGCAGACCTGAACCTTAACTCCTAAAATCATAGTGCTATGATTAAAAAAAATGCCGGAGAAACTTGGAAGCAAATTCAATTTTCTGGTCACAAACAACTTCGGAAAAAGTATGCAGTATCTACTCATGGGCGTGCAGCCAGTTATGATGAAGATATTGTAAAAGACGGAAAATTGTTGAATGGTTCTTTAACCTCCGGTTACAAAACATTAAATCTTCACATTGAAAATGGTAACGGTACCATTTATATTCATCGTGAAGTGGCAAGGTTATTTTGTAAAAAACCTTCGCCTAAATACAAGTATGTTATTCATATTAACCACAAGAAAAAAGACAATCATTACAAAAATCTGAAATGGGCCACACTGGAAGAAGTTAGTTCCCATCAACAATTCAGCCCTGAAAAAATTGCCTACAAAAAACGACAGGCAAACAGAACAGAAGGCCTGAAACTTAATGCTGTACAGGTAAAAGCGATTAAGGACATGATCAAGAACCCTAAACGCAAATTGACCTATAAGCAGATGGCGGCAAAATATAAAGTAAGTGAAATGACCCTGTACCGCATTAAAAGCGGCGAAAACTGGGGAAGAATAAAATAAGGAACACAAACCTATCAAACTAAATTTTAAGAAGAGGATCGCCTACACCGGTCCTCTTTTTATTTCTGTAAATTTGCTCTTCTAAAAAAGATCAATATGCTTCAGCCTTCTACTTTAAAATTTTTAAAGGACCTTAAAAAAAATAATAACCGTCCCTGGTTTGAAGCGCATCGTAAACAATATGAAACAGCCAAAGAAGATTTTTATGTTTTGGTTGATGCACTGATCAAAGGCATTGCAGGATTTGAAAAAGCCATCGGCCATCTTAAAGCAAAGGATTGCACGTTTCGCATCAACCGGGATGTGCGTTTCAGTAAAGACAAACGCCCCTATAAGAATAATATGGCGGCTTACTTCAATAAAGAAGGTAAAAAGAGCAACCTCGGTGGCTATTACCTGCACATCGAACCCGGCAACAGTTTTGTGGCCGGTGGCCTGTGGATGCCCGAACCGCAGATACTGGCCGGCATACGCCAGGAGATCGATTACAGTTATGATGAATGGAAAAAGATAACCGGTAATGCCACGTTCAAAAAAACATTTCCAAAAGGTGTTTCAAGCGAGGCTATGCTGACAAGGCCGCCTAAAGGATACGAAGCCGATAATCCTGCCATTGAATATTTAAAGATGAAAAGTTTTGTTGTAACTGCTCCTGTAAGTGATGCCGCTATACAAAGCAATAATTTTGTAAAGGACGTGGTTAAGATAATGCAGGCTATTAAACCAATGGTAGATTTCTTGAACAGGGCCGGCGAATAATGATTTACCAATACACTGCTGACCTGTCTTTCATTTACTTTTCTAAAAAATACAAAGGGTAAACATAACGGTATGTTACTGATACGGGCATGCTTTTTTAAAGATGAATACAGTACCTCCTATAAAAGAGATGGCCAGAGATAAAGATCTCCGGCCTTGCTTACCTCTGAAACCACAAGAAAAAATTTACAACTTATATAAGCTAATATTTTGATGTATATGTAAAGCGATACGAATGCATATAGCATTTCCCCGAGGACTTTCAATAAGATTCTAGTGGATATAAATTAACCGAGCAGGTTGTAAAAATAATAATTTTTTGTTATTCACATAATTTATTTTACACTTTTAATCCTGCGGCCCTCAATTCCCTGTCGGCATGCTGTTGCAGCTTACGGCGTTTACGGTTGTACCACCATTTTGGGGAGGTCTTTTTCATCAGTGTATCAATATTGCGCATACCAAAAAGCTTCCAGAGTCCGGTCAGTTTGCCGCCCAGGCTGCTTTGCAGGGCCCTCAGGCTCATCGCAAAACCACCATCTATGTATTCCATATGGTGCCAGTAGCCAGCAGGCATAAACAGGGTATCGCCGTGCTCCAGCACTACTTCATAGCCTTTTGCCAGCTTTACCGCCGGAAATGCCTCATAGTCAAAATCTTCCTTATAATTGGCATAATTGGCCAAACTGAGCACTTCCCAGGGTTTGCGGTACAGTTTATACTGCTCCTCGTAAGGAAAAAGCAGCACCCTTTTACGACCGATGAACTGGGTATGCAGGATATGGCTCATGTCGATATCGAAGTGCATATGGGTTACAGAGCCTTGGCCGCCTACAAATAACATCGGGTATTTTTTTACAAAACCCTTCATCAGGTGATCGGGCCAGGTAAAGTCTTTTGTAACCTGCGGGGCATGCTGAAAAATATTGAAGAGAAATATACGCAGGTCGAGCGGGCCTTCCTTTACTTTTTTAAGGTAATCGCCAAATTTCATGTAAGCATCGGCTGTATTGATCGGCGTATAAGCATCGCTCTTCACATTATTATATACACCTACTTCTTTATCGCCAACGGTATCAATGAAATAATCCCAGGTCCACTTTTTAAAAGCCGGCCATTCCTTTGCAAGATTTTTAATAACAAGAGGTTTCATCTTATTGTAATAGTTCTTCTTGAAATCCTCCGGCGAAATAGTATCAACAGTATCTACAGCTTGCAATTGCATAATGATAAGATTTACGATCTGCAAAACTAAGAATTAAATACTGGCTTTAGTGTCAAAATTTAGTTATTCGTTAGTGGTTTCGTTATTAGTTATTGGTAATTGGTTATTAGATTTTGGGGCTGGGGTTGAAAAGCTGAAGATTGGATTTTGTTTTTTGGATATTGTATTTGTATTTTTTTGTTTTTTAAAAACTAATAACTGTTAGTTTTGTAAAAAAGATGCAATGGCCAAAATAAAGGCAGCGAGGAATGGGAGCAAAAAAGATGCTATAGCCCAAAAGGCTGCAGTACTTTTTAAAGCAAAAGGCTTTAGTGCCGCTTCGATGAGAGAGCTGGCAGATGCTGTGGGCGTGGAAGCTCCGAGTCTTTATAACCATATCGGGTCCAAAAGTGAATTGCTGCAAACCATTTGCTTTAACATTGCCAACGAGTTTACTGCACATCTTGATAAAACAGAAAATACAACAACGGGTTTTGTAAGCAAACTGGAGAACATTATCCGGTTCCATATCCGCATGATGCTGGAAAAATTTGATGAAGTATTTGTTGCCAATCACGAATGGAAATATTTACAGGAACCTTATCTCAGTAATTTTTTAAACCAGCGCAGGGCATATGAAAAAAGGCTGGTAGCATTGATCGAGCAGGGCATAAAGAAAAAAGAGATAAAGAATATCAATCCTTATGTAGCCGTGCTTACTATATTATCTGCCGTACGCGGGCTGGAATTCTGGCAGCGGCACAAAAAGAATATCAGCATGCAGGTGCTGGAAAACGATATGGTAGATCATTTATTAAAAGGTATAATTAAATAACTATGGCGGTTCATTTTCACAAGTTAAAAGTAAAACAGGTAAAGAGAGAAACAGAGGATTGTGTATCGATTGTTTTTGATGTACCTGATACGCTGAAAAGCGAATTCCTTTTTGAACAGGGACAAAACATTACCATAAAAAAAACAGTGGAAGGCGAAGAATTGCGCCGCTCCTATTCCATCTGTTCTGCCCCGTTCGAAAATGAGTTACGTGTTGCCGTAAAAAAAGTAGAAGGCGGTAAATTCTCTTCGTTTGCTGCAGATAATTTATTAGCCGGCGACGAACTGGAAGTACTGCCGCCTACCGGAAAATTCAATACCAAACTGCAGGCAGAAAATAAGAAGCAATATCTTGCTTTTGCAGCAGGCAGCGGTATCACTCCTGTCCTTTCTATTATCAAGACAACGCTGCAAACTGAGCCTGGCAGCAGCTTTACGCTGGTATATGGCAATCGCAGCCGCAGCTCCATCATATTCTTTGAAGAGCTGGAAGGATTGAAGAACAAATACCTGCAACGCTTTAATTTCATTAATGTATTGAGCAGGGAACGCACCGATGCTCCTGTTAACTTCGGCAGGATAAATGCTGCAAAACTTGCCGAGCTAAGCAGGCTGATTGATTATAAAAACATGAATGACTTTTTTATCTGCGGGCCGGAAGAAATGATCTTTTGCGTGAAGGAATTTTTAGAAGCATCGGGCATTGAACCAAAGAAGATACATTTTGAATTATTCACTACACCGGGACAGAAACAAGCTGCAAGCACTAAGATGCAAGCTGCAAGTGATACAGGCCCGAAGAGTAAGATAACCGTTAAACTGGATGGCAGAAGTTTTGATTTTGATCTTGGCTTTGATAGTGATAATATTTTAGATGCTGCTTTAAAACAGGGAGCTGATCTGCCTTATGCCTGCAAAGGCGGCGTATGCTGCACCTGCAAAGCTAAATTGCTGGAAGGTGAAGTGGACATGGAAGTGAACTGGGGGCTGGAACATGAAGAGATAGAACAGGGTTTCATCTTAACCTGCCAGAGCCATCCTAAAACGGAGAAGGTGGTGGTGGATTTTGATGTGAAATAGTTGGGAATTGGGAGTTAGTAATTGGTAATTAGGGTAAACGTTTTATTTAAAAAAATGTCCCGCTATGGAGCGGGACAAGTGCATAAGAGATGAATTCTACTGGTTTTTTGGAATTATAATTTTACGATCTTCAGTACTTCTTTATTGCTAAGCCGTACAAAGTAAATACCGTTTACATATTTGCTGATATCAACAGACTGGCTGTTCGCTGTGATCTTTATTATTTCCAGCAGCCTGCCGTTCTCATCATATAACCCTGCTTCGGTACCTATCAGCGCCCGGTCGCCTACGGTTATCGTAACTACACCTTCTGTAGGGTTAGGATATACAATTGAATTGATTACTGTTTTCTGATCGTACGTCAGCCGAACAATGTTGCTGTATTTAAAGTTGCCGTTGATATCGGTCTGCTTCAATCTATAGAACATCACCGGCGCATTCAGTTTATCAATGTTCAGATCCTTGTATTCATACTTAGTAGCGATGCTGCTGTTACCGGCTGCCGCCACTGTTCCTATCTGTGTAAAGGAAGAACCATTCAATGAACGTTCTACTTTAAAGTCTTTACTGTTCTGCTCGCTGGCTGTTGCCCAATCCAGGATATTATCCTTGTCTTTGGTAACACCTTTAAAATACAGCCAGCTAATTGGCAATACTGATCCTATAAAGGTAGAGCGTATCTCGCCGGGCCGCAGCACCTCCGTATTACCAACGGTATCGGTTGCCAGCACAAAGAAATAATAAGTGGTGTTCACTGCAGCAGTGATGGTAGTATCGGTACGGGTAATGCCCGAGCGAACGATATTAAAATTGACGCCATCGGTAGAAGTGTACAGCGTATAATATTTAAGACCACAACCATTGACATCATCTGCGCCGCCCCAGCTTAATGAAACAGGGCTGCTGCTCGTAGCCGGCAATGCATTCATGTGGCTGGTTGGCGCAAATGCGTCGATAGTATTTTTGGCAATATTGGTTGGTATGGTATCGTTGCTGTCAAATACGATATCAGCCCTTGCTCCGATTGTATCCAACGTAACAGCGGTTTGTCTCGGCTTTATGCTGAAGTTCACAAAGCCATGACCATAGGTGATCTTGCTGGTATCCTGCAACAGCAGGAACCCTTTCAACGGATCTGCGGGTGGCAGTAAGGTTACCGGATCGATGGACTGAAATTCCCAGAAGGCTTCGTTGTGCAGCTGATCGTAACCGGCAGTAACATCTACATATAACCCAAGCGAATCCCTGCAATCGAGCCGCTGGTAATAAGAAGCAGTGTTGGCAGGCATTATAAAGGTCTGGTTGTTGAAGCCAAATGTGCCCAGCTCGAAGGTGGCCGCGTCCTGTTTAGGTTGTACCGGTGCTGTGATCCGTACAAATTTTGCCGGTGCAGATGCTGCTGTTGAATTTTCATACAGTATGGTATAAGGCAACCTGTCTTTAACGCTTACCCAGCGTTTGTTGGGTTCGCCATCCGGGCCGATGATCTCGTTAGGATCAAGCGAATGCAATATTTCCATAATTGCCGCAATGATAGGACCAAGCGGGCCTGGCGGTGGCTTAAGTGTACCACCTGTAGGACCGTTCTGCGGGCAGTTTGGCCTCGGCCCCCTTTTGCGAAGGGCATCTTCCAGCATCTGTTTGCGACGCAGCTTCCACCATTTTTGAAAATCGCCTTTCTGCCGGTGAAAATCAGCTTCTCTTTCTTCCTGGTCCTGGTCTACACCGGTGCTGCCATATACATCACCTACTATCGCAGCATTTTCATTCATCGAGTGACCGGTGAGAAATTTTTCCTGCGCAAAGTCGGCCAGGTTATATGCAGCACCCAACGGTGTAAAGCCAAGTGCACTCTGCGCCAGGTTACCGCTAGCCATTGTAACGTCGGCTCCATCGGCATTGCCATGCATATAATCATTGATCGTTGAACCTAATTTTATTGTTTTAATGGTAGCGTCTGCAACATTTAACCCAAAGCCCACTTTACCCATGCCTTTTGAGAATTTGCTGAACTTGCTTGCCTGCAGGCCTTCCAGGCTCTCTGTTGTTTTTACCCAGGTATCGGCTACATTGTTCGCTTCTTTCATCATCTTTTGGTTCACCAATACTTTCTCCAGTGTTTCCAGGTGCTTTTGAAAATATTCCAGTTCCTTCAGGTTCTTTTTAAATGCATTGGTCTTATCGTTCAGTATCAGGTCAATCGTTGATGTGATCGCATTGATCATCGCTACTTCTTTCTCTCTTTTATTAATGAACGTCAGTTCTGTTGGCGGGCAATCCTGCAAACCAAATATATCTATCCCATTAGCCGGGTTATCATGCACATATTGATACATGGCAGTTCCGTCGGCGTAGCCGATCAAATCTCTTTGATTAAAGATGCCCAGGTCGGTATTATAGTTCCTGAAAAAGAAGCGGTTGCCATTGCCTGCACTGTCAAATTCCTGCCCGGTAAATCCATAGCGATTACCAGTAGATGAATTTGGTAAAATGTTTCCAGATGCATCGTAAATGGTTTGCTTTCCATACACATCGTACTGGTATCGTTCGGCAAGCGTTCCGTTACTGTTGGTAATGGCTTCTACCGAATTCATTTCGTTTTGATGATAATAATATACCGATCCGTTCTTTTCATTGATAACGGGAGAAATAAAGCCATTGAGCACAGTTCTTGTCAACAGATCGTTGGTTACACCATCTCTTTCTTCTATCTGCGCCATGCCGGAATAACTGTATTTCACCGGTATGCCGTTGACTGTTTTTTGTACCCTTCTGCCAAAAGCATCATACAGGTAGGTGATCACATTGCCGGGTGATACTGAATCTTTCAGTAACCTGCTTTCTGCATCGTATTGTTTGTAATATTTACCGTCGTAAGTAATGTTGCCGTTATTATCATACGTAAGCGTTACATTTTGTGCGCCGCTGGTAGCCGTAAGCTGGTTAAGATTATTGATGGTATAGTTAACATTGGCTCCGTTGAGTGTAGCCGCTGTTCTGTTGCCTGCAGCATCGTAGGTATAACTGTTTTGCACTGTTGGCGAACCGCCGATCACGCCTCTTTTGTAACCGGTAATGCGGTATTTATGATCGTAGGTAAATTCTTCTGAAAGCGATGGGTTATCCAGCCTGCTGACAGAGTTCTTATTCTGTTGTTTATCGTAGGTATATGCTGTGTTCTGGATGCTTCCGCTACCGGTTGAAAAATTACTGAGCCTGTTGGCAAAATCATATTGCAAATGCGTGGTAATGCCATTGCCAAATGTTTTGGTGATCACCTGGTTTACATTATTGTATTCATAAGTAGCCAGTATGGTGCTGCCTTTGGCAATGCTCGTCAAACGGTTGCGCATATCGAATGTGCGGTAAATAGTAGTACCATCAGGGTAAACAGTGGTTTGCCTGCGCCCGGCTACATCATACGTATAGGTAGTAGTGCGACCATCAAATGTTTCTGATAACAGCCTGTCTAATGCATCATAAGTAAAAGAAACCGTACCGGCGTTGTTGGTAGCGCTGGTTACCCTGTTCAGCGCATCATAGGTGTATGTAAATACCTGGCCGCCGGGAAGTGTTTTAGATTTAACACGGTTCAGCGAATCATAAGCATAAGTGATCGTGCTACCGTCGGTAAGTTTTTTTGCTGTTACATTTTCTTTGCTGTCGTAAGTATATTCTATAAAGCGACCATCGGGATAAGTGATTCGTTTTATCCTGTTCCATTCATCAAAAGTATTGTTGGTAATATTATTGTTCTGATCTTTCATGCTTACCGGGTTGCCCACTGCATCATAGGTAATGGTAACAACGCCGCCGGTATTATCCGTATATGTTTTTACCCGGTCCATTCCATCATACGTGAACGAACGAACGAAACCGTTCCTGTCGGTTACCGAAGTAACGTTATTGTTCTTATCGTAGGCTACAGCAACCATATTACCCAGCGGATCGGTGATCTTGTTTATCCTGTCAAGGTTGTCGTAAGCCGCTGTAGTAACAGCTCCTGTTCCATTGGTAACCTTAGTGATGTTACTGTTCTTATCATATTCCACGCTTACTATTGTACTGGTGGCATCTGCCATAGTTGTTATCCTGTCCAGTACATCATACGTAAAATTGATCTGCTGTCCATTGGGAAGACTTACCGCAACCAGGTTATCTGTTGCATCGTAGCTAAAGGTGCTGGTATTGCCCAGCGCATCTTTTACAGCATTTATCCTGTTCCTGCTGTCGTAGGTATAGCTTGTACGGTTGTTCAATGCATTCTTTACCGCAACCGGGTTATCCATAGCATCATACTCCATCGTGGTCTTATTGTTCATAGCATTCGAAAACTCTACCATCCTGTTCGATGCATCATACTTCAGGTGACTAACCTCATTGTTCTGGTTGGTCATGGTGGTAATATTGCCTGCGGCATCATATACCAGTTTAATCGTATTGCCCAAAGGATCGGTGAGCCTTTTTACCCGGCTGAGTATGTCGTATTCAAAACTGCTGGCGTTGTTCTTCGAATCTTTATAGCTTACCAGGTTTCCCCTCGCATCACTGCCAAATACAGCATGATAACCATCGGGGCCAATTATATCAGTAGGGTTACCATAACTGTCATAGTTATACGTAAATACATGCCCTTCGGGATCAGTGCTGGTAGCAATATCGCCATTGGCATTGTATGTAGCAGTATATACACGATTGCCCGGATCATTTACCTGGATGATATCGCCATTGCTGTTATAGGTCATGGTAGTAACCTGTCCCTTGGCATCTGTAACGCTGGTAATATTATTGAAATCGCTGGAATAAGTATAACTCATCGTTTGCCCCAGCGCATCTTTTATGGTAAGTACATTGCCCTTATTATCATAAGTATAAGCAACAGCGTTTCCGTTACCATCTGTTTCTTTTACTTTATTGCCGGCATCATCAAATTCAAACACCATATTGTAGCCGCAGCAATTGCTGGTAAGGGATGTAAGCCATATCCGCTCTCCCTGTTTCTTATATCCATACTTGATTACCTGGTTGGTGCCGGTGGGTACATAATCGGTAGCTACGGTTACTTTGCCAAGCGTATCGTAAGAGTAGCTCTGCCTTTTATTGCAGCCTATCAGTTCACTTAATGAAAAATCAGGATAGTAAATAATATCTACCGTATTGCTGTTCTTGTCACTCAGGCTTTTCATCGGGCCATTTACCAGGTAAGCATATTTATCTGTAGCATTCAGTGGATCTGTTACCGTTACCAGGTTGCCATTGCCATCATAGGTATAGGTCCATGTACGGGTGGGTGATGTAATGGCATCTACCATTGTAGCCAGCCTGCCATTGGCATTGTAGGTAAACGTAAGCGATTGCCCTGCGCTGTTTACCAAAGAAGTAAGCAGGCTGTCGGTATAATTAAAATTGATCGCATTGCCATTGGGTTCTGTCATTTTAGTGATCTTACCATAAGTACTGTTATCGAAATAAAATTTAGTACCGTTCAATTCGGTCAATACATATTTACCGGGTTGATATTCAGAAAGTGTATTGAAAAAACCTACAGGTGATTGAAAGGCGCCACCAGATAAAGCAGTATAATAATCTTCCCTGCCATCGCCCCATACAATTATCTTATTGTTGACGGTATCTGGTCTATACGAAATATCGTAGATAAAATCCCAGCCATTACCGTAGCCTTTATTTGTGCCGAACAAAAAGCTGTTGTAATAAAATGTGGCACTGATATCAAATCCCCGGCCAGGTATAAGCACATCCATACGGGGTATGTACAGGTTGCCGTTGTAGGTATTTACCTGCGTACCCAGCGGTCCCGGCTTATTGGGTGTATTTATATTTTGCGACAAACCAACGGAAGCCGATACCATCAATAGAAGCAGCAATAACAGCTTAACCGGTGTTTGTTTATCGTACCTGCCTGGTTTATTATTTAAAGAATACATAGTTCACTGTTTTTAAAATGCCGTTATAGTTTATTTCAAATTGAATAGTACATGGGTGTGTGCCGGTACCGACATTGGCGCTTTTGCATATACCAGGATGGTACCGCTTGCCCCGGCCCTGATGATGCCCGGAGGCCCACCCGGTTCGGTAAGTTCCAGGTACAATGCAGTGGTGCCGTTATCTACGCCCGAAGGTGTAAGCGCCATCCTTATATCTCTTTCACTATATAATATCCTTGTTGGTGCAGGCATATCTACGTTGGTCGGATTGCTGTAATGCACCTGAATCACAAAAGGCCATCCGGCAAACACTTTATCCGGTACTACCAGTTCTGTTACCAGCAGCGAATTGAGCCCTCCTGCCGCACCCGGGTCGCAGCCCGGCTCATTGCCATTGCCCGAACCCGTATTAACACCACCGCCTGTATTGCCGCCGCCGTTGTTGGCATTCACAACAGAGAAGCCATTGGCCAAGGTAGCTATCGCCGTATCTGCTTTGGAAAGTATCACATCGTATATGCCTAAAGGTTGTCCCTGTAAATTGAACGTTGCATATACCGAAGTACTGTTGATGAAGTACACTGTAGAAGCTGTTATAACAGTACCCGGTTTACTGATCCTTGCTGTCATGTTAGGAGCAAACAGCGAACCGCTGATCTTTACGGTTACATTGCCGATATTACCTCCTGATGAGGATTGCACATTCAATATTGCAAACGGCAGCTTCACTGCTTTCAAGGTGATATCCTGTACTACAGGGTTCAGCGAAACGCAGCGTATGGTAATATAGTAGGTGCCCGAAGTAACCGAAGCCATCACGATATCCTGGTTGCCATAATTCGGTGTGCTGTAGGTATAATCGAAATTGGCTGCAGAAGGTATATATCCTTTACCGATGAACAGTTGGTTCTTCATGCTTAATGAATCGTTCGATTTAAGCGTAACCAGTATGGTAGCCCCGTTCAGCGAATCAGGGATCACCAGCTTGTAGAACCTGCTGATGCTTTGCAGTGTATTCGATACCAATACATTCATGGGCAGTTCTTTCACACCTATATAGATCGGCGTTGCGGCAACTGCTGTATTGTTGTTCTTATCTGTTTCAACGATATTATTAAGCAGGTCTGTTTTTACAATAACGTTGTAACTGCCCTCTGTTACATTATTTACCAGTGGCGCAAAGCGTATGGTATCGCCAGTAAGCGGAGCCATATTAATGGTCTTGGCTTTTATACCCAGCAATACTGCTGCGGAATCCAGCACAGTGCCTTTTGATAAATAGATACCATCGGAACTTACACCTGATGCAGTATTGGGAGAAATATTCTTTACCACCCATTTAGCTGTATCTACTGTATAACCAAGGTACACGGTATCAGGTGTGGTGATATGTTCAACAATAAGATCTACCGGCGCAGGCTTGTACACAGTTATATAACCGAACGCAAGGTTATTGGAAGCATCGGTCTCAAATACATTGCCCTGCACATTTGTTCTGCTGATCAACACATAGTTACCGGGGTTCAGGTTGAGACTGATATTGGCAGTTACTGTATCATTATAATACTGCGCCGGTTGCAAAGCGCCTGCATGGTTCTTTGCAGAAAGCAGTATATCGCCGCTGTTGCCAGCAATGAAATCTGATGACAGCCATACATCATCGCTCCAGCTTGAAGGATACGTAACTCCTGCGCCTTTATTAGTAACGCGATGTACTAACGTTAATGGCTGACCGGTTGCAACAGAAGACGGCACCGCCAATAATGAATCGGTAAGATCAGGCAATACCGGCTGCACTATATGGATCTTTTTAGCTGCCCCTGCCCCATCTCTTATCGCATTATAGTTATTGGCATTGTTCTCCCCGGCAATGCCGGCAAATATATTGGTAGCTGCCAGTACATAGTAATCACCGGTTGGCAGGTTAGGCGTAGTTAAGTTCTTGCTTTCGCTGTACGATTGGTTATGATCTACCGGTGTTGTCTCGGGATAATAATCGGCCCTTACCGCATTGCTGTTGAAAACAGAATCGGGTGAAAAATAGATCGCATCCGCCCATGAATTATAATAGTAATAGTAACTGCTTCCCGGAACGTAGCCGATATTCTTCACGGTCCAGCCTGCGGTGTACGGGCGGCCCACTGTTGCTGTATCTGCACCGCTAACCGTGGTTACGATATGATCAACAAAAGGATTGTTCAGTATGCGACTTCCTGTAGCAGCGATATTGTTATTGCCGTTGCTTCCTTCGTACACTGCACCGTCGGCATTGGCCTTCACAAAGAAGTAAGCTGTGTTGTATGCCGTTTGCGGGAAACAATTGTTGATAAGATAAGCGTACGGCAGAATTATATTGAATGAATCTGCGTAGCTGCCACCTGTTGCCAATGTGCCATTGTGCGATTTCCTGTCAACATAGTAAGCTGTTGCCTGGTTGAATACCGGGTTGCAGCTGATAAAGATGCTGTCTATCCAGGTACCGCTTGCAGTACCGGGGCCATTGTTAACTACATTATATTTTAACTGGCGTGGCCTTGTTGTATAAACAGTATCGCCAAGCTGAACAGCAGCAACATACAGGTCGGTAGGTGTTCCTGCACTTACTGTGGTCATTGCAGCTGCGCTGATATTATTGTTCGGATTAGTTTCACGGAAAGCACTGTCGTAATTGGTATGTACATAGAAGTACCTTACTCCCGATGTTGATGGTGCAAATGTATAGCTAAGGCTATGCGATACTCCTGTACCAACCGGCAGGTTCTCGGTAAAGGTTTGCGTGCTGATCAATTGTGCACTGCCATCAAATACCGGCGATGTACTTACATAGATCTTATCATTGCGCAAATGATTGAATACTGCTCCCGGCCCGTTGTTCAATATAGTATAGTCAATAGTGAACTGTTGTCCGCCACTGGTATTGGCAGGTACTGCTACCTGTGATACGGTTGCATCGGGACGTTGTATAGTGATCGGCAAAGTGCTTCTTCTTATTTCCGGTGTACCGGGATATTCATACACCGTTTTGGTAGAGTTGGTAAATACATACACATAGTAATCACCGCCAGGTAAATTATCAGGAATGATAAAGTTGCCTGTTTTAGGATGATTAGATCCGGGCCTGATCACATTATCGGTATTGGCGTTGAACATACTTCCATCCGTACCAAGATTTTTACATCCTGCAGCCGACGGGTTGGTGTAATTGTCCGGAATATTCAACCCTGAATTTTGTGTGCCCTGGTTGACCTGTGTAACCAGTACGGCATTGTTTACATCCAGTCCTGCGCCATTGGTACTCAGATATACCTTATCTATCCAGTAGCTCGAACCAAAGCTGGTACTGTCGCGGAAGCTAAGGCCCGGCGTGGGTGGAGGAGGTGGCGGACAGATACAGTTATTACAGTTAGGCGGCAGGATACAAGGTGGCGGATCAATAAAGCAACTGCCATTGAATACAAAATAATGCCCCTTATTCTTTTCAATATTATCATTGAAGCCTGCATTGCTGATGTTCCAGTTAACACCGATAGGCTGTGTGATACTGGCCGAAGTAACAGGCACTGTTAATGAACTTACAGTGAGATGCGGGGTTGGTGTAAGGAATACCTGCAGTTGGTTTTGATTGGTATTATTATTACTCAATGCGCCTTCATAAACGGTATTGCCGGAGTTGGTAACCACATAAATGAAGTATGATCCAAAAATATAGTTAGGTACTACCACCTGCACATTTTTGGTATAGGAACTATCCTGCAGTAATTGAGTGGAATTACTCACAACAGCATCAACCGCATTGGCATAATAGGTGTCGTTGAATTTTGGATATTTCAACAGTATGGCATTATTGATATTGAATATCGGGCTTTGAGAAATATATACCTTGTCGGTCCAGGATGCGCCCGATGGTGTAAGCACCCCATAGTTCTTCACTTTATAAGTGATGTTGATGGTGCTTCCGGAGAAAGTGCTGGATGGCGTAAATACCGTATCCACCCTCAGGTCTGGCGTAGGTGATAAAGTAACTGCAATTGCCTGCGGTGCCCTTGCCGTATCATTTACAACTGTTACCTGCACCGGTGCATTACTTCCGGCAGGGTAGTTGGTAATAACATAAGCGTATAGGGGCAGATTATAATTTACCGGCAAAGTAAAATTGATCGAATTGGAATACTGCTGGCCGGGATCCAAAGCGCTTACATTAGGTTTGGTACCAACCAGTAAAGGTTTTACCGGGAAGTCGAGTATGCTCCAGGCAGCAGGGTTGGTTGCAGGCGGTATGCTGAATACAGGATGATCGTCAAAAGAAAGGAACACGGCATCTGTCCAGCTTTGATTGGTAGTGGTCCTTCCCGGGCCGGGATTGCTCACTGTCCAGTTGATGGTGATCGTTTGTCCTGAAAAAGCGCTTGTTGGGGCCTGTACATTACTTGTAATAAGGTCGGGCAATGGTATCAGCGTGAATTGCTGTACCGGCCCGGTGTGAATGATGGTGCAGGATCCGTTGTGTGCTGCTATCATCCATTTGTAAGGTTGATTGTAGGTCAACCCTGCATTAAGCGGTATGGTATAATTCACCGCAGTTAAACCAGCTGCATACGGTGTTGATGGCTGCGACTGATCGGCAGGCCACAGATAAAGATCGAATGTATAGAAAAGGTTAGGTTGTGCCGGTATCCACGAAAGGTTCAATGGCAATTGCTGGTTAATGGCACCATCTGCCGGTAACATACCATGCACCGAATCGGGTTGTATGCTGTTGATCACATTTACCACAAGCGTATCATTCATGCTTGCTGCACCGCAGCTTCCGCTGGCAGATACCAGTAAGGTATATACGCCGGGAGTTACCCAATTGATACTGGCGCTGCTGGTGGTAGAAGGCAATGTAGCTCCGCCAGCTATTCTCCAGAAATACGTTGCACCCGGTATATTGTTAACTGTATAGGTAGCATTACCCGGGCATAAGTTATTGTACCCTGCTATAGGATTAAGTTTGGCAATGTTTACACAAAAGCTCCTGTCAACCGGTGTAGCTGCCAAATAATTATTGTCGCCTGCCTGCATGGCCCTTACTGTTACTGTACCTAATCCTGTAAGCGTAACCTGGTTGCCCGAAATAGTTGCAGGGCCCGAAACGATGGAATAGCTAACTGCCAATCCTGAAGAGCTGGTGGCGCCAAGGCTTACAGGCGGATTGGTAAAGTCCTGGTCGGGAATGGTGTTGAACGTAATAGTTTGCGCGGCCTTATTTACAGTAAAACTTCGTGTAACCGGCGCCGCAGTATCATAGATATTATCGCCTGATTGATTGGCGGTGATTGTTACAACGCCCGTACCAATGATAGTGATAGTATTGGTTTGTGTATTGATAGTAGCCGGTCCGCTAACCAGGGTAAATGCCACTGGTAAACCTGATGTTGCTGTAGCAACAGGAACAAATGGCGCATCGCCATAGTTCTTATCCGGTATCGGCGGGAAGTTGATGGTTTGTGCTACTGCATCTGCTGCAAAAGAAATACTGTTGGATGCAGGGCCTTCACCGCATGAATTAGCGAACCTTGCAGTATAGCTGCCGCCTAAAGAAGCATAATAAGAAGTATTCGTTGCTCCCGGAATTGTACCGCCATTGCGGTACCATTGATAGCCCGCATTGGCCGGTGCCGAAGAAGCATACAGCCATCTTCCTATATTATTGATCGTTGGTGTTGCTGTAGGTGCCGGCGGGCGCACTGTTACTGTAATGATCTTTTGCGGTCCGTTACCACAACCATTAGAACTTTGCAGGGTAAGATTGTAATTGCCTGCACTGTTCCAGGTTACATAAGCTGTATCTCCATTGGTTGTAAAGGTGCCACCACCCGAAAGCGACCAGGTATATTTAGTACTGTCTTCATGCAGTGAGGGATAATATTTTTGAACACCGCCACCAACGCATGCCGGGTTGGGTCCTGTAATATCAAAGCTTTGTTGCGGCGGCCGCATGAATACGATCGTACGGGTATTGATACTGGTATCAGGCGGCAGGCTTCCTACAACCCTGATCTTATATTGCTTACCATAAGTGATGTACGTTGGATAAAGACTGAGAATAGAATCGGAATTGATAGAAGTAACAGAACCAATAAATGGCGGGTTGGCCGAAAAATTACCAAACGTATCTGATAGTTGCAGGATAAAATTATTGCCACTGATCATTGCAGTATCCAGCGTGAACGGTACATAGAACCTATTATACTGGCAATGTATCGTATCCAGGTTGCTCATCGTGATAACAGGCTTGCGCACCGGTTTGAATGAAAATGCAACAGGACCAAACTGATCCAGCGAATCACCGGATACCAGCGTGCCGCCATATATCTGCCCGGCAAAGCCGCCGCTTCCCCATGACCGCCATTGACTTCCATTCCATCCTGCTACCTGCATATATTGATACAGGTACGAAGGGCCGCTGATAGTACTGTCATAAGCAAGAGTAACTTTCACCCTTGCGTTACCGTTATCCCTGTTCAGCTTCCAGTAACCACGTGACTGGATACCGCCAAAGCCCGGTGTATAATGCGAAGTATCATAACCATCATTGTTGGGGCTGTGATGGAAATATCTTGCGGTGAATTCATCATCAGGCAATGAAGGCGTGGTGATAGAGATCGGCGCTTTCCATGCTGTATTGTTTTCTATACTGCCAACAGGAAAAGTAAATGCCTGGTTGCCGATCTTTTTAAGTGGCCCTGTTATAAAACCACTGCTGTATCCCTGCTGAACCGTAGCGCCATTGTTAAGCACCAGTACTTTATTCTCGTCGGTAATGATCTCCCCGCAAAAAGCGCCGAGATCGAGATAGTTATTTACATGTACATCCTGTTCCAGTGTCAGCGAGCCGTATTTCCACATGTACAGGTTATTGATGCTGATGGGTTGCGGGCCATCCTGTATGATATGCGACGGGCCGGACCCGGTAAACGTGATCGTATTAAAATCCACGTTACCAGTCGATCTTACGATGAGGTCGCCATCAATATGTATCGGGTTATCGCCACCCAACCCAACAGAAATACCTGCGTTGGAATTGTTGACCACCGTAAGGTTGCCCATTATGTAATCAAATCCCGGCGAAGCATTACTTAAATAGTTCTGCCCGTAATCGCTGTTGTTAACATACAGAAGGTCGCCATTAAAGTTGTTGATGATAGCGCTCGTACCTTCATTACGGCCTATGCTGTCGCTAAGCACGGTATTGCCATAAAAAGAGTTGAAGAAAAACTCTCCCTGCCCGCCATAATCTTCGCAGGTAAAGCTTCCTTCAATATAATTACCATGTACTTTGGGGCCGTGCACCCTTTTAGCCACGATATTGCCACCGTAATAGATACCGGCATTATCCAGCAACAAGGTTTTTGTTGTAGTAAGATTATAAAAGTTCAGATCCAGTTCTGAACCGCTTTCCATTACCAATCCCCCGATATAAATATCACTGTTGGCCATTGGCGTCCAGTTTAGCGAACCCGAATAAGGTATGGTTACTTTGGTACAGATTCCCGGCACGCCGGAAGGTGTCCAGTTGTTACCATTGTTCCAGTCATTGTCTTCGCTACCGTTCCATGTTTTTTCATCGGGGTTGGCACACACAGTTCCTGTGCAGGTTGCTGCTACTTCATTATAAGTGGCGCAGCCCGTGGCATTGCCATCTATAAAAGCTCTTCCATCAACATTTAAATAGTTGCATATTGGTGTAGATGAACAAACTGCCAGGTTCCAGTTATCATTGATCCGCAACGAGTCGTTATTGTCGTGGTTCAATATCTGCAGGTTAGTGTTCAGGTCATTAAGATTGGTAATGTCTGGATTGTTATGTATCCACAAACCTTTGCCGATGGTAGTTATGTTATGAATACCATGCAGGCTGTTGCCGCTCACATCGCCGATCTCCAGCGTACCGTCACTTATGGAGGTTACATTTTCAAGAGCGGTGAGATCGGTAAGATTGTAATTACCCCAGATGGAAATGCCGCCGCCGATATTATTGTGAAGGTTCTCCAGGCCATGAAGTGACGTTAGATTGCTATTGACCCAAAGATAAAAGTTGGCTGCATTGGTTACATTCTCCATACCCGTAAGATCGGTTAGACCGGTATTCATAAACCAGAAAGTACCAATATCGGTATTGATAAGATGATCAGTCAACCCTGCAATTGAAGTAAGGTTGGGAAGATTGGAAAAAAGAAAGCCCCAGGTTTGTTCCAGGTGCGGTATATCTATCCGGGTAAGCGCTTCATCAGCATCAAGATAAACATAACCGTTTATCAATCGCGTAAGATCAGTAAGACTGCTGAGATCCGGTACAGGCGTATGATTAATGCTCAGCCCGTTTTGTATTTCTACGATATGTGAAAGCCCGTTAAGATTGGTCAATGCAACACTGTCGATACGAACATCGCCATCTATCCTTGTAATATGATCACTCAATCCGTCAATGCTTGTCAGTTGCGGCAGGTTCAACAAATACAATGTTCCCAGTTGTGTAAGATTATACAAACCAATTTCTGTCATCAGCGGATTGTATTGTACCTGCAGGCTGTCGCCTATGGCAGTCAATCCCGAAAGTCCCGACAGGCTCGTAAGCGAAGTATTTTGCACCATCAGTTTTTTTTCAACACCGGTAATGCTGCTCAGCCCATCAAGGTTAGTGATGGCAGGGCTTGCACCCGCTCCGTCTATCAGCAAATATTTTGGAACAGTGCAGGTAGGATAATCGGCGCTGAAATTATCGATCTGCACCTGTGTTGTAAGCAGTATCGTATCTGCAGAACAGGAAGCTGTAATGCTGGCAAACTGGTGCTGCACCCCGTTGGGTTTGCCCATTTGCTTTATTACCTGCTTCATGTGTTGTGCCGATGTACAGAGGTGCGACAAGACAAAAACAGTACACAGAAGAAATAGATTTCTTTTCATTGTTGTCATTTGGAATTATGATTGATACTGCCGGGGGTTAGTTTTGGAATTCAATCGGATTGGAGATTTTTCGACGCTACAAAAATGCTCATCCGTTTACGCCGGGGCAATACATAATTTGTAGTAGTGTGCCAGTGGTAAACTAAAAATGAATATTTTTAAACAGCAATGAACCTGGGCCTGTTACATGAAACGAATTAAACACACCGGCATATTCTTCCTTTTACAGCTATGCTTTTGTTATGGCATGGCCCAAACAAAAGCTATCGACAGTTTAAAGAAGAACATCCAGCATGCGGTATCCAAAGAAGAAAAGATAAAAGCCGTTTTTGCACTCTGCGACCTGGGCTATACCCTGCATCCCGATACACTTTTATATTACGCCGATATTGCCAACAGCATTGCTGCACAAACCAATGATATTCACGATGAGGTACAGGCTATGTATTATATATCGGGCGCCCTTACTACCAAAGCGCTTATTGATTCATCGCTTAAAGTTGCCGACCGGTGCCTGGAAATATTAACCACAAAAGTGGATGACCCTGCACTGAAAGCTAATGTGCTCAATCAAAAGGGGCGTTGTTATGTACGCAAGAACCAATACAAAGAAGCGATAGATATGGCTTACCAGGTTATTGCATTGGCAGAAAAAAATAACGATGTACTGCTGCAGGTAAAAGCGAAAACATTGATCGGCTGGGCTTACCTGGAGATGGACCAGTTGAAAGATGCCTTATCCTGGCACCTGAAAGCATTGAACACTACAACCGATACGGTACTGCTGGGCAAATACGCTATACTTTTTGCCAACCTCGCCACCAATTACAATGGCCTCGGCCAAACAGATTCGGCATTTTATTATATCAACAAAGGCATCAGGTTTGCCCGCCGTTACGAAAATCTTTTTGCATTATCCAATTGCCTGGCCATACAATCGGAGCTGTTCGTAAAATCGGGGCAGGCAAAATTATCCGAGCCTATTTTGAAAGAAGTGGTGGCTATACGCAAGCTGATCGGCGATCCGTTCTACATTGCATCCGATATGTCGCAGCTGGGATTTTATTATGCCCATTACGGCCAGCCCGAAAAAGGCGTTGCTATTTGTGAAGAAGGCATCGCTATTGCAAAACAATATAAGCTCGATACCAAGTTATTTTTCCTGTATGGCAGCCTTGCCGATAGCTATAAGGCCATGGGCAATACAGCTAAATACGCAGAAGTGCTGGAAAATATCATTGCGTTAAAAGATTCGGTGTTCCAAAAAAACTCAGCTGAGGCATTGGCTGAAATGCAGGCCCGATATGATCTGCAGAAAAAAGAAACATTGATCATACAGCAAAAACTCGACATCAACCGGAAGAATTATTTGTTTTATGGTTCACTGCTGGTATTGTTCTTTGCATTGCTCATCAGCTGGCTGCTGTTCAGGGAATATAAAAAAAGGCAAAAGATAAAATTACTGCAGATGCAGGAAGAAGAAAAGATACTGTCGGTCATAGCAGTTACCAAAGCCGAAGAGAACGAGCGTAAAAGAATAGCCGCAGATCTGCATGATAATCTCGGTGCCTATGCAGCTGCTATTGCCAGCAATGTTGACCAGCTTAGCTTGCAAAATTCTGTGCCGTTGCAGGAACTGAAAACCAATTCGCAATCCATCGTATCACAATTGAATGATACCATCTGGGTTTTGAAGAAAGACAATCTTTCTCTCACTGCCATCAGCGACAGGATAAAGATCTTCATTCAACGCATACAGCCCAGCTATCCCCATGTTAATATAGATGTGGTAGAACGCATCAACAGCGATATATTAATGGCTCCTACACATGCCTTCCATCTTTTCCAGGTAACACAGGAAGCGATCATCAATGCATTGAAACACAGCAACTCGAAGCATGTAATGGTATATGTAGAGAGTGACAAACAATGGCGGATCACCATTTCGGATGAAGGCGACGGCATTGCACCACAAAAAATAAAAATGAGCAGAGGCAACGGGCTGATGAATATGCGCAACCGGTCTAAAGATGCCGGATGGAACATCGAATGGGAACAGAACGAACCAACAGGCACCAATGTTGTTATATCATCTACTACAAATTGATTATTTTTTACAGGATAGTTTTTTTTGAAATTTACCACGATGAACTTTTTAGTAGCCTTAGCAGAAGATAATAACGTGAACAGGAACACGTTTATGCAAAAGATAAAAATGTTCCCTCACCTGCAGTTGGTTTTTTTAGCCAACAACGGACACCAGTGCCTGGAAGAGTTAAAAGGCATACCGCATAATAATTTGCCGCAGATCATTTTTATGGACCTCGAAATGCCCGAGATGGATGGCATCGAAACGATACAGATCGCCAAATCATTATACCCGCAGATACATTTCATTGTGCTTACTGTTTTTGATGATGATGAAAAAATATTCGAAGCCATCAAAGCCGGCGCTTCAGGCTACCTGTTAAAGCATGAGCCGGCATCAGTATTACAGGATGCCATCATCAATGTAATGGAATACGGCGGTGCGCCGATGAGCCCGGCCATTGCCCGCAAAACAATGAACCTGCTCAGCAGGTCGGTAGATACCAGTGCCGTAGCCACGCAAACTGCTGTGCCAAAATTCATTACAGAACGGGAGCATGAGATATTACAATACATGGTTAATGGCTGGGATGCCAAACGCACCGCTGCAGCATTGAACCTGAGCGTGCTTACCGTACGCAAGCACATCGCCAACATTTACGACAAACTTCACGTAAGCTCCAAAGCGCAGGTCATCAGCCTTGCCCATCAAAAAAAATGGTTCTCCTAAAATACCCGCCGCAGGGTATGGTTGCAACAGTTTTATACGGCTAGATTTATACTTCAAAAAATCAAACCAATAAAACTTTATTTATGAGCAACGTATCTAAATGGATGAGCTGGGAAGGCGGTATAGACCTTGTGGCAGTAACCAGTCCCGATCTTCAAATGCCTAATGTAATTGTGCACCTGGGCCGCATGGTAAATACACCGGTGGGCAATGCCGCCAGCGGAATGGTATTATGGCAACCCGATACCAATGCAGCTCCCGCAGTAATGGGATTTGTAAGTACCGATCAAACAGTGGGCGGTTATTTTGGTCCCAATATTTTTGCAGGCACCCCTTTTGAACAGGCCCCGGTACTGAATGCCACTATTGAAATAACGATCAATGCAACATCCGCTTATGCAAAATGCGTAACCGGCGATCATACGTTTGAAGTTGAAATGAGCGATTTCAGCGAGCCGTATCTTATCAACCGCGAGCCTTCGGCCATGCCGCCATTTCACCAGCAAGGTGTAGAGATACACGCTAAAAAAGCTACGCTGAGGATCAATGGAGAAGCGATCGATATCATTGTTCCGCCTGTTGGCATTACCGGCGGCCCCGCAAGCGTAGTATCGCCTAACGGTGTATATGCAAGATGATGAGTACATATTTATAATAAAACCCACCAATGCAAACAGCCTCACAAAAGTGGGGCTGCTTTGTTATTGCCTGGTGTTGATAATAATAAATTGCAGTATTCAAATACCTGATTTGTAGTACAGATATTTTGAAAATCCTGTTTACTTTTAACGGTCAATATATGCTTCGTTAAATCTTATCACTCATGCGTTTCCTTTATGCGTTTTGCCTGTGTGTTATTATCAGCATTACTACAAATGCACAAACAACTGCTATAGCAGCGCTTTCCAGTAAAGTGCAGCAGGCAAAAAATGACGAAGAAAAACTTACTGCCATACTTGCGCTTTGCGAAGAGCATGCCAGCATGCATAAAGACAGCCTGTATCATTATGCAATGCTTGCACAACAATTGTCGGTCAATTCAAAGAGCCAGCTCAACAAAAGCATGGCTTCCATTGCTATGATCAATGCCTGGCTGCGAAAGAATAAGACCGACAGCGCCATCGCATTGATAGAACCCGAGTTAAAGATCAATACGCTTGCCGACCCTGCAACAAGAAGTATTTACTTTAAACTCGCCGCATTAAAAGTGGATTGTTATGGCGATGCTTCCAATTATAAAGATGCTTTATCGGAGCTGTATGCTATCATCAGCGATGCGGAAAAGTATAAAGACTCTTTAGTACTGGCAAAGAACATGAATACCATTGGTGTTATCAATTACAATCTCGATCATGTGCCAGAAGCCTTCGACTGGTATTTCAAAGCGCTGCATTTCACCACTGCCTCACCAAGATTTTACGCAGTAGCAGCGCCATTATATATTAACCTGTCCGAAACCTATCGCTGGGTAGAAAAAAAAGATTCTGCGGAGTATTATATCAATAAAGCTATTCCGCTCTGCGAACAAATAGAAAACCTTTTTTTCCTGGCCAATGCATTACGGGTAAAAGCAAATATTTTTAAACAGGCAAAAGATTATGCACAGGCAGAGCAAACGATACAGCAATGCATTGCCATCAGGGCAAAAACAGAAGGCAATCTTTCTTTTTCCAATGAACAGATGTCGCTTGCCAGTATTTACATGCGTGCCGGTAAAGTGGATAATGCCATTAAGATCTTAACAGATGCCATTGCATTGGATGACGCAGAAAAAAAAGCAGGCAACACAGCCGATATTGATCCTTTAAAAATATCCTATTACAACACGCTGTCAATTTGCTACCAGTTAAAAGGCGATACCAAACAATATGCTGCCACGCTGGAAAAAATGATCGCCGCCAAAGATGCTTTTTATGCAGCCAACTCGGCACGGGCCATTGCAGAGCTGCAAACAAAATATGAAGTGCAGAAAAAAGAGAATACCATCATTCAGCAAAAGCTCGACATCACGCAAAAGAATTATCTTTTTTACGGTTCCCTGCTGCTCCTTTTATTTGCCGTTATCATTGCATGGATATTATTTAAGACCTATCGCCGCAGGCAAAAATCAAAAATGCAGCAGGCGGTAAAAGAAGAAAAATTATTGACACGTATTGCAGTAAAAGAAGCAGAAGAGAATGAACGCAAAAGGATCGCTGCCGATCTGCATGACAACCTTGGCGCTTATGCTGCATCCATCGTTTCCAACCTCGACCAGGTGGCTTTGCAGCAACAGTTGCAACCGACGGTCATCGCCCCTTTGCAGGAACTTCGAAACAACTCCCAATCGATGGTAGCACAGTTAGGCGATACCATATGGGCCCTGAAAAAAGATGCCTTATCCTTAACTGCTATCAGCGACCGGTTGAAGGTTTTCATACAACGCATACAACCCAGCTATCCCGATATTGTGATAGATGTAATGGAGAATATTGAAGATGATAAATTACTGCCCCCTTCACAGGCCTTTCACCTGTTCCGCATCGTACAGGAAGCCATCAGCAATGCATTGAAACACAGCCGCTGTAAAAATATCCTGGTGCAAATAAAGGGCGCCGATCACTGGGAAATAAAAGTAAAAGACGATGGTATAGGCTTCAACAGTGCTATCATTACCTCCAGCAGCAACGGCCTTTTAAATATGAAGAACCGGGCAAAGGAATTTGGCTGGCAGGTGCTGTGGGAATTCAATGAACCGGGAACGATGGTGATCATCAAGCCGGCCGGGAGTCAAACGTGAGACGTCAGAAGTGAAAGGTCAAACGTGAAACCTGGTGCTATTTATCTTTCACGCCTCACCTCTCACTTTCCACGTTTATCGTCTCACGTTTCCCCGCTCACCTTTTAACTAACACTTGTTAGTTTTTTTAGTAATTTTATGTCCTAAATAACAGGACTATGCCATTACATGATCTTGAAAAAGCCTTCCAGGATAAAATTGATAAAGAAATAAAGATCGAGCCAAAGGACTGGATGCCCGATGCTTATCGTAAGACCAACGTGCGGCAGATCAGCCAGCATGCACACAGCGAGATCGTAGGTATGCTGCCTGAAGGCAACTGGATTTCGAGGGCGCCTTCTTTAAAACGTAAAGCTATCCTTATTGCTAAAGTACAGGACGAAGCAGGGCATGGCCTCTATTTATATTCCGCCGCAGAAACATTAGGTACTTCCCGTGATGAGATGATCGCCGACCTGCATAGCGGCAAAGCAAAATATTCTTCCATCTTTAATTATCCAACGCTTACCTGGGCCGATATGGGTGCTATAGGCTGGCTGGTAGATGGCGCTGCAATACTTAACCAGGTAATGTTGTGCCGCACATCATACGGTCCTTACGCAAGGGCAATGGTAAGGATATGTAAAGAAGAAAGCTTTCACCAGCGCCAGGGCTTCGAATCGTTGCTGGTATTAAGCAAAGGAACAGCAGAACAAAAAGCCATGTGCCAGGATGCGATCAACCGCTGGTGGTGGCCAAGCCTGATGATGTTTGGTCCGAAAGACTCCGAATCTACCAACAGCGACCAAAGCATGAAATGGAAGATCAAAAGAAAAACAAATGATGAATTGCGCCAGCAATTTGTAGATATGGCGGTAGAGCAGGTAAAAGTTTTGGGCATGACATTACCCGACCCTGCATTGAAATGGAATGAACAGCGTAAGCATTATGATTTCGGCGAAATAAACTGGGATGAATTCTGGAACGTAGTAAAAGGTAACGGCCCCTGCAACAAACAGCGGCTGGAAGCAAGGCGCAAAGCACATGAAGAAGGCACATGGGTACGGGAAGCTGCTGTTGCTTATGCGGATAAAAAAAGTAAACGCTCAAAAACAAAAGCTGCTTAATGAAAAAATTATTTCCAATTATTGCTGTTGTTAGTTTCCTTTTCAGTTGCTCTAACAACAATAAAGAAAAGACATCGGTAAAAGACAATAAGATATCGCTGCATAGAGACACGGTCAACACCGTTAAGCTAAGCGATACATTAGTGATCTACGAAAGTACCTGTCGCGGTTGTGCTTACGAGAACTCTACCGATTTTGAAATTAAAGACAGCCTCGGTATTGTTAAATTATTAAGCATTGTTACAACAGACAATAACGCCGCTGATATGAACGGTGGCAGCATCAGCAAAACCCTGGTGTTGGCGCCCGTAAAAACCGGAACGACTACTATAAAACTATTCAAGTATTACGGTCAAAAAACAACCGCAGCCGATTCAGCAAGATTTATACCTTATACTATTCAAGTACAAAACTGATAACCATGTATAACCTTTTTGTAAGAAAATTTTACTACGGCGATATCCCCGAAGAAAGTGGAGGAAGCAACAATTCCAAAAGCTTCCAGGTTCCCCCTTCAGGGGGCGGAGGGGGCAACTGGCCCCTCTGGGAAGTCTTCATCCGCAGCAAACAGGGTCTCGATCATAAACACGCCGGCAGTCTTCATGCAGCCGATGCAGCAATGGCTATCGAAAATGCAAGAGATGTTTACACCCGGCGGCAGGAAGGCGTAAGCATCTGGGTGGTAGAATCAAAATACATTCATGCCAGCAATCCTGATGATGCCGAAGCATTGTACGAACCGGCCAATGATAAAGTATATCGTCATCCTACTTTTTATGATCTGCCGGATGAGGTAGGGCATATGTAGAGACTGGTTAACTGGTTTTAAGATGATCAGTTTATAAGGAAGAAAACTGCATAACAAATCATATATACAATTCAAGGAAAAATATAAATAGCTAACAATAACGATGGCCACCAACCAATCAACTGATCAACTTATCAACTATGTGCTGCAACTGGCAGATACAAATTTAATACTGGCACAGCGCAATGCAGAATGGTGTGGTCATGGGCCAATACTGGAACAGGATATCGCCATCACAAATATTTCGCTGGATTTAATTGGGCAGGCAAGAAATTTTTATCAATACGCTGCAACGCTGATCGGTGCCGATGCAACAGAAGACAGCCTGGCTTATTTAAGAACAGAACGGGAATTTAAAAACTGTTTATTGGTGGAATTACCAAACGGCGATTGGGCACAAACTATTTTGCGGCAATTCTTTTTCAGTACATACCAATATCTATTGTACGAAAAATTACAGCACAGCACTGATGAGCAGGTCGCTGCCATTGCAGCTAAAGCATTGAAAGAAGTTACGTATCACGTAACCTGGAGCAGCGAATGGGTGATACGCCTGGGCGATGGTACAGCAGAAAGCCATAACAGGATGCAAAAAGCAATCACAGAATTATATCCTTACACCGGTGAGTTATTTATACCGGCAGATTATGAAACGCAAACAGCGAATACTGGTATCGGCGTTGACGTGTCATCACTAAAAAATGACTGGCTGAATAAAGTAACCGAAGTTTTTACAGAAGCTACATTAATAGTACCGGAAAAAGTTTTTGCGCAAACCGGCGGCAAGCAAGGCATACACACCGAACACCTGGGTTATATTTTAACAGAACTACAATATTTGCAGCGCACTTATCCTGGCGCTGAGTGGTAAAGCTTTATAGCGCTACAATGACAAAAGCAAATTCATTCCAGGAGATCATCTTTTCTATTTTAGCAATAGCTGTTGTATTTGTATTTCCGCATTTAGGAGTAGCGTCGAATTTTACTTATGCTGTTCCTGTATTGTTATTCATATGGTTGTATCTAAAAAGATCAAAAGAGAATTTCGCTGATATCGGTTTCAGTTTTAAGCGCTTCGAAAAGAAAGCCATATGGATCGGAACTGTTACGGGCATTGGTATCTTTTGCTTTTTGAATTATCTGTTCTTTCCCTTACTGAAAAAAATAGTGCATTTGCCTGCTGCTGAACTCAATGATTTTTCTGCAATCCGGCACAACATTCCGATGTATATTTTTGTTTTGGTAATGGGTTGGGTCATTGGCGGCATTTATGAAGAGATCGCTTTTCATGGCTTTATTTTTACCCGTATAGAAAAAATGTTCGGCGGAAAATATGCTGCAATAATAAGCGTGCTTATCACTGGTGTTATTTTTGGCCTGTATCATATCCAGTTAGGGACAGCAGGTGTTATCAATGCATTCCTGGCAGGGTTGGGCTACCAATTGATCATGCTCCGGTATAAAAGAAATATCTGGTATTCCTTTTTTGCACACGGTATTTTCGATGCTATCGGCATCACCTTTATTTATCTTGGTTACTGGTAAACAAACCATATTATCCATTTTGCAGGAAGTAAATGACCCTGAAGTACCGGTGTTAACCATACTGGACCTGGGCATTGTACGGGATGTAAAGCTGCATGACGATGAAGTGGAAGTCATCATCACACCTACTTATACAGGTTGCCCCGCAATGGATGCCATAAGCATGGACATTCGCTTAAAGCTTTTGGAACATGGCTTTAAAAAAATAAAAGTTACTACGGTACTTTCACCGGCATGGACAACAGACTGGATGAGCGAAGAAGGAAAACAAAAATTAGCCGCTTATGGCATAGCTCCGCCCAATAAAAAAAACAACGAACCTGTACATTGCCCGCAATGCAATTCTGTTAATGTAAAAATGATCAGCCACTTTGGTTCTACCGCCTGTAAAGCATTGTATCAATGCAACGATTGTAAGGAGCCGTTTGATTATTTTAAATGCCACTAGCTATTGCAGATTGTGGATTTAAGATTTTAGATTTGTAATACATCAATAACGAATTATGTCTTCTATACTTTTTGAAATAAAGAACGGCGTTGCTGTTATCACACTTAACCGACCGGAAAAATTCAATTCCTTCAACCGGCAAATGGCATTGCTGATGCAGGAAAAACTGGATGAATGTGCAGCATCTAAAGAAGTACGTTGTGTGTACATCACCGGCAACGGCAAAGCTTTTTCTGCAGGACAGGATCTTGCTGAGCTGGTTGGCGATGATGCCATAGGAATAGATAAGATCTTATCAGAACATTACAACCCCATCGTAAGCAGGATACGCAAATTGTCCAAACCCGTTGTGGCAGCTGTTAATGGCGTTGCTGCCGGCGCCGGTGCAAACATTGCGTTATGTTGTGATGTAGTTGTGGCTACACAATCATCCGCATTCATACAGGCATTCAGTAAAATAGGATTGATACCAGACAGCGGCGGCACCTATTTTTTACCGAGATTGATCGGCTGGCAAAAAGCAAGTGCGTTAATGATGCTGGGAGAAAAAGTCGCAGCAACTGAAGCAGAAAGATTGGGAATGGTATTCAAAATATTCAGCGACGAAACATTCGCTGATGAATCCATGAAGATGGCCTTAACATTAGCAGCCATGCCAACAAAAGGATTAGCATTTACCAAAGAAGCATTAAATGCCTCACTGCATACTTCTTTTGAAGAGCAGTTATTGAAAGAAGATGAACTGCAGCGCAAAGCCGCAGCCACTTATGATTACAATGAAGGTGTGCAGGCGTTTTTGGAGAAGAGAGCGGCAGTATTTAAAGGGGAGTAAGGCCCCTCAATCCCAAACATAATCTTCGCAACACCCTTTAGGGCCGGGGCAAAACAAAACATAATCTCCGCAACACCCTTTAGGGCCGGGGCAAAACAAAACACAATCTTCGCAACACCCTTTAGGGCCGGGGCAAAACAAAACATAATCTCCGCAACACCCTTTAGGACTGGGGCAAAACAAAACATAATCTCCGCAACACCCTTCAGGGCTGGGGCAAAACAAAACATAATCTCCGCAACACCCTTTAGGGCCGGGGCAAAACAAAACACCATGAACGAAAAAGACAAACTAGCCAACGATGTTGTCGCCAAAATGATGAGAGATGATCTCTTCAGCCAATGGCTGGGCATTGAAGTACTGGAAGTAAAAGAAGGCTACAGCAAAATAAAAATGACCGTTCGTACCGAGATGATCAACGGCTTTGGCATTGTACACGGCGGTGTGGCATTCTCTTTATCCGACAGCGCTTTTGCATTTGCCTGCAACAACAGGAATGTCCTTTCTGTTGCACTGGATACCTCTATCAACTTCACAAAGCCAGTGCATGTTGGCGATGTACTTACTGCCGAAGCAAAAGAACTGCACAACGGAAGATCAACAGGTCTTTACCATATCACCATCACCAACCAGCACGATCATATAGTAGCATTGTTCAAAGGCACTTGTTTCCGTACCAATAAAACGTTGATATGATCTACGAATTCAAAGGATATAAACCCGTCATTCACGAAAGCAGTTTCATTCATCCGCAGGCGGCAGTTACGGGTAATGTAATTATCGGTGCTGATGTATATGTTGGTCCCGGTGCGGCTATCCGTGGCGATTGGGGACAGATCATCATTGAAGACGGCTGCAATGTACAGGAGAATTGCACCATTCACATGTTTCCCGGCGTAACGGTGTTATTGAAAGAAGGTGCACATATCGGTCATGGTGCTATCATACATGGCGCTGCCATCGGCAAAAATTGTTTGATCGGTATGAACAGCGTGATAATGGACAATGTGGTATTAGGCGATGAATGTATCGTTGGCGCATTGTCCATGATAAAAGCAGAGGAAATTTTTGAAAGAAGAAGTTTGATCGTTGGCAACCCGGCAAAAAAAATAAAAGAAGTTAGCGATGAAATGATCGCCTGGAAAACAGCAGGCACAGCATTATATCAGCAATTACCAAAAGATATGATGGAGGGTTGGAGGGAATGTGAGCCGTTGAGGGAGCCACAGCAAACCAATGAGGCGCAGGCTGCTGTTTATAAAACCTGGAACCGGTCGAAATAATTAATTAGAGATCGCAGTCACTTCAAAATACTCTCCCCAGTTATCTTCCAGCGGGTGAGTGAGCTTTATATTACCGCTGAAGATCACTGTTGTTTCATCCTTCCTGAATTTTTCCGGCAGGTTAATTACATTGAGCTTTACATGTCTTTCAGCACATTCGATAGTATATACATCATCGTCACCGGCTTTCCATACAATGCCTTTTGCATTTTGTATCGTTTCCACCGTTTCCCTTTCAGCAATATTATCGCTTACACCTTTATCAACTTTACTGTCAAACATCAGCCCGAGAATCACCATTAATATTGTTCCCATCATTTTCATGATGTAAAATTCTTTTATCCATATTAACGGTATGTCAAGCCAATATTACCTTAACGTTAACTGCGCTGCTATTGATCGCCCCGTTTATCGTGCCAGATAAGCTTTTCATTGGTTCTTGCCGTACGAAAATCGGGCAGTTTTCCATCACCCCTGCCGGTAAAGCCGCCATCAGGATGAGCTATGATATTACAGTTCTCATCATACAGGTCGCTGAAAAAATCGCAGCATATTGGCGGCACATAATACACGGTTTTGCCATTGTAAGTATAGCTGTAAACACTCCGTGGAGGGTTTTGCTTTTCTTCTTTTTTAAACGATTCAATAAGTTTTTTTATACAGGGAGGTATCTTGCCGTTTTCGTTTTTATTATCTATACCTGTCGTTTGTGCAGTATTGTCATTCGTTACATTACTTGCTGTTTTTTTTGAAGAGCAGCAGCTTATCACTGCAATGCCCGCTATCAGTACTAGTTGTTTCATGGTTTAAATTTATATTGATTAAAATTAATGGTTAAATTTTACAGACCTTTGCCCCACAAATGGAAAAATCAAATTTTGTAGATCAGATCAGGGTATTTTGCCGCAGCGGCCACGGTGGTGCCGGCAGCAAACACTTCATGCGTAACAAATTAACTGCCAAAGGTGGTCCCGATGGTGGCGATGGCGGCAGGGGCGCCCATATTATTTTAAAGGGCAACTCCCAGTTATGGACCTTACTGCATCTTCGCTATTATAAAAATGTATTGGCCGAAGATGGGGAAAATGGCAGCAAGAACAATTCTACCGGCCGCTTTGGAAAGGATATCATTATAGAAGTGCCGCTGGGCACCATAGCAAGGGATGAAGAAACCGGCGCCAAAGAAGTGGAGATACTGGAAGATGGGCAGGAGATCATATGGATGCGGGGCGGGCGTGGCGGACTGGGCAACAGCAATTTTAAAACCGCTACCAACCAGGCGCCGGATTATGCACAGCCAGGCGAAGAAGGCGTAGAAGGATGGAAAGTGCTGGAGCTGAAAGTTTTGGCTGATGTTGGGCTCGTAGGTTTTCCCAATGCCGGTAAATCCACTTTGTTAAGCAGCATTACTGCCGCAAGGCCCAAGATAGCTGACTATGCATTTACCACACTGGTACCACAGTTGGGCATGGTAGAATACCGCGATGGAAAAAGTTTTTGCATTGCCGATCTGCCCGGTATCATCGAAGGCGCCGCAGAAGGAAAAGGATTGGGACATCGTTTCCTGCGCCATATTGAACGCAACTCCATCCTGCTGTTTTTATTACCTGCCGATAGCAAGGATCATAAAAAAGAATTTGAGATACTCCATAATGAACTGGAAGAATACAATCCCGAAATGCTCCAGAAAGATTTTGTGATCGCCATCAGTAAAAGCGATATGCTGGATGATGAATTAAAAGCCGCAATAAAAAAAGAACTGCCTAAAAAGATCCCTCATGTTTTTATTTCTTCAGTAACAGGCCAGGGTCTGCAGGACCTGAAGGATTTGCTTTGGAAAACATTGAATGCGCGGTAAGTTGTTAAATGGATAAATTGCTTAATTGTTTCATTGCTTCATTCCTTCATTCCTTCATTACAATTTCCCTCTGTTCCGTAGGAACATTTCGTTGGTAGAAAGAATTATACAGGTTGTGTACCCGTTCCGTAGGAACGAATGGTGCTATGTACGACATAAAAATCGATTTATCTGTCATGAAGCCTCGCCTGTTTGTCATGAAAACCCATTTGCCTGTCATGAAAATTGATTTGTCTGACATGAAAACTCGTTTGTCGCTTATGAAAATCAATTCTACTGACATGAAAACCAATTTGCCTGTCATGAAAATTGATTTGTCTGACATGAAAACTCATTTGCCTGTCATGAAAATTGATTTGCCTGACATGAAAACTCATTTGCCTGTCATGAAAATTGATTTGTCTGACATGAAAACTCGTTTGTCGCTTATGAAAATCAATTTTACTGACATGAAAACCCATTTGTCTGTCATGAAAATTGATTTGTCTGTCATGAAAACTCATTTGTCGCTTATGAAAATCAATTCTACTGACATGAAAACCCATTTGTCGCTTATGAATTCCCTCCATCAACTCATGCAAACATAATCTCCTCTTTGGTCTTCTCCTTTCCCCCCTTTAGGGGGATAGGGGGCTTTCCTCCTTTCCCCCCTTTAGGGGAATAGGGGGCTTTCCTCCTTTCCCCCTTGGGGGTCAGGGGGCTTCTCCGCTTCGGTCTTCTCCTTTCCCCCCTTTAGGGGGATAGGGGGCTTTGGGTGTTAAGAGCCTTTAATTTATTTTCGTTGTAAATAAATATGTACTTCTATTGTCAGATATCTTCAAATACATAAAAGAGTTTTATTACAAAGAGTTCAACTGGCTATATTTTCTCTGCATCCTGGCATTGGTAAGCGCAATGATCTATCTCAATTACTGGCATTCGCTCGAAACCCGGTATGCAGCTGGTGGGCGTACCAAATGGAGTTATCTCAGCGGCTATTATCTTTTATATTTCATTCCTTTTGCCGCAGCATTTTTTTTACAGCCCTTGTTTTTAAAAGATTGTACCTACTTCACCAATAAATGGTTCTGGATAATATTATTTGCAGCGCCCGCATTCTTTTCCTTCCGTATCAATTTCGATTTCCAGGAAGCCTTCATCAACAAACACTGGAGCGGCGATGAACAGCAATACATTTTACGTTGCTCCAACTGGGTGATACGGGTGTTCGTGGTAATGATACCGGTATTCATCGTGTGGTGGATAAAAGATCGAGGCACAGAACCCTTCTATGGTACCAGGGCATTAGGCAATATCCGCCCGTACCTTATTATGCTGGCTATAATGCTGCCGCTGATAGCATTGGCAAGTACACAAAAAGATTTTTTAGAAATGTACCCCAAAGCAAAATTTTTAAACGATACCACATTCGCCGGGCAAAAATGGCGCTACGTCGTTTACGAATTATGTTATGGTTTCGATTTTGTAAGCATCGAATTTTTCTTCCGAGGTTTTCTGATCCTCGCTTTAGTAAAAGTTTGCGGCACACATTGCATCATACCGGTAGCTTGTTTTTATTGCTCCATACATTTAGGCAAACCCATGGGCGAAGCCATCAGCAGTTTCTTTGGCGGTATGTTGCTTGGCATTGTAAGTTACAATACCGGCAGTATCTGGGGCGGCCTCATTGTACATCTCGGTATTGCCTGGCTGATGGAAGTAGGCGGCTGGCTGGGTGCGCTCTTCCGCTTCAGGTCATAAAATACCATGCAACACCTATAGAAAACATTGCTGCTTTTTTGTTATTTAGCAACACAAATCACACTTACAATGAAATATCTTATTGCTGTTTTGCTGTTTTCTTTAACAGCATCCGTATCAACAGCACAACCTAAAACTGTCGAGCTTAAAAAAGTTTTAGAATTGCAGATGCCCGAAGGAAGAGGCGCAAGAGCATCCTCTATTGCGTGGCACCCGGTAACAAAAAGATATTATGCGCCTATGTCGGGCAATGCACAACATGCCTTTGCTATTTTTAATGCACAAGGCAAACGTATCAGTAAAGGAACCGAAACCGCCTTATTTGATGTAAGAGGTTTCTGGTACAGCCCTCAACTGAAAAAATTCTGCACCAATGGATACAATGCCGAAGGCTGGGCAAGCTACACACTTAATGCAGTAGGAACACCCATAAGCACAACTACTTTATTTGACGGTATGAACCAGCCTGATGTGAACAGCGTAGGTTCGTTTGACAGTAAAACCAATCAGCTGTATTTCTTAAGCGGTCAATGGATAGCAACCTACGATGCAAAAACTGCAGAAGAAAAGAAAGACAGGATACGGCTCCACCTGGGCTCTTCCAGCGAAGAGGAAGCCAATGATAACCTGGATGACGAGAACGATAGCGAAACACCCGAAATGTACAATTATACTACAGCGATATATACCGGAATTCCAAAAGCTGAATTTGCTGTACTGAATACGTATGGCAAGATAGAACTGTATGATAAAGCAACCGGCTATATCACAAAAGTGCTCAATCTTCCTTCAGATATTGTTTGCGATGCAATGCTGTGCTTCAGTTATGCCAATGGCATGTACTGGATATTTGATAAAGATACCAGGGTGTGGAAGGGATTTAAGTGAGAAAGGTGAAAAGTGAGATGTGAGACATAAGATGCAACTCTTTTCACGTTTGACATCTCACATCTCCCCTCTCACGTCTCCCAGGCAGCATTCCTCCGTCCGCAAGTATCTTCATACACAGCAGGTTGCGGAATTTTACGCTTGCAGGTATAACTGCCGAATATTACTTTTACACCGGAATGAAAAATGCGTTTCGCATATCACTTCTTCTTTGGCTGAGTATTTCATTATGCTCCTGCCCCTACAGTTCCCCTTATAAGCTGGATGATCAACCGACGATGTACGTGGAAGATATTTTCCTGGGCAGCTGGACAACCGTCATCAAAAAAGGAGGCTCCGACAGGGAAGAACCGGTAACATTAGTATTGAGCAAAAAGAACGACACGGAGTATAATATTTCCATTACCGGCGACATGAATGAGTTGCGTCGCTTCAATGTTATGGCAACCGATTCTATCAATGGCACCGCATTCATGTCAACTGTTGGTACCAACCAGTTTTTAAATATCAGTATCAAATCACAAACCTATATTGCCGAATTGCGTTTTAAAGATGGCAAACTTTCTATACTTCCTTTGGTAGAACATTTTACTTCCAAGCTGGTGCAAAACAATGCAGCCCTCCGCACCTGTGTAGATTTTCATTACAAAACAAGGGTACATCCTATGGTGGATGAAGATTTTTGTTTGAAAGATATGGTGAAGATCAACTAAGTATTTTCACAAAGACACACGAAGCAAACACAAAGAGCACCGAGACGCTCTGTGATTCTTTTGTGACCCTTTGTGTAACTCTGTGAAATATCTATTTAGCTTTCAGCTAAATTCGAAATGCTATTTAAGCGGGTGAATTAACCGCAGAGACGCCGAGGCACGGAGTTTCGCCAGGATTTCCTCTGCGCCTCTGCGGTGAAAAATTCTTTTGTAAATTGCTTTTCCTAAACACGATCGCATGCCGAACAGCAAAATTGCCGGGCTGGGTTTTTATGTGCCCAACAATATCTTCACTAATGAAGACATGACAAAATTCATGGACACCAGCGACGAATGGATCCAGGAACGTACCGGCATTAAAGAGCGCCGCTATGCTGATCGCTTTGGCGAAACCACCACTACCATGGGTGTACAGGCCGCCGCTATCGCTATCGAAAGGGCAGGCATTACACCGCAGGATATTGACTTTATCATCTTCGCCACACTTAGTCCCGATTATTATTTTCCCGGCTGCGGGGTATTATTGCAGCGTGCCATGAAGATGAAAGAGATCGGCGCTTTAGATGTACGCAATCAATGCAGCGGCTTTGTATATGCGTTGTCAGTTGCCGATCAGTTCATAAAAAGCGGCATGTATAAGAATGTATTGGTAGTAGGTGCAGAAAAGCATTCTTTCGGATTAGACTTCAGCACACGGGGCAGAAATATCAGCGTCATTTTTGGAGATGGCGCAGGCGCCGCCGTATTGCAGCCAACAGAAAAAGAAGGACAAGGTATTTTAAGCACGCATTTGCACAGCGATGGAAGCGATGCAGAGATCTTAGCCATGTTCAACCCTGGTACACATGCCAACCACTGGACGCCCAATGCGTTGGCGGATTTTGACGAACACTCCATCGGCGAAACATTCATGAGCCATGCCATGATCGATAAAGCACAAAACTATCCCAACATGGATGGCCCTACAGTATTTAAAAAAGCGGCCATCAAATTTCCCGAAGTGATCATGGAGGCCCTGGCAAAAAATAACCTGCAGCCATCCGATCTTACCATTCTTATTCCACACCAGGCCAACCTGCGCATTGCCCAATTTGTGCAACAAAAGCTACAACTCCGCGACGACCAGGTATTCAATAACATTCAGAAATATGGCAACACTACAGCCGCTTCCGTACCTATTGCCCTGTGCGAAGCATGGGAAGCCGGGAAGATCAAAGAAGGCGATCTTGTTTGCGTGGCCGCATTTGGCAGTGGCTTTACGTGGGCCAGCGCTTTGATACGGTGGTAGTTTCCGGTCTGCTGTTTTAGTTGATTATGTTTTTTTCTGAGTCGCTGATTTGGGTTTCACTGAGATACTCAGAGACGCTCTGTGTTCCTTCGTGATTCCTTTGTGAAGCTTTGTGAAAATACTTCCTGCATCTCCACGCTTCTGCGATTTAAAATCATAATTATCTCTTCGGTCCATTTTTTGTTATTTTTGTTTTGCACACAAATCTCTTTTCTTAACACAAAAATTTTATTTTATGAAACTCAGATCTCTACTGGTAGTATTGCTTATGGCAATAGGCAGCAGTGTTTTTGCACAACAATCAACTACTGTTGATGTTTTCATTAACGGCACCAAATCGGGCAGGTACATGATCAAGAAAGATCAAACCGAAGGGGGCATATCTTACAAGAAAAAAGATTACAGGAACCTCAATAAGCTTTCCATACAGGTAAGCGGCAGGGCTATGAAAGGACACGGCTATCTAAGGACCGTTGAAGTGAACGATGATGCAGATGCCCTTGTTTATACTGCTAAAGAAACAACAGGGGTTAGCGGCCAGTTCATTCTTTCAGATAAATCTGTTATAAGAAGATTGGCCAAAGGCAATTCCGTAAAATTGTACCTGGTAAAAACACCAGCCAATACAAGAAGCAGGGAAAGCGTTCAAAAAGAGTATATCGGCACATTGAGCAGAAGTTAATTCATGAGCCGAAAGTTCATTTACTTTATTAATCCCATCTCCGGCACCAGGGGCAAGGCCCAGGTGCTGGAGATCATTCGATCCAGAACTGCTGCACAGCAAATTCCCTTCGAGGTACTGCACACCAATGCCGAAGGAAATTATTTTTACCTGCACCAAAAAATAGCCGACGAAAAGATCACCGATGTAATTATTTGCGGCGGCGACGGCACGGTTAACCAAATAGCCAATGTGCTGCAAAAAACAGCAGTGAATATCGGCATCATTCCTATGGGTTCCGGCAATGGTCTTGCCTTTGCAGCCAAAATACCCAAACATGTCAATAAGGCCTTAGACATTATCTTCAATGGCAAAACAAAAGCAATCGATTCCTTTTATATCAACAGCAAATTCAGCTGTATGCTTTGCGGCCTCGGTTTTGATGCACAGGTAGCGCATGATTTTGCCCGTCAAAAAAAACGCGGCCTTACTACTTATGTAAAGCAATCCACTAAAAATTTCTTTAAAGCAGGTGCTTATCCTTTTACTATCAGTATCAACGGTAATGATTTGGCAGTTGATGCCTTCTTCATCAGCATTGCCAACAGTAATCAGTTCGGCAATAATTTTACCATTGCCCCGCAGGCCAGCCTGTACGATGGATTGCTCGACATTGTGATCGTAAATAAAATGAGTAAAGTAAAAATGTTGTGGACCGTACTTAAACAGGTTCGCAGCGGACAGGTGAAACCTTACGAAGACAAAAAATTTCAACGCACTGATATCGGTTATTTTCAAACCAAAAAACTAACGGTACACAATCCTAAACTGGCACCACTACATATTGACGGCGACCCCGCCGAAACTGCTGAGTATTTTGAAATAGAAATTATTGAGAAGGCGTTTAAGTTGATAATGCCGTAATAGAAATCAGGTTTATTTTTGTCTTAAAATAATTTAAGTGCAGGCAATAAAATATTCAGAATTTAAAAAGAAAACGAAAGTCATTATCAACAAAGTCATTAAGAGTAATAATCCATTCGTAATAACACGCAAAAATAAGAATGCTGTATTATTATCTTTAGATGAATATAATTCGATGTATGAAACGCTTCATCTTTTAAAGTCCTCCAAAAATCAGAAGCGACTTGACCAAGCAATTAAAGAGATGAAAGAAAATAAATCCAACTAAGATCACTTCAACATCTCCACCACTCCTTTCAACACATCATTATTATAGGTATTGCTGAATGACTGGCGGATATCCCTTTTTTCGCTGGCAGTAAGATGAAAATTTAATGCAGCGCCGTTCTGTTCTTTTTCCGGAACATACATGAATGTTACCCGGTGCACTGTCGAATCAAACTTGTCATTGAAATAACTGTATTGATCTGTTTCAGAATAATCCTGCAGCTTGAACCAGTTGTTTTGCAGCATGGTTCCCGGTTTGATAATGATATCAGTGATCGTACCGTCATTTTCCGGCTGTTGCCAGTTATCCCTAAGCCGGTCACGCATTTGAAGTATCAGCACGCCACCTGTATTTTTTTGTATCCAGTCTTTAAAATTATCAATGAAACGTAACGTGGTTTCCTGTCCGAAATTATCTCTTAAGCCTGCATCCATCACATCAATGATCGGGTTGGTAGGCAACCACACATTAGGCAATACATACGGAAAGGTGGCATTCATCCGCAATGCAGTAAGCAGGCGGATATTCATTGGGTCCTGTTTCGCAAACAATGCCGCAAAGTCAATGGCATCAGGGCTTACTGTTGTATCGCCTGTATTTAATAACGGCTTCATCATAAAGCTGATAGGCTGGCTGCTGATCATCATCTTTCTTCCATCCCGTGATACTACCGAATTAAAAAAGATCAGCGGAATTTTAGCAGACCGCTCATCTGCAACATAATCTTTCAATTGCTTATCAAGCAGCCCTTCTGTATTGTCGGCCAGTTTTTGTTCAAAGCCATAGCCCCTGTCTTTTACATATTTATAATTGCCTATCGAAAATTTTTGCGCCGGTGCAAAAATATCCCGTGCAGCAAGAGAAGAGAATACCGGGTTCAGCAGGTCCTGCGCAATATTGTCGGTATATTTAGGATCATGCAGGTTGAGTGATGGCGTGCTTTGCTTCTGCCGGTACAGTTCCCTGTAATAAGTTGCAGCCAGCATGCCTCCGCTGGCACCACTCATCAGTACCGTTTGCTGCATTAGCTTTCCGTTGGTGATACTGTCCAGCTGCTGCAACGTATTCATTACAAATGTGGCGCTGCGCAAACCGCCGCCGCTTACATTTATGAAAACCATGATCGGCTTATCTGCGGTTTGCTTTTTCTTCCAGTTATCCAGTATGGCTATCATGTTGGCTTTATCCGCAGCAACATGATCGGGCGTACATAGCTCCTGCAGCGATTGCCTGTTGTATGCCGGCCGTTCATCTTTATTGGTATAATTAATCCCGTAAGCTTTATTGCGGGGATCAATGATCTGCTTCTCGTATAAAATATTGAACAGGAAAAGCAATACAATAATAAAAGGCAAACTCCAGCTTTGTAAAAAATAAGTAAGCGCTCCTATCACTGCTATCATTATACCGAAAAAAACAAAGATGCTTGCCGCCGCCGGCACCTGGAATATTTTATGATCCAGTAAAAAACCCACCGTGATCAATGAAATAAAAGCCAGGGAAATGCTGATCATAGCGGCAAAATGATGACGCTTAAAAACAAGGTCCATAAAATCAGGACTGTAATGTGATACATTCCGCGGCTTACGCAATTGAAAACCGGTACTGAAATAATAGCTCACCTTCATACCAAACTTATCGGTATACTGATGACCATTTTTGCCGAATACTTTTTTATACTCGTACGGGTTGTTCATTATCGGCATTATACTTTTCATGATCCTCATCTCTGCACCAAAAAAATAAGCAAACGAAAAGGCGATCAGCAAAATAAAACCGCCGAGTATGCTCAACATTAAAATAATTATCTCGCCTGCGCCCATTAATTCTTTTGCACGGTCGAAAGGATAGAGCCGCACAAAATAAAATACGATGAATGCCAATGGCAGTAAAGAATTATTCAGGCAATATTTTAAGAATGGTTTTGAAGTAGTAGCTAAAAATTTGCAGCGTTTGCTGTGCAATATAAAAGTGGTGATGTTCCAGCTCATGATAAAGATGCCCATTGCTACACCAACGATCACTGCACTTATGGCATTTACATTACCTAAATATTCAGGCGCAAAGAACAATGCATCTGCACCAAAGGTTTTCATGAAGCCGCTGTTGATCGTACTGGTAAGCAGGTACCAAAAGATAAGCAGTACCTGGTACTTGCGAAAGTGAAGAATAAAAAGCTGTATAGGAAAAGAATAAAAGATGTCCTTTAATAGCTGCTTCATTGAATGGTGCTGTTTACTAAATGTACTATAAAAAGAGACAGGGTACAGCAACAGTTTGCTGCTTAACTATACTGCAACATTATTTTGACGGCTGGTTGTTTGCAATAACACACCAACAGTAAGCGTAATACCAACAGAAGCCAGTAATAAATGAATGGGCTGGGCAGCAGCAGGCATATCAGCATAAACCAATACTATACCGGTTATCATGCTTAATACAATAATGCCGCATATCAGAAGCACTTTTCTTTTTATTGCTGTTATCCTTCTGCAATATCCTGTTGTAAATAACGCTGCCAGCAATACTATCCACGAAAAAGTACGATGTATCAAAAATGCAAAGGGTGTATCTGCCAACCATGTTTCCCGTTGTTCGTAATGCAATGTTTTCGACACATCATCTATATACATCCTCACCATCGTGCCTAAAATACTTTGCATGAACAACACGATCAAAAAGAACAGAACGATCTTTCTTGCTGCTGCGGTAACCGGCAATACAAAGAGTTTTTCTTTTACCGATAACAATAATGCCAGTTGTAATTGTGCCAGCGCAATGGCAAAGAACAAGTGAATGGATATACTGATGTGCGCCAGGTTCAGCTTTACTACAACAGCGCCAAACAAGCCCGTTAATATCACCATCACCAAAAACGCCAGGGATAATTTATAGGATCTTCCATGTTCCTTTCTTTTGAAAAACAGAAGAGTAGTTTGAATTATAGCAAACACTCCCAGCAGTGCGCCAAACAGGCGGTTGAAATATTCTATCCAGGTATGGTAAACATTAAAGGTGTGATCGATATCCTGTTTCTGCAGGTACTTTTCAAAGTCAGGTGGCAATTGCGATGCATTGGTTGGCGGTATCCAGCTGCCAAAACATTTGGGCCAGTCGGGGCAACCCATTCCGCTTTGTGTAGTGCGTACTACACCGCCTGCAATTATTACCAGGAAAGTGAGGATGAAAGTGGCTAATATCCAGCTTTTTATGCGGCGCATTATAAATTGCCGCAAAGCTAATAAGTAATTAACAATGAAAAATGGATAATTAATAATTAAACCCGGCTAATAATTATCAATTATTCATTATTAATTATTCATTTTTCCATAGGATATTTGTGGCGAAATGTTACTTTCCTTTTTACACGAAAAATTAGTAGAGGCCGGGCTTGATGAAGCCGGTCGTGGTTGCTATGCAGGCCCTGTGTTTGCAGCTGCGGTAATATTGCCGAAAGATTTTTATCACCCCTTGCTGAACGACAGCAAACAAATGACTGAAAAAGAGCGTGATCTTTTACGGCCGGTCATCGAAAAAGAAAGTATCAGTTTTTATGTGGCATCGGTAGATAATTACGAGATAGACCAGATCAATATTTTACAGGCCAGCTACAAGGCTATGCATATTGCTATTGATAATTTAATGGCCATTCCTGAAATGTTATTGATAGATGGCAACCGTTTTAAGCCGTATAAAAATATCCGGCACGAATGTATTGTTAAGGGAGATGGTAAATATGCTTCTATTGCTGCGGCAAGTATATTAGCTAAAACTTACCGGGATGAGTTCATGAAAAAACTGCATGAAGAATACCCGTATTATGGATGGGATACCAATAAAGGCTATGGCACTTTGCATCATCGCAAGGCTATTGAAACACACGGCCTTTGTGATCATCACCGCAAAAGCTTCAACATCTTTGGTGATCCGGTTCTTTTTTAAAAATCTGTTTCAGTATTAAACTTTGTTTCGGGCCACGGGTCTATCTACCAGTATTTATTCACTTTTGATATATTTTCAAATGTGAAGAAAGGCCTGGAGTATTCTCCGGGCTTTTTTATTTCAACCGCAGAGACAGGGAGACGCAGTATTTTATCCTTGCGCACCTCCGCGTCTTTGGGCCTTTGCGGTGAATTAAAAAGAAAATTCTCCCAACCCCTGCCTGGTAACCACCCATTCATCCGTAGTACAATCAATGATCGTAGAAGGTACCATTCCCCCAATGCCGCCATTAATAACAAAATCAACCAGGTGCCCAAAGTTCTCGTACATCACTTCGGGGTCGGTATATTCTTCCACCATCTCGCCGGGCAGCGATGCGCTTAAAACAGGGTTGCCCAATGCTTCCAGTATAGCGCAGCAAATTTTATTATCCGGTACACGTAAGCCTATCGTATTTTTTTTGCTCTGCAAAATTTTAGGCACTGCTTTACTGGCCGGTAAAATAAACGTGTATGGGCCGGGAAGATAACTTTTAAGCACCCGGTAAAGCGGTGTATCTATACTTTTGGTGTAATCGCTTAAATGACTCAGATCGTTGCAAAGGAAGGACAGCTGGGCCTTTTGCGGATCTACATTCTTTATCTTACAGATGCGCTCAATGGCTTTATGCTGCATGATATCGCAGCCCAAACCATAGATCGTATCGGTAGGATATACCACTACACCCCCATCTTTCAGGCATTCCACCACCTGTTTTATCAGCCGTGGCTGCGGATCTTGCGGGTGTATCGTTATTAACATAGTGGTTTACAAATGTTTAAAATCTTGCTGCAACTTACTCAAAAGCCCCTGTAATTCCATTACTTTTGCAGCGTTCAAAAACTATTCCACATAAAATAAGTAAACAGCAAAAGATCATGGCAGTTATAACTGTTGGCACGATGGCCTTTGATGCCATTGAAACACCTTTCGGAAAAGTAGATAAAATCATTGGGGGCTCAGGCACTTATGTAGCCTATGCTGCGGGCAATTTTGTACAGCCTATCCAGCAGATATCTATCGTAGGTTACGATTTTCCACAGGAAGAAATGGATGAATTGAAAAAACGTGGTGTACAGTTAGATGGTGTAGAGATCGTTCCGGATAAAAAATCATTTTTCTGGAGCGGTAAATATCATTTGGATATGAATACCCGTGATACCTTGATCACCGACCTGAACGTACTTGCAGATTTTAACCCTATCGTTCCCGACAGTTACCAGGGCGCAGAATTTTTAATGCTCGGCAACCTGATGCCTAAGCTGCAGTTAAGTGTGATCAACCAGTTGAAGACCCGTCCCAAACTGATCGTTATGGATACGATGAACTTCTGGATGGAAATTGCTATGGACGATCTGAAAGAAGTATTGAAGAAAGTAGATGTGCTGCTGGTAAATGATGGCGAAGCAAGGCAATTGAGCGGCGAAGTTTCGCTGGTAAAAGCAGCCCGTGTTATCTTAACCATGGGACCAAAATTCCTGATCATAAAAAAAGGCGAACATGGCGCTTTACTGTTCCATGAAAATCATGTATTCTTTGCTCCCGCCCTTCCGCTGGAAGAAGTATTTGACCCAACCGGCGCCGGTGATACCTTTGCCGGTGGCTTCATTGGTCATTTAGCAAAAACAAAGGACATCAGCTTCGAGAACATGAAAACAGCTATCATTGTAGGCAGCGCCATGGCCAGCTTCTGTGTAGAAAAATTTGGCCCCGAAAGAATGAAAGAGATCACCAAAGCAGATATTGATGCAAGATTAAGTGAATTTGTACAGCTGGTTAATTTTGATATTGACCTGGTAGCATAAATCATCAACTATACTTTATTACAAAGCAGCTTTTCAAAAGGCTGCTTTTCTTTTTACCCTGTTAAACAATCCCCTTATCCTTTTTAGCAATCTATTAGTAGTTTTATACCTTATTTTGCTGATCTCAAACATTCCTGAAACTATTACGATGTTAAAACTGACCTGTTCAAAATTATCACTGCTTATTTTATTGTTCCTGGTATGCCATACAAATGCAGGCGCCCAGCATATCGATTCGCTGCTGAATGTACTGGATAACAAATATCCACAGGAAAAAATTCATCTCCAGGTAGATAAAACGTATTATACTCCCGGGGAAACGATCTGGTTCAAAGCCTATATCACCAACAGTACTTTTTCGCCTGCCTTAAGTACTACTGTATATGCAGACCTGCTGGATGATAAAGGCAATATCTTGCAGCAAAAAACAATGCCAGCGCTGGAAGGCGGCGCAGCATCTGCATTTGATCTTACAGATTCTGTTTATCCTGCGCAGGTTTATATAAGGGCCTATACGGCCTGGATGCTCAACTTCGATTCTTCTTTATTAAGCATAAAAGCTATTTCAATTGTACCAAAAACTGCCGCAAAAAAACAACCTGCAGCAGATACGTATTCGCTTACGCTGTTTCCCGAAGGTGGCGACCTGGTAGAGAATGTGCAATCTTTCGTAGCATTTAAGGCCAATGATCAAACAGGAAAGCCTGTTGATGTATCCGGCACTATAATGAATGATGCAGGTAAAAAGATAATCACTTTCACCAGCCTGCATGATGGCATGGGATATTTTCCGCTGATACCACAACCCGGCGAAAAATATAAAGCAGTATGGAAAGATAAAAAAGGAACAGAGCATACCACAGCTCTGCCGGTTGCAAAAAAAGAAGGCGTGGTATTAACCGTAAATGCTACAGGCAAAGGAATATTTTATACTTTATCAAGACCGGAAAATGTAACCGAAGAATATGCAGCTTATTCGGTAGTAGCGCAGGTGCACCAGCAATTGGTGTACAGTGCCAGGATAAATATGAAAACGAAAACACAGGTTACTGCCCCAATCAATACAGACAGCATGCCTCCCGGCGTAATGCAGATCACTGTTTTCAATGCTGCACAGGTACCGGTTGCAGAACGTGTGGTTTTTGTAAATGGCGATAACACTTATTCCTTCGTTACCGATCTTCACGCAGTAGAAAAGAACATGACAAAGCGTGGGCACAATACCTTGCAGATAGATGTTGGCGGTACACTGCGCAGCAATTTATCTATTGCTGTTACCGATGCAGACCTTAACCCCGTAAGCAATAACGAAGACAATATAATTACCGACCTGTTGCTGAGCAGCGATCTTAAAGGATACATTTATAACCCGGCCTATTATTTTTCCAGCGATGATGATTCAGTAAGGCTGCACCTCGACCTGGTAATGATGACCAATGGCTGGAGAAGATTTAAATGGGAAAATGTATTAACTGCAAAATGGCCGCAACTTACCTATAAGCCTGAAAATTATCTCTCGGTAAAAGGAAAGGTTTTTGGGTTATCAAAGAACCAGTTAAAAGGAAGGGAACTCACCGGCTCATTAAAAACAAAAACATCTACCACTAATTTCTTTACTATCCCTTTTGATGAGAACGGATTCTTCAGCCTCAACGGTATGTATTTTTTTGATACCACAAAACTCTATTACCAGATCAATAATGATAAAGATAAACGGCTTACCGATGCAGCATCTTTTACCTTCGATAATAATTTTGTGAAGATACCCGCTGTAGCTGCAATGTCGCTGCAGTCCGTTTATACAACTCCGCCGCCGGATAACACCATCCTGGAAAAAAGCAACCTGCTGGCAGCCTTACGTCATACACAATTTGAAAAGGATAAAGCAAAAACACTGGAGATAGTAAAAGTAGTGGGCAAGCAAAAATCGCCGAAAGATAAACTGGAAGATGATCTTACATCAGGTTTATTTAAAGGCGGCGATGCACATGTGTTTGCATTAGCCGATGATCCCTTTGCAGGTTCTGCCCAAAGTGTATTGACCTATCTGCAGGGAAAAGTTGCAGGGCTGCAGATATCAACTGTAGGCGATGGAAGCGTTACCTGGCGGGGAAGCAATACCAGCCTGTTCCTGAATGAATCTGATATTGATATACAAACACTGCAGGCCATTCCTATGGGAGATGTGGCCATGATAAAAGTATTCGACCCTCCTTTTTTTGGCGCAGCCGGTGGTGGCTCAGGCGGTGCAATAGCCGTGTACAATAAAAAAGGCAACAGCGTAAACACAACCGCAATAAAAGGATTGAATACCGCTACGCTGTACGGCTATTCTCCTGTAAAAGAATTTTATTCTCCTGATTATGAAAAGATAACCGATCCTGTTGTTTCGGATACACGTACCACTTTATACTGGAACCCTTTTATCTTAATGGATGAAAAGAAAAGAAGAGTAAAGATCCCTTTTTATAATAGCGATGATTGTAAAAGGATAAGAGTGGTCATTGAAGGCATCAACGAATTTGGACAGTTAACAAGAGAAGAAAAGATATTTGAATAAAAGGGACCTAATTTTAACTATGATCAAAAAAATATACGGTGTTGTTATCCTGCAGTTTTTTGCGCTGGCGCTTTTTGCACAAACACAAACTACAGCAAAAGCAAAACTGAAAGGCTGGCATTTACTCAACATGCAGCAGGATGGCTACATGGGCACCGGTGTTAAAGAAGCGTACGAATTATTGAAGAACAGGAAAAGCACCACCGTTACCATTGCTGTGATAGACAGTGGTATTGATACAGCGCATGAAGATCTTAAAGCTGTACTGTGGACCAACCCGAAAGAGATACCCGGCAATGGTATCGATGATGATCACAACGGTTATAAAGATGATGTACACGGCTGGAATTTTTGCGGCGCATCCAATGGCGAGAATCTCGCCATCAATACACATGAAATAGCACGGGTGTATCACGGCTGGAAAGCTGAGTTTGAGGGCAAAGAAGAAAAAGATATCCCTGCAAACAGAAAATTTCTCTTTCAGCAATGGAAAAGATCCGAAGCATTGCTGAACAAACAATACGAAGAATACCAAAAGAATTTTCCCAACATAGATAATATGTTCACGGCGCTTACTGCCACCAGCAGGTTGATCACAACTTCAATTTCAAAACCTGCGTTTACTAAAAATGATATTGCCTTAATGGATGCAAAGCCTACCGACAGTTTGGGTTGGGGTGTATCTATCTGGAAAGATATCTTTAACCGCGGCGGCGACTCTACTCTTACCAATACTTCTATCTTAAATGATATTGAAGGCTACCGCAATGTGCTGCTCAATAATAAAAAAAGAAAAGACGATGAGCCAATTGATTATCGCGGCGCAATGACAAAGGACGATTACACCAATATCAACGACAGCATTTACGGTAATAACAATTTAAAAGCCGGAAGCGGTAACCATGGCACACATGTAAGCGGTATAATAGGTGCAGTGCGTAATAATAATATTGGTGTAGATGGCATTGTAGCCAATGTACGCATCATGGCTATAAGGGCAGTGCCCGGCGGCGATGAACATGATAAAGATGTGGCGTTGTCCATTCGTTATGCAGTAGATAACGGTGCACAGATCATCAATATGAGTTTTGGTAAACCGGTTTCGCCGTACAAGCAATTTATAGATGATGCCATAAAATATGCCGCATCAAAAAATGTATTGATCGTTCATGGTGCCGGTAATGATGGCGAGGACCTTGATGAAAATGTATTTTACCCCAACCCTATTTTTTTGGATGGCACTGTTGCCACCAATATGCTTACCATAGGTGCAAGCGGCGATTACAGCACCGATCAGCTCATCGCATCTTTTTCTAACTACAGCAATAAGGTAGTAGATATTTTTGCGCCCGGTGTATATATCAATTCCACCACCACTAATAATGGCTACGAGCCTTACGACGGAACCAGTATGGCCAGCCCTGTTGCCGCAGGCGTTGCCGGTTTATTGAAATCTTATTTCCCAAAGCTTACCCCGCAGCAGATCATCGATCTTATCATGAGATCGGGAACACCGGTAAAAGAAGAAGTAAACCTCCCGGGTTCCGATAAAAAAACAACGATGGATAAATTATGCAAAAGCGGCAAGATCATTAATGCCTATGAAGCAGTGAAGCTGGCCTTGCAGTTGTATGGAAAGTAATAACAGTATCTTTGATTTAAAATTATCTAGTTTATGTTGGATATTATTGTCTTGATTTTTTTAACACGTAACATAGGTGCATTAGCTATTAAGAAAGGCCTTAAACCTGGTCCTTGGAAATTATACACTGTACTTGGTTGGCTGGGTGGAGAACTACTGGGTGTTTTTCTGGCAGTAGCTGTTTTTGAAGAAAATGAATTCTCTACGATTTTATTCGTGGGGTTAGGCGCTGCTTTAGCGAGCTTTTTTATCCTAAAAGCAATCCTCAATTCAAAGCCCGATGTAGATGATGATATTGATTATATAGGGCAGGATGTAAGAAACTAACATCAATAAAACAGCATTAACCATACAAAGCGTTAATTTGCAATTCATCAAAAATAAACTTCCCCAACAGGAAGTTTTTTTATATTGAACATCCAACTCAATTTATAAAGATGAAAAGGCGTTTACCTTTACTAATTACCCTTGCTTTTATTACCCTGTTTATAACCTCCTGCAACCAGGATGATGATACAGAACTACAGCCCCGGGAACTATCCGAACATAATATCGATACTTCAGTAAAACCCGGCGATGATTTCTTTTTGTATGCCAATGGTAAATGGTACGATACTGCCACCATCTTACCAACAGAATCACGGGCAGGCGCAAGATTGGAAATGGACTACATTGCCAAATCGCATATAAGGACCATACTGGAAGAAGCCTCTAAAGAAAAGACCGAACCCGGCAGCATCCAGCAAAAAGTTGGCGATATGTATGCCTCAGGGATGGATACCGCAACTATAGAAAAATTACACTTCGATCCGATAAAGCCCTGGCTGAAGGAGATTGATACACTTAGTTCTGTTAAAAGCTTGCTTCAGTTTGCAGCAAAGCAAACTACGCTCGGCAACGACCTGCTCATTGGCCAGTTCATCGGCGCCGATGAAAAGAACAGCACCAAGAACATCGCTGTGTATTACCAGGATGGGTTAGGCTTGCCAGACAGGGATTATTATTTTAAAACCGATGCATCAACATTGAATGTGGTGAGCGCTTATCAAAAATACATCCGCACGTTATTCATGCTTACCGGCGATGATACCGCCACAGCAGAAAAGAATGAGGCGTTGGTGTACGATATAGAAAAACAATTAGCTGCAAGTCACCGTACCAATGTAGAGCTGCGTGATCCGCAAAGCAACTATAACAAAATGGCCGTTGCCGATCTTGATAAAAAAATGCCGGTGCTTGGCTGGCAAACATTGTTGGCTAACCTGTTGGTAAAAACAGATTCCGTTAACATAAGCCAGCCCGGCTATTATGCAAAGCTGAACGAGTTGTTGAAAACAATACCACTGGCCAGCTGGAAAACGTATTTACGCTTTCACTTAATAGACAATACTGCCAACATACTCAGCAGCAGTTTTATGAAAGCAGCGTTCGAATACAGGGGACAAACACTCTCCGGTCAAAAGCAAATGAAAGAACGCTGGGAGCAATTGTACCGCATGATAGATTATAAACTCGGCGAGGCATTAGGGCAACTGTATGTACAAAAATATTTTACCGAAGATTCCAAGAAGAGGATAAACGAGCTGGTAGATAATCTTATTATGGCCTTTCAGAATCGTATCAAAAACCTGGATTGGATGAGCGACAGCACCAAGCAAAAGGCGCTCGAAAAAACAACCACCTTTGTAAAGAAAGTAGCCTACCCCGATAAGTGGCGGGATTACAGCAGCGTAAACATCACCCGTACCAGCTACTTCAATAATGTAATGGCCTGCTCGCAAAACGAATACAATTACCAGGTAAATAAATTGGGCAAACCTGTTGACCGTACCGAATGGGGCATGACACCGCCAACCAACAATGCCTATTATAACGCTACGGTCAACGAGATCGTTTTTCCCGCAGGCATATTGCAGTTCCCCATGTTCGATCCCGGTTCTGATGATGCCATGAACTATGGCGGCATTGGTATGGTGATAGGCCACGAGATCACCCACGGCTTCGACGACCAGGGCGCACAATATGATAAGTACGGCAACCTCAGCAACTGGTGGAGCAAAGAAGATGCAGAAAAATTTAAAGCCAAAGGTCAGCAGGTAGTAGAACTATATAACAAGTTTACCGTTTTAGATTCGCTGCACGTAAACGGCAGGCTCACCCTCGGCGAAAACATGGCCGACATTGGCGGCATCGCCATCGCTTACGACGCCTTCAAACTAACCAAACAGGGGCAAGACACTACAAAAGTACAGGGCTACACCCCCGACCAGCGCTTCTTCCTCTCCTTTGCACAATGCTGGAGAAAAAAGATAAAGGACGAAGCCATGCGCCAGCAGGTAAATACCGATCCGCATTCACCCGGCATGTACCGCGTTATTGGGCCGCTAATGAACTTCACTCCATTCTACAAAGCCTTTAATGTAAAAGAAGGCGATAAAATGTTTGTGGCAGAAAAGGACAGGATAAAGATCTGGTAGCGGGCGGGGTGCTTCAGCGACCTGAACCATGGGGTTAAATGGTTGAATGGTTGTATTGTTAAATGGTTTGGCCAACAATTAAACCATATAGCAATCAAACCATTAAACTGAACTCTTCGAAGGCTTTGCCTTCGTAAGCCTTATGTTATAAAGGGATTTTATCCCGTTTCTCTTTCCCCGCAGCATCTCCGGTTTGGAAATACGGAGCAAAGCTCCTGCTGAACATAGTACTTACGAAGGCAAAGCCTTCGAAGAGTTAACAATATGAACCTTCGCATCTTCTGCGCTATCTGCGACATCTGCGGGCAAAATCATAAATCACAAATCCTCACTCCATCTCTCCCACCACCATTATCATAGCATTCAGTGCATTGCACAGCCGCCCATAGGTGAAGAACACATTGTTGCGCTCGGTAACCGTAAGCACATCGTCATATTTATTGACAAAACTGAACAGCTTTTGCCAAAGGTCTTCTTCTAATGATTCGGCATTAAGCGTAGCTAAAAAATTACGAACAATGGTAAGATTGTGTTGAAATTCAGCCGAAGGCTGACTGTTGAAAGAAAGGAGCATACACACTCTGGTTAAAAAATGATTGAATATAGAAAAGGTGTGTCCTTATACTTACAACCGAATTGGAGGCATGCGGTGCCTTGACACAATTGAAAGCAAAGGAACACACCTTACCCAGGTGTGTTCTCTCAAACTTACTTTGTGTCGTGAAAAACCCGCATTTTTCCAATTCAAAGTTTCGTTATTGGGAACACCAATATTTTTTAACTGGCGTAAAAATAATATTTAATAGCTATAAAAGCTGTCAAGATGATTTTTACGTTTTGTTACCTACTAAGACACATAAAAGAGGGAAAAGGTTGCTGGGGGAGGAAAAAAATTTGAATTACACGGATTGATACGAATTACACGAATTGCTTTCTAGCCCCCTAGCCCCCGAAGGAAAGCCCCCTATCCCCCTAAAGGGGAGAAAAGGAGAAGACCGAAAAGGAGATTAGGTTTTGTTGATCGCCAATCTTCAATCCGGGCGCCGCCGCCGTCTGGTCTTCGACCAACGGCGATGAATAGAAGCCCCTAGCCTTCGAAGGGGGAAATGCCCCTAGCCCCCGAAGGGGAAAAAGGAGGAGACCGAAAAGGAGATTAGGTTTGCATGTCAGGAAAATTAAGTTGCATGTCAGACAAATTAAGTTGCATGTCAGGTAAATTGAGTTGCATATGGGTAGAATTGATTTGCATGTGAGGAGAATTAAGTTGCATGCGAGGAGAATTGAGTTGCATGTGAGGAGAATTGATTTGCATGTGAGGAGAACTGAGTTGCATGTCAGGAGAATTAGTTTGCATGTCAGGTAAATTGAGTTGCATACGGGTAGAATTTAATTGCATGCCAGGAGAATGAATTTGCACCTGGAATAAGAAAGCTTCCGCCTGGTGAGGGGAAGCTTTCGTGTAACTAAAACCGGTATGCATTTATGATGACGGCGCTTCGTCTGAATCATCGCGGGGCGGCTTGGGAATATTCATTGCTTTGGATACTTTGCTGAAGTTGAACTGATCTTTTATGGTACCGGCATCTTTGAAGAAATTGGCGGCGATCTTGGTAATGCTTATGATACTGCTGTAAATATCATTGAACTCTTTCTGCGCTTCTTCGGTGGTTTCCTTTTTAGTGCCTTTGGTGAATTCCTGGCCTACGTTGGCTGCTTTCATCTTGTCGGCATAACCGGTGATGGCAGTGATCAATTCGGGTGCGGTGCCTTTACTGACAATATCGGCCTGTATTGGCGAAATATTGGCCTTGAACTGGTAGAGTAGTTCGATGAGCGCCTCCTGGTCGCCGCGACGTGATTTTTCTAAATTATCATTGAAGCCGAGCTGCTTTATGATCTCATCGCGGCGCAGCTCCTCTTCTTTAAAATCTTCCATTACCTGTACCTTGAACTCTGCCAGTTTTTCGAGAGCGCTTTTCCTGATCTCGTTTATTGCCATGGTGGCCTGGCGCAGCTCTTTGGCGTTATCGTAACCGAGGTAAACCTGTACGGCCATGTCGATCTTCGTCTTGAGGTCGTCGAAGAACGGGTCTCTCCAGGTACTTCTTTTTTGCTGGAGGACATCTTTGTTTTTAATGGCGCTTTCTAAAATGGTGGATGCGGCGACAAGCATGTCGACATTTTTAATCCTGTACTTTTTTTTCATTTTACTGTGTTTTATTGAGTAATTCTTATAAGACTAATAAAATGAGAAAAAGGGTGCATGGAGAATGTAAGATTCTCATAATTGGATAAAATTCGAGGAAAAACTGGATGGAATTCGAGGGATGGGGGTAGAAGGAATTCGAAGGGAATTCAGTGCATGACAACACATGATAATTAATCTAAATAAGAGGTGTATATTTGAGAAGCTAAAGTACTGCTTGTATAAGACATATTAAAAAAGGAGGTGTTGTTGTAACTAAATTTCATAAATATATTAATGAGAGAAATTTAAACCAAAGTATTTATTTATGATAAAATTTGTTGATTTCAATTCGAGAATTATTAACGCTGGTGAGAATATTATCGTAAAAATAGATGCAGTTTATCCTGTAGCTATTGAGATTAAGTGTTTTGTGACACAGCCTCCTCCTCCTAAATTTGTTCCATGTCCTGACTCCGGACGACATATATTGACTAGTAGAGAAGCTTTCTATTTTTCAACAAACGCATGGACATTTCAAAATAATGGACATGTTGAGTTCCAAATAACAGATGCTGAATATGATACCAAAGTATATAGAATTGAGGTGGAAGGATTGAATAAACCTCTTGCTGGTTTAGTGTAATAGTAATAAATCAATACATTAATATGGAATTCAAATTACCTGACGGTACTTCGCCTAACATTGAAATGGCTTTTAACGAATCTCAAAGAATTCTTGACGAGGCTTTTAAAGAAGCTTCACAGGCTTCTGTAAAATATAATAAGGAAGTCAAGAATAGAAAATACCTCGCTTATTTTTTGAAATTTGTTTCCATTGTCTCTGCAATATTGATTACGGCTGGATATTTGCCTCATCAATTGGCACTTGCGGTTGCAATAATTTATGCAATTGACACAGTTCTTTCGAATAGTAAAAGGTTAGTATCTATCTCACAAGCGGCTAAAGCGTATAAGGTTATCGAAAAGAAATTAATTAGAACGCATCAAACAGAACAAAGCAAATTGTTTCTTGAACCAAACCCTGTTGAAATGACAAAAGGAATAACTAATCTCAATAATAATTTAACTGAAGAAGCACATGCAGAATTTGAGGTTGTAGAAACGGCAATTGATAGTTCTGACATAGAAACATTGCAAGCACTTTCTCTGGATGAAGAAAAACTAAATTTAGCAATGAAGACGCTTCAAGGAAAAAAATAATAAATTTTTATCAATAATTAGCTTAGTAACGTTATAATAAAATAATCATGAAAGAATTAGAAGATTTAGTTGACGACCTACAGAATTACTTAAAAGCTAAAGAAGCTGAGTTGAGGCAGCTTTCAGGGTTCAATTTATACACAGAGGGTTCTTTGGCAAATCGAAAAAGAGAGATTGAAGGCTTCGAAATTATGAGCAAAAACTGTGAGGCAAATCCATTTCATAAATTAGAAGTGATTGCAAACTTTACTAAAAATGCAGAAACGATAAAGAAAGAAATTGATAAGATATCCTGCTAAAATATCATTCTTATTTTAGTTCAGTAAGGCTGATAGTTTTTCTTTAACATTTTGAATTCAACATAGGAAAACGCATAATAATCACTATAAACAAGACAAGAAATGTACATTGAGAATGTTTCAATATAAAATTGAATAAAAAAGATTGGAGTCAAAAGTATTGCTAAAAAATCGGAAGAAATTTTTATAAACGCATATGATAACAATAAGAAAAATAATTGACAGAGTAATTTCAGGAGAAATTAGAATTCCAGCTTTTCAACGTGGTTTCGTATGGTCTCCAAATCAAGTAGCCTTTCTCTTAGACAGTATCTATAAGAATTTCCCTATAGGGACGATTTTTTTATGGAAAACTCATGAACGACTTGAAACTGAAAAGGCACTCGGAAATTTTACAGTTCCAGAACCTAAAAAAGACCACCCTATTTATTATGTTTTGGACGGACAACAGCGAATAACTTCTTTATTTAGTGTATTTCAGACTGAATTGAATCCAGACAACAATTATGAATGGATAGATATATATTTTGACTTTACAAAGGCTGGGCAAATCCAAGAACCTTGTTTTATGGCTATTAAAAGCAATCAAGTTGATGAGAAGATTCATTTTCCAATGAACGCTATTTTCCGCCCGATTGACTTTCATAAATACGTAAGTAAATTAGATGAGCCAAAACAAAAACTAATCACTGAAGTATATCAAAAATTCTTAGAATTCAATTTGCCTTCTCAAGAAATCGAAACAGATGATAAAGAAAGTGTCGCTATCATTTTTGAACGAATAAATAGAGCAGGAGAACCTCTAGATACATATCAACTCCTAACTGCATGGAGCTGGAGTTCAGATTTTGATTTGCAAGAAGAATTTTCTGAGTTGGCAGCTGAGATGCAACCTTTCGGATTTGGAAATATTTCTGATGACAAAGATTTGCAATTAAAATGTTGTAGCGGCATCATTAGGGAAGAAGCTTCGCCATCATCTATAATAAATTTAAAGGGGGAAGATGTTCGATTGAATTTTGAAAAAATTAAGAACGGAATAAAGGGGGCTGTTGATTTTCTTCGTAACGAATTAAACATTTACTCATTAGACTGGTTACCTTATCCGTCAATGCTTGTTTCATTATCATACTTCTTTGCAACAGATAAAGTAAATGGAAAAAATGTTACCCATAAGCAAAGAGAACAATTAATAAAGTGGTTTTGGCGTTCGAACTTTTCACGCAGATATACTGGCGGTATTACAGACAAGCATAAACAGGACATCGCATTGATGAAAAAATTAAGTAATGATGAAAATCAGTTAATCGCAGAATTTGAATGTGAAATTACAAATGAGTTTTTTCTTAATAATCAGTTCAATATCGGATCAGTAAATACAAAAACATTTGTTATATTCCTTGCATATCAAAATCCTTTATCATTTTTATCTGCTGCAAATGTTGCTTTAAGCGATGTACTTAAAACGGTAAATAGAAATGAATTCCATCACATCTTTCCAAAAAAACATCTTCAAGACTTAAAAGTTGATAATAAGAAAATAAATATGCTTGCCAATTTTTGCTTCTTAAGTTCAGGAGACAATCAAAAAATAAAAAATAAGAGCCCAAAGACTTATAAAGATCTAATTAATCCAGGAGCCTTAAACAATGTTATGGAAAGAGCACTCTGCCCAACTGACTCTTTGGACTTAAGTTATGATGATTTTATTGCAAAACGTATCGACATATTGACAAATAAATCAAAAAGCATAATATAAAAAAACTCCCCTAAACGCATTTTACTTCAAGCAAACAAACCCACTATACAAAAACCAGGGCGGCTGATAAAATAAATTGTCGAATGTTACCATTACTAATGTTTGCCATAATCATACCGTTAATTAATTATTTGATGTTTGAGGGCAAACGTAAACGTCGTCGTGATTATTACAGGAATGAATATCTTAAGTCAGATGCCTGGCGGAGGAAGCGTTATGTAGTGTTCAAGCGAGACAACTGGCACTGCGTATATTGCGGTGCACGTGCTACACAAGTCCATCATAGGCAATACGCAAGAAAGAATATTGGAAAGGAGCCCATCGAGTGGCTGGTTTCAATTTGTAAATCTTGCCACGACTCCATACATAATAAAACTGCCCGAACCAAAGATAAAAAATGATGTACCGCTGATAGCTCCAAGATATAATCTCATCCCAACCCCTCTCCTGCGGGAAAGGGAACCCGAAGATTAAAGCGAAGATGATGTTTGTAGGGTTGATAACCCTTAGTCGGCAACAGAATACCTTAGTTTTAAAAACTACGGTATTCTTACAGCTTCTGCGGGGAAGAGAACTCTGCGTCTCCCCGCCTCTGCGGTTCATCAGCTGCTCCTCGCCAACACCACCGTCCCCTTAAACTGTTTCTTCTTCCCATCCAGGTTAAACACTTCGGTATAAATAATATAGATACCAACCGGCAGTTTCTGGTTCCTCTCCCCCAATCCATCCCAGCGGTAATTGCCTGTGGTGCCGCACAATGCGGTGCGTTGAAGGTAGCGCACTGTTCGGCCGGCCGCATCAAAAACAGTAATGTTGGCAACATATCCCGGTTCGGGAAAATGATACGCTATCGTGGCCACATCATCCATGCCGTCGTTATCAGGAGAAATAATTCCAGGGGAGATCGTGATATCGCCCTGCACCTGTTCCGTTATGTTGTACTGCGAATTTTTATACGTAGGCGTACCGTATCCAACGGAGGTGGCAGCGGAATGCCAGTTATCTGCCTGCTGTGTTGGTGCATCGGGGTCTATTCTTTCCAGCGCAACACCTTCGGTATTATCGATCAGTTTGAAATGCCATTTATCGCTGTACACCAATTCATCAATTATGTTTCCCTGTGCATTTAAAATGAGCACATCGCCCTTATCATCATTGAAAGAAGGCATGGAGGTAATTGGTGCAAATGCGTTGCTGTTCATAGTAATGTACTGCCGCTTTACAATCGCTGCGTCTTCTGTTATCACCATATAATCCTGCGGAAACAATAAACGGCTTGTGGTGCTTAATGATGTGATGCTGCTTATTATACCGGTGCTGTTGCGGTTGGCAATATAGAGTTGCTGCAGATCGATGATCTTGTTGCCCCGGTTATAGATCTCTACATAATCTACCCCATTAGATGGCGGATTGAACAATATCTCATTGATCACAATATCCAGGCTGTCGGCAACAGTACTTAACCCCACTCTTGCTGTATTGGCAGCACCAATTGTATTACCGGCACAATCGGTAACGTGAGTTGCTGTTACGGTATATATTTTTCCGGGTTGCAATGCAGTAGATACATGGAGTGCTACGTTATCAAATGTTGGTGCAATTGTAGCGGCTGTTTGCGGGGTACCAATGCCATCGCTGATGGTATAATTGATCGTAGCGGCACCGTTGCTGCTATCCAGCGGCTCGTTAAATACCAATGTGATATCATTGAGCGTTGTTGCAAAAGCGTGTAGTAATTGCGGCGCTGTTTTGTCGGGGTTATTACCATCAACAGAATTTTTCGCAGCAGGCGTTCCTCCTTTAACAGCAGTGCTTGCTTTCCAGTTGGTGGCCCCGTTGCAGGGGTTCTTGGTGTCTATCATTTCCAATGTCCACCCTCCTGCTTTCTTTAATTCATTTTGATACCAGTCATCCTTATAGTTAACGGTGTGAATGATCTTCCCCTGCGGGCTGGTTAAATAGATAGCATCAGCTGTATTATCCAGCGAAGGAAAAGCAGTAACGGCAAGGGTTGGCCCGTAAGCACCTAAAACAGCGGCGGCAGTATTGCTGCATACTATTACAAAACTATCGGGCCTTAAATTATACGATGGCATTGGCCCGCTTTGCGCTGAAGCATCTGCAATATGCCAACCCTGCAAGTCGATAGTAAATGGTGAAGTGTTCTTTAATTCTATCCATTCAGTATTAGGCAATGCCACCTGCGGCGAAGGGTCGGCCATTATTTCATCTATAATCATATCGTATTGAAACGGAACAAAATAACTGAATACAGCCTTCCCGTTATTGATGGTATTATTGGAAAGATCTTTTACATCATTCACCGTTAGTTGCAGGTTGGTACGTAACGGAAAGCTTGCTGCAAAAGTTAAATGCACCAGGGAAATGTTGGCTGCATCTCTTACTGCGGTTAAAGGAAAGCCGATGTTGTTATCAATACTATAACCCGTTGTAAGCTGGCTCGTGGTAAGGTCTACCGGTTCATCAAACAATACATCTAAAGTTGCAGCTCCTGTTGCCACAGCACTTTTAATGGCAGGCGGAGCGATATCCGGCATGTAAGGCTTCACTTCTATATTATCAAAGAAATGACGTTGGAAAAAACTGCTGGTGCTTTGTTTTACCAGTATTCCAAAGAATGCAGAGCTGGTATAAGTGGCATCATTAGCAACACCTTCGCTCAAAAAATTATTTCCTGTACCACTCATATCACGGGATAAGTTCCATTGATCGGATGCATTTCGCACTACCCGTATCTTCATGATATTGTTGCTGGTATTCAGCAATCCATTTATACCGTCAATTAGTTTTACTATTGCTCCGCCTGCATCTTTACGATACAAACAGATATCGTCATCTGTACTGCCGATGCGTACAAAATAACCGGTTGTAGTTGCTGCTGTAAGATCACCTGCTGAAGCAGTAAGAAAAACATCTGCATAATTAGCAGAAGAAGTGTTGAATGCAAGCTGGCAATAAAATTCCCATTGCGCATCGGTCGCTAATGTACTTGCTGTACTTATATAAAATGAATTGTTGGCTGCAGTGCTGTTGCTTTGCAGCTGAAAAGAAGGATTGATTGTCCAGCTTGTTGTACTGCCAAGCCACGTTGGGTTATTCGTAATGTCGCCATCAGAAAAATCTTCACTGAGTTGTGCATGGACAATTAACTTACCAAATAACATTACAAAACAAAAAAATATCTTTTTAATCATACTCGTAACCGTTAGTTTTTAAAGATACTGCTTTCGATGTAATGGTTCATTGGGTTTACTTCAATCCATCAGGTCGGTCCGACCAAAGCAGGTATGGGAGAGGTTTTGAAGCTGGAGGATAAACTGCTGCCGGATCAATATTAGCGAGTTGCTAACAAAAAATATTTCTTCGGCTTTTGGTACATCACTATTTTGTTATTACTTTTGGGCAAATGTTACAAACGTATAAATATAAGATGACCATAAAGACCGCCGCCACAACGGAAGGATGATTCTTTATGTTCTCTTAAAAAGATAACAGCCTTCCGCCAAAAACGGGAGGTTTTTTATTTTGTCAATAATTGATCACTTTTTAATACCAAACAAAAACATGAAAGTAGCCGTTGTAGGTGCAACCGGGCTGGTAGGCAGTAAAATGCTGCAGGTATTGGCCGAAAGAAATTTTCCCGTAACAGAATTGATCCCTGTAGCTTCTGAAAGAAGTATCGGTAAACAGGTAGAGTTTAAAGGCCAAAAATTTACTATCGTTAGTGCCGATGATGCTATTGCTGCCAAACCTGCTGTAGCCATCTTTTCTGCCGGCGGAAGTACATCGCTGGAACTGGCGCCGAAATTTGCAGCAGCCGGCATTACCGTGATCGACAATTCCTCGGCCTGGCGCATGGACCCTTCTAAAAAACTGGTGGTGCCCGAAGTAAATGCGGATGTGCTTACCAAAGAAGATAAGATCATTGCCAACCCTAATTGCTCTACTATCCAGATGGTAGTGGTACTGAAGCCGTTGCATGATAAATACAGGATCAAACGTGTGGTAGTAAGCACTTACCAAAGTGTTACCGGTACCGGTGTAAAGGCGGTGGACCAGCTGATGAATGAAAGAAAAGGCATCAAAGGCGAGATGGCGTATAAATATCCTATCGATCTTAATGCATTGCCGCATATTGATGTTTTCCTGGACAATGGCTACACCAAAGAAGAAATGAAAATGGTGAACGAGACCAAAAAGATCATGAGCGACAACAGCATACAGGTAACCGCTACCTGCGTTCGCATACCAACAGTAGGCGGGCACAGCGAAAGCGTCAATATTGAATTTGAAAGGGATTTTGATATCAACGAAGTGAAAGAATTGTTAAGTAAAGCGCCAGGTGTGGTGCTGCAGGATGATGTGGTTAATTTTGTGTACCCTATGCCCCTGACCGCACATGATAAAGACGACACGTTTGTAGGCAGGATAAGAAGGGACGAAACGCAACCTAATACATTGAATTGCTGGATCGTCAGCGATAATTTACGCAAAGGTGCTGCTACCAATGCCGTACAGATCGCAGAATATCTTGTTCAGAAAAACTATCTATGATAAAAAGCACAGTACTATTGTTTTGTTTGATGATGGCCGCATTTTATTGTTCGGCGCAGGATAGTATTACTGTGCATTTCCTGTATGGCTCAAAACCGGCTAAAGGATTTAAACAAACAGAACGCAAGGCTTTTGGCGGAAAAAAAGGCGGGCATGTTACTATTGAAGCCAATAATAAGATCATCGGGTTTCAGCCTAAAGGCACCTGTCATGTTTTTGGCAGCAGAAAAAATGCCAATGGCTATTTCAGGGCCGATGATAAAAATAACTGGCTCAAGGATACGGTTAGCCGTAAATATTCGTCTGTAATTATTCCCTTAACGGCAGAGCAATATGCTAAAGTTGAAAGCACCTTGCAGGCTTATTTACAAAAGCGTCCCTACGATTATGCCGTTTTCGGAATGCGCTGCGCTGCTGCTACTTATGATGTTTTGGAAGATGCCGGTATTGTAAAACAGCGAAGCAGGTTTGGTAAATGGGTGTCTTTCTTTTACCCGCAATTGCTGCGCAGGCGCATATTAAAGCTGGCAGAAAAAAATAATTACGCTGTGGTAAAACATGATGGAAGAAAAAGCAGGAGTTGGGAGAAAGAGTAAAAGCCCCCTCCGCCCCCTAAAGGGGGAACTGATCATGTAGAAGAACTAAGCAAAGATCAAAATATATAAAATTAGAAAGCCACTATCTCTATAGTGGCTTTCTAATTATGTACTCAAGTTCCCCCTTTAGGGGGCGGAGGGGGTTAATTGATCACCCAGGTTTCATTTCCTCTTAATAATTTATCCAGGTCTCCTTTACCTTTTTTAGCGATCACTTCTTCTATCTGCATAGCCATTACATCTTCGTAGCAAGCCCTGTCAGTTTCGAAGAATACACCAAATGGTCGGGGAAGATGTCCTTCCAGTTTTGGATCGTCGAACATGCGGATCAATATCTGTGCTTTGTAAAAATCTTTTTCGTCGTGTACCCACAGGTCATCAATGCTTGCATCTTTACCTATTTCCACGATCACCGGCTTAAAGCCATCCAGCTTAATGCCTTTATTTTGCGCAGCACCAAATACCAATGGTTTGCCTTGTTCCAGGAACAGTACCTCATCTGCCTTGCTGCTTTTTTCAGTGAATATTTCAAAAGCGCCATCATTAAAAATATTACAGTTCTGGTATATCTCCAGGAAGGAAGCGCCTTTATGTGCCTGTGAGCGCAGCAGCATTGCCTGTAAATGTTTAGGGTCCCTGTCCATAGTACGGGCAATAAAACCTGCATCGGCACCCATAGCCAATGCCAATGGATTGAAGGGATGATCTATACTTCCAAATGGTGTTGACTTGGTTACTTTATGCTCTTCGGATGTAGGAGAATATTGCCCCTTTGTTAAGCCGTATATCTGGTTGTTGAACAGTAAAATATTGATGTCGAAATTTCTGCGCAGCAAATGAATGGTATGATTACCACCGATACTTAATCCATCGCCATCGCCGGTAACTACCCAAACGCTCAGTTCCGGTCTTGCTGCTTTTAAGCCACTGGCCACAGCTGTTGCACGGCCATGAATGCTGTGCATACCATACGTATTCATGTAATAGGGGAAACGGCTGCTGCACCCGATTCCGCTAACGATCACGATATTCTCTTTCGGGATACCAAGCGTTGGCATTATCTTTTGCACCTGTGCTAAAATGGAATAATCGCCGCAACCTGGGCACCAGCGTACTTCCTGGTCGGTAGCAAAATCTTTTGCGGTTAATGGGGTTGGTATCGGGGTAGTAGCCGTATCAGACATAAAGAAATATTGAGGATATAAAGTTAACCAAAATAAATGATTGTGGTCCATGGACCATGGACTATAGACCATGGACAAAAATTATTAACTATCCATTACCAGATATCAATTCTTCCCAGTATTCCGCCGCCCTTCTTGTATGTGGCACTACGATAGTTCCGCCAACAATATTAGCTACTGCAAATACTTCATACACCTGTTCTGTTGTAGTGCCTAATTCATGCGCTTTACCTAAGTGATATTTAATGCAGTCATCGCAGCGAAGCACCATACTGGCAACAAGGCCCAGCAACTCTTTTGTTTTTACATCCAAAGCGCCTTCGGCATAAGTATTGGTATCCAGGTTCCATAAACGTTTTAGTACCAGGTTGTCTTTATTCAAAATAACCTCGTTCATTTTGGTGCGGTAGTCGTTGAACTCTTTTACTAAGTTGCTCATAACAGGTAAATTAAGTGAGGGATAAAGTTAGAGCGTCTTTTACATTATTATTATCCATTTTGGTAAATCTTTTATATTTGATGAAGGCAAGGATAAATTTTAATTACACGGATTGGGACGAACCTGCCTGCCGGCAGGCAGGTTACACGAATTAAAAATCAAACTGCTTAAATCACATGCAAACCTTCCTGAAAAAATACCGCAAAGAAGCCGCGATGATCGTTGGCCTGGTACTTTGCCTTACCTGTTTTTTTACCAATCCTTTTTCGCTTTTACTGAAAGCAAATCTTGTTTTGTCTATTGCTGTGCTGATGATCACCTGGTGGATACTGGAAGCAATGCCATTGCCGGTAGTTGCGCTGGTACCAATCATTGCGTTTCCTTTATTGAACATCAGCTCCTTAAAAGAGGTTACCAAATCATATGCTGATTCGCTCATCTTTCTTTTCATGGGTGGTTTTTTTATTGCCTTGGCCATCGAAAAATGGAACCTGCACAAACGCATTGCTTTGGGCATCATAAATATTACCGGAACCAACGGTAACCGCATCATCCTTGGCTTTATCATTGCCACCGGTTTTTTGAGCTTATGGCTGAGCAACACTGCTACTACTATGATGATGTTCCCGATCGCTATGTCGGTGATACATGTTATCAGCAATAATACGCCCGAAGGCGGCAACACCAGGAATTTCTCATTGGTGCTGATGCTATCCATTGCTTATGCTTCCAATTTTGCATTGGGTACTATCATTGGCACTCCGCCGAATGTTGCCTATGCAGGCTATATACATGATAAGTTCAATTATACCATTGGCTTTACGGATTGGATGCTGGTATTCATGCCGCTTACTATTGTACTACTATTAATGCTGTATTGGGTAATGGTTAAATGGCTTTACCCGAATAATATCAAGCATAGCATTGAAGGAAAAAAATTCATTAAAGAAGAATTGCAGAAACTGGGTAAGATATCTGCTCCGGAAATAAGGGTACTGATCGTTTTTATCCTCACTGTCTTTTTATGGATCGTAAAAGATATTATCAATGAATTACAAAAAGCTGTTGCTCTTGATGATACTATCATTGCCATGTTTGGCGCTTTGCTGTTATTTATTATCCCTTCGGGAAATAAAGAAAGTACTAAAGATGACAGGTTACTGTCATGGCCGGATACCAATAGAATGGCCTGGGGAATATTGCTGCTGTTTGGCGGTGGTATTGCTTTAGCTAAATCGCTGGAAGATGTAAAGCTGATGGAACAACTCGGTGCTTATATTGCCTCCTTTGCTACCGGTAATACTTTTGTGATGATCTTACTGGTAACTACCATCTCTGTTTTTTTAAGTGAAGTAATGAGCAATGTAGCACAGGTTATCGTGCTGGCGCCGGTTATTTCTTCTGTAGCCGTAGCGCTGCATATGGACCCGTTGCTTTTAGGAATACCGATGACATTGGGCGCCAGTTGTGCAAGCATGCTGCCGATGGGCACACCGCCAAATGCTATTGTTTTTGCCAGTGGTTATATCAAGATGAGGGATATGATAAAGACAGGGCTTGTGCTGAATATTGTGTGCATTATTTTTATCACGCTGTTCTGCTGGCTGCTGCAGCCAATGCTGATGGGGCTGAGATGAGATTTGCCACAGATTAAAGGATGAACACAGATCAGGAATAATATTTAATCAAATAAATCCTTTTAATCTGTGTGATCTGTGGCTATTTACTTCCCGCTAAAAAATCCTTTATCCCCAGTATAATCTTATCAGCGATCTGCTGTTGAAAATTGTCATCCAGTATCTTCATCTCATCTTCAGGATTACTGATGAATAACGTTTCTACCAAAGCGTTCGGATATTCAATCGGGCTGTTAAGCATAAAGTTGAAAGAGCCCACATTGCCGTATTCTTTTAATCCCAGTTCCAACATTCGTTTATAGATATCATGACTAAGATCCCGAAAACCAATGTAGCGGTAATAAGCACTGGTGCCGCTTACCCGTATAGGATCTGCCGAAGAGTTCAGGTGAATACTCACCAACAGGTCGGGCATACTATCCCTGAAAAATAAAATGCGCTCTTTATTATCAACAAATTTTTCTGTTGTTCTTGTCATGATAACTTTTGCGCCTTGCTGTTCTAATGTCTTTTGTAATTTCAATGCAACAGCCAGTGTCAATGCTTTTTCAGAAGAACCGGTTGGGCCGCCGGCGCCGGTATTGCTGCCGCCATGGCCCGCATCAACAGCAATGGTCAGTTTATTTAAGGAAAGATCCTGCGGCTGACGTTTTACTTTTATCACCAGCATATTTCCCCGGTAATAAATAAGATGTCCCCAGTGCTGCTGATGTTTCAACTCGATGGTTATCCTGAAAATACCATCTTCTATTTGTTCGTAATAAACGTTCTTTATTTCTTTTACATTTTCCAGTTGTGTGATCCAGTTGGTATTGCTGGTAGCGCCAAATACATCTACCACAATTTTTGATGGATCTATTAACTGGAACGATTGATATGGCAATCGATTAAATAAACTCACGGTAACATAATCGAAAGCAGAATCACCATATGCCCGTATATTTTCTGTAAGCGATTCGGGTGTAAAGGTTCCCTTTGGCAGGAACTGCACCAGGTCGTCATCTATATAAGCTGTGCGATATTTTGATAACTGCACTTTATATTGACTGCCTGCTTTTCCTACTACATTCAATTGCACCATAGAATCGAGGTAGCCGATCTTTGCGCCGCCAAGGCGGTCATCACCCAAACCAAAAAGCAAATGTGCCAGCCTGCCTTTGGTAACGGCTACATTTGGCGCAAGCGGACCAAACATAGATACCCAGCTAGTTGTTCTTCCTTCTATTGTTTTGCCTGTGTTATCGGTAACTTTTATAGAAAACTTCGATACCATAAAGCTATCTGTTTCCTTCACGATGTATTCTCCCTGGTAAATGCCCGGCATTTTATTATTCAGCATTTCATACAAGGGAATAGTATTGTTGGCAACAACAGTGCAACCCGGCAATGTTTTAACTTTGATCTTTATTTTATCTCCTGCCTGAACATACAGGTTGCCTTCGGGGAAAGTTTCAACAGATGCGATGGATAATGTTTTAACAGTATCGGGCGGCGCAGGCAATGTATAAGTATAACTTACTTTTTTATTTACCGTTTTATTTTCTTCTGCAAAAGCGATCATATTGAAAGTGGTATCGCCGGGCTTTAAGTTCACTTCATGCGCAAAGGCACCTGTAGGATATACTTTTGCAGGCTGGCCGTTTATAGTAAGGGTGCATGTTTTACAGGTGCTGCCGATCAAAAACTGCCGTGAAGCCTTTACATTATTCTTCTCTTTCAATGGATCTACAAGGCGTATAAAAGCTTTTTCAGGCGTTTGTGCAAATGCCTTATCAAAAGAGAACAATGCTGCTATTAAAAATATCTTTTTCATACTCATCAGTTATTCTTCTCTCTAAAATTATCACATTTATTTTACTGAACGGCTTTATAAAACAATGTTAACGTATCCATACAATATTCATACCTTTTAAATTATTCAATAAAAAAACCACCGCTTTTGCGGTGGCTGATATTTTTTGTTAATCAATTTTTACCAGGGATATTTATTTTCAGCTGTTAATTTACCGGCAATTCTCCGTCTTGCATCTTTACTATTGAAAGGCTCCAATTTGGTAAAACGCTTTAATCCCAGCAACATCATACGTTGTTCATCGCCTTCGGCAAAAGCATTGATGGCTTCTTTACCGGCTTTGTTAACTTTATCTACTGCATCATTCAGGTAACAACGCATCATATCAATTTGTAAGGCAGCGGCGTTTTCTCCTTTATCCGCCAGCTTCATCACACGAAGCAAGGTGCTTTCTGCTATAAATGTTTCTATTGCCATATCAGCAATGTTCATCAGTATTTCCTGCTCGTCCTGTATCTTCATCATCAGCTTTTGCACTGCTGCGCCTGCTACCATAAGGATCGCTTTTTTCATATTCACGATCGCTTTGCGTTCTTTGGCAAACGGGCTTTCATCTTCATTACCAAATTCAGGTATACTCATCAATTCTTTACTTACTGCCATTGCAGGACCCATCAGGTCTAGTTTTCCCTTCATTGCTCTTTTTAAGATCATGTCAACAGTAAGCAAGCGGTTGATCTCGTTGGTGCCTTCGTATATCCGGTTAATGCGGCTATCACGATAAGCACGGCTGATATTATACTCATCGCTAAACCCATTACCGCCATGTACCTGCACACCTTCGTCAACTGCATAATCCAGCACTTCACTGCCATGCACTTTTAAGATAGCGCATTCTACCGCATATTCTTCAGCAGCACCTAATAAAGCTTCGTTGAATTGTTTACCACTTTGCTGCAGTTCCACTTCTTTATCGTCTATCCATTTAGCGGTGCGATACAATGCACTCTCACTGCAAAATATTCGTATCGCAGTTTCAGCCAGCTTATATTTTATAGCACCAAAATTGGCTATAGCGGTTTTAAACTGTTCCCTTGTTGTGGCATATTCAATGGTAGTACTTAAAGCCATCTTTGAAGCCCCAACCGCAGCAGCAGCCAGTTTAAGGCGGCCAATATTCAGGATATTGAACGCAATGATATGGCCCTTTCCAATTTCGCCCAATAAGTTTTCAGCCGGCACTTTACAATCCTGGAAATATAATTGCACGGTAGATGATCCTTTGATACCCATCTTATGTTCTTCGGGCCCTTGTGTAAATCCTTCCATACCACGCTCTACAATAAAGGCGCTGAACTTATCACCATCGATCTTTGCAAATACAGTATATACATCAGCAAAGCCACCATTGGTTATCCAGCATTTTTGCCCGTTCAAAATATAGTTCTTGCCATCGGCAGAAAGTACTGCGGTTGTTTTTGCGCCCAATGCATCACTACCACTATTCGGTTCTGTTAGTCCATAAGCGCCTTTCCATTCGCCGCTGGCCAGTTTCGGGATATATTTTTTCTTCTGCTCTTCTGTACCAAAATATAAGATCGGCAAAGTGCCAATGCCGGTATGTGCCGCAACCGCTACGCTAAAAGAATAGCCACCGCCAAGGCCTTCATTTACCAAAGTAGATGTAATAAAATCTTTTCCCAGTCCGCCCAGGTCTTCGGGGATAGAAGCTCCCAGCAGCCCCTGCTCACCAGCCTTTACCATTAATGATGGCATCAGGCCTTCTTTCATCTTATCGATATCGTTCAGGTTCGGTATCACTTCCGAGCCCAGGAACTGAAGGCACATTTCTTTCACCATCAGTTGTTCTTCATTAAAATCTTCGGGTGTAAATGTTTCGAAGGCGTTACTTTCTTTAATTAACCATTCGCCGCCTTTAAGCGATGTTGTGGTTGAAGTGGTATTGCTCATGACGTATTGTTTTTGCTCCAACCCTAAAGGGAGTCTGGAGTATGATTATTGTAATCTCTTTTTCATTCTTCGTTAAGATCTAGGGTGCCAGGTTATCATATACATTCTGCAGCACTTCTTTCGCAATTTCTATCTGCCCGTGCGTAACACCGATCAATGCCTCGTTCAATGTTTGATTCGCTACTTCCATTGTTTTTTCCTGCAGTTCCTGTGCGGCTGTTGTTAAATAGATCATGTTGATGCGGCGATCATCTTTTGAAGGTACCCGCTTTACCAGTTTCAGTTTTTCCAGGTTATCAACCAGTCTTGTTATACTGGGCTTATCCCTGAATGTAGCAGCGCAAAGCTGTTGCTGGCTCAGGCCATCTTCTTTCCATAAATGATACAGCACACTCCACTGTTCTATTGTGATATCGATATTGTTCAGTTTAAAATTCTTTTGCAGGCGCCTGGCTATAGCCGTTGTCGCTTTACCTGTTATAAAGCTGTATAATTCGCCTCTCTTAAATTGGTTGTTTGACATATAGTTGTTTAGGCAACTATCCAAAGATAATGCTTAACCTGAACTTTTAAAATTTATTTTTGTGTCCCAACAGTTGTGCTGCTATTTGTCATCGTTGCGTCGCACTCTTGTACGGCAAACCCATATTGAGCTTTTATGACAGCGATTTTGATAATCAGTCTTTTATTGTTTGTATGTTACGGCGGACTGCTGTTATTTTACCGCCAAAGCTGGTTGGCTATACCTTATTTTAAATCCTCCCAACGCCACCCGGTCACTAAAATATCCGTTATCATTCCCGCCCGTAACGAAGAAAAAAATATCGGCGATTGCCTTTATTCCATAACCAATCAATCCTATCCAAAAGAACTGGTTGAAATAATTGTTGTTGATGATCACTCTGCTGATAAAACTGCGGAGATCATTACAAGCTATGCTTCGCAAAAGGTAAAATTGATCTCACTTAAAGATCATGTTACCGGTGAATTAAACTCCTATAAAAAAAAGGCTATTGAAATTGCAGTACAGCAATCCACCGGCGACCTCATTGTAACTACTGATGCAGATTGTATTGTTCCGGAAAAATGGCTCAGCACTATCGCTTCTTTTTATGAAGAACACGATGCGGCTTTTATTGCAGCACCGGTTAGCTTTCTCTCCTCTCCTTTAGGAGAGGGGTTGGAGGTGAGGTTTATTGAACTCTTCCAGGCATTGGATTTTATGACGCTACAGGGAATTACCGGCGCTTCTGTTCATAAAAGATTTCACACTATGTGCAACGGCGCTAATCTTGCTTATAAAAAAAGTGCCTTTTATGAAGTGAATGGTTTTGCCGGTATCGATAGCATTGCCAGTGGCGACGATATGTTGCTCATGCATAAAATATATGAACGCTATCCTGAAAAAGTATTGTTCTTAAAATCGAAAGAGGCTATTGTACAAACGCAGCCGGTACACAGCATCGGTGAATTTTTTAACCAACGCATACGCTGGGCCAGCAAGGCTGATAAGTACGATGATAAAAAAATGCTGCCGATACTGCTGCTTGTTTATCTTTTTAATGTATTACTCTTAGCTCTTCCAATAATGGCGTTATTTACTAACAGCACCTTCATCATTTTCAATTATCAATTATCCATTATCAATTGCTTTCTTCTTTTATTGTTATTGAAGATCATTATTGAGTTATTGTTTCTTTTTCCTGTGGCAAAATTTTTCGGTAAACAAAAATTGCTTTGGCTATTCCCGTTATTTCAACCATTCCATATTTTATATATGGTTATTGCTGGCTTTTTGGGCAAATTTGGCAGTTACAAATGGAAGGAGAGAAAGGTGAAATAAATTCTTTCACAAAGTGACACAAAGTACACAGAGATACGCAGAGACGCTTCAATAATTAAACTATCTCTGTGTACTTTGTGCATCCTTAGTGTATCTCTGTGAAATATTTTAATGTACTTTACATCATGCAGCGATCCTTTTCATTCAGAGCCGAAACCTGGAAGCGCCTTAAAAAAAACAGGGGTGCTGTTTTTGGTTTGGTGATCATTGGTGTTGCTGTATTACTCTCTTTATTCGGCTATTTAATTGCTCCTGATAATTCACCCAATGCCGATCTGCAAACAGTAGAGATACAGGCAAAAAAGCCGGGCTATAAACAACAGTTCCTTAAGATACCTGATAAAAAAGCATCGATCAATTGGTTCAGTCAATTAATAAACGGCAAGCCTTCATCCTGGCGTTATGTCCCTATAAGTGGTTATCAAATAAAAGGTGACTCCCTGTTGATCAATAAATATATTGATGAAGACACTTCGGTTGTTCAATACTATTCTATAGCTCAATTAACGAATAATGCACCTGGTACTATTAAGTCGAACATCATTACCAAACGCTACTGGCTGGGCACAGATAAGTTTGGACGTGATATTTTAAGCCGGCTCATCATCGGTACAAGGGTTAGCCTTGCTGTTGGATTAATAGCGGTATTGATCTCACTTACCCTCGGTATTATATTAGGTGCGCTGGCAGGATATTTTAAAGGATGGATAGATGAAGTGATCATGTGGCTGGTAAATGTAACCTGGAGCATCCCCACTTTATTACTGGTGTTTGCTATTACACTGGCAATGGGCAAGGGATTCTGGCAGATCTTCATTGCTGTTGGCTTAACGATGTGGGTTAGCGTGGCCCGGCTTATCCGTGGCCAGGTAATGGCAGTAAAAGAACTGGAATTTGTACAGGCTGCAAAAGCATTGGGTTATAAAAACATACGCATCATTGTACGGCATATCTTACCTAATATACTCGGCCCTGTGATGGTAATAGCGGCTGCTAATTTTGCTACTGCCATTATTGTAGAAGCAGGATTAAGTTTTTTAGGCATCGGTGTTCAGCCGCCGCAACCCAGCTGGGGACTGATGATCAAAGAGAATTATAATTTCATCATTACACATAACCCGCTGCTGGCGCTGATACCCGGCTTTGCGATAATGCTGCTGGTGCTGGCGTTTAATTTATTGGGGAATGGGTTGAGAGATGCGTTAGACAGGGCCCCCTAAATCCCCCACAGGGGGACTTTGATTACATTATAGATTTACCGGAAGATTATGTTTTATTATTTCCCGAAAAAATTTCTATGCATTATCAAATTCCAATCTTCTACCTGATAAAGTCGCCCTGTGGGGATTTAGGGGGCCGGAGGGCGTTTACAGCGCCGGAGCCACCTGCACGTTCCTGCTGAACCCTTCTTCCAAAGAAATAAATGTTTCGGTGCGTTCGATGCCTTTTATCTTTTGCAGTTCGTCGTGTAGTACTGACCGTAACTGGCTGATATCTTTACAAACAATTTCCAGGAACATGCTGTAGTTACCGGTAATATAGTTCAGGCGAACGATCTCCGGTATCTTCATCAGGTCTTTGGCAACGGTATCGTAGAGGGAGCTTTTTTCGAGGTAGATACCTACGAATGCTGTAATATCGTAGCCTAATTGTTTCAGATCTACATTCAGTTTTGTACCTTTAACGATGCCGAACTCCTGTAGTTTTTTGATACGAACGTGAATAGTACCCCCGCTGACAAACAGTTTTTTACCGAGGTCGGCATAAGAGATCTCCGCAGTCTCCATCATTTCATGAATGATCTGCAGATCGAGTTTGTCAAGATTCAATTTAGCTGCCATTTTTGGTATTGATTTTTAATTTAATTCAATATTACATGCAAATATTTGAAATATTTCTATATTTTCCAAATTTTTGATAAAAAATTTTCAATTTAATTGTATTTTATTTTAAATTTGTGTTATCAACGCTGGTAAAACAGTGAAGTTCTTAAAAATTGTGGGGTGATGAAATTTTTGGCAGACATGCCCCCTTGTCTCGGGGGTGAGGATCACAGGATAAACGAAGTATAGAGCCGCTGTTGCAGCAATGTAGTAGCGACCGGGGTCGACCACCGAACTTTGTACTTTAGCTAACTGCCTCGTGAAGGTTCGATCCCTTCCCCTACAGCGTATTCGAAAAGCCCGTTCAGTTTGAACGGGCTTTTTTGTTTGATCAAATTTAAGGCAGCGACCCCCTTGTCTCGGGGGTGAGGAGCACAGGATAAACGAAGTATAGAGCCGTCCCGACAGTAATGTTGGGACGACCGGGGTCGACCACCGAACTTTGTACTTTAGCTAACTGCCTCGTGAAGGTTCGATCCCTTCCCCTACAGCTTATGCGAAAAGCCCGTTCAGTTTGGATGGGCTTTTTTGTTTGAGAAAATATGAAGGAGCAAATCTCTAATCCAGGTTTGCTTTACGGCGTTTCATCTTAACATAAAGGATCAACCCTATTACTATCATTGCTATCTGCATCGCTGCCCAGAACATGGTACTGATATCTCTTACCGTTTTTCCACCCCAATCCATAAAGTGATGCTTGTGGAAAAATGCAAAGCTGTCCCCTTCTGTAAGGTCTTTATCTCTTACTCTTGATGAAAGAATGCCGGTAGAAGTCTCGATATAATATCGCTCATTACCGTTGCCGGGAAAATTTATTCGCCATACCGGCAAGCGCTTATTGATGAATCCATATTCATCCGTAAATTTTATAACCGGCTCTGCAGCAGTAATGCTGTTTATATCACGGTTACTAAATGCGCCTGCAAGGAAACGTGCATACTGCTCATCGCCTTTTGATAACACACTGTAATTATCTGCATTGGCATAGATCATATCGGGCATTGCGGCAGACATATTTTTCATCAAGTCCTTCTTTTTACTTGCCGCCTGTTGATCTTCTTTGAGATAAAGCTGCCAATAGATCTTCTCCTTCATCATGCAAACAGATATGTTCTGTATGGATCGCTGTGCAGCTAAAGAATCCAGTTTTATAAAATCAGGATCTACTTTTGCAACCGGTACCTGTATTGATAAGCGATCAGCTATTTTATCTTTTGGCAACACTTTATCCAGTGCATGAAATCCACCGCTGAACGTAAACATCAGCGTAAATAATGAAGCTGTCAGCGATACATATCGATGCCTGCGCCTGGCTTTTACCATCGGGTTACCCGATTGCTTTGTTTTGGTAGTAAAGAATATATACAACCCAAAAAGCGTTGTCAGAAAACCGATCAATGTAAGGGGTACCATGATAAAATACTTGGTATTGCCCAGGCTGTTCATCCATTCCCACGTGTGGCAGATGCCAAAAAATGTATCGAAGGTCGAACGTTTATTATCTACGGCAAAGCCAAACCTGCCCGAAGCTGTTTCAACATAAATGCGTATGCCGTCTGCACGATCGAATGAAACCTTATACACCGGCAATAAGCGATTGATATATTTATACTCGCCATCAAAATGATCGAGCTTTGATACATTGGTGATCTTTGCGCCGTGGCTGTTCATGATATTGGCTGTTGCCATCATGCAGCAATCATGGTCGCTCATTGCCATTGGTTCTGTATAAGCAGCATCTTTTTTATCACCGCCTTCCAGGAAATATTTGGCTAAAAAACGGGCATACAATTCATCCCCATTCTTTAACAGGCTGCCTGTTTTGGTACTGAAATAACGAATATCTGCACCCTTGTTGTCTTTGATCACCTGGTAAAACTGCTGGCCACCCATCTGCACTATATGTACATTATTTATCGAGTCAATTTTATTAGCGTACAAACATTGCTGCAAAGGCATCTGCAACTGCGATGAATCAATTACTGCAGAAGGATAAAATTGCGTAGCAATATTGGGCCTGATATTGGTCATCAGCGGATGCATAAAACCACTGGCCGCCCATGAAATAACCGGCACTGCAATGATGAGAGAAAGTGTACGGTGCCATTTGTAAATTTTCTTTCGCATATATGTAAATGATAAGCGGGCACAGTTGCCTGTGCCCGTGATAATTTTATTGTTTTCCAAAATGAAAAGACAATCCTGTAGTGATCTCCCTTGGATCGCCAAGACTGTAAGAATAAGCGCTGCTGCCATTGATGGTTGCATTCTTTGATGCGATCACCGAATAATAACGATTGGCTGCGTTCAACACAGTTGCCCATATTTCCCAACGGTGAAATTTATAGCCTGCCCTGAAATTGATCACATCAAATCCTTCGTAAGATGTCTTATCCAGGTCGTCCATAAAATAACTGCCCTGGTGCTGCCATTCGGCACTGATGCGAAAGCCTTTGATAAATGATGGCTTATAAATAATTTCTGCATTGCTGGTAAATCGCGGCGCATCACTCATTTCTTTACCACTGTAATCAACTCCTTTTACAATATTGGTTACAAACCGATGTTTGGCATTGGTACCGCTAAAGCGGATGGAAATATCCTCGACCGGTTTTACAGTAATACCATACTCAATGCCCGTATGCCTTGTAGAGCCTGCATTTTCATTGGTATAAGAGTTATCGGGCTGCCGTACAGAAATGATCTCATTTGTTCCTTTTAGTCGATACAAACTCCAGTCGAGCCAGATTTTATTCTTCAACAGGCTTGCCCATCCGCCGATCTCATAATTGAAAAATGTTTGCGGCAATAAATAAGGCGCTACTTTAGCACTGCTGTAAAGCTCTGTAAGCTGCGGCGGTACGTAGCCCTGGCTGTAATTAACATAAAGACCGGTGTTGTGGTAATTGTAAGTAAGCCCCAGCTTAGGCGTAAGGCGGTTGAATTTGTTAACTGTAGAGGCAGTGCTTACACTTGCCGATCCGGGTACATTATTGATAAAATAATACTGGAAGGCATCATAACGTAAAGCAAAAACAAACTTCAGGTTTTTCGCAGGGCTGCATTCATAATCTAGACAGCTGGCAAGATTTACAATGCCTGTTTTGTATTTACTCAAAAAAGAATCTGTTGCCGGTGCGTCGTAGCTTATATATTTTCCTGAAGAAAGATCTTTATTTATCGAAATAAATTTCGCATAATACTCCTGCGGGCTGTAATCTACACCGGCGCCTGTTATCAACTTGCTTTGCCACCAGTTCAATTTCTGTGTATGTGTTGCAAAGATTGCAAAGGTCTTAAAGGCATTATCATTGATCTGTCCTTTGAATTTAGCAGGGTTAGCTGTGCTTGATATGGAATAAGAAGGATTTTGTTCTACAGCATTATCACGATACACAAGGGCAACAGTTGTAGCACTGTTGCTGTTCCATACATGCGATAACATCGACTTATATCTTATTGAATATGTTTTGCGATAAGTAAAGGTTTGTAATGAAGTATAATCTTTCCTCGCAAATTTGATACTGTCTATTCCACCACTCATATCGCTGTAGTAATTCGCCAACGCTAAAGTATTGGTCCAGGTTGTTTTTTCAACAGGTCGGTAATCACTGCGAATACCGATTGCTCCTTTATGAAAATCGCTGTATTCTATCGGGCCGTTTCGCTTGTCGGCATAATAGCCACTTGCAATAATACCCCACTTGCCCAGCGTTGTACCTGCCTGGAAATCGGCACGCTTATATCCTTTATCGTTCAGTTGCACACTTATCTGTCCGCTTGTAAAGGCAGGTGCAGATTGTGTTATCACATTAACAGCACCACCTATTGCTTCGGCCCCGTAAAGTGCGGAGGACGGGCCTTTGATCACTTCTATAGATCTTGCCGCAGGCAGGTTTAATTCCAGCAACGCATTGTGATTGTACACGCCTGTGGTTCTGATGGGTATACCATCTTCCATATATAAGAAAAGACTTTTGGTGGTCATTGGCTGGCGGATGCTCATTTCATGTTGCTCATTGCCCAGGTTCACCATAAACACACCGCTTACTTTATTAAGCAAATGATCGAGGCGCTGTGCTTTTGTATCTTCTATTGTTTGTTTATTAATAACAGCAATTGCTACAGGCGCTTCTGTTCTTTTCTGCAATGTGCGGTTGGCGCTGATCACCACTTCCTGCATATTGTTGCTGTTCTTTTTAAGCGCAATGTTAAGATGATCAGTATTTACTTTTTGAGAGAAGTAACCGGTAAAACTGATCTCAATTATATTTTCGTCGCCGGGGATCGAGAATGATCCGTCGGCTGCGGTTTGCTGTGTTGTGGCGCCTGCCTTTACAGTAGCGCCTGGTAATGGCTCTTTAGTATCCGCATCATATACTTTCCCTTTACGGGATTGCCCGCAAAGAAAACCAGATGAAAGGATACAAAGAAACAGTGTGAAAATTTGTTTCATTGTATTGAGTTGAAATAAAAGCAGGATGCTGCCTGTACTGTTGTAACAGCTTATTATTATGCACAATAATGCACAGGCTTAACTGCTTTTTGCTTAAAATAAAATAACAGTAAATAAAAAATATCAGCAGAAAGCTGGCGGGGGATGAAATACAGAGGATGGCTGGCTGACAGGTGCGCCACTGTTATTAATAAAGAACTGTGTCTTTTGTTGCGGTATAAAAAAATTAAAAGAGAACGATAAAGAAGATTGCTGTGTAACGGCTTCCAGTTGAGAAGCTAATTTCATTTCACAAGACCGCTCGGCTTCTTTCTTTTCTTCTTCTGCCATCTTCTTCATCATCTGGCATTTACCGTTGCAATGCATCTTAGGCCTGGCCTTGTTTACGCAATGCTTCGCATATTCGCTTTTTTGAACCAGGTAGTCGAAATAATACAAGCCCTGGTTAAAGGTCTGGCTTATAAAAGCCACCAGTAATATTGAAGCAATTAATTTGTACACGACGGGCAAAATTATGCAATTATAGCCAGGTTTTACACCAGGTAAATGTTTTTATGGCATTAAACAAAAAGGCCGCCCTCCCGGGCAGCCCTTGATTTATAGTATAAGGATCAACCGTTTATTGCTTCAGTAAGGTTTGCGTACTCAACACTTCGCCATTCGCCGCAGTTATCTTTATTACATAAGTTGCTGCCGGTAAATTAGCAAGATCATTTATCATCAGCTGGTTATTTCCTTTAGAAATACTGTATTGCAATTGCTTCACTGTTTTACCTGCAAAGTCGGTAAGCTGTACCTGTACCTGCTGTGCAGTACTGCTGAACATAGATACAAATACCTGGCTGGTAAAAGGTGATGGCCATGTGCGCACACCCGCAATATTGCTGATGCGTACCGCTACTACTTTCGAATAGGTGAACCTTGCATCAATATCTATTGCTTTAATGCGGTAGTAAATGATATTGGCATTGAGCGCAGCAATATTATCATCCCATGTATAATAGCTTTTGCCTGCATAAGTGCCTGCACCATCCCTGCTGCCTATTGCGGTAAAGTTTACATTGTCGATACTTCTTTCTACAATGAACTTACTGGTGTTGATCTCATTATCTGTGATCCAGGTAATGGTGGTGGTAACATTGTGCAGTGTTGCAGCAATGTCAAGACTTTGTATCGGCAGTATTGCACGGCCCGGATAATCTTTTATTCCTGCATCTATATAACGTATGTTATCGCCATTATTAACGGTAAACGTATGTGTCTTACCGGTACCATCTACGTGGCTTGTATTTACTGCCAGCGGGTTACCGCCCTGCAAGGTAAACGTTGGCTGAACAGGACTGCCTGTTGGATTATTGGCTGCATTGGTGAAAATAATATAATAGCCGGTGCCCGGGGGAACATCTGTGATCAGGTATTTACCGGTACCATCTGTTATGGCACTGCCAAGCGGGTTATTACCCGAATCATATAGTGTTGCCAACACGCCGCCGATACCTGGTTCGTTGGCACCCTGCAAACCATCGCTGTCAAGATCGCTCCATACATAGTCGCCTACTGTAGCTGTTGGTGTTGGTCGTAAACCTGCATCAACAGTAATATCTGTTTCGCCATCGCTTAATACGATCACCGAAGTTTTTCCGGTAGAAGTATTTGCATCGCTGTTGGTATCATTTTGATTATCTCCCGGCGTTACCTGTTGTGTAAATTCTAAATTACCCGGTACGGTAGTAAAGCCTACCACATAACTTCCTGCTGTAAGGTTGGGGAAGAAATATCTGCCGTTGGCATCTGTAATGGTGCTTGCCAACACTGTTGTACCATTGCCTGCGTATAATATCACTGTTACACCGGATATTCCTTTTTCACCTGCATCCTGCACACCATCTCCATTTGCATCCAGCCATACATAGTTGCCCAAAGCTGCTCTTGTACTTATCAACCCGGCATCAAGACTACGGTTATCACGTGCTGTACCGCCACTTGCATAGGTTAATGTAACGGTGGTTGTTTTTGCGCTTATCCTGTCTGCATCACTTCCTGTAAGATCATTGGTTGCAGATTTTGTGGTAAGCTCGAACCCTGCAGGTAAGTTTGAAAAGCCTACGCTGTAAGTACCATCTGCAAGATTTGCAAAAAGATAGTTGCCATTATTATCTGTTGCAGTATAAGCGATAGCAGTACCACCGCTGTTATACAAGGTTACGGCAATACCGGCTACCCCTTTTTCATTTACATCCTGTATACCGTTTGCATCCGCATCAAACCAAACATGATCGCCCAAAGTATTTTTGCTGGCCGCAGGTACAATACCAAGATCAACCGTAAGATTATCATCTCCTGTTGCCAATGTATATACACCTGTGGTAGATACCGTTCCGCCTGCAATAGTTACACCGGCATTATCGCCATCCGAATCCGTTTCATCTGTTCCTGTCGCTGCATCTTTAGGAGATATGGTTTGTCCTGTTGGCATATTGCTGAACTGAACTTTATAAGAGCCTGCATCAAGGTTGCCGAATAAATAACCACCCAATGCATCTGTATAAGTTGTTGCAAAGGTTGCTTCGCCGGCATCGGCAAAATCCCCATCGCCATTAATATCTTTTTGTAAAGTAACGGTAACACCGCCTACGCCAAGCTCTCCTGCATCCTGCACACCATCTCCGTCAAGATCCTGCCATACCCTGTCTCCAAGCGTACCCTTACCTGCGGCCACACCCTGGAATATCCCTGCATCAATGGTCAGATCATCCGCCGTTAAATTTATTGCAGCGGTACGGCTCATGCTGTTGGCATTGTTATCATTGCTGGTTGTGCCGCCGCTGGCTGTTTGATTCAATATAGTAATACTGAAATCAGCCGGAAGGTTGGTAAAACCTACATTGTAATTGGTAGTAGCGCCTGAAGATGCTGCAAGATCGGTGAATAAATAATATCCATTGGCATCTGTGTACGTTGTGGCCACTACAATATCATCCGGTGTACCGGCAATGCCATCAGGCCCGTTGCGGTAAAGTGTAACGGTAATGCCTGCTTCACCAGGTTCGTTCGCATCCTGTATGCCATCACGATCAAGGTCGTTCCATACTTTATCGCCCAGTTTTAAATTTCCCGAAGGGGTAGTAATATATATACCTGCATCTACACTGGTATTGCGGTCGCCTTCTTTTAAATTGATGGTGCCAGATTTTCCTGTTGAGGTATTAGGATCGCTATCTGTACCTAGTGTTGCTCCGCCTGATGTTACTTTTTGCGGACTATACGTGTACCCCGCAGGCTTGATGAATTCCACTACATAATCTCCTGCATTAAGGTTGGTGAACATATAGTAACCGGAAGGATCGGTAGTTGTAGTAGCAAGGAAGGTACCGGTATTGGTGTACAGGTTAACGGTAACGTTACCTACACCCTGTTCACCTGCATCCTGTATCCCGTCATGATCAAGATCATTCCATACCCTGTCGCCAAGACTTGCTTTTGTAGTTGCAATAGGATAGATACCCGCATCTACATAAGTAATATTATCGCCGCTGTTAACGGTAATCGTATTTGTTCTGCCGGTGGTTACATTGGCATCACTGTTAAGGTCGGTGCTTAATGTACCGCCCTGCGTTGTAAAGCGCATACCTACCGGTAATGAGAAACCTACGGTATAGGTTGATGATGTTGGTATGTTATTGAAAAGATATTTGCCGTTGGCATCTGTAATAGTAGATGCTACTGCTACACCTGCATTGTATAGAGTAACATTAACACCTGCTACACCTGGTTCCGTTCCATTTTGCACACCGTTTTGCGGATTGGTATCCAGCCATACGGTATTACCAAGACTTTGTGTTGTTGAAGGCGTATTGAATATCAACCCTGCATCTATATTCCTGTTATTTTCTCCTGAACTTAATGTGATAGTGTACGTACGACCGGTTGTTACATTAGCATCACTGCCTGTTGTACTGCTGCCGGTAGTATTATTATCATCAGTAGTATTTGTCTGCGTAGTAAATGTATAATTAGCAGGCAAGGTAAACCCAACGGTATAATTGGCCGGGGTTAAATTATCAAACAGGTAATTACCATAGGCATCCGTGACGGTTGTTGCTATGGGTACATTACTGCTGTTGAATAAAGTAACGGTAACGCCTGCCACCCCGGGTTCGGTTCCATCCTGCACACCGTTGGATGCCGTGCCGCCTCCAAGGCCATTATCCAGCCACACCTTATCACCCAGCGTTGCCAATCCTTTAAACCCAAAATCAAAGTCATGATCGGTAGTTGCCGTATTAAAGTTCACAGCTGCATAGCCGTTGATCAATGTGGCATCGTTATCAATATTATCCACTGTGTTGGATGCTGCATCAGTTTTTGTAAGCTGCAATCCTGCAAGGGAAGCATGCGCAGGATTAATTCTTATTTGATAAGGGAAGCCCGGTAAAATATCATTTGCCCCTACACCAATAAAAGTGGCAGGCTTCCTGCTGTCGGCAGTTGTTAAGGTATTAAAATAATATTCGCCTGCGGCGCTGGTAGTGGCCGATGATAAAACCACATCATCTGCTGTACCCAATAATCCATCTGTACCCGGGCCAACTATCTGAACAGGTACACCAGAGACAGGCGTTTCTCCTGCATCCTGTATGCCATTACCATTTGCATCGTTCCAAACCCTGTTACCAATTTCTATTGGCTGATAATCGGTCAGTATTTCAAGATCACCTAAACCTCCGGCCTTACCCATATTTGTCGGGTCGTTGGTAACAGAGGTATTCAACTGTAAGCGTTGCGACATATCTCCTGCGGATGCACCTGTATTGAACATCGTACTTACACCTTGTGTAAATGATGTGGCAACAGGATCCATCAACGTATGCATTACTTCATTTTTACCAGGCAACAATGCAAGACCTGCATCTGTTTTACAATAGTGAGAATTGAGTGCTCCACTTCCGCTGGCATTTAAAGTACCGGGTGTTGTTGCTGTAGTAAAATTTTGATTGAAATAATAATAGCCGCCTTGTGTACCGGGATTAGGTCCACCCGCAGGAATAGTACCCGCCGTGCCGCCCCATCCCGGGCCATATTTACCACCATAAGGTGTGCCTGTACCGGCTGTCCAGCTGCCGCCAATAGCAAGGTTGCCCGAAGCAACACCATCTGTAACAATGGTTGTACCATTACTGGTTACCGAAGCCTGGTTCTCTATGGTGTAAGCATTGGCGCCGGCATTTTTTCCTGCACGCAACACTTCGCCGGAGCTTAATGCACGGTAATAATTATTGGCGCCGCCAAAACCTGTTCCGGTAGGCAGCCCGTCATTGGATAAATTCTGATACCCCATCTGGTCGCCAAAGCGATCTCTTACACCTATTATCATTTCACCATTTACATCAAAATCAATATCACTGATCATGGGTTGAGGATAATAGATACCGCCCGTAAATGTACCGGCACCGGCAGTATTGTAATCGGCCTGCAACGGATCTGTTGCACCGCCATTACCATTATTTTGCCATGCGCACCACCAGTTGCATTTAGCAGGGTAGCGCATATCGGCATTACTGAAACCTCTCCTGTAATTAAACGGAAAACGCAGCACTTCTGTAAATGCTGAAGTGGCAGGATCAAATTCATAAACAATACCTCTCGATCCTACTGTATCTGTTGCCAAAACATGCGCTGTTGTTTTTTCGAAGACCACCACACCGCCAACATATACTTTGCCGTTAGCTGTTTTACAAGCCATCGGGTGCCACACCATTCCTGCTGTAGCAGGATCAGGAATAACCCATGTGGTAACATCTGCTGCTGTAAAAGAAGCTTTCACAGGATTACCAACTGCTATGCGATGTAATTTTTTCTCGAACATATTTACCAGGTAAAGATCATTGCCATCTTCACTAAGGCTCATACCGCCGATACCTCTTCTGCCTACTTCCGAAAAAACACCAACATCAGCATTCCTTGTATTGGAAGCAGAAGGCAATGTAACCGTACGTGGATCGGTACCAACGTTGATACCTATCGAGCTTACATTCACCATCAACGATGCTGTTGAAGGAATACCGGCTGCAGAAACCGTGCTTTTATAAATAGCGCCGATACCGTTTGGACCAAAGCCTGCATGTCTTTTTAAATAAGCAGACATCAGCAGTATGCGGCTCGTTCTTTGAAAAGTAAGTCCATATACAGAACCCAACTGGCTGTTAGGCAATCTGCCGGTACCCATGCCCGACATATCGTAAGGAAAAACGTATAAGTTAGTATTTGTACCAGCTGTGCCGCCACCATTGCCATTACCATTGGTAGCGCCATTGGTAGCTACATAAGGATTGGCAGTATTGGAATACCAGGCCTGGCTGGATATGGCATAATTAATAGTTGTAGATGGCGAGGTTGCAAACTGAACGGCTGAACCATTGGTACCGCTTGCAAATTTAGAATCGAAGCTGCCACCGGGTGCAGTAAATTCTATTCGCACTGCAGTGCCGGAAGGAATTTCTCCTGTTGAAAAACTATATGCACCGCTTGCACTGGTAGTTTTGGTAGCGCCCAATTGTACGTTAGCAGCATTAAATGCTTTCACCTGTACACCGTACACACCGGGCTCTGTTGGAAAACCTGATGTTTGCTGTGTACCGTTAAAATTAAAGTCTTTGAAGACCGTTCCCGAAATCTGGGCAAACGCATGCTGGCTTATGCAGGCAAATGCAATTAAGCAGGATAAAGTAAAGTTCTTCATCATTGTAGAGGTTTCATGTTGTTTTTAGGCATAGAAAAACAACATGAACCTCCATTGCCTTACAGGCAAAAAAAGTATGACGCTGGTTTTTCTAAAGGATATTCGACCCGTGTTAAACGAATAATAATATTCTATATTGCGAAAAACACGCAAAAAATTTTCGGTAATTATACTTTGAGCGGGGGAATTTTACTGCACTGACAAGAAATGAATACTAAAAAGAGAGAGTGGAGTCGCGGTAAAATGTTCTTACAATTTATTTTACAACCCATTTTTTTTCTTCGGAAAGATATGCTGCTTTATACACTGCATCCTGTTTTTCGCTGGGCGCAATAAGGTTATAATTGAATTCCATTCCGATAACATTGAGATTACCGGATTTATCGGTATTGATACGGCGTACCTTATCATCGCCTCTCGGCCCAAGCCCATTCAATGTAAATGCAAATACCGGCTTGTCGCTGAACGTTCCTTTCTTATCCAGTACAATGGTATATACATCTGAGTTTCGTGCGCTGCCAAAAAACAATTGCCGCTTACCGGTTATATATGTAATGCCCATTCCCATGGCATCTGTTGCAGTAAGTTTGTCGATGATCTTTTTCTCTTTGGTATCTATTGCATAAATAACTCCCCGTTCGTGTTGCCTGTCTGAACCGGATACGGTAGAAATATACAGCGTATTGGTTTCGCATAAATAGGCCATTGCCATAATGCCGTAAGCGTTTTGAATAGAACTGTCTGTAATTGGCAACCGCATAAATTCTTCCATCACACCATCACCGGCATTTACTTTATATATCGTATTCTGGTTGGCAACAGGGTTATCCCAAACATTTACCAGCGGTGCAGGCGATGTAAAAATATTTCCTTCTTCATCTATCAGTATCGGCCCCAGCCAGCCGCCTGTTTTCCATGACGGGTGCTGGTATATTTTTGTGGGAGGAAAATCAGGGTTATTCGGCTGTTCGCTTTCTATTAATAATAAGCCCATTTTTTTTCTGTTGGATGTGGAGAAAAGCGATTTGCGCTGGTCGTATCCTAATGATTGTATAAACGCCGGTAAGCGCTTGCAGTTATTGGCATCATAGTCCACTTCTTCCTCGTGCTTACAGCCCGCAGCAAGCAGTAATAGATAACAACCGATATGTAAATACAATTTTTGAAAGCGCATATACAACTTTATTTTACCGGCACAAACATTGGCCCGCAAAAGCAGGGATAGGTTTTAGTTACATAAATACCGTTTTCCAAAACACGCTCGGCCCAGCAATATTCTCTTCCTTTGGTATCATCATTTTTCATTTGCGCCACATACCATATCACTAAGGATGTGTTCTGGATATCTTCCGGTTGTGGCTCAATGAATTTTTCAGGGCCCTGGTGATAGTCGCTGTTGCAGCAGGGGCCAATGGTTGGCAGGTCATTCTCCCCTTCATTTTTATCAGCAGCATTTTTAGTAACATATACAAAAGAAAAATCGCCGCGGCTCTTATCGCCAAACTGGCCATTGCCCGGCTCAATAAAATAATTCTGTCCTGCCGTTCCGTTTATTTTATATAGATAGCCTTCAGGCGTATAAGAAGAAAGACTTGTCTGCTCGTTCCATTTTTCTTTTTGCCATTGCTGCCATGCAGCATTATCGTACTGGTAAAAATTATTTTTATCTCCTGCAAATGCTATCCTGAATACGGGGCGATAAGTACCGGTGTTACCGCATCCACGGCCAATGCTTGCACAGGCCACCCGAAATTTTCCGTCATTATAAAATTCGTAACGCTGGCGATAATTGTAATTGCATGCTGTTGGCCATCCTTCGCTTCTGAAGGTTTGTTCCAATACAAAGCCGATCTTTTCATTCTTATCATTCAGCAGTTCGGATACCTTCGGTATTTCCCATGCCACTACAGCGCTCTGGCTAAAGTAAGGACAACCAACTGCATCGCTGTATCCAAAGCCATCAGTACCGCTATAGCTCACGTGCCAGTCTACCAGTTTTGCGCTGCGCAATATGGATGTGCCGTTAAAGCTAACATCACTTATACGCAAGCCGTCGCTGCTGGTTAGCATATACTTCATCTTCCAGTTATTCTTTTGCAATTGCTGTTCTACTTCACAAAAGCAGGAAGTTATTTTATCATCCTGCAATTTCCGTTCGGTTATCATTGGCGCTGCCGGGCCCGTTGTACCAACATTTGTCCAGCGGATGCCTACCAGCCTGTGTTCTGTAAGATCCACTATTGCCCATAACGCTTTATCGCCTTTTACAAAAGTGGGCGCTACACAAAGATGACGGCTGCGTTCGCAATGGCTGCGGTTCAATGATGTTTTGGTGCTTGCCATCAACGCATCTTTTTCATCTGGCTTAATCCCTAATGCCTGCTGCACTTCCGGCGATTCAACAGCGATCTTTATCGCCAGTGTTTTAAGATCGGCAGGAATATCCGGCTGAGTTTGTGGTAACTGATAACTTGCAAGCACTTTCTTTTGTACGATATCTACCAATGCTGTTGCGGTACTGTTCAACGCATAATTATACATTTCTACTTTGTAGGTATTGGCCAATGTAAAAGCAGTTTTTACTGTTGCCATATCACTTTCCCGTGCAGGGTATATACCGAATATCTCATTACGCAATGGCTGATGTTCGCTGTTAAATAAAGCAGTGGTAAATATGCTGTCGTTTACTGCAATACCCTGTGCTGTTTGTTGTTGTTCATTCAAACTATCCCTGCATAACAGTATGGGCCTGGGTTGTTGCAACGCCTGTTTTATTTGTTCTACCCGTTGTGTTACAAATGGAAAAGTATTCAGGCTGTCTAAGGGAACGAGTACCGAATTTTTTGCATCATCATCATAACCGGGTAATTCTTTTTCGGCTATCTTATTGTTGTTGCAGGAAATAAGTAAGAACAGGGATATTATTAAGAAAGATAGCAGGTTACCTGTAGCTGTTCTTTGTTTCATCTTCTTTGAAAGGATCGGCATAAGCCGGGTTAGTTATTAAGGTGCTGTCTGTTAGGCTAAATAAAAAAGCGATAAGGTCTTTTCGTTGCTGTGAAGTTAAGTTAAAACCTTTTATCAAATTACTCTTATGTGGGTTGGCTGCGCCATCTCCTTTATAAATACCTTCTGTTACATTTCTGCCGCCGTTTGCATACGCATCGATCACTTCACCGATGGTTAAAGCACTGCCATCGTGATAATAGGGCGCTGTAAAAGCCAGGTTGCGCAATGTTGGGACCCTGTAGCAGCCTATATCTGCGGGGTTCTTTGTTATTTCCACCAAGCCCTGATCATAGGCGGGATAATTGCCTTTTTCATCTACATTATAAATACCGGTGTTGAAGTAATACAGGCTGTTGCCATTGCTGTCTTTTACAGTTGGGGTTGAAAAATTAATTCCTCCGTGGCAGCTGCCGCATTTTAACCGGTCAGAAAAAAACAACTGCATGCCCCGTTGCTGCTGTTCATTCAATGCCAGTTTATTCCCTTTTATAAAATCATCGTAAGAAGAATTAAAAGAAATAATGGTGCGGATAAAACTGCTGATGCAGTACTGAATATTTTTTATGCTTAAGGAATCTGTTTCATCTTTGAATAATTGCCTGAATTGCGCTGCATAAAATTTATCTGTTTTTATTTTATTGAGAATAGCTGTTTCATTTCCCTTTATTCCCAGTTCTACAGGATGCTCGCTGAGCATCGGGTTGTTCATTTGTGCTTCGGGAAAATGTAAGGTGCTGTCGCCTGCAGTAAGATATTTAAGAAATACCAGGTTGATCAACGGCCTTGCATTGCGCTGGTGCAGATCGCCCAATGCGCCGATGCTGCGGGTGTAGCCATCCGTAAAAGAAAACTGCGGTGCATGACAAGTGGCACATGCTTTTGTATTATTTATGGATAACCTTCTATCATAAAAAAGATAGCGGCCAAGGTTGGCTTTATCTTTTGAAAACGAATTATTGTTATTGAGATAAAATGTATCGGTAATAAAAGAGGGAATGAATTGTGTTGCAAAAGCGTGATGCTGGTCTTGTTTATCTGCTGCGCTGAATATAGTACAGGACAGGTAGATTATGGCGATGAATAAGGTTGCTGGCAGAAGAAATTTTCTCACGATTAAAAATACAGAGAAGTTGTTGTTTTTGCCCCCTATCCCCCTAAAGGGGTGAAAAGGAGGAGATTGAAGCGAAGTGGGTGCCGCAAGACTACCGTAGTTTTAAAAACTACGGTAGTCTGTGAACAGCTGTTGTGTTTCAGCAGAGTTTGGCCCCTATTCCCCCAGGAAGAAGATTGAAGTGAAGTTGCTCCATGAATTGCCCTGCCCTTTAGGGCAGGGTAAAGTATTCACCGCCCTAAAGGGCGGTGCAATTCATATAAACAGCCTTTAATTTATATGATATTGCCTGGTAGAAGGTTCAAAAAAGCCGTCCGGGATTCCGGAAAGCTTGCCAGGATTTTCGGGGAGGTGTCCGGAATTCCGGAAAGGTTACCACGATTTTGAGGAAGGAATCCGGAGCTGCGGAAAGGCCGCCACGATTTCGGGGAAGGAATCCGGAACGCCGGAAAGGCTGCCGGAAATTTGGGGAGGCTTTCCGGATGGCAGGAAACCTTGCTGCGAATCGGGGGAAGCTTTCCGTATTATATGGAAAGCGTGCTGCAGTTCGGGCGAGGCGTCATGATAACCATGAAAGCTTGCTGCGATTTGGAACAAGCCGTCATGATAACCATGAAAGCTTGCTGCGATTTGAAGGAAGCCGTCATGATGACCATGAAAGCATGCTGCAATTTGGAGAAAGCTGTCATGATGACCATGAAAGCATGCTGCAATTTGGAGAAAGCTGTCATGATAATCGTGAAAGCCTGCCCAGAGTCAGAGTAGGCTTTCATGATTAAAAACCTTGATTTATATGGTTCAGGCCGCTTATAGCGGCCCGACCCTTAGCGGCACTCTGCGCCTCCGCGTCTCTGCGGTGAAAAAAAAATCATTTTAGTAGTCCGTTTTCTTCGTGCTGGCCGCCCATTTTTCAAAAGCTACCAACGCTTCTTCACGGCCAAACTGTTGTGTAAATAATGTTCTTTCGTTAACCGGTTTTGCTATCTCTTCGTAAATGAATTGATCATCGAAATTGATGGCGGCTGCATCTTCTTTGCTGTTGGCATAATACAGCTTATCGGGCCTTGCCCAATAGATAGCTGCCAGGCACATCGGGCAAGGTTCGCAGCTGGCATATATTTCACAACCGGTCAATTGAAAGGTACCTAATACTTTGCAGGCTTCCCGTATGGCAACCACTTCGGCATGTGCAGTAGGGTCGTTATCGGCAGTAACGCAGTTGCAGCCGCGGGCAATTATTTTTCCATCCTTAACTACTACGGCGCCAAAGGGTCCGCCTTTGCCTTCTTCAACATTCGAAAGCGAAAGGCGTATCGCTTCCTGCATAAATTCTGATATCGAATCACTCATACTTTTTTCTTTTTATTGCAGCCTGTAAAAGTACCGCTTTGTATGATAGCACACAAATAGTAAAGCGCTCAAAATACCATCCTGTCGTATATTTGCGGCCTGATGGCACAAAAAAAATTACAGCGCTTTGCTGATATAAAAACCTTTGCAAACGTTTTGGAATACCCAACGGAAATGCCTGGTAAATGGCATGCCTTTTTTAAAAATGATAACCCTGTCATTTTAGAACTGGCCTGTGGCAGGGGGGAATACACTGTTGGACTGGCAAAATTATTTCCGCAGCAGAATTTTATTGGTGTGGATGTAAAGGGCAACCGGATGTATATCGGCGCTAAAAAATGTTTGACCGAACATATTGCCAATGCTGCTTTTTTACGCACACAAATAGAAATGCTGCCGGATTATTTTGCCAAAGGAGAAGTGGATGAGATCTGGATCACGTTTCCTGATCCGCAGTTGCGCACTTCCAAAGCAAAGAAGAGATTAACCCATCCCCGGTTCCTGCGGTTGTACAATGCGATATTAAAAGAAGGCGGCGCTATTCATTTAAAAACCGATTCGCCTGCGCTGTTCCGTTTTACTAAACGGGTAATTGAACTTTACGGGCTTACGCTTGTTGAAGAGTCGGATAATATTTATGCCGGTGAAATTAAAGAAGAACTGACCATCAAAACGCATTACGAAAGCCTGGATATTGCGCAAAGCAAAAAGATACATTACCTGCAATTCCGTTTACCCACAATAATAAAAGATATGGATGATGCTTTGCAGGAAGAATTGAAACTTACTGAAAACAATGCTGAACTTACAGCATAATCTTTTGCAGTATGAAAAATCCATTGATAGAAGGGGAAGATTTTTATTATAACGAAGATGGCTATATGGTGCTTACTGCAAAGTTCCATTTGGAAAGGGGGCATTGTTGTGGCAACGGATGCAGGCATTGCCCTTATGAGTATAAGAATGTTCCGGAGCCGAAACGAAGTGAGTTATTGAAAGCCTCCCCAACCCCTCCACAGGAGGGGCTTTAGAACCAACGAAATAATTGTATCTTTTCAATAATGAAAAATAAAGCGGCCGCTAAGAAGAGCGTTGCAAAAAAAACAGCAGCAAAAGAAACACCCAAGAGTACGGTGAAAGAATATAGCTTCTTTGCAGATGTGTTTGATGTGGTACGGCAGATACCGAAAGGGCGGGTTACTTCTTATGGCGCTATAGCGGTTTATCTCGGCACTAAATTAAGTGCCCGTATGGTAGGCTGGGCAATGAATGCAGCCGGTACTGCAAAGCCGAAAGTTCCGGCGCAGCGTGTGGTTAACCGCAATGGCATGCTTTCGGGCAAGCATCATTTTGGTACACCTACGGCTATGGAAGAGGCGTTGAAAAAAGATGGCGTAAAAGTGAAGAATGATACCGTAGTAAATTTTAAAGAACTTTTTTGGGACCCTACAACTGAATTAGGATTATGAGCAACAGCATTTTACAAGGAAAGGTTTCATTTGTCAATCACGAAAAAAAATACGTGATGATAGAATACGACGTGAATGGCAAGAAAAAAAATATCAATGGTATTGTTGATGATAAAACACAGGGCGAATGGGTAGCTAAAAAAGTAATTAAGAAGAAGCATCTTTTTCATATCGGCGATACCGTAAATTTTGTGTCGAAGCTTTCTGACAGGGGTGATAAGATGGTGGCGGTTAACATCCAATATCTTTACAATACGGCATTGGATAGTTTGCTTAATAAGGCAAAAACACAAAATAAGTTTTCGGGCTATTTAAAAGAAGTGGATGGAAATTATTTTGTAAAAGAGATAGAGAGTTATTTATTTTTTCCTGTGCCGATATCGCCCTGGCAGATAAAGCCTGCGGTTGATGAAGATGGCGAAGCTATTTTCTTTACACTGGAAAATATAGAGAAGAAAGAAAAAGCTACTGCCAAACTTTTAAACAACAGTTATATCCCGGAATTCTATGCTGCCGTTAAACTGCAAAAAAGTAAAACACCTGTAGATGCTGTTGTTTACAATATTACCCCGCATGGTGTTTATGTAAATGTAATAGGCGAAAAGATAAAGGCTAAATTACCGGTAGTTAAAGAAGAGAATATCAAAGTCGGCGATACAATAAAAGTGCAGATCGTTCATATCGGCGACAGTCGCATTGTTGTTGAGCGGGTTTGATCTTATAACTCTTCTATTTCCTGTTCGCTAAGCTCCAGGTGCTGCATTACTTTATTCTTTGTTGGCGATTGCAGCGCAAATAAAATAATGAACATTCCTGCCAATGCCATGAAGGCGTAATTGCCGGTAAGAAAAAATCCAATGATAGAAAAGATACAGGGGCCTTCCAGTAATGCCCATTGCAAAATGCAGGCAGTGCGGTAAGCGGCAAATCTCTCTTTTGCTCCTCCCTGCATGGCTCTTATTTCCAGCAATTTTCTTCTGAAGATATTGGCGCCGCCAAAAAAGCCCGCAGCGCATAATGCTATTGCGATTACCTGTAACATCCTTTCCTGTTTTGCCATAGATGGCTGCAGCTGGTTAGAGTAGATCATGTAAAAAATAACAGCAGCTAAAATAAACTGGCCGAGAAGCATTGCTTTATGAATGATGTTCAATACAGCTAATCCTTTTCCTGGTTGCATAGTGTACGTTTATTTATAGTATGGACTGATCATCAAATATACGATGACGCCGGTAACGGCAACATAAAACCAAACCGGCCAGATGATGCGTACCAACCGTTTATGCTTTTCATATTCTCCTGTAAGGGCACGGTAAGCGGCAAATAAAATAAAGGGCAGCGCCAATCCTGCCAATGGAATATGTGTGATCAAAATAGCTAAATAAACAGTGCGCATATTACCTGCTGCGGCACGCTCGGCATCGCTTAAGCCTGCAATGCCATCTGTTTCTCCATAAATGGCTTCGCCTGCAAATAAATGATGACAGATATACGAAACTAAAAACAATACAGAGAGTACCATGGCAGTGAGCATGATATTCTTATGCAGGTGATAATGCTTTCTTTTAACCGTTAATAATCCTGCTATCAGCAATACTGCAACGCAGGCATTAATAATGCCATTGATGGCGGCAAAGATGTGCACATCAAAGGGTAGTGTAACTTTGCCTGCCAGGTTATATTTTCCTAAAATACTTACTGCTGCAAATACAATTATCGAAAACGTAATAATGAGTGTCTTCGCTTTCTTATCATTTTTTTCCAAAGAAGGTGCTAACATATTCTTTTTGTTTATTACCGGGGAATTAATGTCGATCTTAAAATTTATTTTTATTCCTGTTCAATAAAAGTATCACTACAAAAACAATCCCTATACCAATAAAGATAATGGGCAGTATCGGGATGAAATCCCTGAATACCGATGGTGCTTTTTTATCCCGTTCCAGCATCAGCAATGGTATATCCCTTACCAGCTTTGCCTGCATTGCACTGTCGAAGCCATTGTAATAGCCGCGTACAATGCGGTTGGTATCCAGCAGGAAAAAATTTTCGGTATGTATAAAAGCAGTGTCCACCCCGGGGTCGGCTACATTAGCTTTCAGCTCGTGCAGCGCCATATCGTATATCTCCTGCTTATTGCCGGTTACCAGCCACCAGGTATCGTGGTTCACTTCGTAGCGGTCGGCAAATTTGCGCAGCTGCGGTACAGAATCATGTTCGGGATCGATGCTGATAGAAAGAAACTGTACGATATCATCATTACCTACAAATGACCGTTGCAGTTTTTTCATGCTGCGGGCAAGGCCCGGGCAAATACTAGGGCAACGGGTGAAAAAGAAATCAATGACGATTATCTTTCCTTTCAGGTCATCCAGGCTAACACGCTTACCCAATTGATTAACGAAAGAGATGTTCTTTACTTTATGCCAGATCGTATCTGTAGTGGTTTTTCCATTATTGGTCTTTTCAACAACGCTGTCCGGTTCAAAATATTTACCCGGCATTACTACAGCGTCTTTGCTGAAATACTTCACCAGTAAATAACCGGCTGTTGGCATTAAGATCGCCAGCATCAGTGCTAAAAAGGCTTTTTTATTCATACGCTTCCGTTTCAGGCCGCAAGTTACATCAATTGAAGGGGCCCATAAAAAATCATCCCGCCTTTTCAGCGGGATGATCTTTATATAATTTAAACAATGTCATTCTTACAATACAGTTATTCGTTGGCGCCTTTGCTGTGTGTTTCTACCTGTGTTTTTTGCGGTACATAAGTGCGGCTGCCGGCGTTGGTGTTGCGCATGTTCTTCCAGCTATCGCCATCCCAAAGAAAGGCTGTAATGAACCAGATGAACAGGCAAAGCGGAACAATGATGGTCATGATAAAGTTCCTGATCTCATCCCCCAAATGCATAAAAACAGATACGATGTAATAGGCTTTTGCAAGGGTCAATATACCGATCACTGTTTTTGTGGTCAATACTATACCGTGTCCCCAAATGCCATGCTTTGCATATAAGGTATAACCCAAAGCCAGTTCGATAATAGTAAGTACCGATAATACCCAGAATATTTTCCATATCCTTCCCGTGCCTGCACTGTGCTCTGGTGTGTAGGTTACTTCGGGAGATGTTACGCCATGTTCACTCATAACTTGCTTATTAATTTATTTAATTACTTAGTTTATTATTAAAATTATACCAGGTAAAAGCATAAGAATACAAATACCCAAACCAGGTCCACAAAGTGCCAGTAAAGCCCTGCTTTTTCTATCATTTCATAATGGCCACGCATTTCAAAATGGCGCATCCTTGTTTTGATCAGCATTACTGTATTTATCACCACACCGCTAAATACGTGGAAACCATGGAAGCCTGTGATACCAAAGAAATAACCGCCAAAGGCAATCGGCCCTGTATGGTTAGCATGAATACCGGCTGCTTCAATAGTGCTGATAAGATTGGCATCTGTCATAGCCGCATAATTAACATGTGCGCCACCTTCTACATGTATGGTAGAAGCAATATCCACCAGTTGTGCATGCGGCGTATGTTGTAGTGCCGCCAGCATTTCCTGGTGCGGCAATTCAGGTCCCCATGGATTCATTTTTACTGTAGTTGGCAAAGTGCTCAGGGTACCATCTTTCAATAATGCAATATGCTCACCGGTCAGTAAGTGCGTCCACTCCCATGCCTGGCAGCTAAGGAACGCAAGACCACCTAATATTGTAAGCACCATATATTTTTCTACACCCTTACGGTTCATTTTATGTCCCTCATGTACGGCCAATACCATGGTTACCGAACTGAAGATCAAAATAAATGTCATCAAGCTCACAAATGCCAAAGGAAGATTTGCATGGCCTGCAAACGGGAATGCATTGAACACATGGTTCGGATCTGCCCAGTCATTCACACTGAACCGTATCGTACCATAGCTGATCAAAAAGGCACCAAAAGTGAACGCATCACTCATCAAAAAGTACCACATCATCACTTTACCATAGCTTGAGTTAAACGGGCTTCTGCCCCCGTTCCACCATTTGGTATTTGTTGGTATTGCTGTTGTTGACATAAACGTTAATTCTAATCTTTTTAAGTATCTATCCAGTATTAAGTAGTAAGTATCAGGTATTAAGTACCTTCAACTTTAGCTTTTTCCCTGATTTTATTTATACAGTCTAACTCTTTTCTTTACTGTTTCCTGTTATCTTATCAATATCAAAAACAATAACAGGTAAATCCACAATACATCTACAAAGTGCCAATACGTTCCCACCAATTCAACCGGCACTACATTGTAATTCTTTATTTTGCTGCTGAATGCTTTTGCAAACAGTACAATAAGCGCTATTACACCACCAATAACGTGTGCTGCGTGCAGCCCTACTATCACATACAAAAAAGAGTATGAAACACTTCCCTGTAATGTAACGCCAATCTTCCACAGCTGCATGAACCCTAATACCTGCAACACCACAAAAAGAACTCCCAATATTACCGTTACCGTTACCAGGCTCCTGTACCTTGCCATCTCTCTTTCCCTGAACGCTTTCGTTGCCAGGTAAAGCGTGATGCTGCTGGCCACAATAGCTGCTGTACTGAACCAGAACAGTTGCGGTATATCAAACGTTACCCAGTTTGCCTGGTTGCGTTTAACAATATATGCACTCGTTAACCCTGCAAACATCATCAGTATACTGCCGATGCCCACCCACAGGGTAAATTTATGCGGATGAATTTTTTTTCGTTGTTCCATTGCCACACTATTCATATCTATAACCTTTTGTAAGGTGTTATTTTAATTTTTGTTCCCGAGCTTCAGTATTACTATTAAAGATCGTTGCGTCGCCCCGATATAATTGGGATACTTTTTCAACTTTATGCATCACTTTAGCATTCTGCCTTACTATCAACCATCAACTATGAACTATCAACTAAGCCTTATCTGCCCACAAACTCAAAAAAACGATCATCAAATAAAAGTAAGAACTGAACATTACCTTTCTTGCTGCCGGTATATCCATCTTCCTGAACAACATAAAGCTTACATATACCATCCATAAATTACAAGCCAATACAATGTACATACTTACCATCCCGCTTATATGATACATATATGGCAACAAACCTACCGGTATCATCATCACGCTGTACATGATCGTTTGCAGCGCTGTGAATTTTGTTGGCCCTTTATCACTCGGCAACAGTTTAAAACCCGCTGCACTGTAATCTTTATGCGCCACCCAGGCAATTGCCCAAAAATGGGGAAACTGCCAAAGGAACTGTATCGCAAATAAGATCCATCCTCCTGTCCAGTCGTTTTTCTGGCCTTCGCTGAAACTGGCCAGCCATCCTATCAAACAGGGCAGGGCTCCAGGTATTGCACCTACCAATACAGCGATGGAGTTTACTTTTTTTAATGGCGTATATACAAAGCCATATAAAAATAAACTGGCCATGCTTATAACCGCGGCCTGCCAGCTGAAGGTGTACATAATGTAACAACCCAAAGCTGCAGAGATCACTACAAATACCCAGCCTTCGTTCACACTCATCCTGCCGCTGGCAACGGGCCTTTTGGCAGTACGCTTCATCATCGCATCGGTATCTTTCTCCAGTATTTGGTTTATTGCATTGGCAGATCCTGTAACCAGCATCCCTCCTGCAAAAAGTAAAAGAACTTGTATTAAATCAAAACTAATGTTCGGCGCCAGTAAATAACTGATCACCGTACTGAACACCACCATAAAGCTCAGCGTGAATTTGATCAACTGAAAGTAATCCTTCACTTTGCTTGCCAACCCAAATGATGTTGAGTTGTTTATGTTGGTAGTTTCCTGCATTGGTTAATGGTTATTAGTTATTGGTTAAAACCAGTAACCAACTCCCTGTAATTAATTTACGCTTCAAATTTTCATCCCCTCATTATCAATTATTCATTATTAATTATCCATTAATTAATGATGGCTTTCATCTTCACTCACCGGTACATTCTGCGGTATGAACTCACGTCCATCTTTTGCATAATCATAAGCGCCGCGGTGTACTTCAGGTATTTCTCCCGTCCAGTTACCGTGACCAGGATTGATCGGTGTTGTCCATTCCAGTGTATTTGAACCCCATGGATTTGGCGTAGTTACTTTTCTTCCTTTGAACATGCTGTAGAAGAAATTGAACACAAATAATAATTGTGTTGCAAATACGATCATGGCAACAAAACTTATAAACTCATTTAACCCGGCAAACATCTTAAATGATTCCCAGATAGAATAATCGTAGTAACGACGCGGCATACCGGCCAAACCTTCGTAGTGCATTGGCCAGAAGATCAGGTAAGCGCCTACAATAGTTACCCAGAAATGAATATACGCCATCGTGTTATTCAGGTAGCGGCCAAACATTTTAGGGAACCAGTGATATACACCGGCAAACATGCCGAAGAATGATGCCACACCCATTACAATATGGAAGTGGGCAATTACAAAATAAGTATCATGCAGGTGAAGATCGAGGGCAGAGTTACCCAGGAAGATACCTGTTAAACCACCGCTGATGAATAAGCTTACAAAACCTATGGCGAACATCATACCCGGCGTAAACCGGATATTTCCTCGCCAGAGTGTTGTGAGCCAGTTGAATACTTTTATCGCCGACGGCACCGCTATCAATAAGGTGAGTAGTACAAAGAATGATCCGAGGAATGGATTCAATCCCGTTACGAACATATGATGCGCCCAAACCAGGAAGGCCAGTATTGCAATAGCAAACAACGAACCTACCATCGCCATATAACCGAAGATCGGCTTGCGGCTGTTCACAGAAAGTATCTCCGATGCCATACCCATGGCTGGTAATAAGATGATATATACTTCAGGGTGACCAAGGAACCAGAATAAATGCTGGAACAATATCGCACTACCACCTTCATTCGGCATTATCTTACCGGCTACTACTATATCACTCAGGAAGAAGCTTGTTCCCAGGTTCCTGTCGAACAATAACAGTATAGCGCCTGATAATAATACCGGGAAAGAAAGTACACCCAATACCGCAGTAAAGAACAATGCCCATACTGTTAATGGCAACCTTGTCATGCTCATACCTTTGGTACGCATGTTAAGGATAGTTGTGATGTAATTCAAACCGCCCAATAATGAACTTACAATGAACATCGCCATACTTACCAGCCACAGGTCCATGCCTATTTTTGAACCTTCCGATGCATCATGTAATGCACTCAGTGGAGGATAGATCGTCCAGCCACCACTTGCAGGCCCTGTTTGCACAAACAGTGAAGAGAACATTATAATAGAAGCGGTAAAGAAGAACCAATAGCTCAGCATGTTCAACATCGGCGAAGCCATATCTCTTGCACCTACCTGTAATGGAATTAAAAAGTTAGCGAAGGTACCGCTCAAACCCGCTGTCAATACAAAGAATACCAGGATGGTTCCGTGCATTGTAACCAGGGCGTAATAAAATTCAGGATCCAGTTTTCCGCCTTTTGCCCAATGGCCCAGGATATCTTCCAGCCATGGAAAGGTGGATTCAGGATAACCTAATTGTAAACGGAAGATAACAGAGAATAAACCGCCAATGATAGCCCAGATGATACCAGTTACCAGGAACTGTTTAGCGATCATTTTATGATCCTGGCTAAAAACGTATTTGGAAATGAACGTCTCATGATGGTGATGATGCTCGTGTGCTTCATGCCCATGAACGTCGGCTCCGTGTAATATTGCTACGCTGCTCATATTCTCTTGTTTTATCGAAAAGCTTTTTAGTAAATTATTTTTTATTAAGTACCGCCAGTTTTGTTGTGTCTGTTAACGGCTTTGCTTTATTGGCGCTATCGGTTACAACAGGTTTAGGTGCTGTTTCCGGGTGTACTGTCCACAATTCCGGTTTTTGTTCGCTCAGCCATTTCTTATATTCTGCTTCTGTTTCTACTATTATGATACCCCTCATCGAAAAGTGGCCCTTTCCGCACATCTGGTCGCAACTTATTTCATACGTAAAATTCGGGTTGCCCGTTCTTATCTTCATCTCTTCAGTTGTGTATTTTGGCGTGAACCATTGCGTGGTTGGTATCCCCGGAACAGCATCCATTTTTAACCTGAAATGAGGAAGACCAACATCATGTATCACATCCTGCGAATGGATGATCAGTTTAACCGGTCTGCCAACAGGGATGTGCATAGTAGTAGGCACATGAATATCATCAGCACTGGCAGGATCAGAAAAATCAACACCAAGACCATTTGCTGCAGAAGTTAATTTATAATTCTTTTTACCAAATACTTTATCTGCACCCGGATAGCGGAACTCCCAGCCAAACTGGTGACCCGTTACTTCTATAACAATAGAATCCTTCGGTGCATCGCCTGTCATTTTAAACCAGAAACGCAAGCCAAATACTACCAGTACACAAAGTACAATAGCAGGTATTGTTGTCCAGATAACTTCAAGCTTATTATTATGAGGGAAGTAATAGGCTTTTCTATCGTCGCTTTCCTGGTATTTGAAAGCAAACCAGAAAAGAATTACTTGTGTAATAACAAATACAAGCCCCGTAACGGCCACAGTGATCATGAACATAAAGTCAAGGTCTTCGCCTTCTACTGATGAAGAGCCTTGCGGAAAGAGTGTTTTCTTATAAAACAATTCATTACAGTACCAGGCGCCGATCATACCAAAGATCAAAAATCCCAGCAATAAAAAAGCATTGATCCTGTTATTCTGTTTACGTGTTTTTTCTTCGCCCTTTAATACGCTTACATATTCACTTGCCTTCGCAATCTGGAAAATGACTACGAAAACCAGTACGCCTAAAGCTATCAGTAAAAACTCTTTCATATAAATTTTTTGCCCCAACCCCTAAAGGGGCTTTTTGCACCCCGATACGGCAAGGAATTTTTAATTCTTTATAGGTTCTTTTATATTCTAAACAACAAACATAATCTACCAAATATTCTCCTCCATTTCTCTCCCCTTTAGGGGCGGAGGCCGCCTTTATGTATGATGTATCATACTTTCTTTTAAGAAAGGATGATTTTTTGCCAGCAATGAATGACTGCTCAAGTACTTTCCTGCGCCCCACATGATCAAACCGATGAACAGGCATGGTACACCAAATTCGAAGAACATCATTTGCGCATGTTCATGCAATGTGCCCGGCATTACCATTTGGTAAAAATCGAGCCAGTGTCCAAATATGATCAGTACAGCCATAAAGGTCATCAGTGTCCAGTTCCGTTTTGTACCTCTTTTCATCAGTATCAATATCGGGCAGGCAAAATTTATAACCAGGTTCAAAAAGAATATACCCGTAAATGGTCCTGATTTAGTACTGGTGCCAATACGCTCTATAAAATATTTCGTTTCTTCAGGCTGGTTACTGTACCATATCAGCATGTATTGTGCAAACCATACGTAGGTCCAGAATATAGAGAAGGCAAACATGAATTTTCCGATATCATGCAAATGTTCTTCCGTTACATATTCCAGCTGACCACGGTTCTTAAGGTAGATAACAAATATTGCGATCAATGCCATGCCCGCTACAAACGTACTTGCAAAAGTGTACCAGCTGTACATGGTGCTGTACCAATGCGCATCAATGCTCATCAGCCAAAGCCATGGTATGGTTGAAGCTACTGTTAACCCGAAGAATACGGTAAATAACGAAGCCCACACTGTATTTTTCCATATCCATTTCTTACCGGTCTCATAATCCATTGGCCCATCTTTATCACTCTTCAAACTCATGCTGCGCATTTTTTTACCTAATGCCCACCATAAAAAAGTAGTAATGGCCGACCAGATAGTAAAGAAGGTTGGGTTTAAAAATCCGTGTTTACCATTCAATATTTTATCAAAAGTAGATGTACCTTCTTTGTAAAGATTAGGATCAAGCCAATGGTAAATATCAGTTCTTTGGCCCCAAACAAGTGCCATTAAAATAAGGAAATTGACAATACCAAGGATAGGCACCACACTTGAAATAGCTTCTGTTACCCTGCGGAAACTTACCTGCCAGCCTCCCATTGCCATAGTGGTAACACATAAAAAGAACATACTGGCATTTACCACCAGCAGCCAATAAACGCTGTTTTGTAAAAGCACTGCCCAAAAACGGGTACCGCCATATCCATGACCTGCTTCATGCGATACCGGGTCGAAGGGATGGAATGCAATAGCTCCTCCTACCACGGCTATCAAACCAACAATGATCAGGCCCAATGTCCATTTCTTATAGCTGCCCGGTAATTGAAATTGATGATTGTTCATCTAAACGTTATTTTGAGTTAATGCTTTATTTTTTTGCTGCTGTTGCTTTTGTACTGTCTGCTGCTGCTGTAGCTCCTGCGGCTGTAGCCGGTGCTTTTGTCGTTAATGACCGTATATATTGTACTATCATCCAGCGTTGTTTCCTGTCTAATTGTGAAGCATAGCTTCCCATATTATTTTGACCGTAGGTCATGATATGAAAGATGCGTCCGTCGCTATATTCTGCTGCTGCCGCAACAATACTTTTTACACCACCGATCTTGGGAGCCAGCGGACCATTGTTTTCTGCTTTAGGGCCATGACATACAGCACAGTTGATATTGAATAAACGGGCCGCTTCCAAACTATCCGGTGTAGTAAGCGGGGGAAGCGGATTTTTTACCTGGCTGCTTAAATTGATCAGGCCGTTGCTGTCATTAGGCACTGTATAAGGAAACAGTTCGCCTCTTTTTATCGTTCCTGCAACAGGTTTTGCATCGTAATAGATCATTGCACCGCCACGCTTATTGATATCCATGGTAAATAATGCGGTATCCCTGTAAGCATAGGTTTCGTATGCACGGCTGTAAGCCATATCCGGCATATATACTTTGCCTGGCTCACGTTTACTGTCGCAGCTGCTTATCGTTACAATAATTGCTGTAACTAAAATCGTTGTTATATAGGTGAGTCGTTTCATTATCAGTTTATCAATTATCAATTAATCAATTAATACCCTTTCTCTTCTTTATACAATTTCTGCTCTTTATCATATCTTCCGATCCACCATCCTGTTTCGGCTACCTGCACATTTACTTCCATGGCACCGGCATTGTGTAAAAAAGCCTGTACTTCTGCATCATTTGTTTTATCCGTACACTCAATTGCCATTACAAAAAGATCATCTGTGGCCCTCGGGTGAAAATGGTGCTTCTTTACAAACGGTGCCAGGTTGCACAGGTAACAAAATGTAAGCACCATACCTACAGCCGAGAATAATACCGTTAACTCGAAAGTAATAGGTATCCAGGCTGGTAATGCGAAATGCGGCTTACCACCAATGTTCAGCGGCCAGTCTTTAACGAATACCCAGCTTATAAAGCTAAGTGCCGTAGTAGTTCCTGTAATGGCATAAATGAAACCGGCAGTATGTATGCTTGTTTCACGAAGCCCCATAGCATGATCTAACCCATGCACCGGGAAAGGCGTGTACACATCATGTATCTTGTATCCCGCTTTGCGAACATTCTTCACCGCAGGAAACAATACCGCTTCATCATCAAAACAACCGACTACAAATTTTTTTTGTCCTCCAGCCATATTTTTTAGCTTTTAGCTGCAAGCTTTTAGCTGCAAGCTTATTTACAATTTTCGAATTTTAATATAATCCAGGTGCTGTTGCTTGTAGCCTGTAGCTATAAGCTTGCAGCTTCCTAATGTGCAGGCGCAGGTTCATGTCCATGCCCATGCTCCACTTCTTCTATATAAAATTTCTCTGCATCCTGTTTCTCTATATCAGTCATCTTTACTTTATAATTCTCACCGCTTGTTTTTAATATCGCCTTGATCTCTGCTACAGCTATCGTTGGGAAATATTTAGCAAACAGGAAAAAACAGGTAAAGAACAATCCGAACGTACCGAGATAGAAACCTATCTCATAAATGCTCGGGCTGTAATACGTACTCCAGCTTGATGGGAGGAAGTCCCTGTATACCGATGTAACAATAATCACAAAACGCTCGAACCACATACCAATGTTCACAATGATACTCATGAAGAACGTAACAGTGATGTTCCTTCTTAATTTACGGCTCCAGAACAATTGCGGTGAAACCACGTTACAGAACATCATCAAATAATAGCTCCAGCCATAAGGGCTAAACAGGTTACCCCTGTTCTCAAAGAACGCCCATTGTTCGTAAGGATTTTGTCCGTACCAGGCAATGAACAACTCGGTTAAATAGGCACAACCCACAATACTGCCCGTCAACACAATTACTTTATTCATTGCTTCAATGTGGCCAAGCGTAATATAATCCTGCAGGTTCAATACTTTACGTACTACGATCATCAATGTTTGCACCATTGCAAAACCAGAGAAGATCGCACCCGCTACGAAGTAAGGCGGGAAGATGGTAGTATGCCAACCCGGAACAACCGAGGTAGCAAAGTCAAAAGATACTATCGTATGCACCGACAATACCAGTGGTGTACTTAACCCGGCCAATACCAATGAAAGTGATTCATGGCGCTGCCAGTGTTTGGTACTACCGCTCCATCCAAATGCAGCGATACCATATAATAATTTACGCAGTTTGGTTTTGGCCCTGTCCCTTACTGTTGCAAAATCGGGCAATAAACCGCTATACCAGAATAATAAAGAAACCGTGAAATAAGTTGATATCGCAAATACGTCCCACAACAATGGTGAGTTAAAGTTCACCCACAGCGGACCACGTGTATTAGGATAAGGCAATACGAAGAAGGCCATCCACACCCTACCCATGTGCCATATCGGGAACTGGCCAGCACACATTACCGCAAATATCGTCATCGCTTCTGCCGCACGGTTCACACCTGTTCTCCAGCCTTGCCTGAACAGCAAAAGGATTGCAGAGATCAGCGTTCCGGCGTGACCAATACCTACCCACCATACGAAGTTGGTGATATCCCAACCCCAGCCGATGGTCTTATTCAGGTTCCACTGACCGATACCATAGGTAACCTCACGATAAACACTGTACACCCCGAACAATAATAAACCAACACTGATGAAAAAACCAATGTACCAGAGGCGGCTTGGCTTCATCTCAATGGGGCGTATAATATCTTCCGTTACCTGGTGGTAATCTTTATTACCATCAACCAGCGGTTCCCTTTGTTGCGATTCGTATTTCAGTAATGACATATCTTAAGTATAAAGTCAAAAGCTAAAAGTCAAAAGTCAAAAACGGTATTTTATATCACCACCTGCTTTTACTTTTTAATTTTTTACTTTTTAATTTTTAATTAGTTATACGTGTGCTTTTTCTTCTTTCTTTCCTTCGGGTTTTTCTCCACCTTCTTCTTCCATACCAATATGCCTGTCTGTATTCCTGATCTTTGCCAGGTAATTTACATTAGGCAATACGTGCAATGTTTCCAATACATAGAAAGCACGGTGCTTATCTTTTCTTGCTGCGCTTACATCACTTTGAGGATCGTTCACATTACCAAATATGATACAATCACTCGGACAAGCCTGTGCACAAGCCACTTTTACATTACGCACCATAGTTGGATCCTGGTGTTTCTTCGCATTCAGCTTGCTTTCCTGTAAACGCTGTACGCAGAAAGAACATTTTTCGATAACGCCTCTTGAACGAACCGTAACATCAGGGTTCAATACCATTCTTGTAAGGTCATCATTCATTTGCAATACCACTTCATCCATATCTACACCGATCAATGGTTTCTGGTTATCCGGGAAGCTGTCTGCTCCTGTAAAATCCAGCCAGTTGAAACGGCGTACTTTATAAGGACAGTTGTTGGCACAATATCTTGTACCGATACAACGGTTATAGGTCATCTGGTTCAGTCCTTCGCTGCTGTGGTTGGTAGCTGCAACAGGACAAACGTTTTCGCAAGGTGCATTATCGCAATGCTGGCACAGCATCGGCTGGAATACCACATCCGGGTTCTCTTTATCTTCCCCATTAAAGGTGAAGTAACGATCGATACGCAACCAGTGCATTTCATGCGCTCTTTGTACCTGTGTTTTACCAACTACACTCACATTATTTTCAGCCGTACAAGCTACCACGCAGGCGCTGCAACCGGTACAGGTATTCAGGTCAATGCTCATTCCCCATTTAATACCCGGTTTAACATAATCAGGATAATGGGTAGCATCTCTTACAAAATCATCGCTTCCGTTAGCAGTAATTTGCTTTTTCTCAGCATTTACTTCCTCCATCATCGCTTCCGGGTTAGCCAGGAAACTGGTCAGGTTGGTTTCATATATCACAGGGCGGCTTTCAGTAAAGCCATGCACCTGTGTTTGAGCCAATGGGTAAGTTTTGCTTGTTGTTTCTAATGTTCCGCTTACTGCATATTGAAAGGTTGTTCCGTCAAAACCTGTAAGAGGATAAGCGTTTTTACCGGCGCCTGCTGCTGCACGGCCGATATGTTCTTTTGTTTTTTCTATTTCACCATCTTTATCCGCCGCACTTTGTCTGCCATATCCTACCGCAATACCAATGGTATTTTTTTGTATGCCCGGAATAACCAGTACAGGCAATTCCAAAGACTTACCATTAACAGTAACTTTTACTACAGGTTTTTCAGGATGCACTTCGTATGCATCAGAATCGCCTTTATCTCCTAAAATATTTTTCTTGTACAGGTCCTTATACATTGCAGTGCCCATCAACACATAATTATCCCAGGTAACTTTTGTTACCGGGTCGGGCAATTCCTGCAGCCATGGATTATTGGCCTGTATGCCATTACCAACAGATATCTTTTGGTACAATACTACTTCTACATTGCCTTTACCCGCTGCTGCTGCACCGATCTTTGTTTTAGCCTCTTCCAGTTTACCGGCATTGAAAGCTCCGCCGCCAACAGGCATTGCAGCAGGTTCAATTACACCATCCTGCAATGCTTTATCATAAAGATCTGCACTGCCCAGTTTGGTTGTCCAGTAATTTTTAAAATAAGCATCGTAATCAGCAACTGCATTACCGCTCCATTTCAATAAAGAGGTTTGATAAGGCCTTGTCTTAAACAACGGGCTGATCGTTGGCTGTAATAAACTGATGTAGCCGGTCTTCGCTTCTGCATCACCCCAGCTTTCCAGCCAGTGGTGAGAAGGAAGGATATAGTTACATTGCTCTGTAGTTTCATCCATCGTAGGGTTGAAAGAAACACTCACGGCTTTCTTCAATCCTGCGATCAATCCGTCTTTATCAGCATAGCTGTAAACAGGATTAACACCGTGTATCAACACCGCTCCAACAGCTCCTGATTTCATATCATCTACCAGCTTTACCATATCAGCATCTATACCGGCACGGTAGTTAGAGGTCATTGCCCAGTTGATCGTTTTGCCATTGGCACCTATCGCTTCATTAATAGCATTTACTACTATCTGTATATTAACATCATTGCTGCCGCAAACAACCAGGCCTGCGCCGGCAGCTGCTTTTAATTTAGCGGCAGTCATAGTGATGCCGTCATTTAATCTTTTATCATTTCCTACTGCTGCATTTCCGCCATTCAGGGCATTCAATAATGCAACGGCAACAGCACCGGTTTCAGATGGCTTATGCGTATAACGGTCATCAGCATTGCTGCCTGTCATGCTCATGATACTTTCGAACTGAATATGCGTGCTTAATTCAGGTTTTTCGCCTTTTACTTTTTTGGTATCAGCATATTGCCTGCTGAATTCAGTGGGGCTAAGCCAGGTACCTAAGAAATCGGCGCTAAGACTTACGATTACTTTAGCCTGGTCGAAATGATAAGACGGGATAGCTTTTTTGCCATAACATGCTTCATTGGCCAGTAACATACCGCTATAGCTCACTGCATCATATTGTACGTGGCGGCTGTTGGGATATTTTGCTAAAAATTCGCTGATGAGCTGTAAAGTAGATGGGGAGTTAACTGTTGAAGTAAGTAACGCTACAGTTTTACCTGCAATTGCTGCTCCAACCATTTTATCAAAAGCATCAAAAGTGGTTACTTCTTTAAAGCCCTGGTTATCCTTTTGCATCGGGTAACGCAGGCGGGTGGTATCATACAGATCTAATACAGAAGCCTGTGATTGTGCACTGGTACCGCCTCTTGTAATTGTTGAAAGTTCGTTACCTTCTATTTTGATCGGCCTGCCATCGCGTTGTTTTACTACAACAGGGATAACATCGCCGCCATTGATATAAGTAGATGCATAATAATTGGCAACACCGGGAATAACATTGTCGGGACGCTGCAGGTAAGGAACTACTTTGCGTACCGGCATTTCGCAACTTGCTGCAACTGCAGCAGCTGCAGTACTGAAACCAAGATATTTAAGAAAATCCCTGCGTGGGGTCTTAGCATCCAGGATACCTTTATCATCAAGGTCAGCTAAGGGCAGCAACTCTTCTTTAAATTCATCTTTGGATGCTTGCTGAAAATTTTCGCTCTGATTCAGCTCTCCAAAACTTTGCCAGTACTTTTTATTACTCATATATTTCAGTTGACAGTTGGCTGTTGATGGTCAACAACCGATCATTGTACAATTTTGAATTAACGTTCCGAACATCCCGGCTTTCCGGGAAGGGCCAGCGGATCAATAGTGACATTTCTGACACTCTGTGCCACCTATCTTTTCCACTGTTACACTATCCAGTTTATGCTCTTTTATATCGTTATGGAATTTTTCGTAAATGCTGTAAAACTTATTACCCGTGCTGTCATTTTTATTATAAAAATCAACTTTGGTTTCACGGTGGCAATTGATACACCATCCCATGCTTAATTCTGCAAACTGGTACACTTCAGGCATTTCCTGGATATTACCATGGCAGGTTTGGCATTGCTGTTTACCTACTTTTATGTGTTGGCTGTGATCGAAGAAAACGTGATCAGGCAGGTTGTGCACTTTTATCCATTGAATGGGTTTGGCCCCGTCAGGTACGCCATCACCATTATTGTCGGCTTTGTATTTTTTAGTGGTGGGATCCCAGCCTGCATATTCATACAGTTTTTGTATCTCGGCCGTACCATTTACCGCAGTTCCATCTTCTCTTTCCAATACATCCGGACCTTCATACTTATTGATAGCCATGTGACAGTTCATACACACATTTACCGCAGGTACACCTGCATGCTTGCTATCCTGCGCACCGCCATGACAGTATAAACAACTGATCTGGTTGGTGCCGGCATGTACTTTATGCGAATAGAAAATAGGTTGTTCCGGTTGATAATGCTGCTGGCGGCCAAGGCCGATGGCGCCATTTATGGTATAATAGCCGCCTATTGCAAAAAGCAATAAGATACCGGCCATTAAGTATGTTTTATTTTTATAGAAAGGAACAGGTTCGCCGCGACGGATACCTTCTTTTTCGTCGGATAATTTACGAAGGTTACTGTTAACCTGTATTAAAATGAATGCGATTAGCGCTAAAACAAGCGTGAGGATGCCAAAAAGGAGTGAGTTATCTTCTCCGCCGCCGCCTTTTGCATCTCCTTTAGCGGCTGTTGGGGGTTCATATGCATCTGCCCAGTCAAGAATTGCTTTGATATCATCTTTGCTTACAGTGCTTTCAGTCTGCTGGGTCATTTTAGATTTATACTTGGCAAATAATGCCTTAGCGTACGGATCTGTTTCGACCATGGTGTTTACATTATACACCCATTTGTAAACCCAGTTTGGATCAGGTTCCCTTTCCCTTGCCCCTTTCAGCTGAGGACCTGTAAATTCACCTACTACTTTGTGACAACTGGCGCAATTTGCTTTAAATAAAGTCTCACCATCAGCAGCAATCGATCTTTCAGAAAAAAACAGGAATGTAACAGTGAGGAGACAAGCAAAAAGTTTGTTAAAAATTGTTCTATAGCGACTCATACAGTTATAATCGGGGCTAATGTGGAAAAATATCCTGATTCGTGTGCAAAAATAAGACAGGATGCTCACATAATACCAACATTTCTCAATTTTTTTTTCCCTTTGCCAGCTTGAGTTTCAGCGGATTTTGGGGATTTTTATATTTTGATTGTCATGTATTTGTAAACTGTTTTAATCTGCTATTTTTTTCTGCATTCGGCAACTGAATCACGATTTTTTGCGCCACATTTGCGCCATGTTACAAAAACTTAAGCAGCGCTGGAAGGTAAATAGCCTCAACCTCGTGCTTATCATTTTAACTTTTGCTCTCGGTGGAAGCCTCTGTGGTATTGCCGGACGTAAGATACTGGCATTTACCGGCCTCGAAAAAGGCGCTGCCTGGATCATCCTCTACATTCTTTTTATCACGTTGCTTTGGCCGATCTGTGTTTTGATCATAAGCATCCCTTTAGGGCAGTTCAGGTTTTTCAATAATTATATTAAGCGATTATTTAGCCGCATGAGCGGAAAAGGTAAAGCCCATAAAGCACCTTTACGGATCGCCATTTTTGCCAGCGGTGCAGGAAGCAATGCCCAAAAGATAATAGATCATTTTCGTTCTTCTGCTGACATAAAAATTGCGCTTATTGTTTGCAATAAGCCCGGGGCCGGGGTTTTAGATATCGCTTCCAGGGAGGCTATCCCAACACTGATCATTGAAAAAGAACGCTTTTTCAGGGCCGATGCCTATCTACCCGAATTACAGCATTATCATATCGACTTCATTGTACTGGCTGGTTTTTTATGGAAACTGCCGCAACAATTGATAAAGGCATATCCCAAAAAGATCATCAATATCCATCCGGCATTGCTGCCCAACTACGGGGGCAAAGGCATGTATGGCCACTTTGTGCATGAAGCTGTTATTGCCAACAGCGAAAAAGAAAGTGGTATCACTATTCATTATGTAGATGAGCTTTACGACCATGGAGAGATCATTGTACAGGAAAAATGCAGTATCATTGAAAATGAGACGGCTGATTCGCTGGCTCAAAAAATTCATGCACTGGAACACCAGCATTATCCTGCAGTGATCGAAAAGCTATTGCAAAAAGCAAAATCGTAGTTAAAAGGTTCGGATGGTTGCTGCTTGTTGATTTGTTGCAGTAATATTACGCCTTCAAATTTTATTGCGTTTGCGTTTAACTCTAAAAATAATTCTTGTTGCATTCATCAGTTGCTGCTGTGCCATTCATGCAAACGCACAATTCTTTGTAACCGGCACAGTGTACGATTCCTCTAAAATAAATCTTGTAGAAGGCGTTAAAGTAGTAAGCACTTCCGGTGTGTTTGCAATGACGGATTCGCTGGGCCGCTACAGCATCCGGGTTAATGAAACAGATTCCATTTCTTTTGTTTTCAGAAATAAGCCCACTCAAAAATTTGATGTGGCCAGCATGAGCGACCCTTCGCATTTTAATATTTCTCTGCACGTAACCGTTAAAGGAAAGTACAGCACGCTTTCTGAAGTTATTGTACGCACTAAATCCTATCGTGAAGATTCGCTGGAGAACAGGAAGGATTATGCGGATATCTTTGCTTATAAAAAACCCGCCTTCCATACTGATATTTCCCCATCAGGTGTTGTAGGCGCCGATCTGGATGAACTGATCAATATATTTCGCTTTAAAAGAAACAAGCAGCTGAAAGCTTTTCAGCGAAGACTGGAATTCCAGGAACAGGAAAAGTATATTACTTACCGGTTCAATAAAACTGTGGTAAAAAGAATAACGGGCCTTGATGGCGAACAGCTTGATGCCTTTATCATAAAATACCGCCCTACCTATGCCATGGTAAGCAACGCCGATGAAGTAACCCTGAACCAGTATATCTTAAAATGCTTTTATCAATTTAAGATAGATGTACTGAAGGAAGGCACAGATAAGTAAAACATCGTTATCCTCCTATTCCATTTATTTAGCACCTTTGTAAAAAATTACAATAATGCAGGACGAACAATTAACATTGGGTATCGGTACAAGATTGCAACATACGCAATATGGACCGGGGGTTATTATTGGTGTGAGATATGCTACTTATCTTATCTCGTTCATCAATTACGGTACAAAAGAAATTGATAAAACGGATACACAGCTGGATGAGATCATTGCAGAAAATACAACTGCTGAGATAGAAACCAGTTCAGCAATAGAAAAATCGCTGCTGAAAATATTGCGCCTGTGGGGAGATGCAACAGAGGCCGTTCCATTGGGCGAAAAATGGTTGGGCGGAACAATGCTTTTACAACCTGCTGATAAAACATTAAAGCCCAAAGAAATCCCAATAGATGATTTCTTTCACAAGATCGTTATGCTGAGGGACAGGCTAAGGGTGCTGGAACAAAACATCAACAGCAATAAAAAATTAAGCGATGAAGAAAAGGTGAACATACAGCAATACATTACCCGTTGCTATGGATCGCTTACTACATTTAATGTGTTGTTTAAGAATAAAGAGCAATGGTTTGTGGGTGATAAGGGAGGCAAGGAAGATTAAAAACTATGCGGTCACATATTGTGACCGCATAGAGAAATATTTTCTTTTAATAATTCACCAAGCGCTCTATCATTTCTCCCAACCTGCTATACGCCATAAAATTCTTTTCAAGTTCAAGATTAAAAGGAATTGGTGTATCCAAACTGCCGCAACGCATCACCGGCGCATCAAGTTTTTCAAAACAATGTTCTGATATCCACGCTGCTATTTCGCCGCCAATACCTCCAGTTAGAGTATCCTCATGAAGCAGCAATACTTTACCGGTAGCGGCTACTGCTTTCCGTATGGCATCATGATCGAGCGGAAGTAAAGTGCGGAGATCCAGGATGTGTAAAGAAACATCAGTATTATTTTTTGCATAGTCCAGTGCCCAATGAACCCCTACGCCATACGTTATGACCGTTACATCATCTCCTTTTTGTACCAGCCTTGCTTTACCGATCTCAATCTCATAATACTCTTCCGGTACATGACCGCTGATGCTTCTGTACAATGCTTTATGCTCAAAATACAGAACAGGATTTGGATCGTTGATAGCAGCGATCATCAATCCTTTTGCATCGACAGGTGTGGAAGGATATACCACTTTAAGCCCCGGCGTTTTCACAAACCAGGCTTCATTGCTTTGGCTGTGAAACGGCCCTGCGCCTACTCCGCCACCCGTTGGCATACGGATCACTACATCAGCATTTTGTCCCCAGCGGTAATGTATCTTAGCCAGGTTATTAATGATCTGGTTAAAACCAACCGTAACAAAATCGGCAAACTGCATTTCCATCATGCTTTTGTATCCTTCCAAACTCAGGCCCAGCGCAGCACCTACAATAGCGCTTTCGCAAAGCGGTGTATTACGAACCCTTGCTTTGCCAAACTCGTTCACAAAACCTTCGGTTATTTTAAAAGCGCCGCCGTATTCTGCAATATCCTGTCCCATTAAAATAAGGTTGGGATGTTTTTGCATGGATTGCTGAAGGCCTTCTTTTATTCCGTCGATGAATCTCTTGTCGTTGGTTGTTGATGGTTGATCGTTGTTCGTTGAAAGCTTATAATAATCCGGGGTTTCTTTTCTTTTGGCATACACATCATTTATCTCTTCTTCTGTATCAACAACCATTGGTTTTGCACCGTACGCTATGTTCAGTTCACTTTCAATATGTGCTTTGGTTTCGCTTTTTATTTTTTCAATTTCGGTATCAGTAAGGATACCAACTTCTTTTAGATAGTCTTCAAATCTTTTTACCGGATCTTTCTTTTCCCATTCTTCAAATAATTCCGGCGGTACATATTTTACACCGCTTGCTTCTTCGTGGCCACGCATGCGAAAGGTCATGCACTCTATTAAATAAGGCTTTTGATTTTTTATACAATATTCCCGTACGCCTTTTATAGTATCGTACACTTCTAAAATATTGTTACCATTTATTTTCACGCCTTCCATACCATAGCCTTTGGCTTTATCCACCAAGCTTTCGCAGCGGTATTGTTCATTTACAGGCGTACTTAAACCATACCCATTATTTTCAATGATGAATATTACCGGCAGGTCCCAGACAGCAGCGGTATTCAATGCCTCATGAAAATCCCCTTCGCTGGTACCGCCATCGCCGCTGAACGCAACGGAGATCTTATCTTCCTTTTTTAATTTGTGCGCCAGTGCAACGCCATCTGCAATAGCCAGTTGCGGACCAAGATGTGAGATCATACCGCAGATATGATGTTCCCTGGAACCAAAATGAAAACTTCTTTCCCGCCCTTTGCTGTAGCCTTCTTTATTGCCCTGCCATTGCATGAATAATTTATGCAGCGGCATATTGCGTGTGGTAAAAACGCCGAGATTGCGGTGCAGCGGCATTACCCATTCATCCTGCTGCAATGCCATGGTAACACCTACGGAGATCGCCTCCTGGCCAATGCCGCTAAACCATTTGGATATCTTTCCCTGGCGCAGCAATACCAGCATTTTTTCTTCTATCATTCTCGGCAGCAGTATCGTTTTGTAAAAGCCAATGAGTTCTGTATCGGAAAGGTTCTTTTTATCGAATTGCATAGTTGTTGGTTGGAAAGGCAAAAGTAAAGATTGGCTACGAACATTGGCCACGAATTACACGAATTGTCACGAATTAAAACAATTAGTGTTCATTAGTGTCATTCGTGGTGAAATATTTAACCGCAGAGACGGAGAGGCGCCAAGAAAGACCTTTGCGACCTTTGCATCTTAGCTCCTTTGCGTGAAATTTTTTCTTCCTGCTTTTTGTTAAAAAATTTACAAAGCACCCCGATCCTTCAACAAATGCTTGTGAAATTAATTTCGTGTTTGCATCTTACCGCAAATTATTGTTTATGAAACTATCCTCAACACTGGCTATTGCAGCAATCTCTTTTTCAGCATTTACCTACCACGCTGAAACACAACCTATAAATAACATTGCAGCGGCTTCGCCAAAAACACAACAAAAGATACAAGCCGCTATATTACTGGATGTAAGCAACAGTATGGATGGGCTTATTGAACAGGCCAAAGCACAATTATGGAACATGGTTTCGGTGATGGGAAAAGCGAAATGTGATAATGCCGAGGTTCCACAGATCGAGATCGCTTTATATGAATACGGAAGAAGCAACAATGATGTAAAAGCGGGTTACGTAAAACGGATCAGCCCTTTCAGCAGCGACCTGGATAAATTATCGCAGGATCTTTTTGCATTGAGTACCAATGGCGGCGATGAGTACTGCGGACAGGTGATTTATACATCGCTGAACGATCTGAAATGGGATGCATCCAACAACAGCTACAAAGTAATATTCATTGCAGGTAACGAAGATTTTTTACAAGGCAATCTTCCTTATACCAAAGCCTGCGCCGAAGCAAAGAATAAAGGAGTGATCGTAAATACTATTTATTGTGGCGACAGGATGCAGGGCATTAAAGAACACTGGAACCTGAATGCAGAGTGTGGTACCGGAAGCTTTACCAATATTAACCAGGATGCAAAAATTGAAGACATACCTACGCCTTATGACAGCACTTTATTTGTATTGAACAATAAGCTCAACGGTACTTATATCAGTTATGGTTATGGCGGCGCAACAAAATTTGCGGCACAGGCAGAAGTGGATCAAAAAAGTTATTCTACAAATAAATCGGCAGCGCTGAAAAGAGTTGGCGTTAAAGGAAGAAAGGACCTGTATAAAAATGATTCGTGGGACCTTGTGGATGCAGACGGTACCGGCGACAGCAAAGAATTTATTGCAAAGCTGGATAAGAAAACATTGCCTGACAGCCTGAAAAATAAAAGCAATGATGAACTTAAAAAGATCATTGATGAAAAACGGGCACAAAGAAGTTTAATTCAAAAAGAGATAGAAGTAGTGAACAACAGGCGGGAAGTTTATATTGCCGAAGCACGAAAAAAGAATGCAACTGTTAATGCGCCTACATTGGAAACAGAAGTTGAAAAGATCATCAAAGAACAGGCAAAGCGCTACAAAATGACCATTCAATAAAATAGCAACAACTCATTTAAAAAGAGCGGTGCTGATCATCGCTCTTTTTTTCTTCTGAAGGAAAAGCTCTTTTATGCACGAACGAATTAAAAAAGGATAACACTATGCTGAACAGGAGGGCGTACCCAAAATTATCAATATCAAACCCGTGTACAAAATGATCGTCCATTAAAAGTATGCAGGCATTGATAACGAAAAGGAACAGGCCCAGCGTTAAGATCGTTGCAGGCAAGGTGAGCAGTATCAGCAAAGGTTTTACTACAGCATCCAGCAAAGAAAGTATGATGGCTACAAGGATAGCCGTAAAGATATCTTTAATGGCCACACCGGGCATTATCGATGCCAGTATAAAAACATTTACCGAGCAAACCAATACTTTAAAAAGCCATTTATTCATCGTTTTAAATTACAACTATTTCATAAAAATCTTCAGGGTTCAGGTATTTTTTCGCCAGTTCCCTTAATTCTTCTGCAGAGATCTTTTTAATGGTCTCCACGGATCGGTAAAAATAATTTTCATCAAGACCATTAAGGATGAGATTCTTCCATCTTCCCATGATCTGGAACGGTCCGTCAAGATCGCCCAGTATTGTTCCTATCAAATAATTACGTACCAACAATAACTCTTCTTCATTCACCAGTTCTTCCCGCAACAGTTTCATTTCTTTATACACTTCTTCTATTGTTGCTTCGCAAACTGTAGCACCGGCTTCGGTGCTGATGAGCCATGCACTTTGTTGCAAATGGTTCTGTACATAACTGTGAATACCATAAGTATAGCCTTTATCTTCCCGGATATTGCTCATCAATCTTGAGCCGAAGAAGCCGCCAAACAACGTATTCAGCACCATCACCTTCATAAAGTCGGGGTGATGGCGATTGGGAAATTCCCGTGCAATACGGATAGCGCCCTGCACCCCTTTGGGATCATTTGCAATGCGGTATTTTTTTTCTGTTGCAGGTTCAGCAGGAATTAACGGCAAAGGAGTAGTTCTTGCTTTTAAATTTAAGTTGCCAAAATTATTGTTGAGTTGCTGCTGAATATCAGCAGGCATTTTACCCGAAACAAATATCACACACTCGCCGTTTAAATAGTATTGCTGATAAAATTCTTTCAGTTGCGCCGTGGTAACATTGTCAATGTCTCCAGGATTGGTGTAGGTTCCGTAAGGATGTTTATCACCATACACTGCGGCATCGATCAGGCGGCTGGCAACAAAATCACATTTTTGCAAACTCACACTTAAGCGCTGTTTGCTGTTTTGTTTATAGATCGCTAATTCGTTTTCCGGAAATATCGATGCCGTGATCATATCTTTTATCACCGGCAATAATGCAGGTATGTGCTTGCTTATAGAAGATAAATTGATAACAGCTGTTTCATTGTAACAAGCCCTGTTGCAATAAGCGCCGTAATATTCAAAGTGTTCATTTATTTCGAATGCTGTTCTTGTAGTTGTTCCGTTCTTCAACATGAAGTTGGTAACAGACGCTACATTCTTTTGCTGCTCAAAAGAGTTACCTGCATAGAAGATCATCTCTACCTGCAGTACTTCCTGCTCACCTGCATCAATAGTATAAACGGGTACGCCATTGTCTAACGTAAAATATTCGTACGGTTTTAATTTCAAATCGAATTCAATCGCATCTTTTATATATGGCGCCTCTTTTCTGTTTAACATCCTTGTAGTGTTTAGTGTTGATTGTTCTGTGCTTAGTTGGTTGCGAAATAATAAAGTGTGTTGCTGTTATTCTCATCAAAGATGATCCTGCTTTGTTCTGTTACCTGTTCGGCCGTTACCGCCTGGTAACGGTCCAGCTCTTTATTGATAAGGTCTGCATCACCCAGCAATGCATACATAGCAATACTGGTGGCACGGTTCATTACACTCATATCTTCAAAGGCCATCATGCTCTCTGTTTTATTTTTTACCTTCTCCAGTTCTTTTACAGAGATGCCATCAGCCTGCAATTTTTTCAATTCTGCATTTAAAGCAGCTTCAGCAGTTTCCATACTTACACCTTTCACCAGCTTCCCTTCAATGGTAAGCAAGCCGGCATCGGTGCTTCCTAAATGATAGCATTCGATATTGCTGAACAGCTGCTGCTCTTTTACCAATGCCTGGTATAATCTTGAGGAACCGCCGCCGCCCAATATTTCTGTGATAAGGTCCGCAACATAATAACGCATATCTGTACGTGGATAAATATGCCAGCATTTATATAATGCATCCAGTGGTACCGCAGCTTTTACTTCTCTTTTTCTGGGCGCTGTTTGTTTAGGCTCCTGCGGCAGGTTGCGGTTGTATTTTTCTCCTGCCGGTATAGGGGCAAACCATTTTTCTCCCAGCTCTTTTACCTGTGCAGCAGTTACATTACCAGCTACTACCAATATGGCATTGGAAGGATTATAATGTTTATAAAAAAATGCTTTTACATCTTCCAGTGTAGCATCTTCTACATGCTTAAGCGTGGCGCCTATTGTCATCCATTTATAAGGATGCGTAGTGTAGGTAAGCTCCCTCATTTTATGCCATACATCACCATAAGGCTTATTGATATAATGTTCCTTAAATTCTTCGCAAACTACTTTGCGCTGCACTTCCAGGCTTTTTTTACTAAAAGCGAGCGACAGCATCCTGTCGCTTTCCAGCCAGAAAGCGGTCTCTATATTTTCTGCCGGCAACTGGCAATAATAATTGGTAAGATCGTTGGTGGTAAAGGCATTATTTTCTCCGCCTGCAAGCTGTAAGGGCTCATCATAAACGGGAATGTTTATACTGCCGCCAAACATCAGGTGTTCAAATAAATGGGCAAAACCTGTCTTTTGTGGGTTCTCATCTCTTGCACCTACGTCGTAGATCACGTTAACAACAGCCATCGGCGTGCTTTTATCTTCATGTACGATCACTCTTAATCCATTGGATAATGTAAATTCTTCAAAATGTATCATGCGGCAAAGGTACGGAGAGGATAATTTTTTACCGTATACTTTGTGTGCGAAGCGTAAGTATCTCCAGGCGCTCATTTCTTCTTACTACTACTTTCATTTCATCATTGGGGGTTTGCAGTATGTTTTTATATACCTGTATGTTATTGGAAAAATTGTTGGCCACCGAAACGATCTCATCGCCTGCCTTAAAATTAGCTTTATCACCGGGAGAACCTTTTATAACATCTTCCACCTTTATTTTTCCATCAACATAATAAATGCCCAGCCCGGTATAGGCATAATCAAACGGCTCCCTGAAGTGGCTGTTGGGCAATAAATGAATTTCCCTGGCGGGATAATTAAGTATAAAATTGAACCGGCGCAAAAGATCGCTGCCCAGCAGGCCACCGGTGTAAGGATAAGAAGTAACATTGAACTCATCATCGTATAAATAAGTAGGCACCCGTTTAAATTTGTAAGGCCCTATTTTCACTTCTTTCATTAAGGTAAGGCGCATCTGGAATTTTCCTGCCATACCCTCTGCCTGTGTGATAACAGGCTTACGCCTGGAAAGCAGGATATTACTGTCTTTTGCAAATTTTTCGCTTAACAGGATGCACAAACCTGCACCGGTATCAAAATAAAAATTAAAGCCAAGCTTATTCCTGTCTTTAATATCTACCCACTGAATAGGCAGCGCAGTAAATGCAGGGCGAAGGATCGTTCCGCCGGAAGGATAGCGCATAGTACCCTGGCTGTACACTTCTATCATGCTGCTGTCGAAATTAACTTTTACGATATAGCGGTTAAAAAAACTGAAGCCGATGATACCATCCACTTTTTCGCCGTACACACTGCTCAGTACTTCATAATCGGTAACATGAAAGTTGAGGTTATGTACATCTACGCCAGGCAAATGAAGCGTTTTATTAAAGATGAACGGTACTTTGCGTACCCCGCCAATACCTGTTATCGTAGTATCTGTTGCCACAACAGGTATCTTGAACTCCGCACAGGTAGCCGAGTCCAGTGAAATTCCCCCGCTGCCTGTATCCAGTATAAAGTTGAGGGAATCTTTGATATCACCCAATGTGGCCCTTACCACCATTACCCCGCCGCTGTATTGTTTAAAAGGAAAGCTGGTGATGAACTTTGCATCCGGCTGTGTAAGTATCTCCTGGCCGGAGACGCCTGCTGAACCGATAAGGAGCAATATGGTACAGTAAAATTTAAACATGGAAGCAGTAATTCGAATTTACAACCTATTGGATGTACTTTTGTTATTAATTACACAAATGCTATTTATGGAATTGAATGACCTATACGACAAAGCGCTGCGTTTCGAGTTCCTCTCTGAACAGGAAGGTATGTTTCTCTTTGAAAATGCTGCTTTAACGGAGCTGATGTATGTAGCCAATGAGTTGAGGAAAAAACAGGTGCCGCACGGAAAAGTTACCTGGCAGATAGACCGCAATGTAAACACTACCAATGTATGTATCGCCAATTGCAAGTTCTGTAACTTTTACCGCATACCCGGCCATGCCGATGCTTATATCACTGATATTGAAACTTATAAAAGAAAGATTGAAGAAACCATAAAGTACGGGGGCGATCAATTATTACTGCAGGGTGGCCATCATCCTCAACTGGGCCTTTCTTTTTATGTTGATCTTTTTAAGGAACTGAAAGCCTTGTACCCCAATGTAAAACTGCATACGCTGGGGCCGCCGGAAATAGCGCATATCACTAAACTGGAAAAATCTACGCATCGTGAAGTATTGATGGCGCTGAAAGAAGCAGGCATGGACAGTTTGCCTGGTGCAGGCGCCGAGATTTTAACAGACAGGGTAAGGCGACTGATAAGTAAAGGGAAATGCGGCGCACAGGAATGGCTGGACATTATGCACGAAGCGCACAAATTAAATATCACCACTTCTGCAACGATGATGTTTGGCCATGTAGAAACATTACAGGAACGCTTTGAGCACCTGGTAAAATTAAGGGAAGTGCAAAGCCGTAAACCGGAACATGCAAAAGGGTTCCTGGCTTTTATTCCCTGGACCTTCCAGGATGTGGATACCTTACTGACAAGGATACGCGGCGTACATAACCTTACTACTGCTGAAGAGTATATCCGCATGATCGCTATCAGCCGCATCATGTTGCCCAACATAAAGAATATACAGGCTAGCTGGCTTACCGTTGGTAAACAGGTAGCGCAGTTGTGTTTGAATGCGGGCGCCAATGATTTTGGCAGTATAATGATAGAAGAGAACGTGGTAAGCGCTGCCGGTGCACCACACCGCTTTACCAGCACCACCATACAAAAAGCCATTGCCGAAGCAGGCTTTGAACCACAACTGCGCAACCAGCAATATGAATGGAGAGAGATACCTGCAAGTATTGTAGAGCAGGTGATCGATTACTAATTTTCACCGCAGAGAAATAAGGAAACGGAGTTTACGCAGAGGTTTTCTTAACGCTGCGTAAACTCTATTTTCTCCCGTTCTCTGCGGTAAAAGAAAAACAAAAAGTCATGTTCGAATCAGCAATAGAAAAAATAGCACAATTCACCCGGCCGATGCACAGCATTTCCAGGACCTATGAAGGACTGGTATTGCCTGGCTCTGCCACTTTCTTTTTTGTGAATGATAACGGCGTAGCCATTACCTGCCGCCATGTGGCAGATATGATCCCTGCTGCCAATAACATCAATGCACAGTTTCAGCAATTCAAAACCGAGGCTTCAAAACTGCCACGTGATAATAAGTTCAGCCGCAACATTAAAGGGCTGGAATTAAAATATAAATACACCAAAGAAACTACCGTACAACTCAAACATAATTTTTTGAACTGCTTCGACAGGATACAGGAGATCGTTTGTCACGTTCATCCAACGCTCGATCTTGCTATCATGGAGTTCAAAGGTTTTGAAAAGATATTTTATCAATCGCACGCTACATTTATCAAAGACAGCAATAAAATAAAACAGGGTAATTATCTCTGCCGCCTTGGTTTCCCTTTTCCCGAGTTCAATAATTTCCGGCACAACCCAGCTGCTGATGATATTGAATGGACGAATACCGGCAATCCTAATTCTCCTACTTTTCCTATTGATGGTATTGTAACACGTTTTGTTGGTGATGGCGCAGGTGCTATCAATGGTATTGAAATGAGCACACCCGGCTTGCGTGGGCAAAGTGGCGGACCTTTATTTGATAGAAATGGTCTTGTTTACGGGATGCAGTTTGCTACCAATCATCTTCATTTAGGTTTTGGGTTAAATGATCATGAGATCATTAACGATGGTAAAAAAATGAAAGTTTCCAATCATCCTTTTTTACATACAGGTATAAGTGTGCATGTGGACAGGATAAAAGATTTTTTACGGGAGAAGAATATTGAGTTTACGGAAGGAGAATAGTTTTTTTGCCACAGATTAAGGGATTAACACGGATTGTTGTTTTTTTCTTTTGCCCGCAGATGACGCAGATAGCGCAGATAAGATTCTTAGCGGCCTCTGCGTCTCCACGTCTTTACAGTGAAAAAATCGCTTCTGTGTTAATCCTTTAATCTGTGGCTTATTAAGGCATTACAAAACGATACCCCACTCCTTTTATAGTAAGTATCTCCAGCGTAGTATCACTTTTTAAATAACCGCGAAGCTTGGTAATGTACACATCAAGGTTTCTCGAATTAAAGAAATTATCATTGCCCCAAAGCAGGTTCAGTATATCACGGCGATCAATGATACGGTCGCGGTTCTCGTACAATACTTTTAATAATTCGCTTTCACGAAACGATAGTTTTCTTTCTTCACCATTGTTCTTCAACACCTGGTGATTAAGATGAAACGTGTATTTACCGATCTTCACGGTATCCTTCTTTTCATCTGGTTTATGATCGCCATTGCGGTAGCGCAATACATTTTCAATACGAACGATCAGTTCTTCCATGCTAAAGGGCTTGCGTATATAATCATTGCCACCTGTTTGAAATCCTTTTACCAAATCGGTGGTTTGTGTTTTAGCGGTTAAGAAAATAATGGGCACCGTATCATTTATTGCCCGAATCTCTTCGGCAATGGTAAAGCCATCTTTGTTGGGCAGCATTACATCCAGTACGCACACATCCGGCACATGCTTTTCAAACAAACCGAGCACCTTATCGCCATCCGGCTCCATGATCACTTCATAGTTGCGGCTCTCCAGGCTTTCTTTTACGATCTTACCTAAGAACAATTCATCTTCTACATATAATATTTTAGCTGCCGGCATTTTCTTTAGGTAGTTTAATAATGAATGTGGTTCCCTTTCCTTCTTCGCTTTCAATATCCACCGTTCCTTTATGCTGTGCTATGATGTGTGCTACATAGCTTAACCCCAGTCCATACCCTTTTATGTTATGCTTATCGCCATGCGGCACACGGAAAAATTTATCGAATACTTTGTCTTTGTACGATGCCGGAATACCGATGCCGTTATCTTTTACCTGCAATATTACCTGCTCGTCTTTTGCCTCAATATTTATAGTTATCTGCGGTTTTTCTTTGCTGTATTTTAAAGCATTGTCAAGCAGGTTATAGATCACGCTGGTAATGTGCATGCGGTCGGCCATAATAGCAATAGAAAAATCATCGCTCTGCGAATGCAGCTGTACATCAGCGCCATAGCGTTCAAACTGCAGCTGCATAGAAGCCATCACTTCTTCTACCAGCTCTTTCAAATCGAACCATTCGTATTTCAGTTCCACCTGTTGCGTTTCAAACATCGACAGGCGCAATACCTTATCCACCAGCAGCGACAGCCTGTTCAGCTCCTGGCTGGCAATGCCCAGGTATTCCTGCGTACGCTCAGGGTTTTGCAGCGCATTAAAATTCTTCATCGCTTCAATGGCAACACTTACGGTTGAGATCGGTGTTTTCAGTTCATGGGTAATGTTGCCGATGAATTCATTTTTTATTGCGGTCAATCTTTTTTGTGCCACGAGATTACGATAAATAAAAATGAAGGATAATGCTGTTAAACCGATCAGCAGCACTGATAATAAAACAGGCAGGCTTATCTTTTTCAGCAGGTAAGCCGTAGGTGTATCAAACTCTGCCCGGTAAAAGGTAGGACTTAAAAAGCCCACCGGTACCCGTTTTGTAGTAAATCCTTTTACAGGATCATCGGTAGTGAACTTAACGTGCACTATGCCGGTGTCTTTTATAATAGCGGGATCTATCCGGATAATATTGTAACCGACATTGATGCCCTCTTTAGATAACATAACAGCATACAGCGAATCAATGCGTTTAACAGGAATAGTATCATTAAGCATGACATCATGCTTAATAAATTTTTCAACGCCTACCGCAGATGTTCCCCGTTTCCTGGCATCTACAAATACGGTTGTATCATTCCTGGTACCCTTTAAAGCAATATCATCATCCGGAAAGGTCAATCGTGCATTTGTGTTTAAGCTGATCATTACCCTGGGGCCGGAGTCTTTATTTACCTGCACCCGTTTTACACTACTGATCACATCCTTCATAAAAAGATTATCATCCGGCACACCACGAAAGGTCAGGCTATCCCCGGTAAAGCGCTCTGCCTGCAGGCGATACATGCTTTCTTTGAAAATGATATCGGTGCTCTTTTTAAAGTTCTCTTTTTCTTCTATAAATAATTTGTGTATCCAGTACGACTGAAAGGCAATGATAACGATCATCGTTGCCACCATTAACAACCGTGCTGTACGCAATTTATTCATGCTGCAAAGCTATGGCTAAAAAACACGCTGTTTACCGGCTATTAACCTTAATTAACCTTACAGCAAGGATGCTTAACCTGTTAACAGGTGCCGATAAAATAGTTTTGTAAAAAATAAAAACAGTTACAAACTTAAATCACCGTCATGAAAAAATTATTACTGGCTGTTGCCGCCTTAATGGCCCTTCAGTGTACCGATGCCCAAACCAAAGAAGGCAAGATCACCTACGAACAAAAGATAGATATGTACCGCCGCATACCGGCAGATAATACACAAATGAGAGCCATGGTGCCGCAGTTTCGCACGGGTAAATTTGAACTGCAGTTTGCTGATAACCAAAGCCTGTATAAAGCTGCAGAAGAAGAACCGGACCTGACAGAAAGCCCCGGCAACGGTGTTGTGATACGCTTCAACAACGGCGGCGATAATGAATACTACCGGAATTTTACCACTAAAAAAATGGTGGAGACAAGAGAGCTGATGGACCAAACCTATTTAATAGATGATTCGCTGCACAGCATTACCTGGAAACTGGAAGATGGCGAAACAAAAACCATCCTGGGTTATACCTGTAAAAAAGCTACCGGCAAAACACAGCGGGGAACCGATGTTGTGGCCTGGTATTGCGAAGATATTACTGTTGCTTCGGGGCCCGAACAATTTAACAGCCTGCCCGGAATGATACTGGGTATTGATATCAATAAAGGCGAGATCGTTTTTACTGCCATAAGTTTTGATAAAAAAGTACAGGCAAAAAATATTAAAGCGCCAACAAAAGGAAAGAAAGTTACCAATGATGAATTTGCAAAGATCCAGAAAGATCTTTTTGGTAACCAGAACGGGCCGGTAAGGATCGTTACCAACTAGCAGAGTTGTTTTATTGTTTCATAAAAGCCCCGGCAGTGCCGGGGCTTTATTTTTATTTTATAAGCAGCTTGTGCAGTTTTTTAACCTCTGCTGTTTCAGCTGCTGTTAAATGCTCATTGTTATCGTATTTCGATTGTAAGAAGAGAATGCGTTTGTGCTGTGGGTATGTTGCCAATATTGCCTGCAGCAGCTCGCCTGTTACCGTATCTTTTTCGGGCGCAGCAATCTTTCTTGTAGCAGGCGCTCTTTCTCTTGTTGGTTTCTTTTTAATGATCGCTTCCAGCGTTGCCAGCTTGCCTGGCGAAAGGCTCGCTGCTTTTACTGCTTTATTATATAAACCTTCCAGTTGCTTTTTACTGAGCCCGCCACGTTCGCAATATTGCTGGTACAGGCTGCTTACAAATGCAGAATTAGAATGCGCCTGCTTCAGCTCTTTCAGTATATCAAAAAGAATATTTACTTCGCTCATGCGGTGAAAATAATAAAAACTGCTTTGCATTGTTGTTCCAAACGCAAATTCCTCTGGCATGATTTTCCCCGCACTGGTTATAAAATCTATAAATTATGATCAACAAAATCTATTTCTCTGCCATGATCGGTGCAACGATACTGTTGGGCAGTTGCGACAATGCTAAAAAAGAGAACAACGACAGCAATGTACCGGTTGCCACGGTAGCTAAAGAAGCTGTTACAGAAGGTAAAAGCGTTACTATTACTACAGAAGCAGTTCCTGATACGGTAAGGATGCTCTTTATAAAAAAATATCCCGGTGCAACCAAAGTAGTGTGGATGAAGTATGAACCGGTAGAATCGGACGAGCTTAAAATGGATGACCAGTATTATTATGCAACATACACCAATGCCGGTGCAGATTATACTTCGTGGTACAATAACCACGGCGAATGGGTAAAAACATCTACAAAAGTTACCGGCAATGCGCTTTTACCCGATGCTGTGAACAAGACGATCAACGATCAGTATCCCGGCTATATGATAGTAGAGATCGATAAAGAGAATGACAAGGATATGGATATGTACGAAGTAAAACTGCGTAAAGGTGAAGAAAAAGCAAAGCTTAAGATATTGCCGGATGGCACCATCTTTAAACGTAAATAATTCATTCAATTGAAAATGAGTGTAATACAGCAGTTGAAAAGTTGCCACTCTGAAAAATGAAACAGCAAAGCGATTACTGTAACCGCTATCAATAAAGAAGCCCACTTCAGGTGAAGGGGCTTTTTTATTTCATCTACTCGTAACTGTTGACAGTAAGGATGGCGCAAATATTGTTCCACTTTACCAATATGACCGATCAATTAAAATTAGAAGCACCCTGGCCGCAGGTTAAAGAACAACTCAAAGAGATCAACAGCACACTCACTGATGAGGACCTTGCTTACGAACCGGGTAAAGAAGAAGAGCTACTGCAACGGCTGTCTCAAAAGCTTAACAAAGACCGCTCATCTGTAAAAGCATGGATCGAAAGTGTGTCTTTCAACAAAGGAAAAGCATCCTGAATGCGCTTGATTTTGTGTACATTTTGCACCACCCGGGATAACATTTCCCCCTCTTTTTTAGTGTTTTATACTTCGGGCTTACTGGAATATAATTTGCCTTCCTTCACTTTGAACAAATAAACAACAATTTAAAACAAGGAGGCGATCATGAAAAAGATAAAATTTTTATACGCAGCGCTGATAACTGCGCTGGTAGCTGCCGGGTGTTCAGCGCCTGTGCATGTAGAAAAAGACGACAGTGTTAATCTCAGCAATTACAGAACATACATGTGGGTGGATACACGGTATTCTGAAACCGACAGCAGGCAAAGGCCTTCAAGCTATGCCGATGTGAGCGTGCGCAATGCAGCCAATGCCGAATTCAGAAAAGCCGGCTGGAGCGAAGTGACCGAAAACCCGGATGTACTGGTAAGCTATGACGTGCTGGTAGAAAGAACAACAGCCCGCCAGTCTGACCCTGTATATACACAGTCGTACACCCGAACCTATTATAACCCACGGGCAAGAAGGTGGAGCACTATTTATTATCCATCGCAGTTCATGGGATATAACAGTTACGATGTTCCCGTAAAAGAAGGTACTATTACCATCACTTTAACCGATGCCAATACCGATAAGATAGTATGGCAGGGCTGGACAACCGAAGAACTGGATTATGCCCGCCTTACCAATGAAGAGATAGCACAAAATGTAAAGAACATATTTGATAAGCTGGATGTAGCTTCAAGATAACACGTAGTTTTCTCTTGAAAGGCCTTCGCAATTGCGGGGGCTTTTTTTGATTTGTGATATATGATTTAGGATGTATGATTTCCGTTTCTTCCTTTTGCAGCCAAACTCTTCGAAGGCTCTACCTTCGTAAGTACTATGTTCAACAGGAGCTTTGCTCCGTACCCCAAACAGGAAACTTTGCAGAAAGAAAAACGGGATAAAATCCTTTTATAACATAAGGCTTACGAAGGCAGAGCCTTCGAAGAGAGGAATTCACACTCATTATTCAAAAGCTTTTATAACAAAATTGAAGTGCCATCTTCAATACAGGTAATATAACTATTCATGTTCCTGTTAAACACTTCATTATATTTTTTTCCCAGCCTTTCTTTAATGTCATCCACAGCTTCTTCTTTTATAAGATTTATCGTGCAGCCGCCGAACCCCCCTCCCATCATTCTGGCGCCGAGAACACCAGGTTCATGACGTACAAAATCAACCATAAAATCAAGTTCTGCACAGCTTACTTCATATAAAGTACTTAGCCCTTTGTGTGTGTCATACATTTTTTTACCAAAGCCAGGTATGTCATTTTTCTTAAGATCAACACATGCATCCTGCAAACGCTGTATCTCTTCTATCACATACCGGCAGCGTGAGTATACCGGCCCTCCGGTTGGTGAAAGATAATGTTCTGCCATAGCTATTGTTACATCCCGTAAGTTTTTTACCTGTGGTTGAAACTGCTGAATGATTGCCACGCCTTCTTCGCATTGCCGGCGCCGGGTATTATATTCTGAAGAGGCTAACGAATGCTTTACATTAGTATCAAATAACACAATACATATGCCGTCCATTGCAAATGGCTCATATTCATATTGCAGCGAACGGCAATCTAATTTAATAACATGCCCTTTTTTGCCGAATAAAGTGGCAAACTGATCCATAATACCGCATTGCACTCCCACAAAAACATTTTCTGCTTTTTGTGCCAGCCTTGCCATAGTAAGTTTATCCAGCCCAAGACTGAAAATAATATTAAGCGAAAACAATACTGCACACTCTACTGCTGCAGAAGAAGACATGCCTGCGCCAACCGGTACATTGCCCCCAATAACACAGTTAAAATCAGGAACAGCGTAGCCATTATCCTGCAGCTGATCAACAATGCCATTAATATAAGCAGACCAGTGCCCTTTTATATTCCTGATATCGGCGGTTGTACCTTCATATTCTTCTTCCATATCTACAGCAATGTACCTGCTTTGCGGTGTATCGCTTTTGGCAATAGCGATAAATACAGCTTTATCAATTGCCGCAGGCAGCACATAACCGTCGTTGTAATCCGTATGTTCTCCTATAAGGTTTATTCTTCCGGGAGACCGCACCAGCAGCGGTTCTGCATTAAATCTTTCTTTAAACCGCTGTACAATATGCCGGGCAGGTTCATTTTTATTTTCCATATCATTAACACGTATAATTGTTGGAGGTAAGCTACAAATTATACACCGATAATTATGAGGTATATTTTACTCATCAAAAAAACAAAGTAAAAAATTATGTGTGTAAAACAGTTTGGTTGTGAGTTTGATAGAAGTAAGTAAAATATAAATCTACGATGTCTGGAATGAAATTTATGTTTGCCACCGGCATAGAAAACAGTTATCCAACAATACTATTACCCGATGGCTCTGCCAGGCGTGTGGATGAAATGGAAAAGACCGGGCATTATAAGCATTGGGAAAAAGATTTTTCTTTATTGAAAGATGTGGGGATAGAGTACCTGCGTTACGGACCACCTTATTACAGGACACATATTGGCCCCGGCAAGTATAACTGGGACTTTACCGAAATGACCTTTAACAAACTATCGGAACTGGGCATTACCCCTATCGCCGACCTCTGTCACTTTGGTGTACCCGACTGGATAGGTAATTTTCAAAATCCGGGGGTAAAACCTTAATTGACCCCAGGCAAAAGGTAAATTGACCCTACCCCGGAGCTGATAGGAATTCACCTCCAAGGGTAAATTGATATCAGCTCCAGCCAGGGGTCAATTCAGGTTCAGGGTAGGGTCAATTAGGGTAAGGGGGTGGGGGTACCCCACCCCTAAGGGTTATATGAACCAGGGTAAAAGGGTAATTGATATCACCTTAGGGGGTAATATCAATTCACCCCTGCGGTGGGGTCAATTTAGCTATAGGGGTACCCCACTCCACCCTATAGGGTGGGTACCCCCACCCCCAGGGGTGGGGTGGGGGGGGGAATTTTAGTCTGAAAAAAGGTATTTTTTGAGGGCAAAGTGGGAAAATGCAGTTTATTATAATATGAATGAATATAGCCCGGCAGATTTTGCAAATGCCGCAGAAGAGAACATACTTATCTGCGCAATCAGCGAAACCGGCGGGGGAAATTGTCTTGAGAACTATTACACGGATTATTACGAATTACACTAATTAGCGAACCTTAATTCGTGTAATTCGTAATAATAAGTGTACTCACCTACAACCGCTCAAAGTACTCCACTATCTTCTGCATGGTAACACACAGATCGCTTAGCAGCGTATACATACCATATACATTGAACCGCTCGCTGTATTGCCAGCCGGTTTCTTCCTGCTTATCGTAGATGAAGCAGACCAGCTGCCAAAGTTCATCATTCATTTTGCCTGGCGGAAATAAGGAAATAAATGTTTTTAGATTGTTGATGTACCGTTGCAGTTCGGGATCGGAATGGAATTGCCTTCCTGCTGATTCGTTGGTTGAGCTCATTTGAAGTTTAAAATAATGGTTAAAGAAAAAGGTGTGCCCCTAAACTTCCAGCCGACAGCAGGTATCTCGAAACACCTTAGCACAACTGAAAGAAAAGGGAACACACCTTTCCGGCATGTTCTCCTTAACTACTCCTGTGCTCAAATTTTCGAGATTTTGCTGTTCGGAGTTTGTTATTGGAACACCAATAATTTTAAACTATGGTAAAAATAGATACTATTTATAAAACTGCAATGTAGAGGTGCAGTTATAGTAATAGTTTATCTTTTGCATAGCTGCATGTATAGACACAAAAAAGAGAGAAATGGTTGCATGGGGGAGAAGATTTTTTTGGTTGCAGGGGTGTATTTCTTTGTATTGGTGAAGCGGCCAATGCTTATTGTTATATATCTGCCAGTTGGTAAAGCCTGAAAGGCTGGTATTATTATAGAAAAGCCAGCAACAGATAGGAAAATCCCGAAGGGATGGCATACCATATAATTTCACCCCTTCGGGGTTGTTAGAGCATATTTATTAGAAGCTATAATAATAACATCCCTTCGGGATTAAAAAGGCGTTGGTTTGTGAGACACGAGGCGAAACAACGAAGAATCTGTTAATATTATACCTTTGGAAAATGCGAAATCTTAAAAATGTTATTTCTGAATATTTGATTAAACCAACAGATTTTGCCGTTCAAATTGTTGGCGGCTGGGGGTTTGGAAAGACTTTTTATTATCGAAACACTTTAGAAGAACTAATATGTTCAAAACCGAGTCACAATAATGCCGATAAAACATATAAGCCAATATACATTTCACTTTTTGGGCTTAAGTCAATTGAGGATATAGCAACAAAAATCGTTTTAGAGTTTTATCAATCAAAATTATTCAAAGATTACTATAAGAGCCGAGTTGGAAAAAAACGATTAAAAATTACTCAAAGTGTCTTGAGAATTGGCCTGAGGGGATTCCTGAATTTTTATAAATTCAGAGATTCTAAAGAATATTTGACTGATATAAAGAAAATCGGAGAGAATGTTTTGGATACCAATGAAATTGTTATTTGTTTTGATGATTTAGAAAGAAAAGATTCCGCTTTAAATATTGAAGATCTAACTGGCTACATTAATAGCTTAGTGGATGAAGGGATTAAAGTTATTTTGATTTCAAATGAAGATTTATTATTAAAAAATGAGGAGGAGTATAAAAATTTAAAAGAAAAAATTATAGGAATAACTGTAGAATTCGTTCCTGACACAAAAACAATTTTGTCGAGTATAATTGAGTTACGATATGCCGGGTTTCCAACTTATAAATCATTTCTTCTGGAAAATCTTGAAGTATTAGAGAAGATTTCTATTGCAAGTAAAAATAATTTCCGACATATAACCTATGCACTTGACGCTTTGCATACTTGTTACTCCATTTTAAAAAAGAATATTCTTGACAGCAAACATGAAATTAGTCAAACACTTAAAGTTGAATTGCCTAATATTTCTTTCTTCACCTTGGCATTGGCTGCCGAATATAAGGGTTCAAATCTAAAATATACTAATATCGAACTATATAAGAACAGTTTTAAATCGTTGCACGAAATAGTTTTTGCTTCAGATAATGGTAAGCCAACAGCAGATGAAAAGAAGAAAACGGATTTGGATAAGTTCTTAGAGAAATATGAAATGTCAGTTCGTGATTATCATTTTTTTGAATCCATTTATAACTATGTAACAGGTTACCAAGAATTTGATTCATCACAATTCATTCTTGAATTCACAAAGAATTACAGGTTAGAGAAAGGACAAATTCTTCCGCAATATGAATTGTTACACTCTTTAAATTATGATGTATGTTTTAGCCTCACTGACGATGAGTATAAAGAAAAGACCCTTCTTTTAATTGAATATGCCAATGATGGTCAATTTAATGCAGCAGAATATTTGACAGTCATGCATTATGCAGAAAGATTAGACAATGTATTACGGTTAAATTTGGAGGAAGTCAGAGATAAACTTATCATAGGTCTCAAAAAATCTATTGAAAAAGCCAGTCCTGATACTAGAATAAGCTTCACTCAATTTGAAATGACAGGTAGTTCAGATAGTATCAGTGAGGATAATAAAATTATTTATAAAGCAGGAATGAATGAAATACGTCAAGTTAGAAACAAAATAAAAAACGATGAAATAGAAGGATTGTCTCAGTTATTGGTTACCAATTTCCCTGAATTCGAGCAAAAATATCAACAAGATGCAAATTTCAGAAGCGAACTAGAATACAATCCATTTCTGAATCATATCTCTACAGAAAGATTATTTGAATTTATCTCAACTGCGAAAAATGAAGTACTTCGGTTCTTAAAGTATTTTTTTCAATCAAGATATAAAAACAGAGATTTATTACTGAAGGAATACCCCAATTTAAAGCAACTAACTATTTTAATGGAGGCGCATAATGATGAACAACAGCAATTGCCAAGACAAGGAATAAAAAATTTTCTGATCAAAGAACTTACAGAAATACTTATAGAAAGCGAATCAGCTGGGAAAGACCTTATCTCAGAAATTGAATAATACATATGCGCTAAACACAACAAAAGGCTTTGCGAAACATTACAGGCATATTTACAACTTCTTAAATGCGATTCGACAAATTCATACCAACACCACAATTACTACCCTACATCAAATACTTTGCTGTGTCGGAAAATGAGTTGGAGAATGAATACAAAGTACTTCCTTCATCCGGCCTGGTCATCGGTTTCCAGTATAAAGGAAAACTGGCGCTGCTGAAAAATGAAGAAGAGAAAAAATTATCCTCCGCAGGCATTACAGGAATGGCAGACAGCTTCAGGATATTTAAAAACTCCCCCGGTACGGGAACGGTGCTGGTTTATTTTACTGAAACCGGCTTTACACATTTTGCATCTAACCCTGCCAATGAATTATTTAATCTAAGTATTTCGCTGGAGGATGTTTTTGAAAAAGATAACGTAAGCGAAGTAGAGGAAAGACTGGCGCTTGCTGTTACAGACAAACAACGTATAAAAATTGTAGAACAGTTTTTATTGTCGCAACTTAAAGTACTACAAACAGACAAGCTGATCGTTGAGGCTGTTAAGCTGATCTATGAAACCAATGGCACCATCCGCATAAAAGAACTGAACGAAAAGCTGTTCATCAGCCAAAGCCCTTTTGAAAAAAGATTCCGGAAAATTGTTGGCACAACGCCTAAAAAATTTGCTTCCATAATCCGCTTCAATAAAGTGCTGGATAATTTGGATAACACCAAATCGCTAACAGAGATCTGTTATGAAAACGGCTTCTTCGACCAGGCCCATTTTATAAAAGACTTTAAACAGTTTACAGGCGATACTCCTGAAAATTTCAAACGCCTGCTGTAGAAAAACGATTTTTTACAATTACAGCCTTTCTGCCTGTTGCAACTTTGCATTGCAAACAAATCGTTTAACAATTAAAAACAAACAACAATGTTTACAACAGAACAGATCAAAGCTGCCCACAGCAAAGTAAAATCAGGTGCAGACTTTCCGGCTTATATCCAGGACATTAAAAAACTCGGCGTTACCTTTTATGAAACATTTGTAAGTGATGGCCATACCGACTATTACGGCGAAAATGATTATAAAACTTCGAGCCCTGCCAGGTATAATGTGTTGAATATTTCTGCAACTGCCAACACCGCACAATTTAAAACTGATCTTAAAGCGCATCAGCAGGGCAAATCAGATTACCTGTCTTTCTGTAATGATTGCGCCGGGTATGGCGTTGAAAAATGGGCCGTATGCATGGAAAAGATGACCTGTACTTATTATGATACAGCAGGTAATGAAATTTTGGTTGAACAGATACCGTAGTAATATGCCGGCAAGTCGATAAGATGTCTTATCAACTTACCGGCATTTCATCTCTTGTTCGTTACCGGTAAGCAGCAACGTAAAATAAAAAAGCCACACTACAAAAATGCAGTGCGGCTTTATATGCGGCTATACTTTTTTAAAATTTACAATCTTCTTATCACCATCTTCGGTCCGCCGGCGGATGCTTTTTGCAGGCTGTAAGTAAAGCCCGCCGTGAAATAGCGCTGCAATACTTTATAGCTTATATCTTCCACATAGTTGGCATTGCCATTCCTGTCCACACCAATATTCTGTTTCAGCAGGTCGAAGGCGCTCAGTTTTATTTCGCCTTTTTTGCTTCTAAATACCTGCTTGCTGATGCTTGCATTCCACAGTGCTACATTGGTATTATAGCCTGCTGCACGGCCGCTGTAAGCAGTGTAAGTAAGATCGGTGGCAATAGTAAATCCTTTGGGTAACGTAAGGGTAGCATCTGCACTGTATTCCTGTTTCCAGTAATTATTATTCAATACCGGCTGCAATGAATATTTTGCTTCGTTATAGCTTGCCCTTGCTTCCAGGTAGATATCAAACAAGTCTTTATAGCTATAGCCCGCTGTAAGCCTTGGATTGAAAGAAAGATTGCCGGTATTGTTCTTTTCGCCATTGATGAAATTAACTGAGTTGCTGTAATTGATGGAACCGCCTATTCCCACCCTGGCTTTTTTCTTTACCGGAAAACCACGGTCTACATTCCCGCTTATAGTGTACACGCCACCTGCATTTACCGGCGTAGTTGTTCTTGCACCGCCAACTACTTCGTCGCTGCTCACAATAGCATTTTGCGTAGCAGTATAATTTACAAAAGCAAACATGTTCCTTCGTTTGGATGGATTGGCGTTAAAGAACTGCAGGCTGATATTATGGGTGTAAGATGGTTTCAGTGCAGGGTTACCTTGTGTTACATTCAGCGGGTCGCTGATATTCTTTACCGGTTGCAGCTGGCTTGCCGAAGGCTGTGCTGTAGAAGTGTTATAATCCATGCGTATGGTCTTCATCTTGGAAAAGCTGTAATTAAAGTTGGCCAGCGGCAATACGTTGGTAAAGTTTTGCCTGATGCTGAAGGCGCTGTCCTTTAAATGGCTTTTCAATTCTGCGTATTGCATATTGGCGCCAACAGAAAAGCCGTATTTCTTTTGCTGTGTGCGGAAGCTGGCCCCGCCGCCGGTATAATTATACCTGTTCTCAAATGCATTGCTGAGTATGGTATTCATGTTGTCGTACTTGCCGCTGGTGGTATTGTAATCGTATGCCTTACGGTCAAGGTCGCCTTTGCTGGTATTGTAAAATCCACGAAACTCCAGCAGGGCACGCTTGCTCAACGGTTCGGTATAGCTGGTGTTTATACCATATTCCTGCGTGATGCTGTTGATCTTGGCCTGCTGGTTCAGCGTATCGCTGGATGCTATGCCGCCATTGTTATCAAAAAATGTATTGATGGAGTTTTGTGCGCTGTTGCCCCTGCTGTCGTTGTACTGCAGGCTGGCTGTGGCCGAAAAGGTTCTTCCCTTCTTTCTGAATTTATGTTTGTACAACAAGGTGTTCTCCGTGGTATAGCCTTCCGATGTGCTGTTGATATTGCTGAAGCCGTTGTTCAATTGCTTATCATCGGGCACAAACGATTCATAATTGCTTGTTTCAGAACGTTCGCCTTTTTGGTAACCGATCAGCGAGGTGAGCTTAACAGAGTTGAACGAATCGATGCGGTGATCGATGCTGAAATTAAAACGGTTGCTTTGTGTTTTGTTGTTGCTGTTGCTGTTTTGCAGGTAGGTGAAGTTGTTGCCCGGCAATACATTCTGGCGATTCACATTCTTTTCATTATCTGTTGTAACGTTGTTATAAAAATAACTTGCATTTACATCGGTGTTCTTTTTCCAGGTATCATTATAGTTCAGCCCTCCTGCAATGGTTTGATTAATGCCCTGGCTGTTATTTAAGCCTGCTATAGGCAAGCCCATACTGTTACCGTCGCCCGAGGCATTGAAAACAATACTTGCACCGCCACTGCCGCCACCCAGCATCTTTTTATTCTGCCCGGTAAAATTGAGCATGTCCATAAAAGAAAATCCCTGGCGGTTGGTATTATTGGCCATGCCGATGGCAGACAACTGCTGATCGCCATTGAACTTATTGAGATTGAACTGGCCGTCGTAGCGCCCGTCGGTACCGGCAGCGGCGCCTACCTTTCCGAATATGGCGTGCGACTTATCCTTTTTCAATTTAAGGTTGAGCGTGGTTTGTGAGTTGCCGTCATCAACTCCTGTAAAAGCTGCCTGGTCGGATTGTTTTTCAAATACCTGTACTTTGTCCAGTGCATCGGCAGGCAGGTTTTTGGTAGCCATTTTAGGATCGCCGTTAAAAAAATCCTTCCCGTTCACCAGCACCCGGCTGATCTTTTTGCCATTCACTTTTATATTGCCTTCCTTATCTACTTCCACACCCGGCATCTTTTTCAGCATATCTTCTACCACGGCATTGGGTTTTGTTTTAAAGGCTTCGGCATTAAATTCCAGCGTATCCCCATTCACTACCACCGGCGGCCGCTGGTTGGTTACCACCACTTCTTCCATGATGCTTTTGTCTTTCATATATATAGTACCCAGCTCCAGTATTTCATCGCCCTTCGTTATCTCGAAGTTTTTCCATTGCGGGTGAAAGTTTACCTGCGAGGCAGATAAGCGGTATTTACCTGTTTTAAGCTGGTCGAAATAAAAATTACCGTTATCATCAGTTCGTGTAAAAGCGATGAGGGAAGAATCTGCCGCATTGATAAGGGAAACCGTGGCATTGGAAAGCTGCTGCTTCTGCATGGTATCCTGCAACTGTGCCCTTACTACGGCTTTTTGCGCCGATGCAGCCAGTACAGCAGATAAGAAAATGAACAAGGATAGAATTTGTTTCATGGTTATACTTTTTGATGCAGCAAAACTATCCTGCCGGCAGCGCAAAGGGGGTTAATGAAGATGGGTTTAAGGTTAATTAAGGTTAAAGATTTAACCGCAGAGATCGGAGAAAGGGAGTTTTCGCAGAGGTTTAAACTCAACTGTTTTTCTTTGTGAACGCTTGTCAGAACAGAGTTTCAAGAGAAAAATACAGCTATTTCAGGCTGTTAAAAAATTCATAACATCTTACGCTTCAGCAATTTTACTTAAACCCCGGAAACCATCATCCGTCTATTATATACAAGCGCTTAAGAAAAGAAAAAGCGAAAAACATTAACCGAAAAAAAGAAACATCATGAAAAAGTTTTTACAATTAGAGATAACAAAAACAGAAGCCATCATCTTTACCGCTCTTGTATGCTGGATCATCGCTTCAATCTTTGTTCCATTGCCTGAAGTAAGTTCATTAGGCAGATAATTAAAACGCAATTAAAAAAACAAAACAAACTATAACCAATAAAATAAATGTTATGAAAAAGACTTTACACTTAGAGATATCAAAAACAGAAGCTATCATATTTGGTGCACTTATTTGCTGGATCATTGCTTCAATCTTTGTTCCATTGCCAGACGTAAGCTCATTAGGTAGTTAATAAGATCACTTTACTCTAACATAATTACAGACCTAAACCTGATTTTGTAAGCCGATTACAAAATTATAAGGCTCCTTACCCGGGAGCCTTTTTTAATGCAATAAACTGCTCCTCTTCATCGTTACATAATACTAAACCTTTGCTATGAATACCAGTAACAACCAATTCGCTACCAAATATTCCATTGCGGGCATGGTGCGCACTTTCATCAATAAGCTGCGTCAAAACCCGGATATTTACCCTATCCGCTATTATAAAAAGAACCGTCGGTTTCGCCGCCACTGGCATGCCCCAATAGTAAAATAGCATTTTAGCTTTCGGAAATTACCGGACTTTAAAATCAGCAAAAACGCTCTTGACAATATATCTGCCGCGTTTGTACTTTTACTGTTCCTTAAAACCGATATCATGAGAAAAACCAATTCACCAGGCATAAGCCTTTATGCCGTATTAAGATCTGCAGGCGCTATCCTTAAGAGCCTTTTCCAATCTTCTGACAACAGGGATTTTAAACGATTGAAGGATTTTATTTCATCGTGAGAATATGCCACTGATTATACGGATTACACGGATTAACCAATTAACAGATTAACGGATCAACTGAACAGGTATTCCACATCTGCCTTACTTAACGCTTTTACAAACGTAGCATCGTCTGCTATCAACTCCTTGGCAAGGGCACGCTTACGTTCCTGCAGTTGCAATATTTTATCTTCGATGGTATCAATGCATATCATGCGGTACGCAAAGATGTTCTTGGTTTGCCCGATACGGTGTGTACGATCGATGGCCTGTTGCTCTACTGCCGGGTTCCACCAGGGATCTACGATGTACACATAATCGGCGGCGGTAAGATTTAAACCGACACCACCGGCCTTTAGTGAAATGAGGAACACCCTGCAGTCATCATTATTCTGAAAATTATCAATAGCCTTCTCCCTGTCGGGCGCCGAAGTGCTACCATCAAAATATTCGAACGGAATATTATCGGCCTGCAGTTTATTTTTTATCAATGCCAGCATACCCAGGAACTGCGAAAATATCAGCGCCTTATGATCGCCAATATTCTCTTCTATTTCCCTGGCCAGTTCTTCCAGCTTAATGGAATGGTTAGGATATTTTTCTTCTTCGTTCAGTATAGCCGGGCTGTCGCAGATCTGGCGCAGTTTCATCAGGCCCTGCAAAATGGTCAGCTGCGATTTATCAATACCCTGCTGATCTATCGTTCCTAATATCTTATCGCGGTAGCTGTTGCGGTAGGCATCGTATATCTTACGCTGCTCTTTTTCCATTTCGCAAAACAGGATGGTCTCTGTTTTTTCCGGAAGATCTTTCGCCACCTGCTCTTTAGTACGGCGAAGAATGAAGGGATATAATAATTTACGCAGGTGCTCTTTTTGATCCTGCTCGCCAAATTTATCAATTGGTGTTGCAAATTCATTGCGGAAGAATTCCATGGTACCCAACAAGCCGGGGTTAAGGAAATTCATTTGCGCAAAAATATCGAAGGTGTTATTCTGCAATGGCGTACCGCTCATGCATAGCCTGTTTTTTGCAGTAAGTAAACAAGCGGCTTTGGTAACTTTTGATGAAGGATTTTTTATTGCCTGGCTTTCATCCAGTATCACATAATCAAAAGCTATTTTCAACAGCAATTGTATATCGCTGCGCAAGGTACCATAAGTGGTTATAATGATATTATACTTTTGCAGTTCTTCTACATTGCGGCTGCGGATGCTTCCATGATGAATGTGCCAGCTTAAGGAAGGTGTAAATTTATTTACTTCATTCTTCCAGTTGTAAATAAGCGTTGTCGGGCAGATCACAATAGCCTTTAAATCTCCATTGATCTCTTTATAATGATGCAGCATGCTAAGGGCCTGTATCGTTTTACCCAACCCCATATCATCGGCCAGTATACCGCCCCATCCTACATCATTAAGATAATTGAGCCACTGGTAACCGGATGTTTGATAAGGACGAAGGATCGGCTGTAAGTCAGCAGGGGCCTCAATTTCAGGGATATGCTTGAACTCCCGCAGGCGCTCGAATTTTTCATCCAGCTCAAAGCTCATTTCTGTTTCGTCCCTGTTCTCGTACAGTTCATCTATCACACTCATGTGGTATTTAGACAAACGAAGTTTATCACTTCTTCCATCGCCTACTTTAAACAGCAGGGAATATTTCTTCAGCCATTCATCGGGTAATATACCCAGCGTGCCATCGCCAAGCTGTACAAAGGATTGTTTGTTCAGCAATGCTTTTTTAATATCATCAATACCCACACGCTGATCGGCAAATTCAATTTCTACTTTTGCATCAAACCAATCCAGGCCGCTGCTTACATGAATATGTGTGCTGGGCCGTGCCGTATTGAAACGGAAATTCTTCAATGCCTCAAAACCATATACCGGCACTTTCATTTCCTTCATGGCATCTACAAATAAAAAGAACCAGTTGTTGCGCAGCACATCTGCTCCTTTTAAGATCAAATTACCATTATCGGTTCCGCGGATAAATTGCGAATGCAGACTTTCCAGCTTTGCCAGGAACTTTTCTTCTGTTTCTTTATTGCGATGTACGATCAATATCTTATCGCCATCCGGTATCGTGATCGTTTCTTTATCGGTAGCTTTCGTTTCAAAGCCCTTATAGGTAAATATCGGCTGAAATACAAGATAGTCGCCCTTTTCCTGTAACTGTAATTTTACCTCCGGTTCACCGCTCTTCACTTCTTTTACGAGGCTCTTGTCAAATTCCACATGATAATCCTTGGTAAGCGGCAATATCACTTTCTCCATTTTATCGGCCCAGTTGCTTTTGCTCAATTGTATATTTCCTTCCTTCACAAATTTTTCTGCCTGCAATACATCTTCCGGCTTTTGCCACAGGTACATTACTTTATCGTATAAAAATACCAGGCTGCTATTGCATTCATTTTCGGTGAACGGAACAGTATTGCCTTCTATCTTCACCATGCAGGCTATTTCAAAATGATCATTTTTTGCCAGTATCTTAAATACAGGCACTACAAAATGATCGCTTACTTCTATCTCGGTAAGATTTTCTGTTTTAAATGCTTTCTTTTCTTTCAGGGTAAAAACAAAATGATTGGCCCGTTGCTCTTCAAATATTTTTTTCAATTTTGGATGAAGATATTCGGCTATCAATGCTTTTGTTTCTTCGGGCAGTTCATCGCCTTCTGTATGAATGATATTTTCCCAAATACCGCTGAAAGGGGAATTGCGGTCGAGATATTTATTTACTTCTGTATTCTGCAGCTTACGCACCTGTTGTAACAATTGCTTATCATCTTCACTAAACACTTCTGTATTTACAAACTTCCCCAGGTCTAGCTTTTCTGTTTTACCGATATATTTTTTATTGTCTTCATCTGCATCACCCTGTACTACATCCAACGTAAATCCCGGGTACATATTCGTATTGAAATTGAATACAACACCCAGTTTTTTCTCGGGCAGCACTTCTTCTGCTACTTCTTTTTCCGGTACATTGGCCGTTTGGAAAGTTTCAACAGTTCTTTCCGTTGGGTTTTGCGCTACTCTTTTTATTGTGGTATCCAATACTTTTAAAAAAGGCTTGCCTTCTTTATAGGTAAATTCAAATTTGCCAGTGAGGTCATCATTCAGGCTATAGCCATATATCTGCAGCAGCTTATTTTTCTCTTTGTCCCAGTTACGTATAGTATCGAAATAATACGGTCCATAAGAGTTAAGCAGTTGTAAGAACAAGAGTGTTTTATGTTCGCATAACGGGTGTTCGGTTTCGCCGCATTTGCACGAGGTGTCAAAATTACGCTCATCATTTTTCTGTATCACCAGCGGGTATATTTCGCCGTTATGATCCAGTTCTGCTTCTACTCTTTCATCAGCGGCTTTTAAAATATTGGCTTTTGTACTGCGTAATATATTCTCCGCTTCTGCATAGATACCCGGCGATGAAAGCAGCTTGATCATCTTAAGATCGATATGCTTCATCTTGGCAACGGTATGCCGCTGGTTGTATTGTATAGAAGTACTGCCCAGCATGTTCTTATCTACCATTTCCTGCAAACGCAGCAGGGCCGCGGCTTCGTGGCGACAGATATCTCCCAGATTATACGGGCAGCTACAGCGGGCAGAGATAGATTTAGGATCGGCATATTTTTGAATATGCACTTTGTAGAACGTGTTGTAGCTGTCATCTTTTACACGAAATACCACGCTGCCCATCAACTGGTCGTGCTCTACCAATTCTACAAATCCTGTTGCGTGGATCTTTTTGCCCCGGCGAATAACTTCGTCGGTGCCATTGTTGTAAACGTATTTAATAAGATGAGATAAAGCCATTGATAATTTTGGATCGCCTTTTGTCCCCGTTCAACACTGAATGGGTTTCAGAATTTATGATACCAGCCTGGTATCTTGTAGCTCATAATATATTTGCTGACCTCACCGTTCCGAAAAGGGCAATTTGCAAAAGTAACGGAAAATAGCTGAGCTTTCGGCTTAAAAAGAGAAGTTTGTGGAGAAAAAAAATGTTAAAACGTGAAATGTGAGATGACAGATGTTAGCTGTTAGATTTAAAAGATTTCATTTTTCATGTTTGCCGTTTCACATTTTCACGTCTATCGTCTCACGTTTATCGTGCCACCAGTTTCCCATCATCATAGATCACCAGTACATTGGCGCCATCTGCAGTTAAGCAATATTGTATATCCTTATCCAGGCCATAGCCCGAAAGACGCTGGTAATGCGAAGCGTTCTTTGTTTTCATAAAACCAAACAGGTCGTCTTTGGCATCCAGGTATAATGTTTCTGCCATTTTAGAAGAATCGCAGTTGATATCAAAATGATCTTTTATCCTGTTAATAACGGCGCCGGCAAAAAGTGTATCTTCTATATTGATCCTGTCTTTCCATGCCGCACAGCCTAATATCACGTTTTGTTTTTGCGCCACTAAATAATCGCACACAGCAGAAAGGTTAGGAAAAGAGCCGGTAATAATTCCTTTTGCATTTTTGGCCAGCGCCATATGCAGCAGCTTTGTTCCGTTAGTGGTGGTAAGCACTAACGTTTTATTTTTTATAAACGCTTCGGGATATTCAAAAGGTGAGTTACCATATTCCAACCCTTCTGCTACTTTACCATCACGTTCGCCTGCAGTAATACCTTCTATCTGTTTGCCAAGATGAATGCACTCGGCCACACTGTCAACCGGTATGATGCATTTAGCGCCGTTGTGTAAAGCCGTAGCCATAGTAGATGTTGCCCTTAGCACATCAATGATCACTACTATGCTGCTGCTTACATCATACAAATGCAGTAAAGCTGGAGAAAGGCTGGTATATAAAGAAGGCTTAACTGTTTCCATTGTTACACTGTTAATTCAGGATCAGCTTCCACTTTTCTGTTTCCGCATATTCTTTTATCAAGCTGTTCCGTTTGGCTAAAAATTTTTCTATATAATTCTTAAGATAGTATTTGTTCAGTAACCTGCCGATAGCACCATATGGACTTTCAAATTCCAGCAGGTCTATCATGATCGTGCCGTTCTGCACCGGTTTAAAATGATGCTCGTGCCGGAAGCTTTTAAAATCGCCCTGTATCATTTCATCACAAAAAAAACTGCCGGGTGTCATTGCTGTTATCTTCGATGTAAAGGTTCTCTTTTTAAGCAGGTGCTTTGCCTGCCAGGTAACTGTTTCATTAGTATTAATGAGCCCACTGGTTACACCTGCTATTGCTTCTTCGCCTGTTGATGCAGTAGATATTTTATGCAGGTTAATACTGCGGCTAAGATCAAATATCCTGTCGGCAGGTGCTGCTATAAATGTGGTGAGATGAATAGATGGCATAAGTATAAGTTAGTGGTTAATCGTTAATGGTTAATGACATTCCTTATCAACTATTAACCATTAACGAATAACTATCCTCTAAACGAATGGCATTTTAACTACTTTGGCTTTCAGTAATGTATTGCGTACGCTGACATAGATCTCGGTATCGATAGCAGCATATTTATTTTCTACATAACCCATTCCTATAGCTTTGCTTAATGATGGAGATTGTGTTCCTGAAGTAACCCTGCCGATAATGGTGCCTTCAAAATCCTTTATGTCATAATCATGACGGGCTATGCCTTTTTCCAGCATTTCAAAACCTACCAGTTTTTTTGTAACGCCGTTTGCTTTTTGTTTTTCAAAATATTCGCTGTTAGTAAATTTCTTGGTAAACTTGGTGATCCAGCCCAGGCCGGCTTCGAGCGGAGAAGTGGTATCGTCAATATCGTTGCCGTATAAGCAATAGCCCATTTCCAGGCGCAGCGTATCTCTTGCACCAAGGCCAATTGGTTTTATACCCGCAGTTTTTCCTGCTTCAAAAATAGCGTCCCATATTTTATCTGCTGCACCATCGGCATCTTCAAAATAAATTTCTACACCGCCTGCTCCTGTATAACCCGTTGCGCTTACCAGTACATTATCTACTCCTGCAAATTTTCCTTTGGTAAACGTGTAGTATTTCAGGTTCATGATATCCATGTCTGCAAGGGGCTGCAATATTTTTGTAGCATTAGGGCCCTGTATCGCCAGCAGGCAGGTTTTGTCAGAGATATTGTGCATCTCTACATTCTTATCATTGAACTTGCTTATCCAGTTCCAGTCTTTTTCAATATTGCTGGCGTTTACTACCAGCATGTAGGCTTTATTTTCTTCCAGGCAATACACGATAAGGTCATCTACAATTCCGCCATCGTTGTTGGGCAGACAGCTGTATTGTGCTTTTCCGTCTGTTAATTTGGAGGCGTCGTTTGTTGTTACCCGCTGAATAAGATCCAGCGCATTTTCGCCTTTTAAAATAAATTCTCCCATATGGCTCACATCAAATACGCCTGCATTGCTGCGCACTGCTGCATGCTCATCATTGATACCGGAATAGGATATCGGCATGTTATAACCGGCAAACTCAGCCATTTTAGCGCCAAGCGCAATATGTTTTTGTGTAAATGGGGTATCCTTCATTTTTGGTATTATTAAATAAGAAATTGAGTGTATGATAAGTCCGCAAATGTAAGCCCTTATTTAATATGACTGTACGGAGGATAGAGAAAAGTGATTTTTACAGTGTCTTTAAAAACAGGGCCGTTACATCATTATATGTAACGGCCCGGAAGATAAAAATTAATACATGGTGAGTGTACCATTAAGAATAACATAATCTGAAGCATTGTTCTGGTTAACAAAATTACAGCGCCAGCCACTTGCGGTAAGTACGCCGCTTACCAATGTCATACGCGGAGGTTGCTCCATCATGGTTACAGTGTAAGTACTAAACCCAAGAGGATCGATAATGGTAACGCTGGTAACATTATTAGGCGAGCTTAATGTATTCCAGGTAACATATACATCTACATTATTTGCATTGGAGCTCATAACAGATAGTTCATATCCCTGGAAAAGTTTCGCCGATGTTTTGGCTGGCGGGTCAACATGGCTGGTAAAGGAAGTGAAGAATACAAAAAGTGCAAGCACAGATAAACTGAGTGATGTTTTCATAACGACGGTTTTAAGATTAAAAATAAGAATACAGTCCGCTACAATATTTATTGTAACCGGCTATAAGTAAAGTACAGTTTATTTGTTGGAAATGCAATATAAACTTCGCAAGTCAAGGCTTCTTCCTTTAAAAGACTAATGTGTGTTATTTAATAATGCCCATTTTAAGATGAACGGGAAAGATAATGCTACGTTCTTCATGCTCACCCCATAACGGCCGTATCTGTTCCATCAAATTATCTACCGGGCTTTGCTCATTTACGGATAAATATTTTTGCAGGGCGCTCCAGGTATTAAAATAGCCTTCCAGTTGCGCCAGCGACCAGTTTACTTTTATTTCAGTTTGTGGCGCTTCAATACGCTCAAAGGGAAATGGAATAGTGGCATAATTATCATCTACATATTTTCTTTCTTCTTCCCAAAAACCATCCAGCGTTTTATAATGATAGTCTTCAATGAGGCTGTCTATCTGCGGCGATATGCGCAACAGGCTATACGACCATACCGCTATTATACCACCTGGTTTACCCACTCTTTTTACTTCCGTATAAAACTGATCGAACTTAAACCAATGCAGCGCCTGCGATACCGTTACCAGGTCGATGCTGTTATCTGCAATAGCTGTTTGTTCGGCTGGTGCTATGGAATAAAATATATTCCCTGCTTTATACGCATTATCAATTTGCTTTTGGCTGATATCTGTTGCAATTACTTTTTTAAAGTGCCTGCTTAACTCTTTTGCCGATTGCCCGTTACCGGTTCCGCAATCCCATGCTTCATTTTTTTCTTTTACAAAGCTTACAATGTATTCAAATAATTCGGGCGGATAGGTTGGCCTGAACTGGGCATAAACAGCAGCCTGTTTAGAAAAGTTATCTTTCATCGGTTTCCATTTACTGTTGCAAAGATAAAAAAGAGTCCCGCCAAAAGTGGCAGGACTGTGTTGGTTTCAACTTCAACTCAACTATTGAAACTATTTTAATTGTCATTAACGGCAGCGCTATTATGATCAGATAAAAGTTCTCTTATCCCTTCGCACATATCTTTAACTTCCCTATAGGCTTGCTCTGAATTCTCATCTTTATCCAGTTTTATTTTCAATTGGCCGGGGCGGAATTTTATATAAACATTTATGTTATCTCCAAACGTGGTTGTTGCATCCATTACTACATTACCGCCCGATTTAAAAAGTCCGTTATCACCGGTATAATCGCTTATATAATTCTTTACCATTCTTGTTTTTCTTTCATCGAATGATGCGGACATTTTATATACATCATCCGATTCCCGGATGGTGATCGAAACATCATCGCTGTTGCTGAAGTAACTATCGTTGTAGCAGGATGAAAAGCCACACAGGAAAAATATACATAGTGCAATGGAGAAATAACGAGCTGTCATTTTTGGTTATTTTAATTGATTATTATTATAAGATGCCGCTTAGAATATTTACACCAGGGGTTACCGTACTTGAAAAATATTCTTCATCGTTCTTTAAAATAAAACCATTGCCCTGCTCAATTTTATTCTTCTCTTTTTCTATTTGATTGTCTATTGAATCTTTTAAATGCTCCTGTCTTTTTTCTATCGAATCCAGTCTTTGCTGCTTCCTGTTTTCTATGGAATCATTTCTTCTTTCTAATGAATCTTCTATATTATTATACCGATAGTTATTGCGGTTTTTATTATTGCTCCTTCTTCGTTCTTCCCTGTCATTCCAGCCATCTGCCTTCCTGCCTGTTAATGTATATAATCCATCTGCTTTCATTATATAGTCCACATCGGCCTGCCATTTTATTTCCTGGTCCCCATCGTAGTAATCATTATCCCAATCGTTTGCCCAGTTGCCTGAACCAAAATATACATGACCATAACCAATACCGTTATCTATCCTTATTTGTTTTCCTACCGGTACATACACGGTAATTACTACCATTTGATTACGGAACTTATCTGTTTTATTTATTGCGATCCCTTTATCCAGCAACAGTATTGAATCGTTTTGTGCAACATTGAATTTGATGCGGCTGGCAAGAGAATTGGCATCCTGCCTATCGTGGCCCCTCGACATTTTTTTCATAGTAACCTGGAAGCTGTCGTTTGGCGACCTTTCAATTTCCACATAGATATTCCTCACATACACAGTATCTTCATCAATCAGGTTTTCGAACGGTTCCAAACGAAGCCAGTTACGGGCATAATATTTTTTGGTAAACGGCGCTGTAGATGTAACGATCAGTTTATTTACTTTAGGATTAGATAAGGCCACTGTTTGATCTTCTAACCTGCTGCTTGATCTGAAATCTTTTGAAACACTTACCAGGAGCATGATAAAGCAGAACCAGCCCAGTATCCATAAACAAATGGTTGATAAGCGGATCATTTTACTGCCTCTTTTTATTTTAGCCAGCCTGCGCACAATAAGAGTAATAGTTCCAATGATAGGCACACCTATAAAGAATAACAATGTTCCCCAGGCATAAAAATTCTGTGCATCACCGGCAAGGATATAGCTCTTTAGCGGGAAGATGCCGACAGCAAAAATGCCCAATGCAAACAGCCCTATGATCAATCCGATACAAACAGATCCTACAACGAAATACACGAACACTTTTACCATTGTGCTGATGATATCACCCAGCGAACTGCGATGACGCTTGGTTAAATTGTTGATGTCTGAACTCATTGCCTTTCCTTTTTCTTCGGCAAATGTTTTCGCTTCTTTACCAAATTTTTCGGCACGTTGCTGTACCCCTTTCATTTCTTCCTTTACAGAATTCTTGATGGAGTTCAAATCGATCTTTTCGCCTTTCATTTCCAGCTTTTCTGCAGTAGTATATGCTTCCGGTATCACCAGCCATAATATAATGTAGATGATAACAGATCCTGGACTAAAGCCAAATTGAAAGAATTCAGGAAAATCTCCAAAACCCCAGTGGCCGCGGCGGAAAACAAACGATAAGAACGGCAGCAGGAACAATACTCTTGGTACCCAGGCAGAAATGCCAAAGTAGTTTCCGATACCGCTGCATACACCGGCTATTAATTTATCATCGCCATCGCGGTATAATTTTTTACGTGTACTACCTATAACAGCATTGGCGCTGGTTGGCAAAAATGCCCATAAAATAATGTAAGCAAAGAAACCAATACCGGTTACGATAAATAAGATCCGTATCACCCATGCATCTACATTAAAGTAGTTGGCAATACCGGAACAAACACCACCTAATATCTTATTATCTTCATCCCTGTATAAACGTTTGTGCGTTCCGGATTGATTGGTGTAAGATGCCTGTTGTGCCCCGGCATTTTGCTGTTGTTCCTGTTTGGCATTGGCAGCATTGGCGGTAGCGGTATCTTCTTCAAATTCTTCGGGGCGGCCCATACTTTTAATGATCGCATTTACATCATCATCAGTGATGCAGGTAGCGCCGTTTTTCAGTTTTTCCTGGAACAGTTCCCCGATACGGCTTTCTATATCATTAATAATCTCTTCTTTACCCACTTCATTGGCAAAATGCCTGTTCAAACTTTCGGTATAGTTTTTCAATATATCGAAAGCTGTTACTTCTATAGGAACAACCCGTCCCTGGAAGTTGATATTTATTACTTGTTTCATGACGTAATAGTTGATTTGGTTTGCGCCATATTGTTTCGGTTAAATGGCTTTGTTTTCTGTTTCGTAGTTGAATCCCAACAAAAAATCATGGCTATACTTTCTTTTATTGGGGTGTTGAAGTTTTATTCCCCGGATTTTTCGGGGTTATTATCTGTAAAATGTTGCTGCTCTGCATCGGTGAGCGCCTTTACCGCATTTGCCAGTTCAAACCAGGTTGCTTCAAGTTCTTTATAAAATTCAGCACCCTTGTCTGTTAAAGAAAAATACTTTCTTGGCGGCCCGCTGTTACTTTCTATCCAGCGATAGGTTAACAGTTCTGCATTTTTAAGTCGGGTCAGTAATGGATATAATGTTCCTTCAAAAATGTTCAGGTTGGCTGCCTTCATCTTATCTATTATATCAGATGGATAAGCTTCGCCCTGTTTGATTACTGAAAGAATACAGAATTCCAATACTCCTTTTCGCATTTGACTTGCTGTGTTCTCAATGTTCATGGCTTCAATGTTTTAAAAATCATGGCTATACTTTGATGTGATTGGTACTACCGGTCTTCCCTATCACACCACAAAGATAATATCATTTTAGTACTATGCAACACATAATACCATATTTTTTATAGTAGCTTGTTGTGTCTATTATTGTGCATTGTCTTAAATAATTAATAATCAATCGTTTACAAGAAAAATAAATTTTTATGGCTTTTTACTAATTGATAAATGGCAAAATTGACTGTTGGATGGTAAAATTGACAAACCAGCTGATTTTCAGGCTTCAAACAGCAAAAGATATCACATTAGAGTGCTGTTAAAAAAATTACAACATCAATTTGTCCGTGTTACCTTAGCAGCAGCTTTTCGTCTTACGTATATAAAACTCAGGCTATGAAACAATTCTTTTACCTTCTTACTGCTGTAGTTCTTTTTTCTTCCTGTAAAACAAGCAAGGATTATTTAGCCCATGCAGATGAAGACCGTACAATACTTGATATAGTTAAACAACTCAACAAAAAGCCCAATGATACCAATGCTGTAAAAGCATTGCCAATAGTTTATACCCAGGTAGAACAAAAATACCTGGCCCGGTTAAAAACATACAATGCTTCTCATGACCTGAGCCGCTGGGATAAGATCAATGATTCTTATACGGCGCTGCAAAAAATGTATGATGCTATCTATAATTCACCTGCCGCAAGCGCTTTGGTTACTCCACATGATTATCAACGGCAGATAAATGAGACCAGGGAAATGGCTGCAGAAGATTATTATCAGCAGGGTCTTAATTTATTAGATAATGGCAACCGGCAGGATACTAAAACTGCCTACAATTATTTCAAAAAAAGCAATGTATGGCAGCCGGGTTATAAAGACACTAAAGATCTTATTGTGGAAGCTTTCAATAACGCCATCATCAATGTAGTGATCAATCCTGTGCAGGACAATTCGTTTTTCTTCAATACCGGCTGGGGCAACAGCGGTTACAGTTACAGCAACAATTATTTTCAGCAAAACCTGGTGAGGGAATTGGGTGGCCAATATGCATCCCACTACCCCGCAAGGTTTTATACAGATTGGGAAGCAAGAAGTAATAATATTCAGCCGGATTGGGTAGTTGATCTTACGATACGCAATATGGATATCCCACGTCCTTCAACCTATAACTATAGCCGCAATGTAAGCCAGCAGGTAGAAACAGGTAAAGACACTTCCGGCAAAGGAATATATCAAACTGTATATGCTACTTTATATATAACCCGCCAGTCATTTACCGCTTCAGCCGAAATGCTGGTAAATGTAACTGACCTTACCACACGAAATAATGTTGTGTACAATACTTTTAGAGATGATTATACCTGGCAGGAAGAATATGCTACCTATACCGGCGACAGCAGGGCATTAAGGGCAAATGACTGGGACCTTACCAAAAACACACATTATACAGAACCTCGTCATGAAGATATACTGAATGAATTGTATCGTAATATTTATCCGCAGGTGAAGAACAGTATAAGTTATGCGGTGGATTGGTAAAAGCCGCACTTTAAGATTCTATTTAGCCGTAAGGAAGTAAGACGTAAAACAATATTGTCTTATCGCCTTACCGGCTAACTTCTCAACCCTTCCATTTGTTATTTTTGTGAGCTATGACGCAGGAAGAAATAATTAATCAAACCATAGCTTTTGTAAAACAGGAATTGGCTGATGCCGAAGGCGGCCACGACTGGTGGCATATACAGCGGGTATATAATAATGCCAAATTGATCGCTGCTACAGAAAATGCCGATCCGTTTATTATAGCGCTTGGTGCATTGCTGCACGATATTGCCGATGCAAAATTTCATAACGGCGATGAAAATATCGGTCCTGAAAAAGCAACAACTTTTCTTACATCATTGAACGCAGATGATGCTGTTGTTGAACATATAGAAAATATCATCCGCAATATTTCTTTTAAAGGCGGAAATTTTACAGCAAATTTTTCTTCGCCTGAACTGGCTGTTGTACAGGATGCAGACAGGTTAGATGCATTGGGTGCGATAGGTATTGCAAGGGCTTTTCATTATGGAGGATTTAAAGACAGGGAAATATATAACCCATCTATTTTACCTAATCTTAACATGACCAAAGAAGAATATAAAAACAGCAACGCTCCTACGATCAATCATTTTTACGAAAAATTATTATTGCTGAAAGAAAAGATGAATACCATTACCGGCAAAAGGATCGCTGAACAACGGCATCTATTTATGCAGCAATACCTGGAACAGTTTTATTCAGAATGGGAAGGAGAAAAATAATCCCAGATTGGAAAGAATGATTTTAGGATTGCGCAGATGCTGCGAAGCAGTAATCATCTGCGTAATCAATTAATCCATTTTTAATCTGCGATTATTTAAAGATGTTATAGATAAGCAAACTCATCAGGTACGCCAGCCCTGTCATGTACACTAATTGAACAATTGGCCATTTCCAGCTTTTGGTTTCTCTTTTTACAATAGCAATAGTGCTCATGCACTGCATGGCCAGTGCATAAAATATTAATAAGGATAATCCTGTAGCAAGGTCATACACTTTACTGCCGTCTTCTCTTACAGCATCACGCATTTTTTCCCTGAGCGGTGTGCTATTTTCATCTGCATCTTTGCCAACACTATATAAAGTAGCCATGGTACCTACAAAAACCTCTCTTGCGGCAAAAGAAGTTATCAATGCAATACCGATCTTCCAGTCATACCCTAATGGGCGAATAACAGGTTCGATAGATCGGCCTAATCGGCCCGCAAATGAATATTTTAATAGTTCTGTTCCTCTTTCATTTTCTATTTGCTGCCGTTCATCGGTTATTTTTTGCGCCAGTGAATCATATTTCGATCGCAATGCAGCAGTATCTGCAGGTGCGGCATTATGAAGAACTATATCTCTTTCATTTTTCAATTGAACAGCTTCGTTATCTTTTGCACTGCCCAATGTATCATATTGAACTGTTACCGCAGCCATTCTTTCTTTAGGCCCGTATGTGCTCAATGCCCACAACATCAAACTGATGACCATGATCACTTTACCGGCATCAAACACAAATATCTTCGCCTTTTCAATCATGGTGTAAATAATATTCTTCCAGCGTGGGCCACGATACATTGGTAACTCTAAAATGAAGAAACTACGTTCCGTACTTTTAATGAACCACTTCATTATCCATGCTACTATCAATGCTATCACCGTACCAAAAAGATATAAGGCCATCATCACCAGGCCTTGCAGGCTTAAAAAGCCAAGATATAATTTAGACGGAATGACCAGTGCAATTAAAATAGTGTACACAGGCAACCTGGCGCTACAACTCATCAACGGTGTGATCATTATAGTAAGCAGCCTTTCCTTTTTATTCTCAATATTTCTTGCACTCATTACAGCAGGCACAGCACAAGCGAAGCCGCTTATCATAGGCATCACGCTTTTGCCGTTGAGGCCAACTTTACGCATCAGTTTATCAGACAAGAAACTTATACGGGCCATATAGCCGGTGTCTTCCAGCAATGTTATTAAGCCAAACAATATCATTATCTGCGGAACAAATATGAGTATGCCGCCAAGGCCCGCAAGTATTCCATTAATGAACAGATCGGTGAGCCAGCCTGCCGGTAAATGATTGCCAAACCAGCCGGAAGCCGCAGCAAAGCCGCTTTCTATCCAGCCCATTGGAAACTGCGCTACCCAAAATACACTTTGGAAAAGAAGAAATAAAACAGTTATTAAAATAAGATAGCCCCAAACACGATGTAATAAAATATCATCCAGCTTTTCATTGAACAAAGCTCTTTTCAACGGATCGCTTTCTACAATGGTTTGGCTCATGATGTGTTTAATGCGGCCGTAGCGCTGCATTATTTCCTCTGCCTGTGTTTTGGTATGATTGAATTTATTCGCCGCTTCTATATCTTCTATTTGCTGATGTTGTTCTTTACTAAGCGAAAACTGTTCGTGGTTGATGAGGTAATGAATAGCCCTGTAGTTACTGAATGCAGGGTAATGTTCTTTTAGTTCAGCTATCGGTTTGCCGGCCAGCGCTTCGCTGTCAATAAAATCACGTTCCGGAAGTAAGTATTTATTTTCGGCCAGCTGCTCAATTGCTTTTTTCAGTGTGTCGATCCCTTTGTTCTTTCGTGGGTTAACAGGAATGATGGGAACGCCTAACTCTCTTTCCAAACCGGCCACATCTATTTGTGTGCCTTTTTGTTTGGCAAGATCGAGCATGGTAAGCGCTACAACAACAGGAATTTTCAGATCAATGATCTGCGTACAGAAAAGAAGGTTGCGCTTTAAATTGCTGGCATCGGCAACCAATAATACCATATCCGGTTTTATATCCGTATCCTGGCCTATCAGTACTTTATAGGCTACCCATTCATCCGCACGTTTTGGATACAGGCTGTAACTGCCGGGCAGATCAATAATGGTTGCGGAAATAGCTGGAGAAATGGTTGACTTGCCGACTTTCTTATCTACCGTTACCCCGGGAAAATTGCCTACTTTTTGATTAAGCCCTGTGAGGGAATTAAAAAGAGAAGACTTTCCGCTGTTGGGATTGCCTACTAAAGCTATGTTTACCGGTTTTGCCAAATCGTTGAAATGGCTGCAAAAATAACTGTAAAACCGCTTATTAAGTTACGAAATAAGGTTTTTAACCATAGTGCAAGGCCACGGATTATACGGATTACACTGATTGTGATCTATTCGTTATAATTAATGTAATTAGTGTAATCCGTATAATCTGTGGCTCCTGTTGGCTTTGTTATATTATCGCAATTTTCTCAGTGCTCCTGCGTCTCTGCGGTTAAATCTCAATTACCTTTGCCCCTTCAACTAAAACTTTTGTATGAAGCGTATTTTATGGCTGCTTGTTCTTACTGTTCAATTTGCTGCTGCACAAAAATTAAAAAAAGCCGATAAGGCTGTATTGGCCAATCTTAAAACCCATATTTCGTACCTGGCCGATGATAAGCTGGAAGGGCGACGTACCGGTTCGGCAGGCGAAAAACTGGCTTATCAATACATCAGCAATGAGTTTGAAAAAACAGGGTTGCAGCCTAAAGGCGATAACGGAACGTATATCCAGGAGTTTGAGGTAAATGAAGGCAAGGAGATCAATGCCGCTTCTTATTTTACTATCAATGGTAATAATCTTGCAATAGAAAAAGATTTCTTTCCATTCATTTTTTGCCCTGATAAAACCATAGATACAAAAGTTTCTATTGCATTACCGGAAAGCAATAATTTTTGGTTTTGGGACCTGAAAGAAAAGCTGGAAGAGAATAAAGATAATCCGCATTTTGACCTGGCTGGTGCCATAAAAACAAAAATAGACGAGGTAACTGCAAAGGGTGCAAGTGGATTGGTTATTTACAATACATCTTCTATAAAAGATGAACTGGCTTTTGAACCAAAAGCAAAAACAGAGTTGGTAAAAATTCCGGTGATCTATATTACCAAAGAAGCCAAGAATAAATATTTAAGTGATGAAATCGCTACTGTTGACCTGAAGGTAAAAACAGTGATCAGTGAAAAAAAGAGAATGGGCCACAATGTGGTGGGCTATATTGATAATGGCGCTGCTACAACAATTATTATCGGCGCACACTACGATCATCTTGGTTATGGTGAAGATCACAATTCATTGTACACAGGCACTGTTCCGCAGATACACAACGGCGCAGATGACAATGCCAGCGGTACAGCAGCTATGATAGAATTGAGCAAACTGATACGCTCATCCACATTAAAAAAGAGCAATTATCTTTTTCTCGCTTTTTCAGGAGAGGAATTGGGCTTGTATGGCTCTAAATATTATACAGAGCATCCTACTATTGATTTTACAAAGATCAATTACATGGTCAATCTTGATATGGTAGGCAGGTTAAATGACAGCACACATGGTTTAACTATTGGCGGGTATGGCACTTCGCCCCAGTGGGCGGCATTGGTTACCAACAAGGATAATTATTTTACCATCAAGTTCGACAGCAGCGGCACGGGCCCAAGCGATCACACCAGTTTTTACCGCAAAGACATTCCTGTATTGTTCTTCTTTACCGGCGTACACAGCGATTATCATAAACCAACCGATGATGCAGATAAGATCAATTATAACGGTGAACTGCAGATCGTGAAATATATTTATGGTATTGTTGATGCTTCTTTGGACAAAGAAAAATTGTATTTTACCAAAACAAGGGAAGCACAATCCAGCGGGAAGAGTTCGTTTAAAGTAACACTGGGTATTATGCCGGATTATACGTTCAGCGGCGAAGGTGTTCGTGTTGACGGCGTAAGTGAAGGCAAGACAGCGCAAAGAGTGGGCATCAAGGCCGGCGACGTAATTGTACAGCTGGGCGAACATAAATTTACTGATGTACAAACCTATATGCAGGCATTGGGCAAATTCAATAAAGGTGATGCAACAAAAGTGAAAGTGAAGAGGGGAAATGATGAATTAACATTTGATGTTGTCTTTTAACGGGGATTTTTCTGATTGGTATGATAGCCTGGACTGATCAGCGAAAATCATAATCATCATAAAAATCTGCGTTCCGATCCTAATCAAAGTACATGAAACTTAAAATTGACAACGAAACACTGGCAGAGGAATTCTTTGAGGATGCTGCTTTGCTGGGCATCGTTGCACCGATAAAGGATTATCAATTCAGCTGGCACCTGAATCAAATACTCGGTTTCAATTTCAGGGTAAATAATGATATAGAGATACAACTCACTAAAAAAGAACGCAAATATTTTTTTTCTATTTACGAATACGGCGTTCCTTCCACATCATTGGTGCATTATTTGTACAACAATCAATTTGATGGAGAATATCTTTTACCGGAATTCCGCCACCTGGATTTTTTGTGGCTGATAAAAGGTGATGTGATCGGCAGCGAGGAACTGAAATTGCTGATGCAATCTATCCGATCATTGCCCGGTGTGCAGCTGGTAAATGAAATGACCAACGAAAAGATAAAGAATAAGCAGCATCTTATATTTTAAAACCCCTCCGCCCCTAAAGGGGAACTGGAACTTTTAAATTGTAAAACTATGTGGAAGGAAGAAGATAATACTTTGTACCGCAAATTTGAATTTGCCGATTTCAGCGAAGCCTTTGCTTTTATGACAAGAGTAGCCATTGAAGCGGAAAAAATGAACCATCATCCTACCTGGAAGAATACGTACAATAAGGTAGAGATATGGTTAAATACACACGATGCAGGGGATATTGTAACGGATAAGGATAGGGGTCTGGCTGAAAAAATTGATGAATTGATGAATTGATGAATGGTTTTATTGTTTTATTGTTGTTTGAAAGTATTTTATCAGTGCAACGAGTGAAACAATTGTCCAGGTAGCTTCCAATACAACAAATGGTATGAAATGAATGAGCCAGCTTGATATGCAGGTCATTGTTGCACCGATAGTATTCAGAAAGGTATAAGCAAAGCCATCCTGCTTCCATTTCTTCAACAGGTTCATCATAAAGGCAATAAGCAACAACAATACACCCAATGAACCTAAAATATCACTTGCTGAAAAATTCATCGTTTATTATTTTACAATAACACGTTTCTCTGTTGCTGTTATTAATTTACCAATCGGCTGTATATGTTCGGCCAGGTCATTAGCGCTGAATAATTGCTGTACTTCTTCCACGGCATTTTCATTTACCGCAATTAACAAGCCGCCATTGGTTTGCGGATCGGGCAGCAGGTTAAATGCTTCCATTACATTCACGCCTTTTTCAAAAGATGTTTTGCTGCTGTAGCTGTTCCAGTTGCGGTAAGTAGCATCGGGCACAATGCGCTGGCCGATATATTCTTTTACACCATCAATTACAGGCAATACCGAATAATTTATTTCAGCAGTAAGATCGCTGCCTTCTGCTATTTCGATCAAATGACCAAGCAGGCCAAAGCCCGTTACATCTGTCATTGCCGTAACGCCGCTTATCTTTCCCAATGCTTCACCGATACTATTAAGTGTGGTCATCTGTTTTATCATTACCGGCAAATGTTCTTCCTTCAGTACATTTCTTTTTTGTGCGGTTGATAATACCCCGATGCCCAATGGCTTGGTAAGAAAAAGCACATCGTTTTCGTTAGCCGTATTATTTTGTTTGAGGTTAGCTATCGGTACAAGGCCGTTTACAGCAAGGCCAAATATCGGTTCGGCAGAGTCGATACTGTGACCACCTGCCAGCGGGATACCCGCCGCGGCACAAACCGCCCGGCTTCCTTCCAGCACCTGCTGTGCAAGGGTAGCGGGCAATTTTTCAACAGGCCAGCCTAAAATTGCAATGGCTACCAAAGGCTTGCCACCCATAGCATATACATCACTGATAGCATTGGCACTGGCGATCCTTCCAAAATCAAACGCATCATCTACCACGGGCATAAAAAAATCGGTAGTGGCTATCAATGCCGTGCCGTTATCAAGATCGTAAACGGCTGCATCATCTTTGCTGCCATTTCCTACCAGCAATTTTTTATCGGTATCAACAGGCTGAAAGCCCGCTAATATTTCTTCCAGTACTTGCGGTGCTATCTTGCAGCCGCAGCCTGCTCCTTTAGAAAACTGCGTTAATCGTATTGCCTGTTCTTCGGAATTGTTCATGCTTAATTTTTCTTTCGCCGGAATATTATTGCGGCGCTTGTTTGATAATCGCCGCTGAAGCGGATCTCGTAAATACTTTCGCCATCGTGTACTACCAGCAGGCCGGTATTGGGCGGAATACTTCCCAATGTTTCAGCATACATCACCAGCTGAATGCTATCAGGCAGGTCTTTGGTATAAATGGTCTTACGAAATGCTTTGGTTGTTAATCCCTGTTTAGGAATGATCACATTGCCGTTCATTACCACGCTTACTGTATCACCATCCACTTCGCCGTTATCGTATAATGCCAGCACAAGGCTATCGGTTTTAAAATATACTGACTGTATGGTCTCTATCTTCCTTTTATCTATATCTGCCGCAGGCGCTACAGGCGCTGCTTTTACTGTAATAATCTCCGGCGCTACAGGTTTTTCCTTTACGGGCTTTTCTTTCTTCACTACAGGAGTTTCTTTAACTGCAGCAACCACAACCGGTTCCGGCTTTGGTATAAAAGAAAGATCTTCGGCCAGGCCCAATTCCTGCAGATGAGGTATAAGTGCCGATTGGCGAAGATCATTCCTGCGCTGCACTTTTATACTTCCTGTAAGCGGGTGATATTCTCTTGTACGGGTAGTAGTAAATGGTCCGCTCAGGATCATGATGCTATCCTGTACATCAAGCGTAAGCATATCTATTTGCCTGACACCTTTGGCCGGTGCAACAGGATAATTATCTGCGATCAATTCTGCTGTTTCCAGGATCAGCTTGCCATCCTGCTTTCTTATTTTCACTCTTTTTACCCCGTAATATTGTTTATCATCAATAATAAAAAAAGTATGGGTATAGCCGCTGAGCTTTCCTTTGTTTTCGCTGATAGCAATTTCGTAGCGTAATAATTTGCCCGTGGTGTCATTGTATAAAGTGCCTTTCCACAGGCCGGTAATATCCCTGTCTAAAGAAGCAGGTTGTGCCAATAAGCGCACAGGCAGCAATATACAGGCAAGTATCAGGAAAAGTTTACAGGAGTGCATGATAATAGTTTTTGGATATTGGTAGTGGTATCAACGCCGGAACAGGGTATTTTATTTAATAAAGCAGATAAATTTTCCCTGCTGTTCAGCGCCTTATTATAATACTTGTCGTAATAACGCAGCAGAATACGGAAGCAGCCGGTGTAATCATTTTCCAATAAACAGTTGATGGCTGTTTTAGTTTCCAGGCCGCCCAGTCTTTTTTGTATGCGGATGATATTGTTCACCAGCTTCTCTTTTTCGGTATGTTTATATTCCTCTGAGATATACACCAGTCTTTTTTCAAAAGGCACATCTATAAAATACACCGGGCATTTGCGCATGGTGTACCAAAGGGGCATGGGTATCTGCAGGTTACCGATGCGCTGGCTTTCATCTTCCAGGTAAATGGCCGTTGGTTGCTGCCCGCTGGCAGCACTTAAAGCCTGCGCTAATTTATTTTCAAACATTTCCTGTTTGGGCTGTTGGCCTACAGCGCCAAATGCCGAGCCTTTGTGATTAGCCAGCTCTTCCAGGTCGATCACTGTTTTTTGCTGCCGTATCAATTCATGTATCAATAATGTTTTGCCCGAACCTGTATAGCCACCAACGATATTAAATGCATATTCTTTTTCAAATTGTGCCAATACCCATTTACGATAAGCTTTGTAGCCACCGGCTAAGGTATATACTTTAAACCCGTACAGGTCAAGCAGCCAGGCCACGCCTGCGCTACGCATACCACCACGCCAGCAATGTATTAACAGGGATTGGGAATTATGAATTTGTTTATCCGTTGCTGTTCTTACTGCGTCCTTTTTTCCCAATTCCAAATTACAAATTCCTTCCACCTGCTCTACCATACCTCTCATCTTTACTCCAAAAAAATCAAGACCAATTTTTATGGCGGCTTCGCGGCTTTGCTGTTTATATGCAGTACCAACGATCTTTCTTTCTTCATCATTGAATAAAGGAAGATTATGTGCACCGGGTATATGTGCATGAGTATATTCGCCCGGACTGCGAACATCAAGAACAGGATATTCTTTGACCAGTTGTAAGAATTGATCGATGGTTATTTTTTGAACAGGCATGATGGTTTACCGCAAAAGCGCTAAGCTGCTAAGTTACGCAAAGAAGATACTCATAAAAAAGCCGCTGAAGAAATCAGCGGCCCTACTATTCATTATTCATTTTTAATTCTTCATTACTTACCCGTTCATCGAAGTGAGGAACTCTGCATTGTCTTTCGTTCCTTTCATGTTCTTCAGCAATACATTGATCGCTTCTTCAGGGTTCATATCAGCCATATGCTTACGCAATACCCACATGCGCTGGAAGGTATCTTTATCCAGTAACAGGTCGTCGCGGCGGGTTGAAGAGGAAACGATATCGATAGCAGGGTAAATTCTGCGGTTAGATAATTTACGTTCCAGCTGCAATTCCATATTACCTGTTCCTTTAAATTCTTCAAAGATCACTTCATCCATTTTACTTCCGGTATCTACCAGGGCAGTTGCAATGATCGTAAGCGATCCGCCATTTTCAATTTTACGGGCAGCGCCGAAAAATTGTTTTGGCTTTTGCATGGCATTCGCTTCCACACCGCCTGATAATACTTTACCGCTTGAAGGAGCAACCGTATTATGCGCCCTTGCCAAACGGGTGATAGAATCCAGCAGTATCACTACATCATGACCACACTCTACCAAACGTTTTGCTTTTTGCAACGCAATGGTGCTCACTTTTACATGCTTCTCAGCAGGTTCATCAAAAGTAGAAGCAATAACTTCTGCCTTAACGCTGCGTTCCATATCGGTAACCTCTTCCGGCCTTTCATCTACCAGCACAATCATTAAATAACATTCCGGATGATTTTCTGCAATAGCATTAGCCAGTTCTTTCAGCAACATGGTCTTACCTGTTTTCGGCTGCGCTACTATCAATCCACGCTGTCCTTTACCTATCGGTGTAAACAGGTCCATGATCCTGGTACTGTAATTATCCGCCCTTGTGCAAAGGTTTAATTTTTCAAAAGGGAATAACGGGGTAAGGTAGTCGAAAGGAACACGGTCACGAACTTCTTCCGGTGATTTACCATTGATCGTTTCCACTTTTAATAAAGCAAAATATTTTTCGCCTTCTTTCGGCGGACGAACACTTCCATAAACTGTATCGCCTGTTTTTAAACCAAACAGTTTTATCTGCGATGGGGAAACATAAATATCATCGGGTGAAGAAAGATAATTGTAATCGCTGCTCCTTAAAAATCCGTAGCCATCGGGCATCATTTCCAGTACACCTTCGCCCAATATCACGCCGTCAAACTCAATATTGAAAGCTGGTGGCTGTTGTTCCCTGCGTTGTGGAAATTGCTTGTTTTGCTGCTGCGGCATTTCCATTTCGGGTTGCTGCTGCTGTATATCTTCTTCCTGCAGCATTGCTGCAATGGCAGGCGGTATAGTGCTTTGTTCTTCTGTTAAAGGCTGCAGTTCTTCCTCTTCTTCCGGCTCTTCTACCCGTTGTTTTTTAACAGGTTTCTTTTCGGGTTCGGTCCTTTTTGCTTTTACGTGTTCTTTCTTTGGTGCTGCTTCCTGCATCACTTCTGCATCTTCGGAAGTGTTGGAAGTAGAGGTTTTAATAATTCGCTTGCGTTTGGGTTTTTCTTCTTCGTTTTTGCTTGCTGCGTTCATAATGGCTTGTTTATCGAGGATCTTGTAAACGAGGTCCTGCTTGTTAAGTTTTTTTGCGTTGGGAATAGTAAGCTGCTCGGCAATGTCAAGCAACTCAGGAACGAGCAGATCGTTCAGTTGTAAAATATCATACATAAAAAATAGAAAATGAGTTCTTCAAAAATCCGGTCTTAAAATCTGAAATTGATTGAGAATTTATAATTGATTGGAATGTGAAGCCTGGTTAAAATGAGCGATTGGGCAATCTTACCAGTTATATTCCGGCACAATATTACGGTGTTTTTCGAGAATAATGCAATTTTTTTTGCCTGTACCGCTTATTGCGGTGGGTTTTTCCGGCATTTTAGCCTTATTGGGGCAGATGTGGCAACACTCCGTTCAAGTGTGTGCTGCTATTGGCTTTAGGATGTTATGGCATAAGCACCAACCGTTCCCATAGAACCGATTCTTCACTTTTTTGCATTTTAGAGCTTGCAGGCTTTTTTCAGTTGTTTTTTCGTATCTCCCCAAGAAATCCTTTTTTCGGTTTTACGCTCTTCAGCAACTAACATATCAATCATATCTTCAAATTTTTGTGGATCCTTAACCAATTGCTTAACATCTATCTGAAGAATTCTTTTTTTATTTGTTTTATCTTCTAGTAAAGAAAATCCTTTCATAAATTATTGTTTTACAATTTTATAGATTCGTCAAGCAATTTCCTACTGATAGCTTTCTGTTGATTAACAAATTTAATTGTTTGAGGAGATTTTATCCCTCAATGGCTGCCGGATTGAAGCGAAAAGCGAAAAACTCCCAAAATAATCGGGATAAGCAGACCAAACGATAAAAATAGTACTTCGGCTCACAGCCCCAGTGATTTCCCTGCTTTCCTTCAAAATGCGTTGCTACAAAAACTTATCTTTGCAGCCTTCAAAACAGTACTATGTTCAATAAAAGAGTAAAGATCAAAGAGTTGCTGGCCAGCGATAATGCCAACTATGAAGCAACCGTGATGGGATGGGTGCGAACTTTTCGCAACAACCAATTCATAGCCCTTAATGATGGCAGTACCAATAATAATATCCAGGTTGTGGCAGAGCTGGGCAAATTTGACGATGCCCTGCTGAAACGCCTTACTACCGGCGCCTGTATAAAAGCGACAGGTGAGGTGATACCATCTTTAGGCAAAGGACAAAAAGTTGAACTGAAAGCAACATCTATTGAAATATTAGGCGACAGCGATGCGGAAAAATTTCCTTTGCAGCCTAAAAAGCACAGTCTTGAATTTTTAAGGGAGATAGCGCATTTGCGTTTCAGGACCAATACCTTCAGTGCAGTATTCCGGGTGCGGCATGCTTTGGCATTTGCTATCCATAAATTCTTTAACGATAAAGGATTTGTGTATTTACATACGCCGATCATTACAGCAAGTGATGCAGAAGGTGCCGGTGAAATGTTTCGGGTAACTACATTGCCTGTTGACGGAACAGCTGCAAAAAATGATGACGGCTCTATCAATTTCAAAGAAGATTTTTTTGGCCGCAGCACCAACCTTACCGTAAGCGGTCAGTTGGAAGGTGAGCTGGCTGCTATGGCATTCAGCGATATCTATACTTTCGGCCCAACCTTTCGTGCAGAAAACAGTAATACCACCAGGCACCTGGCAGAGTTCTGGATGATAGAACCTGAAGTTGCTTTCAACGACCTGGAAGATAACATGAACCTGGCAGAGGATTTCATTAAGTATGTTATTAAACATGCGATGGGAAATAATAAGGAAGATCTTGAGTTTTTAGCGCAGCGGCTGGAAGAAGAAGAAAAACAAAAACCACAAACAGAAAGAAGTGAAATGGGGCTTTTGGAAAAACTGAACTTTGTAGTGGATAATGATTTTGAACGCCTTACTTATACAGAAGCAATAGAGATCCTGAAAGAGAGCAATCACAACAAGAAAAAGAAATTTCAATATTTAATTGATGGCTGGGGTGTTGATCTGCAGAGCGAGCATGAGCGTTACCTGGTAGAAAAACATTTTAAGAAACCTGTTATACTTACCAATTACCCGAAAGAGATCAAAGCATTTTATATGCGCCAGAACGACGATGGAAAAACTGTTGCCGCTATGGATATTCTTGCACCGGGCATCGGCGAAATTGTTGGCGGCTCTCAACGCGAAGAGCGTATCGATAAATTATTGCAGCGCATGGAAGAAATGCATATCCCTGCTGAAGAACTGTGGTGGTATTTGGATACAAGGCGTTTCGGCGCTTGTCCGCATGCAGGCTTTGGGCTTGGCTTTGAGCGCCTGGTACAATTTGTTACCGGTATGGGAAACATCAGGGATGTCATTCCTTTTCCGAGGTACCCGAAGAGTGCGGAATTTTAATTTGCCACAGACCTGCCTGCCGGCAGGCAGGTTACACAAATTATCACAGATAATAGAACCGGAGTTTTAAGCTCCGGTTTTTTATTTCATACAGAACTTTTTCATACCTGATGAATATTCTCATTTAAGGGGCGGAAGGGGTCGCCCCACTCACCACCATCTTACAATTACTCGTTCCTTTCGGCGAACGGGTCTTGAATTTAAACGAAGTGCTCTGCCCCGGCGACAGTGTTTCGTACACCGTAAATATTTCGTTGCTTATGGGTGTGCCGGTTTTGGAGATATAGGTAATGGTGAGTTCGATGTCCTTAAAAGTAGCAGCAGTGGCGCTGTTGGTAACATGTCCCCGTATCACGCTTTGGCCAATAAGGTTATCGTGAAAAGATATTTCTCCGGATAAGAATTCGGTGGGGTGCTGTTCTTCTTTTGTTTTCAGTTGCTCCCGCAGTTCGCCTTCCGATTTTTTGCGCAGCATCGAATCTTTCGTATGAGTATCCTGCTGCTCAGCAGACGATGAACGCTGCTGGTATTTCATAAAAAAACCAAAAGCCATACCACCGATCAGCAGTACCAGTGCTATTGCCAGTATCAGCCTGAACTTTTTTTTCCTGGCATCTGCATCGGGCAGTGCTTCTATCTCTGCGCCGGGTAGTATTATATCGGATGAGTGTTTGTGTGTTACGGTTAAAGGAGGCTCCATATCCACTGCCAGCCTGGGTTCCAAAGGTTGCAGCAGGTCATCGTTAAGTGGTGGCGGGTTTACCGGGAACAAGGCTTCTTTTATCTCGGGTACCTGTATAGCAGCTACCCAGCCGGAAAGACCTTCGTACCAAACAGGGGTATTGCGCTCTACTCCCAGCCGGCCAAGTTCTTCCAGTGTAAAAGGGCCTTGCTGTTCGTTGCGGAGATGGACGAAATATTTTTTCATTGCCTTGTTTTTTATTAACCGCAGAGGCGGGGAGACGCAGAGAATTTTTTTTATCAAACGAATATGATCCTCCACCTGATTTTTTACCGCAGAGAAATAAGTTAATTGAGTTTACACAGAGAGCGCTTGTTTAACTCTGCGTCTCCCCGCCTCTGCGGTAGAAAAATCATTTCTCCATCTCCGCTGTACTAAAAGATGTATTTATTGTACTGGTGCCTTTGGGCAGCTTTGGCTTAAACGAAAAATTTACCGAGCGACCGGGCTTTAATTTATCCGCAACAGTATATTCTCCAATATCAAGGTTGCTGCCTGCTGCATCCATATAATATATAGTAAGCACAATATTCTTATACGTGGTAACTGTTGCTGTACTGATAAGAATACCACTTATAGTTGTATTAGTAAGCGAAGCATCAATGGTAATAAATTTTTCAGGACGGGCAGTTTCCATTTCCTTCGGTGTACGCACTACATCTCTTGTTGTATTTTCTTTTACTAAAGTATCCGCAGTAACTGGCGATGATTCAGTATTGTTAAGGTCTTTCGCTCTTTGATTTTGGTAAGCAACAATACCTGCAACAACGGCTATCACTGCTATCAATAATACCAGCTTGCCTTTGCCGGTACCCTGTTCCTTGGTAGCATAATCATTAACGATATCATCAATGCTGGTTTGCCGCTTGCGCTGCAATTGCGGCCGCCCTACCTGCCTGGAGGCAGATGCGGATGAACCTGCACCGGCGCTGCCAAAGAGCGCATCGCTTATCTCAGGTACCTGTCCGGCAGGTGTCCATTGCGCCAGTCCTTTGTACCATACCAGGGTACTGCGGTCTATGCCCATGCGCTTCAGCTCTTCTATTGTAGCGGGGCCATATTGTTTGTTACGCAGCCTGACAAAGTATTTTTTCATAATGCTGACAGCTTTTGTGGGTTATACAAAGTGGTAATTTATTTTGAGATATTAAAATTTTTGTTTTACCGCAGAGAGCGAAGAGGGCTGAGGTTTCGCAGAGATCCTTTGCGTAAACTCTATTTACTCCCATTCTCAGCGGTTGCGCTCTTTATCTTAAATATTCCACATCTCCTTTATCCCTGCTAAACGAATATGGGAAAGCCCCATCACTTATGCCACGACTGGTGGCCGGTGTAGCACCCATAATAAAATTAAGTGTACCGCCTTTTTGTATATCAAAATGACCCAGCCAGTTCTTATCATATGCAGCGCCATTGAGCTGTGCGGTTTGTATATATTTATTCTGTCCGCTGTTGGCCGGTGCGTTAATAATGAACCGCTTTCCGTTCTCCAGTGTAAGGGTTATCTTTTTAAATAATGGCGCACCCAGTACGTATTGGTCGGTAGCAGGACATACAGGATAAAAACCCATAGCACTGAATACATACCAGGCCGATGTTTGCCCGTTATCCTCATCACCGCAATAACCATCCGGCGTAGCTTTGTATAAACGATTCATTACTTCCCGTACCCAATACTGCGCTTTCCATGGCTGACCGGCATAGTTATATAAATAGATCATGTGCTGTATAGGCTGGTTTCCATGGGCATATTGTCCCATATTGGCGATCTGCATTTCTCTTATCTCATGTATCACTTCACCATAATAGGTATCATCGAAGATGGGTGGTAAGGTAAACACACTGTCAAGCATTTTTACGAACATTGTTTTGCCACCCATCAGGTCCACCAATCCCTGTATATCATGAAATACGCTCCAGCTGTAGTGCCAGCTGTTACCTTCGGTAAAAGCATCGCCCCATTTAAAAGGGTTGAACGGCGATTGAAAAGTGCCGTCTGCATTTTTTCCCCGCATTAATTTTGTTTCGGGGTCAAATAAATTCCTATAATTCTGTGAGCGCTTGGCGTATATCTTTAACTCTTCTGCCGGGCGGCCCAGTTTTTTACCCAGCTGAAAAATAGTAAAATCATCGTACGCATATTCCAGTGTACGTGCCGCATTCTCATTGATCTTTACATCATACGGCACATAGCCTAAACTGTTATAGTAGCTCACACCTTTTCTTCCTACGGCACTCATGGGCCCTTCGTTATTGGCGCCATGCAGTAGCGCTTCATACAAGGTATTGATATCGTAGCCACGCAATCCTTTTAGATATGCTTCGCTTACAATAGAAGCGGAGTTATTGCCAATCATAATATCTGCATAACCGGGACTGCTCCATTCCGGCAGCCAGCCGCCTTCTTTATAATCGTTGATCAACCCTTCCTGCATTTCTTTATTTACCGAAGGGTACATTAAATTGAGGAAAGGGTATAATGCACGGAAAGTATCCCAAAAGCCGGTACCACCAAACATATAGCCCGGCAATACTTTACCCGTGTACGGACTGTAATGCACAATATTTCCTGCGGCATCTTTTTCGTATAATTTATTGGGGAACGAAAGCGTTCGGTACATGCAGGAATAAAAAGTACGCAGCTGATCAATGGTGCCGCCTTCGGGTTTTATTTTACCCAGCACTTCGTTCCATCTTTTTCTTGCTTTTGTTTTTACTGTTTCAAAATCATCATTACCGATCTCTTTTAAATTCAGTTCTGCCTGTTCGATACTTATAAAAGATGAAGCCACTTTTACATTTACCTTTTCACCTTTTACTGTTTTAAACCCCACGATAGCACCGGTATGATCCGCCTGCAACTCCAAAGTATCTTTTGATAACTGGTTGCCTCTCCATGCCGATGCTATGGTAAATGCTTTGTCGAAATAAATAACGAAATAGTTTTTGAAGCCTGGCATTTTACCCCGGCTATAGCGTACGCTATAGCCTGCTATCTTTTTTTGTTCGGGGATGATCTTTATATACGATCCCCGGTTGAAAGCATCTACCACTACATAAGCGCTGTCTGTTTGCGGATATGTAAAGCGAAACCTTGCTGCACGTTCGGTAGGAGTTATCTCAGCAGTTACATCATGATCAGCAAGATACACACTGTAATAATATGGTGTGGCTGTTTCCGATTTATGGGTGAACCAGCTTGCCCTGTCATCCTGGTTAAAACGCAATGTACCGGTAACAGGCATGATGGCGAACTGGCCGTAATCATTCATCCAGGGCGATGGCTGATGGGTTTGTTTAAAGCCGCGGATCTTGTCTTCGGTGTATTGGTATTGCCAGCCGTCACCCATTTTGCCGGTTTGCGGTGTCCACATATTCATGGCCCAGGGCACGGCTATGGCAGGATAGGTGTTGCCATTACTAAGATCTACTTTAGAGTCGGTGCCCATCAATGGGTTCACATAATCTACCGGGTCTGTTTGTGCATGGATGGTGGAAGAAAGAATGGAAGCGAAGAGGATGAGGTGGAGTTTTTTCATAGAGGGAAATTAATGAAAATTTTTTGCGCATTGCCACAGATTAGGGGATTATCGGGGATTGGTTTGGTTTGCCTGCAAATGACGCAGAAAAGCCCCTGCTGTAGCGGGGCTCACTTTGTAAGGTACACTATTGAAGATTTTTTATACCTCTTAAATAATAAAAGTTTTCTAATAGAAAACCTTTGTTTACTTTTGTGTTGTGTTTAATATAATAACAAGAAAGACATTACTGGATTATTGCAAAAAATATCCGGAAGCAGCAACGGCTTTACAAGAATGGTATCATGAATTGATAATTTGCAGTTTTAAAAATTTTAACGAGTTAAAAGAAGTGTATGGAAATGCCAGTTTAGTTGCAGATGACAGGGTGGTTTTTAATATAATGGGAAATAAATACCGCCTTATTGTAAGAATTATTTTCGACTTTAAAGCAATACAGATTAAATGGTTCGGCACCCATGCCGAATATGATAAGATTAATGCAGCCACGGTTCAAAATAAAAAATAAACTTATGGAACTTAAAATAATAAAAAGTAAAAAACAATACCAAGAATATCTTAATTGGATTGATAAAAAATTTGATAAAAAGACAAGACCTAATACTCCCGAAGGTGAGAAAGTACAAGTGGCACTATTATTAATAAAACAGTATGAAGATGCTAATTACCCTATTCCTTTACCGGACCCTATTGATGCCATAAAAGTAAAAATGCAGGATATGGGATTGAAGAATAAAGATCTTGTTGGTAAGGTGGGAAGCAAAGGATATATTTCTGCCCTCTTAACCAAACGAAAACCACTTACCCTGGAACTTGCCAGGATATTTCATAATGAACTTAAAATACCTGCAGAAGTGTTATTAGCCTGAAATATTTTAAAACACATCAGAACTATTACTTCTTATTACATCAAATAATTAACCGATCATTCATTTCATTTAAAAGTTGCCTGTTCTGAAACAGGCAACCGTTTCTTTAACAATAATTAAATGATCAGTAGCGTGCTTACCAAAACGCTTAGCATACTTACTATGATCTACCAAATAAGCGTGCTCAAACTGGTAAGCCAGTTCATACAGTTCTTTAATGAATGAATTGAAGAAGCCTGATATTTTGATAAGAAATTTGGGCAATATTTTTACGTTGACCTTTCTACCTGTTTCCTGCTCAAATAATTTTATCCAATCCATTACACTGATGGCGGCAGCATTGGGTACGTGCCATATTTGTCCATACGCATCTGCTGCGCCGGCAATAGTTACCATAGCAAGGGCAAAATCTTTTATATAGGTAAAGGTGTGCGGCAGCATAGGTTTACCAAAAAGTAAAATGGGTTTATTATGATGAAGCCGGTGTAAAAAATCAGTGCCCAACACTCCTTTATGAATACGGGGACCAATAAAATCAGCCGCCTTAACGATAGCTACACGGTCATTGAAATCCTCGCCTGATAAAAGCAATTGTTCTATAACAGCAGCACGTACACGCCCTTTCTTTGTAGTGGCTTTATGCGGCATTGTTTCCTGCATCACTGCACCCTGCACATTTCCGTACGAATACATGTTATCAGCAAATACCAGCCTGGCTGTTGTTTTCTGCAACGTGTACACCAGCGCTTCTGCTGCTGCAGGATAGAACTGCTGCCATTGCTGGTAAGGTACATCCGTACAGCTGAATATTATTTGCGCCTCACGGCAAATGCATTCCAGTTCGTGTCTATTGGTAACATCGGCTGTTATCAGTTGAACATTTTCCGGTAGTTCTCTGTTCAGTTTTCCTGAACGGTTTACCAGTACGATCTCGTCTTGTGGATCTTTTTCCAAAAGCGTTTCCAATATGGCCATACCCAACTGGCCCGTTCCTAATATTATTTTCATGGCTATAATTTTATTATTTAAAGAAGAAAGAATAACTGACACCGGGTGTAGGGTTGATCTTCAACGTTTCGCCTTTAGCAGCTACAGCAATGGCGCCGATACGGAAATTCAATCCTTTCCATATCATCCACCGGAAGCCGCCTTCAATGCCTAAAGCATTTTTATCTTCATAATCGCGGTTGAAGCCTCTTAAATAATTTACACCGGCATAAAAAGAAGAAGGGTTTTCCTTTTTACCTACCGGTAAAAACCAAAAGCTTACGCCTGCTTTAAAAAAATTGGTATTCTCGCCAGCCTTAAACGCTGTAGGATAATAGCCTGCATAAACCGACATCTGCTTCATACGGAACTCTGCGCCGATGGACGGATTCCTGAATCCGTTAATGCTGAATTCTTTGTTAGAAAAAAGGCTTTGCGCCTGGATGTTATTAGCCAGTAATAACAGAACGATAGTTGTTTTGATCTTTTGCATAGTGTGTTGTTTTTGTTTTACAATGCAAAAGTCTAACAGGCGGCGGTGGATATACCGGACAAATGTCCAAAAGCATTTTTACCGGATACTGTTTCTTATCCGGCTTAAATGGCGGGGAGTGATACCAAGCATAGAAGCAAGATGTTGCAGAGGTATTTGTTGTAAAAGATGTGGTTCTTTTTGTAAAAGCTTTGCGTAACGCTGATCGGCAGAAAGCACAATAAGGTCGTGCCTGCTTTCATCGATACCACAAATAGATTGTTCCAAAAGGGCAATATAAAAATCTTTGAAGGATGGTATTTCATTTACCAGTCGTTTAAGATCGGTCTTGCTGATCATGTATATTTTTCCGCTGGTAAGAGCTCTTATATTTTCCAGTGCAGGCCTTTCACTTACAAAACTCATTACCGAAGCCAGCCAGGTATTGGCAACAGAAACATAACTGGTTATCTCTACTCCCTCTTTAATGACATAATATTGGAACATACCGCTTTCTACAAAACCAATATGACGGCTTGTTTTGCCTTCTATTACCACCAGGTCGTTCTTATCAAAAGGCCGTAGCTGAAATGCTTCGACGATCTTATCCAGGTCATCGCCACTAAAACCGATGTGTGCAAAATATTGCTGCAGCTTCTCCATAAGCAGTTATGGGATAAAGATGCACATTTATTTTTTCATTTGCAAAGAACTAAGTTTTGTAGACTATACTCTCTTCTTACCGGTATAAATAAAAATACCCGCCACAAAGTGAACGGGTATTATACATGCTCGAACTTTTTATGCATGTAACGCCTAACAACGTAATTTTTTATTTAGCGCCTGCCGATAAAGGCTTATCCGAATAAACCACATATTCATCGGCACGCAGGTCGTAACCTGCATCCGGATTTTTAACTACTATTTTTACTGTATGCTTACCAACAGGGAGGTTCAATTTCCAGAACAATTCATGCCTGCGGTTATGATTATTGGTAGGTAGTTTAGCGGTTTCAGTTTTTACACCATCAATAAAAAGATCCGCTTCAAAATCATAGTCTGCTCCATCTCTTTGTTTTTTTACCGCCCTGCCCAATAATGCAAAGCCGGTACCATCAAAGTCAAATGTCAGCCCGTTAGCATCTTTATTACGGATAGATATTTTTGCAACAGGATATACGTTGGGAAAACTTTTTTCATAACGCACCGTTGTTGGCGATTGTGGTTTTATCACTACAAAATCATCTTCAACAGTTCCGCCATTACGTTTGATCATTTCCAGCGCATGCTTATAGCTAAGCGCATACACACCATTAAGCGACAGTGTAGTATAACTGAAATTCATATCCTCTATCTCCTTTAACCCAAGTTTCCATTTAGCAGGAATATTATTGTAACCAAGAATAGTACCCAATACACCACCGGCTGTAGAAGGATTGCAGTCTGCATCCTGGCCTGCACGGGTGGCTATATCCAGCGTAGCGGTATAATCGCCGTTGCCATATAAAAGCCCCATCACCACGTAGGCTGCATTGATCTTTGCATCAATATTGAATGGGGTAAAAACACCTTGCGGGCAAACCATATCACTCGACCATTTCTTTTGCAGTTCGAACCAGGTGGATCTCCAATCTTTCGGATATTGCTTATGCCATTTAATAACATCGCTCACGCATTGATAGAATTCGCTTTGCTGCGGAATGGTCTTCAATGCTTCATTCACAACAAAACTCACATCATTGGAAGTAAACGCTATGCTATACATAGCGCCAACAAAAACACCACCGTACCAGCCATCTCCGTAGTTCATGATATGCCCTATTTTATCATTCAGCAATGATGCTGAATTAGGCATACCGGGATTCATCAATCCTGAATAATCCGCTTCTATCTGGTAATCGATAGCATCGGCCTGCAGGCTATGTAAAGGCTCGCCGGAGGCAGGAGCTTTGATACCATTAAGGATATTATAGCGTGCTGCCTGGTTGGCAAACCACAGATCGTAACCGGCTCTTGCAAAAGCATTGGCAAAAGAATCTACCGGCGCATCAATACCAACCTTTTCTAAAATATCTACAAAGGTCAGGTCCATATAAATGTCATCATACAAGCCGGGTGTTTCGGTCATTACTTTTTTCAGGTAGCCATCATACCAGGTAAGGGGTTGATAATCCTGTATAAATGTTCCGTTGTATTTAAATTCATAAGGGCCGCCAAATGTTACGCCGATGGTTTGCCCGGCCCAGCCTCCGCGTATCTTATCTTTCAATACTTCCTTTGATATCTTTAAACCGGCCTTATCAGTATGAACCGGCTGGCTGTGACCGGCAACGCAAACAAAAAGGCAAAAGACAATTATTATATTTTTCAGCATAGAATTTGTTTTTAAAAGATCAGTTAATAACCGGGATTTTGATGAAGATTAGGATTTACATTCAGCGCCGCAGTAGGCAATGGATATAATTCATGATTAACATTTCCGGCAGGTTTTTCGAACCAGGCCACGTTCCATTTATTAAAGCGAATAAGATCCTGGCGGCGATGATATTCCCACGCAAATTCTCTTCCCAGTTCTTTCAGCAATTCATCCATAGTAAGTGTCGCAATGGTATAATCATGTGTATGATCGCCAAAGGCCCTGAACCGTACCTGGTTAACCAGGTCAACAGCTTCCTGTGTAGCCACGTTACCGTTCTTGCGCATTATTGCTTCGGCCTTGGTCATCAACGCATCTGCATAACGAAACACTACCCAGTCGTTGCTCATACTTTCATTATCTTTTAAACCTGATTCGTAACCATATTTTTTGAACCGTACACCATCATCAAGCAGGGCAGGACTTGTTTGGTTATACAATGCATTGATATGTGGCCTGTACGTTAACTGCCTTGTAGAAGACAGCATAAGCGGCTGGCCGGTAGCACTGTATTGCGGACCCACCATCCAGGATTTAATGCGACTGTCCTGCGCCTCGTAGGTGTTGTAAAAATCTTCCATTGCTGCATAGCCATCCCAGGTAAAAGCAATAAGGCCAAAGGTTTGCTGGCTAAGGGTATGCAGTGTCCAGCAATGTATCAGCAGTATATTTCCTTTCGTGTATGTCTTATCGTAAGGAATAACAAAAATGTTCTCTTTAGACGTATTGTTGGTAGGCGTAAAATTGGAAAAGTAATCCGATGGCAACGAATAGCCTGGTGTACTGATCACAGCATTCGAAGCAGCAATAGCTTCATCCCATTTAGCTGCACCTTTCCATTTTTCTGCATTCAGGTATAATTTTGCCAGCATCATATTGGCCATTGCCTTTGTACAGGTACGGCCATAATTATTGGTTGATGGCGCATCATCCAGCAAGGAAATATTATCCTTGATCTCTTTTACAACAAAATCCCACACTTCGGCCCGGGTGTGCTGTGCAGGAAGTGTTACATCTTTAAAATCGGTAGAGATAGGAATATTGCCGAACCAATCCAGCGCCCGGTAATAAAAGAAAGCCCTTGCCATTTTTACCTCTGCAAATATCTTTGGCTTGCTGGGAAAATCTACCGGTGATTGTTCCAGTTGATACAATATCTGGTTGCACATAGATATACCATCGAAACAAAAACTGTAGCTGCCGGATATTACAGACTGGTTGGCATCGAACTGGTGACGGTGAAGCGCTATCCACAGGCCGTTATCGTACCACAGGTTAGTTTCGCGGAAAGGAATGATGCATTCATCTGTTCCAACAAGATCAATGCTTCCGGCGCCAAAGCGATCGGTTATCTTCCTCATTTGCGCATAGATACGGCCAACGTTGGTCATTACTTCAGCCTCATTCCTGAAGAAACCATCGGCCGGTATAGAGGAGTACACTTCTTCATCCAGTTTGGTACAGGAATATGCATTCACCAGGCAAAGAAGCGCAATGCTGTATTTCAGAATTGACTTTTTCATATAATGTCGTTTTCTAATTATGATTATTAAAATGATACATTCAATCCAAGTGTGTATGTTTTTGTTCTTGGATAATAGTTATAGGCATCTATACCTGGAGAAAGACCTGCCAGGCCCACTTCCGGATCAACTCCCTTGTAACTGGTAATCGTTAACAACTGTTGTCCTGTAGCATATACTCTTAGTGTTTTAAATATTTTGGTCTTTACCGGTAAGGTGTAGCCGATAGAAAGATTATCGAGCTTGATGTAAGAAGCATCTTCTACAAAACGGGAAGAATACTCTGCCTTTCCTTTATAGCCGGGATAATCAAGGGCGCTCAGCAATATATTTTTGCCGCCCAGGTAACCAAAGTTCTCGTAGTACAACCGGTGAATGTTGAGCACAGAGTTGCCATAAGAACCCCTGAAATTAAATGACAGGTCAAAATTCTTATAGGTAAAAGAGTTGCTGAAAGACATCTGGAACTTTGGATAAGCATTACCTGCTATCTGGCGATCCGCTTCATTGATCTTACCGTTGTTGTCAACATCTTTATAAATTGGATAACCAGCGGCATCAATTCCCTGGAATATCAGTGTTACAAAATTACCAACCGGTTTTCCTTCTACTATCTGGTGTGTCCAGGTTTGCACATCTGCACCAATATAACCTTGTTTCAGATCAGTTAATTTAAAGCCGAGATCGTTATTGGAGAATGATACCAGTTTGTTTCTGTTACGGGTAAATAAAACAGAGGTATTCCAGGAAAAGGATTTCTTTTTAACCGGTATCGCATTTACTGTAATTTCTATACCGCTGTTGCGAATGGTACCCACATTAGTATATAGCGAGTTGTATAAATTAGGTGGCACCGGTACAGTATAGGTCCACAACAGATCTTTTGTATTGCGGATGTAGTAATCGATGTTGCCGCTTATCCTGCCTTTAAGGAAACCGAAATCGGCACCGATATTCATTTCTTCTTTTTTCTCCCATCTCAGGTCGGGGTTAGGGTTACTTGCCGGTGGATAGGTATTGATCCATTGACCATTATACAATACGCGGCCGCCAACAGCCAGTAATTGTAAAGAACGGTAATTACCAATATCCTGGTTGCCGGTAACCCCATAGCCTGCACGCAGTTTAAGATCAGACAGCCAGTTTACATGAGAAAGAAAAGGTTCTTTATTCAATCTCCAGCCTATACTTGCTGCAGGAAAATCTCCCCATTTGTGATTGGCACCAAACCTTGATGAACCTTCGTGGCGAAGAGAAACCTGGGCCATATACTTCTCGTTAAAGTTGTACATCACACGGCCGAAAAAGGCAATAAGTGTATTGGATTCTTTGTAGCTGTTCATGGTAGCTTGTCCTAATGACAAAGCTGCCCCTGCGCCGATATTATTGTATTGGTAAAGATCTACATCAAAATTGCTGTTGGTAGCGCCGAAGGTTTCGTTGGTACCATATTGATAAGAGTATCCTGCAATAGCCTGTATCTCATGCCTGCCAAATTTTTTCCTGTAATCAGTACTCAGTTCCAGCAACTTGTTATCTGCTTCGCCTGTACCGATGGTAGCGGTACCATTATTACCAATACCAATAGGGTAATAGCGTGACTGGTATCTTGTGTTCTTATAGCTGTCGCGGATAATAGAACCAAAAGCCGACACATTCAACCCGGTCAGGATGGCGTAAGAAACTTTTGCACTTCCTGTAAAGGTTTCCTGTTTTCCACTATTCACTTCCTGGTCAAGCATTGCTACGGGGTTATAATATTGAAAAGGCCCGGTGTTGCGGAAATAACCGCCTGCAACAGTATTGGTAGGATCAAAAACGGGTTCGGTAGGATTGCGGCGAAAAGCCTGCTGCAATACTTCCTGGTCAGTAAAGTTCCTGTTGGTTTCTGCGTAGGTAAGATTATAATTGATGGTAAGCTTGTTATTGAATTCTTTTTGTGTGATACTCACTTTTCCCTGGAAGCGCTTATTGTCGTTATCTTTTACTATACCCTGTGCTTTACGGTAATTAAGGGCTGCCCTGTAATTAAAATGTTCTGTACCGCCTGTCATAGCCAGGTCGTAATATTGATCAACAGGAGTTTGGGTTATTTCATCAAACCAATCGGTACTTGCTTTAAAATCAAATTCAGCTTCTCTTCCCGGGTACATCATGTGAATAGCCTGCCTGAATTCATCTGCATTAAGGTTGCGTAGCTTTTTAGCTACTGTTTGAATAGAAGTGTAAGTTGAAAATTCCAGGCCATGCTGACCGGGTTTTCCTTTTTTGGTAGTAATGATGATAACACCGTTTGTTCCTCTTGTACCATAAATAGCAGCGGCCGATCCATCTTTCAGTACATCAATAGATTCTATCTCATCCACATTTACACTGTTAAGGTCGCCACCTAATATTCCATCAATAACAAACAGAGGTCCCTGCCCGCCGGAAAGGGTAGTAAGTCCACGCAGTTGTATATCAAATCCGCCATTCACATCTCCACCCGAAGGCCTTGCTATGTTAAGCCCCGCTACACGGCCCTGCAGCAGGCCTACCGGGTTACCGATATTTCCTTTATTAAAGTCTGCAGGTTTTAATGTAGTAATAGCACTCGTGACCTCTTTTTTAGTGGCCGTTCCATATCCTACCACTACTACTTCATCCAGCTTACCGAAAGAAATAGTGAGGCTTTGGTTAAATGGCGTTTTTCCATTGTAAACAACTTCTTTTGTTTCGTGGCCAACAGAACTAAATACAAGGGTCTCCCCTTTCTTAACAGGAATAGAGTAGTGCCCTTTGGCATCAGTAACTACAGATACTGCAGTTCCTTTTTTAGTAACAGTAACATCTGCAACCGGTTCGCCTTTGGCGTTGGTTACAAAACCGGATACAGGCTCTGTATTTTGAGCCATGCTTACAGCGGGTAATAAAGCCAGGATGCAGCAGCAAACTGCAATTACCCGAAGCCGGTAGATCAGTTTAAGTTTTTGTGAGTTCATAGCAATCATTTTAAATTGGTAAAAGAATAGGCAGTCGGTGATCCGCTTTTATAAAAATTCAGGTTAGGTTATCAGGCTCCTGAAAAAATTATCAATACAATACCCAGGATAAAGCAGGCAAACATGCCTATCAATAACCCGGTAACTTTTCCTTGCGCATGCTTAAATTCCTTCCACACCAATACACCCCAGATGGCTGCTACGAGTGTAGCTCCCTGGCCCAGTCCATAAGATACCGCCGGGCCTGCTTTTCCGGCAGCCAACAGGTTAAGCAGGTTTCCTGTTCCCCAGATAGCTCCACCCAATACACCTACCAGGTGAAGAGAGAATTTTCCGCTGAAATAATTTCTGTATGTAACAGGGGGGCCTTCCAGCGGCCGTTTCATCATTACAGTATTAAAGAAGAAATTGCTGACCAGTATGCCCACTGCAAATACAACAAAGGCTGTATAAGGTGTCATCTTAAGAGGCTCCGGCTGTATAAAATTGTTAAGGTCCATAGAAGCAGCAATGAACCGGTAGAAGAAAGACATCAATATACCGGCCGCTACTGATAACAGAATTCCTTTGGTACCTGCTTTTGAAGTATTGGCATTGGCTTTTTTATACGCAACAGAATTGAGGATAATGGCGCCCATCACCAGTAGTACTCCGCCAAATAATAAAGCAGGATCGCCTTTTTGAACACCTATATAATTGACAATTACACCAAGGATCAGCGCAATACCGATACCAACAGGAAAAGCCACCGACATACCGGCAATGGCAATTGCGGCAGTTAAAAGTATATTGGCCAGGTTAAATATAATGCCGCCTAAAAAAGCGCTGCCTATATTACTCCAGCTGGCCTGCTGTATATCATCGGTAAAGCTGCGGCCGGAGTGGCCCCAACTGCCAAGCGTAAGTGCAGCAGCCAGCGAAAAGACAAGGATACCGATCACATAATCCCAGTAAAACAATTCATACCTCCATTTACCGGTAACCAGTTTTTGGGTATTGGCCCAGCTTCCCCAGCAAAGCATGGTAATGAAACAGCATACAATAGCTAATGAATAATTTTGTACAATGAACATGGCAAGTGGTTTTATGTTAAGAAAATTAGAACCCGGTTAGGATCACTCGATGACCAGTTTACGAACGATCAATTCGTTTCTGTAGGGGATGGAGGATTGTGCGCCTAAGCGGGTAACCGAGACTGCTGCTGCTTCGCAGGCAAACCGTACTGCATCAAGCAGATCTTTACCTTCGGATAAAGAAACGGCAAGCGCCCCGTTGAATACATCGCCTGCAGCGGTAGTATCTACTGTTTCTACCTGGTGTGCAGGAACAATGTGAAATTCATTGTTATAAAAAGTTACGGCGCCTAAAGACCCCATAGTTACCACTACATTCTTTACTCCCATTTCATGAATGATCCTGGCAGCTTTTTTAGCTGTTTCGATATCCATTACTTCAATACCTGAAAGCATTGAAGCTTCTGTTTTGTTGGGCGTAATAATGTCAATGTGTGTTAGCAGTTCTGAAGGAAGGATCGTTGCGGGTGCCGGGTTAAGGATAACCTGAACATTTTTTGAGCTGAGGTATTGCACGATAAATTTAACGGTTTCCAGTGGTATCTCCAGCTGCATTAAAACAATACTTGCATTTTCCAATTCTGCCAGCGCTGCCTGTATATCTGCAGGAAGAAGATTGGCATTGGCACCGGGAGCAACCACGATGCTGTTCTCCCCCGCATTATCTACTGTGATAAGCGCAACACCAGATGGCAGCTCGTCATCCGAAAGGATGTACATGGTATCAATCCCTTCTTCATCAAACAGCTGAAAGGATTGTTTGCCAAATACATCATTGCCCATTTTAGAGATGAAAATAACTTCGCCGCCCAGCCGGGCTACAGCTACTGCCTGGTTTGCCCCCTTACCACCGGGGTTCATAAAAAAGGATCCCCCGAGGACAGTTTCTCCGTGTGCCGGGATATGGCTTGTCTTTACCACCATATCCATGTTGGTGCTACCAACCACGATAATCTTTTTTGATTTCATTATGGATTTTTTAAGCAGTCGTTAAATAAGATGAAACCAAAAATAATTGGAGCAGAAATATATAAACTGCCTATTTTTATAAAAAATCAGAATCCCCGGAAACAGCTTCTGTACCTTACATTATCTATAAGATGTTAATATTCAATTAATTAATTGATGCACTTTTGATGGTAAAATGTAAGTTCTAAACAGTATGTCTAATTGTACAACAGCCATCCGGCTCATCAATTCATTATCTGCTTCCGAAAAAAGACAGTTCAGGCTGGCCACCCGAAAACAGGCCGGGCAAAAGGATTACCTGTTGCTATATGATATCATTGAACGCAGTTTGCCCGGCGAAACTGATGTAAAAAAAATTAAAGCGGCGTTCATTAAAAAAGACCGCGACGCTTCTCTTGAAGCCAGTGCAAGGTATCTTGTAAAAATAATTACCGACAGGCTGATAGCTGCTAAAACGGAAAAGGATAATGAGTTTGCTTTGTATCACGGATTGCTTCGTGTGAAGATATTGCAGGAACGCTCCCTTCCTGCGGAAGCATTTAAAGAATTGAAAAAGATTAGGGAACAAGCGTTAACATCGCAACATCACTTTATACAGTATCTCTCTTTCCGGATGGAATTAAATCATTTGTCTGATCAGCATTTCCCGGGTATTAAAGACAGTTATCTTGTAGAGATGCAAATGAAGGCTAAAGAAAGTTTGCGGGTGATACACAATATTGAAGGACATTATTCTCTTTTTGAATTACTGAAATACCGCCTGATCCATTTAGGCAAAGTTGTTTCTGACGACGATAAAAAAAGATTGAATGATCTGCTGTTGAGCGAGATCAGTTTGGTAACAGGTAAAGTGAAGAACAGTTTTGAGTCGCGGAAGCTGCATTTGCTTTTCCAGGCTTTCTATTTTACAGCTATTGCCGATCACCGTTCTGCATTAAAAAGTTTTCACGAACTGAACCGGTTATTCGAACTGCATCCCGATCTGCATGACCATCCGCCACTGGATCATTTTTCTGCTTTGGAAGGCATCCTGGATAATCTGCGCACAGTACAGCAATACGAGCAAATCAGTTCTTATGTAGATAAATTGCGCAGGATAGATACTACTGCTTCTCCCGAATACTTTCGCTATCTCCTTGAAAAAACAATTGCCATTTATGAGCTGACTGTTTTAACCGGTGAGAATAATATTAACGGTGCCGTTGAATATATTACTGCGATGGATCCGCTGGTACTATCAGCGTATCATTTGGTGAATAATGAAAAGCAGGCTGAGTTATATTTTTATTGCAGCCTTTCTTATTTTAATAAAAAAGAGTACAAGCGGGCGCATAAGTATATCAATGCAGCGCTTGGTGGTAACAGGCAGTATGAACAACAATCTGTTCCTATTTACAAAGCGTTGCGCCTGCTGAACATTATTATCTATTACGAATTAAAGGATACGGATTACCTGGCGTATGAGATACGATCGTACACCCGTTCGTTCAAACAAAAAGGCGGGCTTACAAAATGCGAGAAACTGGTTTTCAAAACTATCCGGCTGCACCCTTTCTCCAACAGCGCTGTAAAAAATAAGCTGCTTATAAAAAAGATAGGTCCTAATATCCGCTCCATCAGCAATGATAGATATGAAAGCCAGCTGATCAAGTACATGGATTTTACAAAATGGGCAGTGGAAAAATTTCAGCAGAAGTAAAATTTATTATTGCCGTTTTAATCGTTAAATAATCCGTTTATAAGGATCCAGGGAATACCAAAATAAAGAATACCGACCAGGTAATCTTCAAAGGGCTGGAATTTAAAAATAATGCCAAATGCAATACACTCTATCAGTAACCACCACATAAAAAAGCCTTCATCGGTAGAATATCTTTTACCTTTAAATGATATAGCCAGTTCGTCACCGTTCTTTAAAATTGCAATAAAAACAAGTGCTCTTAAAAAAACGCTTGCACATAGTATCCAAAGAAAGACCGGCAATTTATCCCGCAGCAACTCATCTCCCGAAAGCAGTTTGCTTACATTATCAAAGTACCCTGCAAAAATAGTATTGCCATTTCCATACAATTCGCTGTCGTTCAAAACATATAGTGCAGCTAAAATGACAAAGCATAAAAGAAATAAGAGTGTGATTGCTGATAAACGCTTGAGAAGTTTTAAGGACTCTGCTCTTTGCCGCTCTTTTTCTCTCCTTTTTTCACCAACCATATCAATGTTGTATTTTGAAATGATATGGTCGATATATATTCTTGAATCGAACCAATCCATACCGGTTATCTTTCTATGAATTAAGCCTGCTGTCTGCCTGTCATCATTGCCACAAAGCACAACGATCGCATCATCCAGCATATTGATAGCAACAGATTTATTTATGGTTTGTATATCGTTTGTATACCTGCTTTTAATATCTGAAACAAATACATTAAGCTCACTTTGCAGCTTTATGTCGTACTTAGCAAAAAAAGTTTTTCCTTTTTGTTCCTGGCCGGCCGCCAGGAAAATAAGCATCAGTTGCTCTGCTTTTAATTCATTGTGCTTAAGCTCCAGCAATATCTCTTTCGGTGTGTAAAAAGGGTTGCTTATTAAATTGTAATTCCTTGTTTGTTTATCAGTTATCCAACCCGCAATTTTATCTACTACAATAGCATCATTATAGATACTGTGCCGAAGCGACCTGCCTTTTTGCTGGCTTCTATGATTAACAAATGTTAATTGCTGGTAATCGAACGGTATTGATGAAGGTGTTATTTTGATGAACAGCTGAGCAAACAGATTTTCTCTTCCCAACATTGCTACATTGGATTTTATAAAAGAAAATACGAGGGAGACTATAATAATTGCCGCCAAAAATATAATAACCGTTGCTAAGGCCGCCGCAGAAAACATCGCAGCGTAGATCATTATTGTTTCATCCGCTGTTTTGCTTTTATCTTGGCTAATGAAAAGATCGTAAAATAAATATAGTATCCCGAGGACGATTATACATCCTACCAACATCATTAAAACATAATTTAAGAAAAGCTTCTGCAGCCTGGTTATTCCCTCCCAGGCTTTAAAAAGGAGCCTGAACCAAATATTGATCTCATCATTCCGATCAATAACAGCTAATATCTCGTAGTCTCTCTTTCTATAGGAGAAACTGAGCTCTCTCATTACATTCTCTATTCTGTCGTCAATCCTTTTCTGGAGCTTATTCATCCATTGGGTTGATTTCGGGATAAATTTCAAACACAACAAAAAAGGTAATGATCTCTGCAATGAGGGTATATTTTTTTACAAAAAAATAAAAGACAAATCCTACAGCAGCCAGCAGTAATGTATAAATGGAAAAAGGTAACAGGAAAAGATTTACCTCAAGAAACGATTTATAATCTCTTTTTTCTGTGTTCAAGAAAGGAGTGGCCATCGTTATGAGCTCAAAGTCTTTTGCTTTTTCGCCCAACTCTTTTAATGCATACATAGCGATATTACCACCATGGCTGTGAGCAATAATAATTTTCTTACAGTCGCTTTCTCCACAACCTGTTTCAAGGATCGCTTTCAATTCTTTTGCAGCAGATAAACGGCTTTTGTGTGAGTTTTTCCCAGACCAGTTAAATACCTGGAACGTAACGTCTCCATCAAGCTGGTTTGTAATTCTTTTGCAAAAGTCTGAGTTACTATCTGTCCATGGTGCATTGGGTGCGAATGTGCCATGAATGAGTACGATATGATACTTCATAAACAATAAGAAGGGTCGCTGATTTTCATTCAAGATACTAATAGCGGTGATAAAAAAGATAGTATTTTAAGGAGAAAGGAAATTATCGTCTTGGTTTGGGTTTAATAAAAAAGGCCAACATTGTTGTTGACCTTTTTGCTCCTCTTATTGACGAAAGATGCATTCGCACCAGATGATTGCTTTTGTGCAAACAGTATTATGCTGTAAAACATAAAGCAGTGAACAGGAATATTTTTTTCATTTTTTTTATAGAAGCACAATCTTTGCTTGTGATCATTTATAAATGATACAGGTGGTTTTATTGTGAAAGTCAACATTTGTTGACAGTATATTTTCTACTCCGTTCTTCCAAAATTTACATCTTTGGTCCGATCCTGTGCCTGCTACAAATACATCCGGACCCGAAACATAGATGGAAAGGGCATCACCATGCAAAGTGCTTAAAGAAGTTTTCGTTCCATTTTTCCAATAAGCAGGTTTATCGCTATTATCAGTTCCCGCTATATATACATCAGTACCTGATACAAAACTATTGAATGTTAGAGAGCAGTCAGGAATGCTTACCGGGGTTGTGTTTTTCCAATAAAGCCCGACAATACTGCTGTTATCGGTTCCTGCTATATACACATCGCTGCCCGAAACAAGGACGGAATTGGCAACACCAGGGATCGTGGTGATGAGGATGCCTGTTCCGTTTTTCCAGTATTTGGGTATCTTATTTCCAACAGCATTTGTTTCGTAACCGACTACATATATATCAGTGCCGGATATAAATATGGAATTTGCCACAGATTCATTCGTCCCATTGCCAAGCACTGTTTCTGTTCCGTTTTTCCAATACTTAGCTGTAAATACACCTGCAGCATTTCTTTCTCCACCACAGGCATACACATCGCTGCCACTTATAAAAATTGAACCGAGCCCTGCCTCACGGGTGCCATCGGTAAGATAATTGGCGGTTCCGTTTTTCCAGTAGGTAGCCCGCCATTGTGTAACTTTTAAAGAGCCTGACACATATATATCACCGGCATTGGTTACCGCCATTCCGGTTGCAAATGATTCTGTACTTCCACTTAATACTGTTGGTGTTCCATCTATCCAAACCTTTGCCTGCTGCACACCTAAAGCAGTTGTCCATTCTGTTCCGCAGACATATACTTTAGCCACTGCTGTAGTAAATGTTATATCGTTACCGTATGCTGTTCCTGCGCTGCTGGTGGCATAGGCCCGTACATGATAAGTGGTATTTGCCGCCAACCCTGTAATAACAGAACTGAATGAACCACCTCCTGCACCATCAATCGTTTTAGTAGCCAATGCTACTGTAGGATTGGCCGCGATGTCCCAAACCACGCCTCTGGCAGTAACTGCGGCAGATCCTTCGGAACTGATATTGCCTCCCGAACTCGCCCCTGTAATTGATAAGGAAGAAGCTATTGTGGTAGTAAGCGTGGGCAATACAACAGATGGCGTTACATCTGCTTTGTCTTTTTTGCAGGATATAAAAATTGTCGTTGCAGCTAATAGAATAAGGAATATTTTTTTCATGGTACAAAAATGAAAATGATTTACACTATTGACAATCATTAAAAAAGATGATTTTTTACGATCATCTTTTGAAATTTGGAGTTTTAGATAAAACATGTACTTGCGCCAGAAATTAAAGCAATTAATTGGAGGTAATAATTTGACTAAAAACAAAAAAGGCCAACATCGCTGTTGACCTTTCTGCTCCCCCTGCTGGACTTGAACCAGCGACCCTCTGATTAACAGGCACTTGATTATTGCAGTCAAATGATTCCAAATGGTTTCAAACAGTTGCTAAGCAACAATCTCCTGAAGTTTTCTGTCCAGTACATATCATTCTAAACCACAGTGCTTGTGCAAATGCTGTGCAAATTCTTCACGTTAAAAAAAGTAAATTATGAACACGAATGTTGTAATCACGCTCGATACGAGGCGGCAAAAAAAAGATAAAACGTATCCGCTCATTATACGCTTAGGACATCACGAAAGAACTACATCCATTCCTCTTGGTATTGATCTTTTGGAGAAAGATTGGGATGCAAAAGAAAAGCGAGTAAAGAATTCGTATGTCGGTGTGAGCACGGTTGCCCGCCTCAATAACCTGATACAAAAGAAAAAGGCTGATGCCATGGACATTATCTTTAAGCTCCATGAAGCTAAGCAGCTCAATACGCTCTCAGTGACGGACCTGCGCGATAAAATCATGCTTCAAGGAAAACGGCACTCATTCTTTCAGTATACAGAAACAATCATTGCTGCACTCCGGAAGTCAAATAGAATTGGGACTGCACGATCATATCAAGGTGTTCTAAGCGTTCTTCGCTCGTTTATTCATGGTAAAGAGTTGTCATTCACAGACATCACGTTCTCATTCTTACACTCGTTCGAAGTGGAACACTTGAGCAAAGGTAATGGCATTAACGGCTTGGCTGTATATATGCGGACTATCCGTGCTATATATAACAAAGCCATTAAGGAAGGCATTGCCGAGGTGGGATGGTACCCGTTTATCGCGTACAAGATCAAACACGCACCAACGGCAAAGCGAGCTCTCGGGCGACCGCAAGTAACGAAGATAATTGCTTGCATCTTACCTGAAGCACATCCGTGTTTCCATGCCAGAAATTACTTCATTGCAAGCTATCTCTTGTACGGCTTGAATTTTGCAGACCTTGCCTATTTGAAAAAGACAGACGTGGCAAATGGGCGGGTACATTACCGACGGAAAAAGACGGGCAAGCTCTATGACATCAAAGTCACCGAAAATTTGCAGCATATCTTATCGCATTACATCACTGCGTATCCTGAAAGAGAGTACATATTCCCGGTCATTAACCGGAGCACTCCCGAGGGGCAGGAAAAGGATATTCAGTGGGCGCGTAAACGCTATAATAAGCGTCTTAAAGACCTAGCAGCGCTCTGTGGCATAGATACGCCCTTAACTAGCTATGTGAGCCGCCATTCGTTTGCAACCCACGCAATGCTGCTCGAAGTACCGGTGAAGGCGATTAGCACGATGCTAGGGCATTCAAGCGTGAAGACGACGGAAGTATATCTTCAAAACCTCCCCACAGATGTTCTTGATTCCTATAATGCACGAATTACCGAAGCTACTAAGTAGCATAAGCCAGAGAAATTCTCTGGCTTTTTTATTCTCGTTCATAGTCATTGTTACGGTTTTGCGTCTTATCCCTCAAACTTGCAAGCTCATTCATTTCTTTAGTGATTTCTTCTTCTTGATAATGATCTTTGCCTGCAAAAAAACCTGAGAAATAATCATTCACCGGATTGTTGTCTTGCACGATATCAGATAATAGCTCAGGAGCATGAACCGCCAAAATAGCTGCGTCGTTAAAGCCCTGGGTAAAATCTTGCATGTATTGTTCTTCTAGAGTATCCATGGTTAAAAAGTTTCGTTTGCATATTTTTCGAGATATTCTGAAATAGATGTCGCATCGTATAAAATGATTTTTCGCTCTTGGAAAAATCTAATCTTCCCTTGATCTCTCAGTCGTTGCATGGAGGTTTTACTCCTTAGCCCTAAGCGCTTCATAGCTTCAGTACTGGATATCCATCGATTTTCCATGATTTGATGTTCAGCTTTAAGACGCTTTATAATTTCTTTAATCATCCGGTATAAATCTTCGGATGATAAGGTGACCGTTTCCATTAGCTAAAATTTAATTTATTAAATCTTTATAGAGCACGTTTGCAGGAAAGCATTTTACCCTGTCAAATGCTATAGGATGATTCCCTATAACCCTTTTATTCATCTATATTTACATCGGTCATATCGCTAGGATAAACACTTGTACCAAATACCGGCGATCCCCTTTCTTTCTCATCAAACTCCATTGCTTGTATTCGCGTGTTAGCTGCATTTTCTACAACAGGCTTTTGTTTTTCAGTGACGCCCTTCTCTTTCAAGTTCTTATTGCGCAGCATTTGCATTTCAAAAATTTCTTTATTGTGGCTTTCCTTTTCGTCCAGCTCTGCTAACAGTTGTACAGGATCAAAACCCAATATCGTAAGGCGAAATTTTTTGTTGTTTACTAGGACTCCTTGAGGTATTCCATTACGATAATATAAATCATGACCAGTCTTATGTAATACCTCTACAAAATCAGAATGTGAGTGTGCTTGTTGGTGACTTTGAGAGATGATTGCCTGTATTGAATGAGATATGGATTTTCGGTTGGATGAAAAGCTTTTAATAAGTGTCTGTTTATCTTTTGTTCTTTTATGATCGATTTTTGATTGCTCTAATTGAGGGTAATGCACTTGTTGATAGCTTTCCATTGCCGCCATCAATAACATAAACTGCTCTTTTGATATCCGTGCACTCTTTCCGTTGATTTGAGTACCGCTCGTTAGAATATGACAATGGATATGTTGTTTTTCGAAATGAGCGACTGCTAAATTAAGGCAGTTCGGAGCACGCAATGTTATATAGTGCTTTGTAATATTTTTGAGCATTGACAGCGTTATATCGTTTCGATTGTTTTTATGAAAACTCAAAATAGAATGGTATATAGCAACGCTATTCTTACGTTTTGTTAGACGGAATTTTTCATTCTCCTTAAATTCAGCAATTAAACCTTCAACTGAATTATTTCGCAAATGATGTTTCGCTAAGATTATCATGTCATCTTTTCGTACAGATGTTTTTTCTTTGGTGACGTACCGAAGCGCATATTTCACTAACTGTGCCGAATTTGTATGGCGGCTTAAAATCTTTATCAACATGAGGCTAGAATTGAAAAAATGAGTTGTTCGAACTGTATGAAGGCTTGTTTACTTTTTTCGTCGTGCTGGAGAATGGTAAGTTCTTCGTATACGGTATAAAAAGCCTCACGTATCTTCCCTATCGTCTGCTGCACATGTGGGTTATTTTCATTGAGCGCACGATGCTTGATGAGTGCTGTGATACTCATATCCTTTCGTTTTGAATCTAAAGAAAGCTTTTTCTGTTCCTGAGAAGATATTAATACCGTATAACTCTTATACTCTTTTCGTTGCTGTTTACGCCATTCTTTTCGATACTGCTTCCAATACTCCTTTTTTGCAAGAGCAATTTCTTCACTACTGCCGTGCGCTAGTATGCCGTTACTGCTTAAGTAATCAGTAATCTTATGCGTGTATGTTTTTTTAGCATTCATGATTAAAACGATATGCGCACCGGCGGCTCCGTAACCTTTTCCGGAATATGACAAGGCTTCGATCGAGCGAGTCTGCGTAGCCAAAAACTTTTATAAAACGGCGTTGGAATAAACGATAAGGGTTGTTGATTGTTCACGAAAACGATGCAAGACTCTGTCATCCGTACCTCGTCAGGTGTCATCAGTGGACGGGTCTTTTTATTCCCATGCTCGTCAACAAATGTATATTGTCCGAGCGCCTGCGAAATTTGGTTGCAGACGCGCTGGGGACTTCCTTTTAAATAACATCGGATTCCACAGTTGGTAACAATTTGTGACGCAACATACGGTCCGTACCGAGCACTTAAGGCTGCATCATCTTGCATAATGATACACATGCCCGCATACTTACGCATATTCGATATTGTCACATCAATATTGGGAAACGTGTATGTGGCAAATTCATCAATTACAAAAAACACATCGTGCTTATCGTTCTTGCTCGGAATTTTTTCCATTACAAAATTGAAAAGGCTTTGAATAAATATTGCGACGATTGGTTTTACATATTCTAGGTCTTGTAAAGGGTTGTTCAGAAAAATTGCCACGGGCTTTTGCCTGAGTATTGAAAAGTCGAGGCTGCTACTCCCGGTTGTTTTTGCTATTTCAGGATCGGAAAATATAAACAGGGCTGTTCGTGCAGTGGCAATAATGCTAGCTAACGTTTTTTCGCCGGTCACCAAAAAAGCCTTGTATTGCGACAACAATTCCACGTCGCCGGTAGCGGCAAACAGTTTGTCCACAGACGCTCCGTCGATACTAAATCGCTCAATCAGTAATAAGGTGTTTTGTAGGGTTCTCTGGTTGACCGGAGCATAAAACACCAGATAACGTATAAAAATACCAATCAGGTTAATTGCCGATTGCTCCCAAAAAGGATCGGATTTTGATTCTCCGAGGCTATTTCTCACAACCATTAAAGCAACTTTTTGAATATCGCTCACACTCTTGCAGGTTAACAATGGATTAAATGATTCAGAGACACTTGCCTTGGTGAAATTTATATGAAATACCGTATACCCTTTATCAGCCAAATATTGACCACTATTTGCAAGTTCACCACTTACGTCATTGATAATCATGGAGCTCCTACCTCTTGCAAGTGCTGCAATTGTAGGCATTGCAACTATTGTAGATTTACCGCTTCCCGAGGGTCCTGCAACGTACATGTGGGAATGAGAAATAGTTTTTTGAGGAAAGGCTCTTGGACCTATTGCGAAGCCTTTATTAAAATATGAAAGATACTTACTATCGTCACCAAAGCACGCGACATAATCATGTTCATTCTTCGTGCTTGACTTAGATAAAATCACTATCATAACGAATATGAGAAATAGTACTAGGTATATCATTTTCTTAGTTTATACAGTGAAACACTTATCGTAAGTAGCAGATTGCCGCTTAGCTCAATCAGCCAGGCACATGCATATATTATAGCCTTGACAAAAGAGAGAAGTAATGATTTTACTACCTGTGCGGTCATTTATTCAATACTTGATATTTTTTTGAATCGTTGTAACAAAAGCTTTGATTCTATTTACTCAGAATGTCATTCTGTGCCTGTGGTTTAACGTTGATTCCATAGTCAGCAAGCACTGTTCGATATGTTTCTACGGCTTGAGTAAATGCTTTGTCGTCGGCTAGCGATACTGCGCGGTATACAAAAATCAATGTAATGCCACAATCATGAGGGAGCGGTTGTTTTTGCAATGCTTGTAGAAGTTCATCTCGTAACAGTTTTTTTGTATCCATGTGTTGCTGTCCATCCGAATGACAAACAATCACTTTTTCTGAGGCATCGGTTGCTACTAAATTTCGTACTTCTTGAAGCAGTACATTAATAAGTTCGGTGTGTTCAATACTCTTCGAGGTATCTATTTCTCGATATAAAGAGTTATATGCCTCACGGACCTGAGTGTACCATTCGACAATCTCATTATTCCGCTGTTGGTTGCCGCCTTCGAGCAGGGATACTGAAGAGTGTGTATTAGAGGGTATCGCGTACGACCATCGTCGATTTTGTTGGCGATCTGAAACATACGTCAAAGAAAATCGATACCCTGAGTCGGGTTTATCTTCTACCCCAAACCATTGCAATGTGCTTTCAGGAGTTGGATAAATAATTCGTGGATCGCTTACATCTACAATTTCTGTATAGGCTTTTAGATAGTGGTTAGTAGATGAAATGTTGTTCCTACATGCAGAAAACAATACTATGATGATTAGAGGTATATTACGCATAGAATGAAGTTTTAGTTTTTAGAAAACGGATCAGTAGTGTCGTAGTTTGGATTGAACTCATTGCTGAAACAAGTTGGAGTATTGCCTCTTTGCAAAGCATACGCTTCAGTGAACGCCCCATATGCTTCTGCACCTATCGCAATAAGTTGTTTTATTCCCAGTTCACTCTCATGATGCAACATGCGAGATATGTCCCGTGAATAAATAGTTTGAGCGGTTATAGCTTTTTGTTCATCAATCAATGCCGCCTGTCTTGTTTTTAACCTTTCTAGTTCATCACAGTTGGCTTCATATTCTTTATCCAGCGTCTCGCGTTCTTGAGTACGATGCAGATACAGATATACTATCACCAACCCGAGAAATAAGAAGCAACTCAATGCACAGATAATGAGTGGTGAGACAATGGTCCGAGCAGAAGAGATAAGACTGATAGAAGTCTGAGAATTATATGCGGCAGCACGGAAGGAAGCTAAGCAATAAAATACAACCATAGCAATCAACGCTACCAAAAGAAATCGTAATGCCTGGTGCCGGAGATTCGCAGGCTTCATAATAAAAGCCTTGGCAGGATGTGGCAAAAGATAAAGAATAGAGGATATGGCTGCAGCCGTGATTATTGAAAAGAGTATACCGAAGATAGGCAGAAAACCGGCAGCAACCAAAAATCCATCTGCAATGGCTATTGTTGCGGCAACCTTAGGAATACTGCGCCTAAGCTTCTGCTTTTGTCGATCTGGACGAATGAGTTTATTTCGTTCTTCGAGTGGATTTGTCTGGCGTTCTACGTCATGTATCTCACTAGTAATCTCGTCGATTCTCTTGAGGTTATTGTCTTTTTCATCCTTGCTTCTCAACGCAGCTACACCAACAGGATATAGCTTGATAATTTCAAAAAGCTTTGCCTGTATATATTTAGCAATTGGGATTCGACATACTGCATCAAGTTGCGCCTCATCTATTTCTGTCGCCCGTTTAGCCTCTTGCTTACCTGCAAGCGTAAACCTGGGTATGAGATATCGTCTGGCTTCAATAAGTAAGCCTTGTAGTTTGTCATTTAAAATTGATGTGTAGAGTATGACTTGATTTGATTTCATAAAAGAATTTTTTGGTGAGGAATAGAGAGTGCGTTCGATGCAATAGTATATTGCTCAATCAGCCGCAAAATTGTTGGTTGATACGATACCAGGCTGAGAGAGCAAGTGAAGTTGTTCGATGTTGTATGCAAGGGAGTATGCCTTATACGCATGATACAGCTTGACAGGTCGCTCGAGTGGTGTGCTGATAAGTTCGGCCAGTTTGGTCGAATAGCATTTGAGCGTTGCTGCAATAGCGAGCGAAAAGATGAAATAGCCTTTTGTTGTAAGGCTTTTTTGTTGAAGTGAAGTAGATGTCCCCATGATATTCAATTTTAATGATGAATAAAAAGGGAACCATTGAAGTGGCTAAAAACTATAAAAGCTTGACCTTGAAAACATAAATTTGATTTACTATTACCGGATAGCCACTACAGATGGTTGCCCGAATACAAACTCCGTTGGCAAGCAACGGGGTTATTTTATAGGACATCTTTTTCTTTCGTAGGAGGATGGAATATTATTAAGAACGATATTTTGAGATGTTCGTTGCACGTATCTTGGTTTATTTTAAAATGCGATTTTTTCAAATTTTTTCAGAAAAAAATTGAAAAAAGAATTTGTCTTAACTATATTGTTCTTTTTTAATATGACTATTTCTGACGATAGCAAAGAGAAGCAAAAGAAACTTAGCTTTAAGTTTTCTAAGGCATTGGAATTCTTGAATGAGTATGACAAGAGAAGACCTGATGTAATGAAGATTGTAAACGAGAAAAAAGAGCCACAAGAAAAGCAATTTGATGATCAGGAATTCTCCAAATTATCCCGCATCCATGAGAACAATAAATATACAAGCGGTACAGCAATCCCACGATTATCGCTCATCTTTCGGATCCTAGACCCTTTTATCGAAGAATTCTATAACGCTGAGTATGATGAAGATGAAAAAATTTACAAACTAATTAGCGAGGACATAAACAATCCTCGTCTGTGGGGTATAACAGGGAGGTATATTGGCTATTCTTGGCACAATTCTATGGAAATGGTCCATATGTTTAAGATAAATATTATAAGTACGAAGGAAATAATATGTGTGACGCATAATGCAACACTCACTGCAAAGCGAATGAATATGATCGGGTCTAACGCTATTGCAATTGAAATGAAGGGACACCTTCGTCAAGTTTCACTTATAATGGAAATTGGGAATGCAACCCTTGAAAACTTGAAAACCACGACAACTTTCAATGTGGCGTATGTTGATAGCGGAAATAAAAATCTAAAATGTGGTCTTGCTATAATTGAACGTACAGAAAACCATTTTGATGATTTGCAACCAATGAGTAAACCACTTTCAGAGTTTGAAGGTGAAAAAAATAAAGAATTCTTTGATTTAATTAAGAATAAACAACTAATTCTTAAATAATTCTATTTATCGGGGTGGTTTTGATATCCCCCGTCATCATCACAGCAGAACATACATATTTTTAGTTGTCCTGAGGAAGATTCACTCCACGCAGTTGCCTTAGGGATAGGTCCCATATCTTTTAATCTTTTAGGTACAATAGTTAAGATTCGCTTCTCTTTATCATGCGTTTCAAGTAATATCTCACCCTTCTTTAATGGGAAATGGGAATGAACAAGTTGCACTCCGAATTTTCTGGTCTTAGATTTATATTTTGCAAAAACATCAAACACTTCTTGAAGCATTTGTTGCTCCGTATTACTTAATTGCAAAGCACTATTCATGGATTAAAAATTTTCATTAAACGTACTACTATTCTTTTGATTCTAAAAGCAATATTTTACAATAACCATGCCCTTCAGCACAGCCGCCTGTGAGGTTAAAACTTAACTGTATAACTCATAGAATTACAATTCGATAGAAAGTAGCTCTTGACCAAGACGATGTATTGCCGTCTCTTTTTTTTTAATTTGGGCGGGGCGGGGCTTTTTTAGACCAGAGGCATAATGTTGAAATTGTTTCTGATTTATGCCAGTGAGACATTCTAAGGCGGCATTTGTAAAAGTTTTTTTACTCTCAACGCCAAATTTGAAAACTACCTCATAATTCCCTTTTAAGACAGTAGGGGGTTATGAGTTTCATTATGAGTTTTTAATAAACTTATGCCAGTCAAGGCGGATTTTTTGCTTCATCAACGGTATTTCCATGTCCATAAATTCCTGGGACATCTAAAGCGTAGGAAGTGTAGAAATCATTGCTCTTTTCAATGATGACCTTGATTTGTTTTTGATTTGCTTTTTTGTTATTATTTTTTACAAAGTGTGTTTGCATTTGTTTTTCCTCGATTTAAAAGGAAATCGTAATTCTTCTTGGATTTGGCGAAGACTTTGCCAAGCCTTCAGGTGTGAGACCTTTTACAAATTATTTTAAGAAAATAAATATATAACCATTGTTTGACAAGTAAAACATAGTTAGGCATAATTAGTGCTGAGTAATAATTAGTATAATATGCTATGATTAGTAAAAATCATATGATCCTTGAAAAAAAAATGAATTGTATTGCAGCAATAAATGCATCGATACCTGCTAATTTCAGTCTGTCCGAGATTCGACAAAAAAGAGGTTATGAATATGGGTTTGTCAGTATTTTTCTTGATGATAGTTTGTTTCCACAAGAGCAATTTCTAAATAACCTGGATGGTAGGATAAAAGTCCATAAAATAAATGTGGATTTCATTCATTCCTATAGTCAAATTAAAAATTTAGCAATAACTGAAAACCAAAAAAACAATTTGCTTCTTCGTACTATAGATCTTATTCTAGAAGAAAAAGTAGATTTTTTGGATCATCTTAAAGATTTTGAAATTGTAATTCCAATTACTTCTTTTAAGAAAGATTCGCGAAACCTTTTTTTAACTCCATCTCTAAAGTTCAACTTGAAATGGGAATGGTGGGCTAACCCTACTGAAAATAAGCCAAAAAATAAGTCAGTTTATTTGACACTTCAAACCACTAAACGTTAGTGGTTTTTTATGTTAATATTCTTAATGCAGTGTCAGGCAAAGCAGCAAAATAAGCTTCAATATTAAAAAATTTTGTCTGTTTATATTCGATAAAGCTTCTTTGATCAAGTGAGATTGCCTTCACTTCAGGATTGTCATAAGTAGATGACACTACAGAAACCGGGGATGACGAATTAATAATATCCCTTAAGTTCCATATTTCTACACCGGTTATTTTGAAAAAACTTTTTAATCTTGAGCAGTGACCTGATTTTTCAATTTCTTTGACAGGAATTACTATATTATGAAATTTATTATCAACATATTTAATATCGTACTTTACCTTCGATGAGGGATATCTAATTGCAGGTATAGGCCAAGCACTTTGATTTTGCAGAGATTGCATGATCATTTGGGGGAAAATATATTCACCTTTAAAAGGCATTAATGTATTTTTTCTTGGGACTATTATATTGCATACTGCAAATAAAGGCCATAAAATACCCAACTCTACCAGTGCATCATCATCAATAGTTCCGGAAATTAAATTCATATAATAACTTGTCCAATCTAAATCAAGAACTTTAATTGGTACTGTATTTTTGAATAAAACACATTGAATTTCAAAAGGGCTTGGGCGATTTAATTCTTCCCAACATATATAAAGTGAATTACCTAAATATAAAGCGGGATATCCTGGAATGCTATATCGTTGAGTAGAAATTGCTTCTAAAAGATTAAAGGGTATATGTAACATTTCTTCAGAAGAAAGAGGATAATTGCCATCGTGTTTCCTCATCCTATAAAAAGAAGTGTTGGGGGGATAAATGAAAGGCTTAAAATAATTAAAATATCCTGCCTTATTAAAAAATGTATCTAAAAATATTGCTGCTCGAGCAGTTTGTCCAGAAAAATATATTTGTAAAGTCGTTTTGAATGAATTTAAAGTTTCAATAATTACATCCAAATAAGTTTTATGAGTAAAAACTGATTTATATTTTGTCGAATTAATTCCATGAAGCAAATTAGTAGATGAAGTAATTGATGATAGATATTTATCTAAAATATCCATTTCTATAAATTCCTTTATTTGCTTTTCATTTCTAGTAACCGGCAATTGGAATTCAGGTAACACTAATATGTCACTTATATTCACTTTATTAAGCTGCGTTTGATTAATTCACTAAATACATCCCAAAATTGGGCATTAATAAAAACCGGATATTCATATTGAGGATCAAGATTCGTTAACCACGTTTGATGATACACTAGAATTTGTTTGACCTTAATATCAGTTTTAACCAGTTCTTCATATTTGCTTATATTAAATGTTTCCCATGCACACAAAAGACAGGTTGATAAATAAAGTGCAAACTTTGCATTAATCCGATAGGATTCCAGTTGATTACTACATTTGAATGGCTGTTGTTCTATCACAGTAAGTTCGATCGCTGATATTATTTTTTCATAGCGAATGTTAGTATGTTCGCCTGCTTCGCTTTGAACAAAAGGATAAAATGTTCTCTGAAATCTAAACCAATAAGCAGAATTTAAAGACATAGCTGCATCCTTTTCACTCCCTAATGTTAAATCTAGTGCTTCTGCTAATTTTACTAACTGCTTAGATTTGAATTTATTTATGCTTTCTAAAAAATACTCGAATCTCTTCTGTATTTTATCTTTTTTTAATTCAATAAAATCTGGTATAGTAAGAATTTCCGGCATATATCATTTTTTACAAAAAAAATCCGCTTGATATTCAAGCGGATCAATATTTTATATTGAATCCAAATTTACAAAATAATTATTTAGTCGAACATTTAGTCTTTGGTATGCTCTTCATTTAAACTTTCAACAATATTAAATGCCCCATCGAAAATTTCATCCGTAACATTGATTTTATCGGAATTTTCACCTCCATTGTAATATGGATCAATCGGTTCCGACCTATGTTCTTGGGGGACCATTCGTAAATAAATTTCCTTAATGAATTGATTGTCTAATTGCATAAAAAAGTCATTAGTAGTTATTAACTACTAACCCATCGGGTGCAAAGATAAAAAAATATTTAATACTTCAAGCATTTTTTTTTGTTGATTATCAAATAGTTACAAATATGTCTACTAATATTACATAAAGCTAATAATTATAATTACTATAATTCTTTTATATATTGATGCACCAGTATCATTCTGATTTTAAACTTGCGAAATTCTGAAAGCATGTCGATAAAACTCAATGTTGAAAAGTTTTGGAACTCATTAAGGTGTAAGAAGAAAGAAGCACGGTTATACTCAGGAATATTTGCACGTGAAAATACTGTGTTATTTATACTAGAGGGTGTTTGAATTTCGAAAATTTGTGTGAGCAAAGTAAAGATGCCACTAGCATATTTGAGCATGAAGGTATTTTACGTAATACCATAGCTAATAAAAGAAGTGTAAAATGACCGAGAGAGTGTTGCTAATAAATACTATTTAATCAATCAAAATAAGAAAGCGTTTTAGTTTGTATAGAATGCTTCATTTAATGATGTATTTCTTCGGTGCAAATCTCTAAAATCAGAGGTAAGAATATTGTCTGCAATTGTATTATACAATGTAACGCTAGTTATATACTCTTCATCGCTCTCTGGAATATTTAATCTGTGTTTTATTTCACCATTATCCTTAATCATCAACATATTTATATCGAATAATTTATGATGATTCCCGCAAAGCCATATTCCATTATCTGCATGTAATGCATGCTGTAGTTTCATATCATCATCCATACCTGTCGCCCTTTTAATTTCTGCAACGGGCCAAATATGAAAGGACAAAATTAATTGCTGATTTTATAAATACACCTTAATTACAACATCAGCTTCATAGATAGCAATTTGCGTTTTTGTAATGTTCGAATAGCTTTAAGTTTAGAGCACAAATATGGCTCTAGAGCATATTTATATATCTAGACAGTAAACGCTTTTAGGATGTTGAACAAATAATCAACCATAGTCCTTATAAAAAAATTTGGTAATTATATACTTGAATAACCTAACGGATTAGGTTATCTTTTGACTGTGTTCGTAAATGGTAGGAATATCGTCTAATTTAATGCGAAATTTTGTGCCGTGATTTCTTAAAGTACTGCTGTGCTCATTTTTTGTTCGAGCGTCAAAGTCAATAAATATCTTACCATCAACTAAAGCCTGAAATATGCCTGTCGCTTTAAGTTCCCAATATGCTGTCGCTGATCTATAAATTACCTTTTTTCGCATTCCTGCCGGTGAAACATAAGATTGTATCTCACCTTCAACAACAATAAGCCTGCGAAGTTTGGCTCCTAAACAATTTAGAAGAGTGTCGTGTGTCCAGTATGGAACTGGGTTATCTTTAGAATTATGCCGAACTGAAATGCGATCGGGTTCATTCACTACATAAAACCCTCTATTAGATTTGCCGCCAAGTGTATGCCTGAAACTTATTCTGTTCTCTTCATCCTTCCATCCATATTCATGTACTATAAATTTCATAACTCCCCTCGGCTTAGGCTCTTTATGAAACAAGGTTATAAGCGCATTACCGCCATGAAATTTTACTTCCCAATCCGCAAGGTCGGGGGAATCCCTGTTATTCTTTGAGCCGCCTAAAAGATGTTCTAAAAAATCACCCGGCGCAGCATTGCCGTTAAATTCTTTATCGGGTGGAATTTCAATCCATCCCATATCAATAATAGATTTTATCTTAGCTGCGGAAGCTGTAAATGATTTTGGTGGGAGTACTTTTACAAATGGTTTTGGTTTACTCATTTAGGGTTTGATTTGAGCCTTTCCTTTGTACTGGCTGATTTTAGATTCTGCCAAAGTACAATATTTTTTGGAAAGCTCAATCCCTAACCATTCCCTGTTATGGCTTATAGCTGAAATTGCAGTAGTACCACTACCCATAAAAGGGTCGAGCACAATGCCACCAGGCGAAGCCTCAATACATTTAGATGCCAGTTCAATAGGAAAAGGAGCAGGGTGCTCATTACCTTTAACCTGCGGTATTTCCCAAACATCTGTCATTCTGTTTGCGCCCTCTGCTAACTTAAAGTCAGGCTTACAAATCATGTATATAACTTCGTATGTAGGTAAGAAATAACCAGCGTTAAAATTGATGCCACCGGCACGTTTCCATATAATGATTTGCCTAACAGGGAAACCTTCTACTATATCGTGCCTATCCTGTATTAAACCGTTTTGAACACGCCATTTATGGTTATAGAAAATAACGCCATCGTTTTTTAAAACACGCATCATTGCGGTTAAGCAATCACGTTGCCATTTTACATATTCATGATGTGGCATATTATCGCCATGATTATCGTAACCATTTTGTAGGGGATTACCGGCCCATTTGCCGGAGTTAGTACCTGCTTTCATGCCATTGCCGGTAGAGTTTTTTAGATTGTATGGCGGCGAAGTAACGATACAGCTAATTGATTCAGCAGGTATTTTCTCGTTCATAAATTTTACATTGTCCGAGCAATGTACTTTCTCCAATAAACGAGCGAAAGAATTATCTGTTGTAATTATAGGCGATGCAGGTTCCTTTACTTCTAATGGAGCCTTTATAATAACCTTCATTACATCTTCAAAGGTTGCATTGATCGGTTCTATTTCACGGGCTTTAGCTGGAGGCATTGGTTAGGGCTTTATATGTTAAACGTTTTGCATTCAAATTGTAAAATACACGATTCATAATTTCCAAACAAGTTTGCTTTACACGATTATGTCTAAATACAAATTCATCAACATAACGTGCTAAATGTGCAGGGCTCATTTGGTGATAAACACCAACAAAACCACGTTTAAATAACGACCAAAAAGATTCAAGGTTGTTTGTGGAGGCAATACCATCTACGTAAACACCAGCCGAGTGGTTTACACGGATATGAGTAAAGTTTTGAGTAGCTAAACTATTGTAGCTTCTGTATTCATCAGTACAGATCGTAGAACCTTTTGCAACTGTCTTATTGATCAATTTATGAATAGTTTTAGAAGTTGTATCAGTTACTGGAACAGCTTTATTTTGCCATCCCTTTGCTTAATACCAATGATTGGTATTTATCTTTTGCGCTACGGCCTTGTGAATTTTCTACTTTCTTATTCTTATGACGGTTTTTATTTTTACCGCCTACATAGGTTTCATCTGCTTCAAAAACACCAGTAAATAAACCGCCGCAACCTTCTGCAAAAGCCTCATGGATTCTGTGCGCCAAAAACCATGCAGTTTTTTGAGTAACACCTAAAGTCTTAGAAAGTTGTACACTTGAAATACCTTTTGTGTGAGAGGTCAAAATCCATGTCGTCATTAACCATTTTTGCAAAGGGACTTTGCTTTCAGCTAAAATTGAACCGGTACGAACAGTAAACTGTTTACGGCAACCTCCACATTTAAAACGTTTTTGAGTTTCTAATCTGTAAACTCTGTGGTTAGAGCAAAACGGGCAAAATACACCACGAGGCCAGCGGGCGTTCATAATCCATTTTTCGCAAGTATCTTCGTTTGGAAACTGTTTAAGAAATGCAAATACGCTAATGTTATTCTTCATGCTGTTATTTTATATGGCATAAAAATAACCCATAGCGTTGGGTTATGCAAGTATTTTTAAAATTTTATTTACGGAAATTCCGCTGCTTGATGAAATAAAGGTGTTTGTCGTTAAACAAACACCTTTGTGACTAAGTTCCTCTGGTACCAGTTCCACCACCTGTTGAACCACCGTTTCCTCCAGACTGACCGCCCGAACCATCGTTACCTGTACCATGTCCACCTTTGCCACCATTTCCAAATATTTCAAAGAGGATTTTCATAACTGTATTATTTAAGTGTGAATCAATACTATAAAAGGAACAATTCTCATGCCAGTATGAATGTGTTACTATGAATAGTATGCAGGAAATTTGGTACATGCTTTCAGACGATATTACACCTGAAAAAGTCCATGATTTTATTACTTGGGTTAATACCAAAGTATATGAAAAGCCAGTTAAGTTGTTGAAAATATTCCTCTCTTCGACAGGTGGAGATGTTGATTCATCTATACGAATGTACTACTTCATCAAGGCACTTCCTTTTGCTGTGGAAACCATAGGATTCAGTCAGATCGATTCGGCAGCAAATATTATTTTCTTAGCAGGTACTAAAAAAAAGATTGCAATTGACGGGTGCAGATTTTTTCTCCACGACGGCAATTTCACCGTCACGCTTCAAACAGGAACACTTCAAGAGCATGCAGAAAAAAGTGCGCTTTTTGAAAACATGTTTGAACGAAATGTTACTATACTTTCAAAAGAAACAGGAAATTCACTTGAAGCAATAAAAGCTTTACTGAGAAACAGCACATTCTTAACAACCAAGGAAGCAAAAGATTTAGGATTTGTAGATGAGGTAATTGAAAAATTGCCTATACAAAAAATTGATTAGGGTGTAATATCAAAGATTCCACGGAGTTTTTTCAATTATGCGTTTTTGTAATGTTCGGATAGTGCGAAGTTTAGAGCAGTCGATGGTATAGTTATTTTGAAATATAATTCTAATTAAATACAATTCCGGTAAAAGAGCCTTCAGCCAAAAGAAGCAATGCCTTCCGGCACACTTGCCCGGAATGACGCTAGGCCTGCTCGCCGCAAAGCTTCAGGAGGAGGCACGACGGATGAAGCTAGCGAGTGCCTCCGGATGGCGCAGCCAGAAGAGCTACGATCAGTAGCGATGGCTGCACAGTGACGGCAGAGCATAACAGGATAGCGAAGCTATAAGCAAAAGGCATTGTGCCGCTCTGCCAGAACGCAGACGGTGGCCGCCGGCGAGCACAATAACATTGGAAACAGGTGGATGAAAAGATATGTGAGCGTAGCGAAGCTTCTTTTCAGACATGGGAGTTTCCTGAACGAAGGAAGGTGAAGCTGCAAAGTGCATGACAAACTTTCAACCCGAAGGGCAAAAGAAGTATTGCGATGCCATCAAAGTATATAAAAAGAAATTGCAATTGTTCTTTTGGTTTGGCAGATACTTTGCCAAGTCTTTCTGAGAGAGACCTTTTTTACCGGATTTTCAATTTATGGCTTTTGTAATTTCAGTTATTAAATATGTTGGCAATTTAGATTCACTAAAAGGATTGGTTAAACTATACCCTTTAATACTATCTAAAAGATGACTATCTGTATATTTTATATTATATTTTCTCCCTTCTTTTAAAAAATTTTGTCCATAATCATCTGGGCACCGTATGATTCCAACTATTGAAGAATTATTTTTTACAGACTTAAACTTAAATCCATAAGCATAAAAAATATTTCCGCACCCCACTATAGGATATTCAGTTTCTAAGTACATCTCTTCATATTCAGGTTTTGTGTTTACAATTGTACTTTTTTTATTACTACAACTTCCTATTACTAATAAATTTATTAATAATAGACATATGCTTTTTTGAAACATTTTATTATTGTTTTATTGTTTTTCAACTGAATAAATAACACCATTACTTGCCTCAGCCCCCTTGGTTGTCGTTACACCAACTCTTTCTGTATATTTAACTTTCCCGTAATCAAAATAATATTCTATAGTTTTTTCCCCTTGATTTGGACCATTTTGGAAAATTAGTATTCCAGAATGAGACTCAATTCTTGCTTGGTTAGGCACATTATTCATTTCTGTAACGATTTGCCCTTCCATAATTAACCCTTTATTATGCGCTGCTTTTGCTTCTGCATTATTCGAGGATCGTTTACTAATATCAGGCACTTGTATATGTTCTTCTAAAATATGACCTAATATTCCTGCTAAAAAAGCATTATCTTTTATTTTGGGTAAATCTTTCATATCAATTTCTCCAGTTTTATAAAGGTCATATGTTATTCCTTTATCTCTTGATTCATCATTCACCAACTTAAATGAAACCGTTTCTTTACTATTAATTGCTGCATCAATATTTTGGGATAGAGTTCCAGATATTTTATCAGTCGTTTTTTTGTTTAGCTTTTTATTAGTTCTAACTAAATTTCCATTTTTATCAACTTTATATTTATTTCCCGTAACACTTTCCAAAAGCTTTATATAAGCTTTGACATCATCTGAGCCGCCCTCCACATGATAAATATCGCCGAAAGGGTCAGCATATTTTATCGGACTATCCCCCATTGCATTATAAGTGCCTTCATCATTTCTTGGCTTAGGATCTAGTTGCCAAAATCTACCTATCTGTGGGTCATGCAAACGGTAAAAACTTTCATCAAGGTTAATGTCAAGATCTGTATTCAACTCATAACTATTGTATTTTTTCTTATTAATTAATGAACCTTGGCTCTTACTACTTATCCCTGCCATCGTCAACCCAAACGGATAATAATGTGTTTCTTCTAGTATTGGCCCCCTGGAATGTATCACTTCCAGATTATCAAAATACACATCTAGGTTACTTTCATTACTGCAATAAATATAAATAAATCCATTTTTCGGTATCACGATATTTTGTAAAAAATGAGACTTTACACCTCCAGCTATACTACTCTCCACAGGATCAAAACCACCATCAATATAATTAAAATGTTCATCAAAAATGATATAGTTTATGCCTGCTTTCACGTTATTATTACTATTAACAGGATTATTGTTTGTGAAATTAGTTAAAGGGGTTACCGTTCCGCCTGTATTATTATTTAACACAGTACCCGTAGCACCATGCAATACAGCTGCATTTGCACCTCCCATAACTCCCAGAAAAGCTGATATTATATTACTTGCTGTAAAAGCTGTATTTGTAACAGTTCCGCTTGCGTATTCATAATACGATACTCCTAATATATTTATTGTATCTCCTGCCATAACCCTCAATATTTTGCTCAGGCCAGTTGGGTTTGTACTGCCATTCAGTCGAAGCATATTTATGCTGGTTCCGCCAGAATCTCCAAAAGTATTGGGATTATTGGTTCCATTATCATTGATGTGATCAGGCTTTGTAGCAACAGATACAACATAACTGTCATTAATGTCGTAATATGCCATCTCCTGGTCTAAAGGGGTAGGTGGTCTTCCCGTCAAACTGGGCTCAAGGGTGGCAGTGGGATAATGATCTATTTGGCGCTCTTCAGTTAATACCATCCGGACATTTCCCAGATGATCTTTCAGAAAATAATCAAAGAATAGGGCTGTATCGCCTTTTAGGCGTATCCTGCCTTCTTCATGAGACACAAACTGCAGGGTATCATTCTGATACACAAACCCTGTTATATAATCTGTTGTTGTTACTGTACTGCCTTCTGTCGTTTTCTTTTCCAGTTTATTGCCGCCAGCATCATAAACATATTCAATTATGCCTTTTAAAGACCCGGTGCTGTCATTTACGCGTATTCGATACGGAAGGTTGAGATGATTATAATAAATACTGTCAATGCCTTTATTTTTGTCTGATCTTAAATTGCCGTTCCCATCATAAGCATAATCATCATCCGAAGTGTTCCTATCAGTAAAGTCTCCAAGCTTGTTTTCTGTTGTACCGATTGAGCCGTCTTCCGTTACCGACAATAATCTATTGCTTACGCCGCTGTTCATATAGCTGTAGCGCATTTTATCTATTGCCTGGCTTGTATTTATTTGTAATCCTTTTTGCTGCATTTTTAAGATATTTCCATTGGCATCATAACTTAGGCTATCTACACTGAAATCAATAGTGAAATTGCTGTTGTTTGGATCTGTAGTGGCCCAGCTGCTGCCAAACTTCTGCTTAAAGGATGCAGATAACAGGCGATTTACATTATCATACGTGTAATCATTTTTTCTCTTTTCCTGGTCCCCGGCTGATTTCCAGATCATGCCGCTGATATTGCCGTTGAATTCAGGTGCAGAATACGTTGTACTGCCGATAACAGAAGCAGCCTTATCGTATCCTAATTCATACCCGAACCAATGGCTGTTAATGGAATCTTTAATATATTCTTTATTAACTCCCGTCAACCAGCCCCGGATATTATAGTCATGGAATAGCCTTTCTGTGATACCGGATACAGAATCTCCCACGATCTTATTTTTTAATTGACCAATATTATTATATTGATTGGTTACTATTGTTTTTTCTGTGGTTGTATAAGTATTCGACCCAATAGTACTGCTCATTGTCTTCTTTATTTTCAGCAACCGGCCCGCATGGTCATATTCCATTTTTGTAAGTACCAAGTGCGATTGTGCATTAGCGCCGCTTTTAGCGTGTTGTATCAAATTCCGTAATACTTTCCCATTCCAGTCGAATTGAGCGGTTATGATATCTATACCGCCTGTTATATTATCGCTTTGAGTTTGTATTATTCTTCCTTTGTCATCATAAAAATTAACATTATAGAGATATTGATTCGTACCTAAAACTTTAACTTTCGAACCTGTTATCAATCCTCTTGTAGAATTACTCTGTGTAATACTTTGAGCAAAATCAGGAGCTGTATTGATGCTGGTATAAAAGTAACTACTGTTCGAAGTATAACTGTTATCCAGGGAACTACTTAATGTAGTACCACTTACCCAATCATAGTTATCATAGTATGTTTCCGTTAATACTTCATAAGCCGAGGCCGTATCCAGGTAACTCTTTGCGGGATAATTAGCGGCGCTTCCTGCTGTAGACTGCATGCTAGCCCTGTCATAGGTACTGCTGCTCCAAAGCCCTGTGCGTACCGGCCTGTTCAACTGGTCGTATTCTGTTACCTGCCATTTTGCGCCAACTGTAAGCAGGCCGTCTTTGATGAGGGAATTGCTATCCCTGGTCATCGCTACTCTGTCCAATACATCATAGACCATAAATACCAGTCCTGCTCCCGGAACCCGTTTTGCGATCATCCGGTTACGGTTGTCGTATTCATATTGAAAACAGAGTTCCTTAATAACATCAGCATTATAGATCAGGTTCCAGCTATTTGCTTTGATCAATTCAACTGCTTTGGGTGGTATTATCAAGCGAAGATTATTGTATTCATCATATACATAATAAGTGCATAGCCAGCCGCTATGGCCATCAGATACCGAATCAGTTATTTGCACACGCTTTAAGATGAGGTTCCCTTCTTTATCCTTAAATTCAACGGCCTGCTTGCTATGCTCATCAAATGTGGTTGTTTTATACAATTGGCCCTGGGCATAAATCCCACCGGTTGTATAACTGCCAAAATCGTTTACCGTCCATATTCTTACTGAATCTGCTGTGCTGTTTGTCAGATATGAAACCCGTATTGAATGGTGGTTGATAACGGTGTCAGCAGCAGTGCCGACCCAACTGTTACCTGGTGCAAAGCTTTCCAATATCTTATTTAAGGGCGAAGCCTCAAAATTTGTCTGGCCATAATAGTATGTCTCTCCAGGATACTGGTCCTGTGAAAATGTTTTTTGCTGCTGAAACGCATTCAATTTAAAATTACCATCATTAGTTATGTCTGTTGCAGCAGACGTCAGAGTAGATTCATACGGGAGATATTTATATACTTCTCTTCCATACTCATCATATACTTGGCTTACAACCATATCCTTTAAGTTGGGACTTATCTTTTTTTGTACTGTTTGTATAGGCCTGCCGAATCCATCAACATATTGTGTCGCCTGCTTTACATACTGTACATCCCGGTTTTTTAAGGTATCAACATTTTGTTCAGGTGTAGATGCGTCCCATGTGCGGATATAACTGGTTTTTGCACCACTTATATATGGAGTTGGAGGAGCCACTTGTGCAATAGCTATTTTAGTGACTACGGTACAAAAAATTAAAATTTTAAGCCGCATAATCCTTGTAATTTATTATTAAAGAATCCTGATTATTAAAAATTTATTCGTCTTCGGGGCAACCGTCATTTCTATATTCTTCATAGTCATCACTTGTACTGGAATCTGACCATTCATAATGATAAATACAAACCCAATGATCAATATCATAATAAGAACCCGTATACACTTTTACCCCCATTTCGCATATGCCATTGACCACTTTTTTACCTTCATCAGTGCAAGGGTCTTCTGGAGGGGGGCAGTTACCGGTATTTACAGGTGACCACTTTGTTTTTCCATATTTGGAACTATACGGATTAGTATCTATATATTCTCCCATTTCTCCGATATTTTCATTGTTTCCGTTTTTAATGCAGTAGGTTTGTCCGGTAGCCACCCAATTGGGGGTATTGTTACCTAAACTAAAAGCAACCCATCGCTTTTGATTATAAGTAGGACTTGAAGAGTTATAGTCCTTTTCTTGTCTTTCCAATAAGAAATTAGAATATCCTGTATCTGCTCCCCCTGTAATATTACCTGTTATAGCCCAGCCGCTTATTCCCTGTCCTTGAGGAATATTGTATTTATAATCTATTATTTTTAAAATATTGCTGTCAGCATCCCGAATCGTTCTCAATCTTCCAAAATCGTCATATTCATATTTTGTTACAAGGTCATTTGCACTACAGGAAGAACTAACGCCCAGCAAGGGTTCATAAGTATAGGTAACCATTTGCGCATTTTTGGGATATAATCGCAGTTCATCCACAAGGATATTTCCCTGAACAGTTACATTACTGGCAGTAACGGGAAGAATATGTTCATATAGCGTCCATCCATTTTTTGTTTGCTTTGAAACTCCCGTTACAGTACCTGAAGAAAGTAACCCGTTATGCCAGCTTACTGTAGCAGCACCACCCTGAGACCAATAACTAACTATATATTCTTTGCCAAGAGATAAGTTATATTTTGTTACTCCGCCCGATATATTCGCTGCTCTTTTGCCTGTTATACATTGAGTGATTGTTCCTAATCCCGGCACGGCCCATCCGCCACCATCAGCAGTCTCAAAACTCGTATAGGCGATGGTACTATCTCCGGCATTGGTTACCTGGGCAGTCGGATAAGCATTGTTATAATCCCACACATATGAGATATCTGTACCGCTATATTGACCCATTGTAACCAAGTTACCGGCCACATCGTAATGTTTATATTGGACACGTGGCTCTAACGGCCCATCTCCTTTTTTGGTATAACGATATTCTTCATAGAATTTTCCTGTGCTCCACTCCTTAAAATCAATACGGTTACGGGTGAGCAACTGGCTATTGCGATAAGTTTCTGTTTGTACAGGTGAAGTAAGAATGTTATGGCTGACCATTCCATCTATGGCATCACTGGCCGGTGTTGTGAGCCCGGTTATCTGTAACTTGTCTTGCGGATATCTAACAATCTCTGCTAATGTATCATTGCCTTTACTGGTAAATGTTAAAGTTCGCGTAGGATAAAGGTGATCAGTACCTTCATAAAAAAATTCTTTGGTCTGCGTAATTTGGTTGTTGAGATAATCGATGTCTTCACTTTTAATTAATTTCTTGATGCCAAAAGGCAATACAACATCCAAATACTCATAATAATTTAATAAGAATCGATCTCCATAAGGTTGACTTGTTAAAGTATCTACCATATAACCTGACAAATCACCTGTTAATGATCCAAACATCAGTGTATATCTTTCGCAAATTTGGCCAACCTTAACATTTGTTAATCCCAGCGAAGAATAATAATTCTTTGTTTCCTGTATAAGTATATTGGAATCACTTTCAAGCTTATAGACTTTCTTATTTAGTAACTGTCCCCTGGCCCAACTCTTGTCTGTACTAAAATTCCAGTATTTGTCCGTATAATCAGGAGAATAGCTGCTATCTCCTTCAGCATCATAGACATAAATTGTTTTGCCATTATTCAATCCGGGAAAGCCATTATACTCGGTCACTTTTGAATAGATAACTGGTGACCCATTATAATAATTCAAAGCTGTAAATGGACTGGAAACAATATTAAAATTAAAGGTGTTACACCATCCTGCCGAAACACTTCCGCCTCCAGGCGCAATAGAGTGCTGTATATTTCTTTGTTGATAATAAAGGTCGCGGGGAATATTTCCAGAAATAGAAAATGCACTGTCGTAACTATACGATTTTACAACAGGGCGTCTGTTTATCGTATCAAAAGATACTACTTTACTTACCCTTAACCCTCCCCGATAACTTGCTGAATCCTCACTATCATTTATACTATTTGTTTCGTATTCAAACATGGTATAGCCACCGGTTGGAAAATTAATTTTCTTCAGAATATCGGCCTGCATTACCTCAGGATTTGTAAACCTGTTTGCAGATTTGCTAGTATATTCAGACATTATAGTATTACTTACAGCATAATAATTGTCGTGAAGAAAACTATACAGCTGATTATAAAATCCTTTGGGAAGCAGTGTTGTTGCATTATTAGCATTATAATATCCGTAAAAATCCATTTCGGGATTGGGTATTGAATTCGATGATTTGAGGACACGATATGCCGGGAGTTTATTTGTGGTATCGTATATGAGCGAATAATTATTTATATGGGCTGAATTTTTATCATTAAAATATACGGTATCTAATCGAAGGCGCTTGCCATAAGACGAATCAACACCTGTTGGTATATATGGAGATTCAAAATAGGATTGGCTGAATTGTATTTCTTTGATAATGTTACTTGTATTACTGATCTTGATTTTTGACAACCGTTCTGGAAGAATATCTTTACGATCGTTAACATAGTCGAACTTTACGTAGCCATTACTGAATTTAATTGAATCAATTAATTTTCTTTGATGAGAATAAACGTTATCCCCGGTATAATAAGAAATATCCGGAGCGTCATGATTACAGCCATCTGTTCCATAAAATATCGGAACAATAACAGATAACCCAAATGATTGTACAGAATCTACGGCTACAGTGGCATTCAAATAATGAAGTTCAATACTGTCCGTTTGATCAGCGGAAGTTATTTTACTGAGATGCCAACTTGTAATATAATGACCTAACCCAATAAGATTGTCTGAATATTCTTTATCACCATATAAATATATATTCCCTGCATCATCAATTACTATAAATGAGCTATCGGGCTGCCATGTTATTTTAGGCTGCCTGTCAACCGGAGTAAAATGGAGTACTTTATCAACATCATAAACAAATCTGCCGGAAATATCGCCAGTGTTATAGCTATAGATATCGGACTGGCAATCTTGATGACCTTGTGCCATATCATCCAGGTATGTAAAATCATCTGCATTATACCTGACATTAATAAGCGCATCTCTGTTTTTGAAAGTATTATAGGCATTAGTGCTCATGTTCAATAAACCTGCAGTTCCTTCGTCTGGCTTGCCAATTACAGTTCTTGATATTTCGCCACCTGCATTTAGCACCCAGCCAAGACCAACAGGTGTTGCTATGTCCTGCAACTTGATGCCTGATGCATGATAGGATAATGATATTGGCAACGAAAGTTTGCTCGATTTTATTTCATATAACGGAATACTGATTTGGGGAACTCCTGTACTCATATCAGTTGGTATTTCTCCATAACGTGTTATTGCTGCCGCCTCAGGTGAAGGAGGGGTAATACTCTTTAGTGCAATAAAATCATTTGGATTCTGCGCTTTGCTGAATGCTGTAATCAGGCATACATTCAGTAAGGCTAGACTAAATCGTTTTAGCATACAATTTTCGGTTTTATATTCTCTCAATTGCGTGGCGAAATACTTGGCTCATTGGACTGGTTGATCTACTGAAGCCTCCCACTAATTTCCCTTGTCGATTTATAAGAAATTTCTGGAATGCTCCGTGCAAAATATTATTCATCATGGTATTTTGAGTTTTATCCGTCAGCCATTTGAATAAAGAATCGGCATCATTACCCGTAACTGCGATTTTTGCGCTCACAGGAAAGTGAATGCTATAAAAAACAGTGCAGTAATTGGCTATTTCATTGTTTGTTCTTGGTTCTGTATTAAAGCTATTGGAAGGAATGCCTACAATGATTAAACTATCTTTATATAGTTGATACAATTGTTCTAATTCTGCAAATTGGTTTTTATTGGGATCTTCCGTTGCTGTATTAACAATTAAGATCTTCTTGCCTTCAAAGGCGGCAAAATCAATTTGATTGTTTCCGCTTACCGAATCTATTTTGAATGAATAAACAGTAGTTTGCCCGGAACAAATGTGGGCAATCATACATAACGAGAGAATAACTAATAGTTTTTTCATATTTCAATTTGATTATTTAAACTCGTAACCAATTCTAAATAATATAGGCTGGCTTACTGGTACATGCTGACTATGCAGCATATCGTACAGTAATTGCAGCTTTGTTCCCTTAAAGAATTTTGTTTTTACAGCGATCTTTTTGCTGATGCCGATTAAACCCGCCTGCTGCCAATTATTGTAATTCTTTAGCTGAGTTATATTTTTAAAGGCAGCATTATGATTCATCTCAAATCCGCCACTTACAAAAAATTGCTTTTTGAGTTTCCAGTCTACAAAACTTCTCAACCCTAATCCCTGGTGGGTTATGCTGATATGTTGGATGCTACCAAGGCCCATTTTATAGCTTGCCCCAAGTCCGATCACCGATTTGTCATTTAATTTATAACCGAGACTGAGGCCGATATCGGCTGTGGCAGGTACAAAACTGTTATTTTTAGCAAACTGGATATTGCTGCCGAATTCTAGTCGCTGGATGAAGGTTTTTGTCTTTTGCATGTTAGGTTTAAAGTCTGGAAGTTCAGCATTACCATTACCATCTGCTTTAATAATCTTGTCTTTTAACTTGTTCAGCTCTGCCTGGGCCTGTTGCATGTTTTGCCTTATTTGTGCCTGCGCATTCGGCCCACCCGCAGCAACTCTTTCCTGTATGAGACTGTTCATCTGTGCCCTGGTCTGCAGGCCGGAAAGATTAGGGGTATTGCTATTGCCACTACCCGGCATCCGGAACAACGACGCCAGCATACTATTTTGCTGTACGAACTTTTGAAAAGCAGGTATCCTGTTTAAAATAGTGAGTGCGGTTTCCTCGGCTTTTTGTTTATCGCTGAAGAGCTCTTTATAGTTGCGTAGGGTTTCTACATAGTAATAGGCTTCCTTGTTTATTTTGGTGAGGTACTTGTTCTTGCCGATATATTTCAGGGATTCATCCAGCAGTTGTTTTTTTCTTTCTTTGATAAACTGTTCCAACGCTTCGCTGTTTTGTATATCCTGTTCCAACTCCGCTGCCTTTTTAGTGGCTTTCTGTACAGGCTTTACCAGTTTGTTATTCAGGTTTTCTTTTTGCTGCTGTAAGTACCTGAGATGTGTGGTTAATTTATCTCGGTAGACGTCATACTTGCCTTTGTATTGTTCGGCTATATTCTTACCCTCTTTTAATTTTTGCAACAAGCTGCTGAATGTCATTTGCCCCTCACCGAAAAGTTTTTGTGCGGCTTCAGGATTTACTTTTTGGAACAAGCCTTGTATTTTATTTTCCCAGCGGCTGAGTTTGGCTAATGTCTTTTCTGTTTTGGAACTGAGGCGATGGCTGTACCTTTCTATTTTGTTATCAACTGTAGTAATGTATTTTGAAGATAGTTGTTGCAGCGATTGTACAGTACTGTCAGCCTGCGCTTCGCAACGCTGCGAGGTATGCATGATAAGGATTACTATTAAGAGCCGGGTGGAGCTCATAAGCTAGTTTTAAGGGGCTTAGGTAAAACAAAATAATACCTTTTTTGATATTTAAAAGTTAAATCACAAATTTAATTATGGACGCATTAAATAAATATACTATGTAAACAATAAACTGTTCTAAAGCATGATCCAAAGAGAATCCATGACAGATTCTCTTTGAACAACACCCTAGACAGATACTTCTACCGCGGCGGCATATCCGCTTGGCCTCCGTTGTCCACTCCTCGAGCATGTACACCATTCCTTTCTTTCGTTACTTTCTTGGCATTGGAGCATGCATGCACGAATACTGATGCGCACAACAGGAGAATTACATATGCTTTTTTCATGAATATAAGTTTAGTAAACGTTTATTCTTTTGCATCCGCTTTCTTTCCCTGCAAGGCAACGCTCTTCATTTCCACAGGGTCTATTTGCTGCCAGGCAAGGTTTAAGGCGTTTTGATAAAACTTCTCCAGTTCCCGTGCAAGCGTGTTATATACTTGATTGTCCTTGTTCAATTCTTCGCTGATCGTTGGGATGCCTTGCCACGTCATGGAGCCACTATACGTAAACGATGCCGGTTCGAGGTCTATGTTCTTCTTCCACAAGAGTTCGCCATACTTGGACGATTTCGCATTGATAACTAAGCGGCCGGCCAATGTCATCTCTCCATACATCTTTTGTGTCGTTGCGGATTGAGTTTTATCCATGATTGATCCCCAGTTTGTCTTCGAAGTATATTTTTGATTATACCGGGGATCTAATTCAATCACTATCTCTATGATGAAGCTTGAGTTTATTTTGTCGTTATAGACCATTTCATCGCGGGAACCGAAGGGGCCGCGAATAGTAAAACCTTTGGCGGTGAGAAGCTCTTCAAAATCGGCTCCCATGCTGGTAGACATTTCCTTATAGGGAGAGATGTAGTATTCGGCGTTCTTTCCCACGTAGACGGGCCGTACAATAGCAATGGTGATGCCCGTAGAGCCGCTCTGTACCCTGAATGGGGGACTGAAGTCGAACTTTGCCGGTATGCGCTGAACGGGTGGCGTGGTTGGCGTAGTGCTTTTTGGAACACTACAGCCGATAAAAAGTGTCATTAATACTGAATAGAAGAATGCATTTGTCTTTGTCATACATAATTATTTTTGAGTGATTAAAAAGAGAATCACCAGCTCAAATACATGAAAACGTTACTGGGGAAATCAAATATATAGATAAAAATAATGTAAAGATATATCTTTACATTATTTTTTTTAAAATGCCCAACCTTGTGCCTTCAAGCAAGGGTATGGGCATCGAAACCTTTCAAAAGAAACTTGGGAAACAAATTGCAGCTATTCGCAAAAGAAGTGGGTTGTCACAGACGGAGCTGGCATTGCGTTTGGATAAAGATCGGCAATGGATGAATTACCTGGAAAAAGGCCATGGAAATCCTACTACAAAAACATTGTATCTGATCACAATAGAACTGAATATTTCGGTTAAGGATTTATTTGATTTTGAATAATCCCAATACTTTATACTCACAATCTTATGCAGCATTTTTTCTAAATATCAAACGTATATCTTACAGTGCTCCTATACCTGTCATTTCCATAAGAGGCAATGTTCATACTAATGGTATTGAGAATTTTTGGTCAGTTATGAAGAGAGGGGTATATGGTATTTATCATCCAATAAGTTATAAGCATTTGCAAAAATATTGTGATGAATTTTCTTTTAGATATAATGCAAGGAATGTCTCCAATAAAATGAAGTTTGATAATTCGCTTAAGAATATCAATCGAAGATTAACTTTTAAAGAGTTGATAGGTAAATAATCTATTTACTTTCACTATACGCTCATCATGCCAGTGCACTTGCCATCCTTCGGCGCTTTGTGTTATTAACAGTGTTTTTGGCAGGTTCATTGGGGATTATATTAACTAATGCCCTTTCAGGTATATGCCCTTCCTGATAAGAAACTCCTTTTGTAGCAACTGCAAAAGCCTGCCGCAACAATTTATTGCATACCGCGATAAGCGCAAGTCTGCCGTTCTTACCTTTTCCCTTTAATCTGTCAAATTTTTCCTTACAGGATTTATTAACACGCACTGCTGAGACCGAACACATGAATAAGGTTTTCCGCAGGTTGGCATTTCCCATTTTACATATCCTTTTTTTTACCTCCATCGTACCACTCGAACATTCCTTCGGCGCCAGTCCTGCATAAGCGATAAGCTGATTACAGGTATTGAACTTCTTAAACCCATTGGTGAGTACAAGCAGGTAAGCAATTACCCTGTTTCCCAATCCGGGTATGGTTGACAGGTTCTTTTTTATTTCCCCGTACCGTTTTGAGAGATAATTGTCCAGCGTTGCTTCCATTTTTTCAACGTCAGCCTCAATTGAAGCCAGCGTTTTTTTACAGCTTCTTACTACCTGGCTGCTGATAAAAGGATACTGCTGGATGCCTTTCAGGTAGTTTTTGAGCATAGCACCCTGTCTCTTGTAAAAGTCAATATTGCTTAACAACTGTGTACAAAAAAGATTGATCCTTGCAGGCATCTGCCATACCGGTGCTTCATTTGAAGACCCGTACCTGTATATCCATTTGGCATCGATCTTATCAGATTTGTTACGCTCCATGTTCATCTGTATAAAGCGTTTTACGACAAGTGCGTTCACTACCCTGATATCGGCACCATGGCTTTTGAGGAAGTAATTCAGTTTCAAAGCATACAAACCTGTATTCTCCATAACATAAGTGTATTTGGTCCCGAGTAACTTATAAAGCTGTACATGTCCTTCGGCAGTATTTTTCACTTTGCCCTGGAATAGCTTTTTGCCTTTGTTAAAACAAAAGTCGAGAGTTGCTTTGGATACGTCGATCCCGCAGATTAAAGGTTGTTGTTCCATGTTGGTACGGTTTAGAAAGAATGTGGTTTCCCGGTTGGTCCTTTCAATGATCAGCAGAAAAAAGCGGTTATAGAAAAATACTCAGTTAAACAGGACTTCTTGTTTCAACCTTTTGCTGTTCTTCTCAATGATCACCTGCAGGTTTACCGAAAAAGCAGGATGAGCTATAGAACCCAGTTTATTTTTAATATCTCATTCACCAGCTTGTCATCCTTCCACATTCTTATAGTTATTAAATATGATTTTGAAATTCAGAAAAGAAGAATGTGGTTTAATGGCAGTACCTTAACAGATGATCTAAGATGACAGGGCTATGAGATTATAATCATTTCTGAGTTTCAGCATCCAGCTTATTCTGTCTTCTTATATGGTCATAATCAAGGTATTGTCAAAAAAACAGGACAGGACCATTAGATATCATATTTTTATAATTCCCACCTGTTCGGTTTTACTATCCTTCCACATTCTATAATTTAAATGTTCTTTTAAAAAGAATGTGGTTTTATGACATCATTTTTAATAATGACCAGAAGATAACAGGGCTATTGGTGCATTTACTTTGTAAGTATGATTATGACGAGCGTTTTCTGTTCTCTTCCCTGGATGACCAATATTTAAAATGCTATCAAAAAATCAGGCAGGGCTAAGAGACTATTGCTTTTCTTAAAAACTACTATAGCAGCATTCTCTGCCTTCCACATTCTTATAATTATTAGTATTTAAAAAGGAAGGTGGATTTAAAATAGCATTCAAAATAATGATTCAAAAATGACAGAGCTACCATTGCTGTATTTTTTATAAATACCGGCGTACAGCTTAACCTACCGTTCGAAAGATCTATTGAAATACTATTGAAAAAATGGCGGAGTTATTATTAGTGGTTTTTTAAAAAAAGGGCCTTAGCCAACTTTATCGCCGTCCACATTCCTTTAGCATTTGAGTTTTTAGTTATTGAATATTGTTACACTTTAAAAGAATGTGGTTTTCCGGCAGTATCAAAAATAATTAGCAATGAAAGCATTAGATTATAAACAGCTATTAATTTATATAGTAATGTTACTCAATCTTCGGGCTTTCTTTTACAGCAACGTATTTAAATAATAACGAAAAAAGAGTGGCGTTACTAAAATATTATTTTTAAAAAATGGATGCTCACAACATGTTCCACTCCTTGGCACATTCTTTTAGTTATTTGAATATGTGTTAAACTATAAAAAAGAATGTGGAATTAAAATAGTTTTAAATTAAAATGATTAAAAAATGACATTTAGTATTATACTAGCAAATTATAACTACTAGTAAAACAATATGTGATTTAAAAATAAAAAGCAGATGAAAAATAAGGTTGACCAGATTACAAGAATAAAAGTGCTTAAGAATAAATTAGAAGAAGTAAGCGGTAAGAAAATTAAATTTATAAAAGAGGATATTAAATTATCCAACGAAATAAAAATCGAAGCTCTAAATATTTTAATAAAAATTGAAGAATTAAATAAAAAGATAAGTAATATTAGAGGGCATTTGCCTGAACTAGATAATAAGAGACCTGAATTCATAAGAGCACAAGCAGCCAATGTTTTATTGAGTAAGGTAATACAATCAAGACTAGATTAAACTTTAGCTCTGTTATTGACAATCTAAATTATTTGCTTTCTTAATTAATGATTTACTTTTCATAGCGCTGAAAATTCCAATTACTAAACATATAAAGCTAAGAGGTATTAACTCTTCTTGCGATTCCTTATTACCACCAGTAAAAGCTAAGATAAAAGAGAATATAGCACCTGGTTTTCTAATGTAAAAATTTTCTATAATTGTTTCTTTCCCTAAATCGTCTACTTCATAAACTTCAACTCGTTTAAAAGGAATAATGTTCATAGATTTATACTTTATATGAACTGCTAAATAGTGTTGGAAAGGTTTGTTTCTCGGTATTTAAAAATAATAATTCTTCTACCTCTTCCTTTTTCCGTGCATTCTTCTCTCGAGATTGTTCAATAATAATCTTTTTAAAACTCGCCGTATACGGCTCAACAGGAAGCGTCTGGGCACTGAATGGCTTCGAAGTCGCGCCGTCAATCATCAACTTGATATACATTGAATACTTAGGCAAATTAATGATGTCGTCCTCCACAAATACTGGATGAAATTCCTTCGCAAGTTCTATTGCATCTGTAGCGCCAACCCGAAATGCAATAAATGTCCCCACGTTTCCAAATATCGCCGAGCGGATTTCTTCCTGTACTTGTTCAATGTATTGATGTGTCAAAAACAACCCCAGTTTGTATTTACGTGCTTCGGATAAAATATCAGCAAACGATAAAGAAACGAAGGAATGCATCTCATCGACATAGAGAAAGAACGGGCTGCGATCTTGTTCTGCAATCTTAGACCGGCGAAGTGCCGCAAGCTGGATAGCGGTAACGATCATGCTGCCTATGATAGTCGTTGCATCTTCTCCAATACTTCCTTTCGATAGATTGCAGATCAAAAGCTTTCCATTATCCATTACGCTCTGGATGGTGAATCGGGCGTTGCTTTGGCCGAAAATATTGCGCAATGGTACGCTGGCATTCAATACCCCTGCCTTATTGAGAATGGGATTTATGGCTTCCGTCCTAAGATTCGGAGGGTACTTATCAAACTCATTCCGCCAGAATGAAACCACCTGAGGGTTGGTAACGAACTGTAATACCTTATTACGGAAACTATAATCGGTCAGAAGAGGCTGTATATCCAAAAGGGTGGCTTTGGGATATTCGAGCAACGAAAGCAGCGTATAACGCAAAATATATTCAAGCCTCGGACCCCATGAATCGGACCATATTTTCTTAAAGGTGGCTACGAGACCGGAAGCAGCAAGATGATGTTCTGCTGGCGGAACATTCTCCAAAGGATTGAATGCTATCGGATATTCAACGTCTGTTGCATTGAAGTAAATAACATCATTAATGCGGCCTGGCGGCACATAATCCAAAATGGAAGTTGCTATATCTCCATGCGGATCGATGAGACATATGCCTTTACCTCGATCAATATCATTGATCGCCATGTTCAAAAGCAAGGTGCTTTTTCCTACACCTGTTTTCCCGATGCAATAGATATGGCCGAATCTGTCAATCTCTTTTATACCGAATTTTTTATTGCTACTTCTCCAATTTGTAATGCCGATATACGTTACTGGCTGCATCCTTTCAGCGTATAAAACCTTCTCGCCAGTCATAAGGAAGGAAAACTATATAAAATGTGCTTAGTTCTCCTGCATTATTTTCAATTGTTTACCATGCAACACTTACACTGACTAATCGTAAAGAATATGGTATGATAAAAAAGCTACACAAAAGAGAATCTCACAATAGACAGTTTGAGCCTAATGAGGGGGAACGAACTCTTTTGTGTAGCAACAACGGAGATGGTCGTTCCCCCTCTTTGGGTTCTGAAAAACAGTTTTCGGAAGAAGAGGAAGAACAGCTTCGGGCATTAGCAGAAATTATTGTTGAAGCCATTTTGTGGCAAATAAATCATGAAGAATGAAAACAAAAGTAATAATGCAGTTATTTATTGCCGGGTATCGACAAGAGAACAAGTAGAAGAAGGAAACAGCCTTATTTCGCAAGAACGAAACTGTCAGGAATATGCTGCAAAGCATGGGTATACTGTCATTCAAACTTTTATTGAGCGAGGTGAAAGTGCTAAGACTGCGGAACGCACTGAACTACAAAAGTTACTTACCTACTGTGCCGTAAAAAAGCATAATATTTCTGCGATTATTATTTATAAAATTGACCGGCTCTCCCGAAACACCGATGATTATAGTCAGCTCCGAATACTCCTGAAAAAATATGGCGTTGAGATACGCTCAACGTCCGAATTTTTTGAAAATACTCCTGCGGGCCGTTTCATGGAAAATATCATTGCCAACGTTGCGCAATTTGATAATGATGTGCGTACTGAACGATCTGTTGGTGGTTTAAAACAAGCCGTGCTTGAAGGGCGGTACGTATGGTCTGCGCCAATGGGATATTCAAACGGCAAAATAGGTGGAAAAAGTAATTTAATAGTAAATGAAAAAGCACCATTGATTTTTCAAATATATAAGGAAGTCGCTTCCGGAATGTATACTGTGGAGGAAGTACGGCATCGGATTGCACGTAAAGGCTTACTGCAAAAAAACGGAAAGCCTATTTCTAAATCGAATCTGTACCGTATACTCAGCAATCAATTATATACTGGTTGGATTACAACATTTGGAGAAAGGATTAAAGGGACCTTTGAACCTATAATTAATGCACAGCTTTTTGAACGGGTACAAAAGCAAATTAGATCTAAAAAAATATCCCGCAATTATATTATCGAAAACAAGGATTTTCCTTTAAGGCGATTTGTTCTTTCCGCTACTGGAGAAAAGATTACGGGTTCCTGGTCTCAAGGAAGAAATAAAAAGTATGCATACTATCGCTTCATAAAAGAAGGAACGCTATTTCCCGTAACTAAACTGGATAATAAATTTTCTGAATTTTTTAACTCCCATTCAATATCGCCAAAGTATTTCGAACGTATCAAACACCTAGTACGAGACACTTTTGCAGAACAATCACAGAAACGACAATTGGCTATTCAAGAACTAACAAAACAGCAAAATGCCTTGGAAATAAAGAAGAAAAACCTGATCGAAAAAAATTTAAACGATATTATTAGTGATTCAACGCTTAATCAGCAGTTGAAAATGCTGGAAGATGAAGAATGGAACATACACCAAAGCATTGAACGGCAACAAACGAAAGCTATTGACATAATCAGCCTCTTTGAGCAGGTAACTGATTTCGTTACGAAACCTGGGAAAACGTGGGCAAAACTCCCTTTTGAAATAAAGAAGAAAACCCAATGGTTCGTATTTCCTAAAGGTGTGAGATTTTCTGGAAACAGATTTCGAACCATTGAAATACGTAGTATTTTCAAGCTGAAAGAGCTATTTGAATCAAATATTTCCCTTAAAGTCGGCTCAGCGGAACTATACTACAAACAACCAAAATATGCGAATTCTCCTGCGTATTCCGAAAAACGCTTTATACGCTTAGTCCAATCAATTGAACCAGATTTACATGATTTAGTTAAAATCTTGTCAGATATATAATAAATAACCGTAATTTTAAAATAAAAACATGTCAGACAACTTAAATAAAAAAAGACCCCAAGATTCGAGCAAAATCAGTCTTAAGGAACCATGGGAAGTTAAATACTGGACAAAACAATTAGGAGTCTCGTACCAGAAACTTCATGCAAGTGTTAAGCAAGTAGGACACTCTACTGCAAAAGTTAAACAGTATATCAAGGATTCAAAATAATCCACGAAACTAATATCACTTACTATGTATTATTTTGCGTATGGCTCTAATATGTTTTCTACGAAACTTCAGACAACGGTAGGGGGTATGTTAAATGATTTGGGGATTGCTACCCTTGAAGATTACAGTATAAGTTTCAATAAATACAGTACGAGGGACCGTACAGGCAAAACTAATATAGTTCCATCAAATAATACCGTTTGGGGTGTCTTGTACGATTTAACTGCTGATCAATTTAAAAAACTTGATGAAAGCGAAGGAGGGTATCAAAAAATCCGTGTGATAGTAAAAGTCAATAATGAAACAATTGAAGCTGAAACTTATATAGCAAAAGAACAAAGTATTCGCAATAATCTTAACCCTACACAAGAATATCGACAATTTCTCATTGATGGAGCTCAAGAACATAACTTTCCTGTCGAATATATCAATATGCTGCTTGCAACGCCTATCATGGCTTCCAAATGAACAAAACCCTATTTAGTCCCCTCTTAATTTTTTACATAGAAAAAATTGATTTTATCTCATCTGTTAGTTTCTTATCATCTTCAGGACTTATTACATCGACTAATAGGTTCGAACCTGTATCGTTACATATTGCATTAGTCTTCTTAAAATATCGATAACCTCAATATTAGGAAGAAAAGCTTTCCTGCATTCGAATAAGTATTGTTCTCCGTTTAAAACACAAATACCTTCCAGTTCCTGATTATTAATAATAGGCTTCTTAATGTTAGGGATATGCTTTGCATCTAAACATTGATATATAAAAAGTTCAAAAAAGAAATTCCGTAACCCTTCTGGAGCTTTTTTTAATTGCGTCATCACTTTCTGTATCTCGCTATCTAATGAATCTGTATATGCAATAAGCTCACTAATAATCTTTAGGGCTTGATAGCAAGGAAGACAGTATCAGAAGCTAATAAACCAAATAACCAGCTGATTTTATTTATAGGCTTATCTATTCCTGACTGAATATTAAAAAAGGGTAATCCAAAATACTTTTGTAAAGTACTATATATAAAATCTACATCAGTCCGGTTAATTTTCTGAGAAATATTATAAGGAGAGGATAATACAAATGCTTCTTTATACCATTGCTCTAATAAATTGAATTTTGTTTTCATAATTCTCACCCCATAATCAAAGATTATTGCTTTTTACTAAAGGTATAAGATGGCGCAATATATTTTATTTTTTCACAGCTTTATATAGTAAGTATCTATTTTTCCTCCATTATACGATTTCGCATTGCTTGATACGTTGTATATATGGAACGAGGTCGTATTCCAAACAGGTTGCTGAAATACCGAAAGATGACCGGCTATACGCAACGGCATGTAGCTGAATTGCTGCAAGTTAAACATAGCCAATATATCTCACGATGGGAACGAGGCATTGCGTTTCCTTCTCTCCGACAGGTGTTTCTATTAAGCATCATCTACAAAACGAATCCATTTCATCTCTATCATGAAGTATGGGTCGAATTAAAAGATATTGCGCTTCAGCGTGAACAAGACCTGGCTGCTCGCAACAAACCTATTACTCCCCCTGAATCATTTTTAGTATGACATAATACGATTTCTCTTCTCACGGAAATTGTCTTTTATTATTTTTTTATTTGTCCTTGATAGACTGAAATATCCACAGCTCTCATCGCTGAAAAATAAAAAAATATCGAACGATAATCGAATGATATAAAAATCGAATCGTTCCCTGAAACCTTTTAGAAAGGTGCTTCTTTATCAGTCTTATAAAATCAAAAATGCGTATCGAATACACGGAAGAAGAACTTAAACTTGCGAACGAGATTGCTGGCACTCTTGACGATTGGGACGGGCTTCCATTGTTCCGCAAGTACGCACATACGTATCAGGAATCATTTCTCCGGAAGAAATTGGCAAAGGTTATGACAATACCGGAAAAAAATATTCGGAAGAATCGTGCTGCGCTTTTTACGTTTCTTGTTAGCCAACCTGAAAAACATGGTTCTCGGGCTTAGCTTGAACTCCCGAAATATCGGGATGGCTGTGCTGTATAAACAGGAAATTTTAGATTATAAGGTGCAATTCCATAACGATGCCTGGTCATCGATCAAGGGAAAGCGCATTGTGGCAAATCTCCAGCGATATATGTCCAAATATTCAATTAGCAGAATAGCTCTTTATATCCCCCATGAATACTACACGGCAACGGAAACGTCGAAATTACTCGAATACATTACTTCGTTCTTCAAGAAGAAAGGTCTTCCCCTCTATACATATGAAGCATCGGCGATTGATGCGTTATACAAAGAGACACGAGCGAAGAAAAAGGCATTGATGAAAGTTGTTGCAGAGCGATATATTGAACTTCAATCTATCTATAATAAGGAATTGCACAACAAGACCAGATATTACTATAAAATCTTTGAAGCGGTTGCAGTGGCCTTGTTGTTGATAGCCACGTAAAAGTATAAAACAGCGTATCAACGCTGTTTTATTTATTATCCCTACTACTAAATATGTGCTATTAATTTTCCCTCATTATTAGATTTCCTCTGTGCATACATACTGTTCCTAGAAACAATTCCTTTCACAATCAAAAACCATTGAATTATGAATTCACAACAAACGTCATCGACGAAGATCGATGTGTATCAGTTAGTAACTGATCAGATCATTGCACAGCTCGAACAGGGCGTGGTGCCCTGGCAAAAGCCGTGGGCCGAAGCCGGTATTCCCATGAACCTCTTAAGCAAGCGGCAGTATCGCGGTATTAACTTATGGCTGCTCATCATGCTCAACTATGAGCGTAATTTCTTCCTGACCTGGGATCAGATCAAAAGTATTGGTGCTTCGGTCAAAAAAGACGAGAAGGGCCATATCGTCGTATTCTGGAAGCCGGTGCAGAAGAAGGCACCAGAAGAAACAGAAACGGATGAGAAGCAAAAGCATGTTCCCATGCTTCGCTATTACAAGGTCTTTAACATAGACCAATGCCGGGATGTTCCTGAGCATCTAATCCCGCAGCTTGATACTAATGCAGCAGAATTCGAGCCGTTATTGGAATGCGAGATCGTCGTTGCCAATATGGTGAATGCGCCTGCCATCGTGCATAAGGAACAACGTGCCTTTTACAGCGTTGATAAGGACTTTATCAATATGCCAAAGAAGCGAAGCTTCAAGAAAGTTGAGAGCTATTACAGCACTCTTTTTCACGAACTGGTGCACAGTACCGGTGCGGAAAAACGTTTGGGTAGAAAAACCCTTACCGACATGGTTCCCTTCGGCTCCGAAAGCTATGCGATGGAAGAACTCATTGCCGAAATGGGCAGTGCCTATCTCTGCCGGTATTCGGGCATTTTGCCGAATGAGATCAAGAACACGGTTGCGTACCTAGACAATTGGCTTGGAGTCTTTAAGAAGGATAAGCGTTTCTTAATTGCTGCAGCTGGCCAGGCACAAAAGGCCGCGGATCTGATACTGAACAGGCAGGAAGTAATAAATATTGAAGAAATAGGAATTGAAAACATGAATGGATAACTTTCAAGATTATCGACAGTTTTGGAGATGTCTTGTGCAAATTCTGTGCAAATGAAAAAGGGTTTCAAGCTTTTATCGCTTGAAACCCTTATCAATTTTGCTCCCCCTGCTGGACTTGAACCAGCGACCCTCTGATTAACAGTCAGATGCTCTAACCAACTGAGCTAAGGAGGAGTTTACCCCTTTTGGGGACGCAAAAATAAGGGTTTTTGCCTTTTGGAAAAAAAATAAACGAAACTATTTTATCTATCGGGAAATTTCAGGAACTCCTTATTTAGCAACACTTTGGGCTTTACAGCTACCCGATGTATTTTTGGCAATAAATTGATCGAGATGATTTATAAGCTACCGGAATGGCAAAAGAGATTTTTTCTGCAAAATGACGATGGAGAAGACTGGAAATACAAAGAAAGCATAGCTATAGCCCAAAAACTATATGAAAAATGGAGAGAAGTATATGAGCTCGTAATGGTGTTTACCGATACCCTTCCGGATACAAAGGACCCGATATCAACCCAGGAACTGATCTATCAGAACGCCTCGATAGTTGCTCCTAAATTAATAAGTGCTGCCGGTGATACATTGTATATCATAAAAATGGAAAACGCTGCTATAATAAGAGCTAATTGCAAACAACTGATGGACCAGGTGATATTTTCCTCAATGACGAATGTAGCGGAAAAACACCACGAAGTGCTTATCAGGACTGTTATGGAAGAATTTAAGCTGTTGTTCCGGGAGTGGGTAGCAACATTTATCAAAGATGAATTTGAAGATGATTGGGGTTTATTTTAACCAATTAAACAGGCCATTTTCTACCATACCAACAAAAACGCCTTCTTTTCGTATCTCCACCGGAAAAGTCTTTAAAAAATAGCCTTCGCCGCTTACATTCCGCCCGTTTTGCAAGCTGAATTTATAGCGGTGCAGCGGACAAACGATATTACCCACAGCATCCAGGTAGCCATCGGCCATAATACCGCCTGCGTGGGGACATTTTTGAGTGCAGGCCAGCAGTGTTTCATTATGCTTCGCAAGGCAAATGGTTTTTCCATTGACAGTTATTTCCGTTAACCCGTTTGCAGTAAAGATGATCTCTTCTGCACTGTCAGCTATCTTATGCCAGGTATATTGTTTCATGAATGCAGGGTAATTACACTAATTAAGCGAATTACACGGATTGTATAATTAGTGTAATTCGCTTCAATTCGTGTCATTAGTAAATTAATAAAAGAATTCTGCCTTATAAGGGTAACGCACCCGGTACATTTCTCTTACTGCATTCAATACGGTTTGCCGTAAGCCCTCAAGGTTAGTTCGTTCAGTTGCTGATACAAAAACACAATTGCCTTTTGTTTCTTCCTGCCAGCGTTGTTTAAGATCGGCCAATATCTCTTTCTTCACATCATCTTCCAGCCACTGATCAAATACTTCTTTCTCATATTTATCCAGCTTATTAAAAATAGTGATGGTTGGCTTTTCTGCAGCGCCTAATTCTGCCAGCGTTTTATTTACAACATTCAATTGCTCTTCATATTGCGGATGAGAAATATCTACCACAT